>NZ_JBAKHD010000009.1:0-142258 GCF_049065735.1 Brucella sp. IR073
CAAAGCAGAGTGAAGTTTTCGGGCTTTATGACTTCGGTCACGAAGAATTCGAAGCGTTCGGCTTCCGTTTTTCCCTGAAGCAGGCCCTCCTGGTCGGCGAAATTCATCTCCACCATGAAAAGGCGTTCCCAGGCTCTGCGCGCAGAAGGCAGGAAAGCCGCCTCGGCAAAATCCTGCAGCGTCGCTTCGGGAATATGCGGGCTCTGACGCTGCCGGAGTTGCCCGCAACTATCGGCGATCAGATGGTGGTAGAGGTTGGAAAAGACCTCCTGTTCGGATGGAGAGTCCAAAGAAGGCATTTGCCCTTTCCTTTTCTCCCCCTCGCTACGGAACTTTACAGAGCGGGTTCGGATCGGCCCTCTTCGATATCCCACGGTGACTTGCGTGAGCCGAAAATCTCGACGGTGACGTTGAATGCAGCTTTGCTCTCATTCACCGTCCCATCGAGGGAGCAGACGGCTTTGCGCGCAGAAAGAAAGCACATGGCGTAGGTCATCTGAAATGCGACCGGGCGATCCGGCCGCACGGGACCGTCAAAATCCCAACGCATCCTCTTGATGAAAAGGAACCGGAACGATCTGCCGTCCCGCTTGAAGAGATAGGCAATCAGGGCAAAACCGAGGGATTGCAAAATCCTGTCGAGCAGCAGCAGCGAGGCGTTGGTTGCCTCGAAACTCTTGAGATCGACGATGCAGGACATTTGCCCGTCATCAACAAGGAAATTACGAAAGGAGAATGTCTCGGTCGTGAATTGATCGGTGAAATAGGTATACTGAATGATTTCACGGCTGATATCGACCGGGGCAGGCCTGCCCTTTGTTATCTCGATGGTCATGACGGAAATCGCTCGCTGCCGGTTGAACGCATGGACCAGACAGGCTTCATATTTCAGGTCCTGTCTGGGGCTCCCTTCGCTGGGGGTTCATCCGCGCTTTTCGCCAGGCGATTGCATACACGCACTCCAACAATAAGTGTAGTGGTCGGTGCATTGGGCGATGTTTGCAGCGACCCGGCTGCGGCGGCCGATGACTGCCTCGGCCAACTTTGCGTTGAATGTTGTCGAGATCATCTTTTCCTCCATTTTATATAGGACGCATGGCGTTATGTGCCATCACCTCGAGCGGTTACGCCTGGCATATTCCAAGCGGCATGACGTCGTGGAAGTCAGTTGCTTATTGAATAGCTATTTTGCTTGGCGCGTGCCGTCTGTTACACACAGGACGCAACGCGTGTTTGCGGTGAAGCAGTCATTGCCTGTGCAAAGGCGATTGCTCGCTGTAAGCTGCTCGCGACGACCAATGATCTTCTCGCTCAGCAGCGTATCAAACCTTATCGAAATCATAGTTTTCTCCCTTTTTCAGGCAGAATGCAGGCCGTTGGCTGCCTTCATGCCGGGCAGCAACGGCCCGCATATTCCAGCTCTGTGCGGTCTCACTGATCCGCGCCCGAGGCGGTCGCGTTCGTTCCATCGATCTGATGCGGGATGCAACGTCCGTACGTTATGCACCCGCTGGCGGTATAAGCATCGCAGCGCGCACTGCCTGCTTCAATCTGCATACGGCGGCCAGTCACACTCTCCGCCATCTGTGCGTTGAATTTTGTCGAGATCATCTTTTCCTCCATCTTCACAGGTTGAAGCGCATGCCGATAGCGAATTCGATGAGCTGCCAGGGCGGCATGCTGGCCAGCCGTGGAAATAGAAACATCTACTCCCATAGGGCGGCGGCAAAGTCCTTCCGTTACTCGGAAGGCGCATTAATCTTCTTAGTAATCGGGCCAAAACCGTGGCCGATATTGGCTTTTATTGTGGGTCACCCAGGAGATGGTTCACGTTTTCGTGATCGAATCATCCGGACTTGGTTGCACAACATCCACCGGGCGCGCCGGCTTGACGCTCGCGCGGATGAAACGGCGTATCTCGCCGAACAACAGGTATAGCGCGACGCCGAAGAGATAAGATTAAACGCTGGGTCGGGCATGGCGGTCGTCATCGCTTCCGCCATGCCGCAGCGGCTACAATCCTAATTCTTCCTACGCCCGGAAGCACCAGTTCTCGGTGCCCTCCCGAACACCACCCCTTTCGCCTCCGTGCCGAAACCGGCCAGAAGTGCAACCAGTACCGCAACCACGGCGATAACCGCAGCGAGCGCGAAGGCATAGTCATTTCCGTAGTGCTCGGCGAGCCCCGCCTGAAACGTCGCATTGGCGGAAGCGATTAGGTTACCCAGCTGATAGGTGAGGCCCGGAAACGTGCTGCGCAGCTCATCGGGCGAGAGTTCGTTGAGATGGGCGGGCACGACGCCCCATGCGCCCTGTACCGCGAATTGCATCAGGAAGGCACCTGCCGCCAGCAGCGCCGGCGTCGAGGAGTAAACCCATAGCGGGATTACCGGGAGCGCAAGCAACGCGGCAATGACCATGGCGCGCCGTCGCCCGATCCGTTCGGAAAAGATTCCGAAGGTGATGCCGCCGAGAATCGCGCCGATATTGTAGATGATGGCGATTGTCCCGACGGTGTCCGTCGACAGTTTCTTTTGCACCTCCAGAAAGGTCGGATAGAGATCCTGCGTACCATGGCTGAAGAAATTGAAGGCCGTCATCAGGAGCACGGCATAAATGGCTAGCCCCGCATGTTGCCGGAGAATCGTCCATATGCGGCCAATGCTGAGCTTTTCCCGCTTGCGCGCCAGGAAGACGGGCGATTCTTCCACATAGGAGCGGATGTAGAGGACGAGCAGCGCCGGCAGCGCGCCCAGCATGAACATGCCGCGCCAGCCGATAATGGGAAAAAGCAGGAAGAAGACCAGCGAGGCGATGAGATAGCCCGCTGGGTAACCGGCCTGCAACAGGCCGGAAATGAGCCCGCGTAATTTCGGCGGAATGGTTTCCATGGTGAGCGCCGCGCCGACGCCCCATTCGCCGCCCATCGCGATGCCGAAAAGGGCGCGCAGCACGATCAAGGCTGTCAGGCTGGGCGCGAAGCCCGATAGGAATTCGAGCAAGGCATAGGCGAGGACATTGATCATAAGGATCGGACGCCGGCCGAACCTTTCTGCGAGATAACCGAAGAGAAGAGCGCCGATGGGGCGCATGGCGAGCGTCAGCGTGATGGCGATGGTGACGCTGGTGACATCGGTGCCGAATTCTTCGGCGATATATTTCAGGACGAAAACCAGAATGAAGAAATCGAAGGCGTCGAGCATCCAGCCCAGAAAACTCGCGATCACGGCATTGCGCTGCTGTGGCGTCAACGATTTCAAATCCGATAATGCTGACATCGCTTGTCTCCTTGGCTGGTTACCGCAATACATCCCCTCATCAAGAACAATAATGCTGCACGATATCTGACAAAGCAAAGAATATGGCTGAAATCACCGCCTTTATTTGCTGCAAATATCCGTGACCTTTACTCGACCGTTTCAGCGATACGCCATGTATCCGACGAAGCCGGTGATCTTCCAGCGCGCGCCGTCGCGGCGGCAGAAATAGAGCGTCTGCCAGTTCAGGCGATCCACGGAACCGTCTGCTTTGGCGATTTCGCCATCGAATTTTTTCCGCGCGACGGCGATTTCGCCATTGATGTCGATGACACCAAGATCGGTGGCGCGGAAGATGCCGTCCGCCAGGGGTTCGGCATATTGCGTTGCCGCGCTCTCGGCCGCCTGCCGCAGCCACTCGTCGCGATAGGCGGAAAGGGTTGGAAAGGCCGCATCCCATTTGTCGGGATCGGTTTGCCCATGTGCGTGGATGCCGAGGAAACGCATTTCGTCGAAATCATCCGCGACGACAGACCAATCCTGCGATACGAAGGCTTCGATATCGCGGCGCACCAGCATATCCCAGATCTGCTCCCGGTCCTTGTCGCCCGCAAAGGGATTGACGGCACCATTCATTCCAACCTCCTGTTGTCATTCGTTCAGTCTCCCAAAGGCAGGCGCGGATCGTCGACCTTGAGTGTGTTAAGGCTCTGCTTGATGCGCCGCAGGCTTTCGAGCACCTTCGGTCCGCGCGCTTCGGCCGTCGCCGTCGCTATCATGTCCAGAATGGCAAGCAGGGCAAAACGCGACGATGTCGGCTTGTAGATGTTCCCATCCTCCTCGGACTGGAAGGGAATGAGCGTACCGGCCGCTTTCGCCAGATCGGAACCATCGGGCGTGATCGCGACGGTTTCGGCTCCGTATTGCCGGGCGACACCGACGGCCTCGACCACCGAACGGGCGAAACCGGACACGGAAAAGGCGATGACCGTCGCCTCCGGATTGACCACTGCCGCATACATGCGCTGAAGCTGGCCGTCCACCTGCGCGCTGACGGGAATGCCCAGCCGGAACAGGCGATTCTCCATTTCGGTCGCAAGCATGGATGAGATGCCGCCCGACCCGAGACAAAGCACGGGACCGCCGCCTGCGAGCCGTTCCGCGACTTTCATCAATACGGTCATGTCAACACCATCCCCGGCGCGCTGAATGGCGGCGATGGCCGCATCCGTCACCGCGGCGGCAATGCGGCGCTCATGCGCGTCCGGGGCCGGGGGCTCCTCCGTCAGATATTGCCGGCCGATGGCCAATGCCTGCGCCAGATAAAATTTGAACTCGCGCACGCCATCGCAGCCCAGCGCGCGGCAAAACCGCGTCACGGTCGGTTCGCTGACGCCTGCGCGGGAGGCAATCTCCGAGATCGCCGCCTTGGAGGCATAGTCCGGGTTGGATATCACAAGCGCTGCCAGCCGCCGGTCGGATTTCGATCCGTCCTGCGCCACGGCATGAAGCCGCGTTATGATATCGGCAACCTTGCTCATCAATATGCTAAAGCGGCAGGCCGCTATCCTTTTCGAAAAGATGGATATGCTCGGGTGCTGCCGTTACCCGAACCTTCTCACCGGGCGCAAGGTTTACCCGTTCCCGAAACACAATACGCGCCGGCTCACCCGCTATATGGCCATAGACATGGGTCTCAGGCCCGGTCGGCTCGATCACTTCGACGGCAAGCGTCATCCCCTTGCCATTGGTCGCGAGAAGGAAATGCTCGGGCCTGATGCCGGCCTCGACCGCATGGGTGGTGGCGGGCCGGTTCAATATGGCGACTTCATCTCCGTCCCTGGTCTGAAACACGCCTTTGCGAATGACGCCGCCCGGTATGAAGGTCATTGCGGGCGAGCCGATAAAGCCGGCTACGAATTTGTTGGCCGGCTTGTCATAGAGGTCGAGCGGCGCGCCGACCTGCATGATCCTGCCCTTGTTCATCACCACGATCCGGTCGGCCATCGTCATCGCCTCGATCTGGTCATGGGTGACGTAAATGACCGTCGTTTTCAGGCGCTGGTGCAGGGCCTTGATTTCGGTGCGCATCTGCACGCGCAATTGCGCATCGAGGTTCGACAGCGGCTCGTCGAAGAGGAACACCGAGGGTTCGCGCACGATCGCCCGCCCCATCGCCACACGCTGCCGCTGGCCGCCGGAAAGCTGCCGCGGATAGCGGTCGAGATAGGAATGGAGATTGAGAATGCCTGCGGCCTTGTCCACTTTCGCGGCGGTCTCCTCCGCGCTTTCGCCCCTGATCCGGGGGCCGAACCCGATATTGTCCCGCGCCGTCATATGCGGAAACAGCGCGTAGGACTGGAACACCATCGCGATATTGCGTCCTTGCGGCGGAAGCTCGTTGGCACGCTCTCCGCCGATGACGAGATCTCCTGAAGATATCGGCTCCAACCCCGCTATCATGCGCAGAAGCGTGGATTTTCCGCATCCGGACGGCCCGACAAGCACGAGGAACTCACCCTCGCGGATGTCGAGGTCAATATGATCGAGAACCGCGAGATCGCCGAAGGATTTGGAAATTCCACGGAGGGAAACATCTTTCATGGCTCAGTTTCCTCCCAGAATGTCTTCGATGAAAGGGCGGCATCCCGCCGTCAGCCCTGCATCGACGGGCAATATCGCCCCGGTGATACCCGAGGCGCGGTCGGAGGCGAGAAACGCCACCGCTTCGGCCACCTCCTGCACATCGACAATGCGCCCGAGCGGATAAAGCCGTTTCAAGCGGTCGAGTACGGTGGGGTCCTCGGCAATACGATGATCCCAGGCAGGCGTGCGGATCGAACCCGGACAGACCACATTGGCGCGCACGCCCCGCTGGCCGAATTCGACCGCAATCGCGCGGGCAAACGCATTGATGCCGGCCTTCGCCGCGGCATAGGCCGGATTACCGAAATGCAAGAGCGCATTGACCGATGAAATGAAGACGAACGCGCCATGACCGCGCGCCGCCATGGCCTCAGCCATGAGACTGGAGAAGCTTGCCACAGCCGTCAGATTGAGATCGATTTCGTTTTCGATCCTGTCCTGATCCAGCCCGTCGAAGGTTTCCGCACGGGTCCATCCGGCATTGTTGACGACGATATCAGGCAGGCCATCGGCGGCGATGATGTGTCTGGCAGCTTCTTCCAGCCCCGCGCGGTCGAGAAGATCGAATTCATGACGGGCATGGAGCTCGAGCTCCGTCATGCTGCCAAGATTCCTGTCACAGCCGATGACGCGCCCCCCGCGTGCCGTGAATAGTTTTACCAGCGCGCTGCCAACACCACCCCCAGCCCCTGTAATCAGCACCGTCTTGCCGGAAAATTCGCCTGAATACTCCACTTCGTTCCCCATTTCTGGCCGTATGCTTGGTCCTGTCCGGCTCGTTTGCTATTCCACGACTCCATTATGACAGGGGAAAATTTCAATGTAAATTTGCAACACGATTTTTAACTTGAAAAGTCCTATTTATAGGATCAATGTAAGAAACTGACATGAAAATTACATCCGGCGACAGGGCGCTGGAGCAACAAGGGAACACGCAAATGGCTATCAGCAAATGGAAGGCCGGCCTTCTGGCCGCATTCAGCATTCTGGCGCTCGGGACGAGCGCTGAGGCGGGCGAAGTCCGCATGACCGTTGCCCAATACAGCTCCAAGACCGGGCCCTATTTCCAGGAGGTGAAGAAGGCTTTCGAAGCCGCCAATCCCGGCACGACGCTCGATATCGAAGTGGTTCCCTGGGATGTGCTGCTGCAGAAGCTGACCACCGATATCTCCGCCGGAACCAATGCCGATCTCTCGATCATCGGCACCCGCTGGCTGATCGACTTCGTCCAGCAGGGCATCGCCGAGCCCCTCGACGGCTATATGAATAACGAGTTCAAGGACCGCTTCATCCCAACGTTCCTCACCCCGTCCGTTCTGGAAGGCAAGACATACGGCCTTCCCATCGCGGCGTCCGACCGCGCCCTCTATTACAACAAGGATATCTTCGCCAAGGCCGGGATCAAGAACCCGCCCAAGACATGGGACGAGCTCAAGGCCGACGCCGAAAAGATCAAGGCGCTCGGCGGCGATGTTTACGGCTTCGGTCTGCAGGGTAAGGAAATCGAGACCGACGTCTATTATTATTACGCCATGTGGTCCTATGGCGGGGAAATCCTCAACAAGGACGGCACCTCGGGCCTCAGTTCACCCGCCGCGCTGCAGGCGGCGAAGCTCTATAAGTCCATGATCGACGAGGGCCTGACCCAGCCGGGCGTCACCTCCTATGCCCGCGAAGATGTGCAGAACCTCTTCAAGCAGGGCAAGGTCGGCATGATGATCACTGCGCCCTTCCTCTCCAACCAGATCAAGGAGGAAGCGCCCAATCTCAAATATGGCGTCGCGCCCATCCCGTCCGGCGCCACCGGAGCGCGCGGGACCTATGGCGTGACCGACTCGGTCATCATGTTCCAGAACTCCAAGAACAAAGAGGAAGCGTGGAAGGTGCTCGACTTCCTGTTCCAGCCCGAATGGCGCGCCAAATTCAACGAGAATGAAGGCTTCCTTCCGGTGGAAAAGAAGGTGGCGAAGATGGATTATTTCGCCAACAATGCCGACCTCGCCCCCTTCACCGCCCTCCTGCAGGATGCGCGCTTCGCGCCGGTCATTCCCGGCTGGGAGGAAATCGCCGACATCACCTCCAATGCCATGCAGAGCATTTATCTGGGCAATGGCGAACCGGAGACCGTGCTGAAGGAAGCCGCCGCCAAGGCGAATGCGATCCTCAAAAAGTAATATCCATAGCCCGGCAGCGTGTCTGCCGGGCTTTTTGACGGGTCATTCAGCCTATGCAGAGCCGCACGCTGCCCTATTTTCTGATCCTGCCCAGCCTTTTTCTGGCCGCGGTGGTGATTTTCTGGCCGACGGTGGACCTCATTCAAATCGCCACCCATGATGTCAGCCGCTTCGGACAGCTGCGCGATTATAATGGCGGCGCCAATTTTACCGATCTCTTCGCCTCGCCGGATTTCATGAATGCCTTGTGGCGCACGGCGGTCTGGACCGTTGCGGTGGTGGGCGGCGCGCTTCTCCTTTCCATTCCCGTCGCCATCATCCTCAATATGGATTTCTACGGACGCTCGGTGGCGCGCGCCATCGTCATGCTACCATGGGCGGTATCGCTGACCATGACCGCAATCGTCTGGCGCTGGGCGCTCAATGGGGAAAGCGGGATGCTGAATTCCGCCTTGCGGGGCCTGGGCATCATCGACACGAATATTCAGTGGCTCGCCGACGCTTCCACCGCATTCCCGATGGAGATACTGGTCGGCATTCTCGTGACCGTGCCCTTCACCACCACGATCTTTCTCGGTGGACTCTCATCCATTCCAGACGATCTCTACGAGGCCGCATCGCTCGAAGGCGCCGGCCCGTGGCAGCAGTTCCGGGAAATCACCTTCCCGCTGCTGAAGCCCTTCGTGAACATCGCCATCGTCCTGAACACGATCTATGTGTTCAATTCCTTCCCGATCATCTGGGTGATGACGCAGGGCGGCCCGGCCAATTCCACCGACATTCTGGTGACTCATCTTTACAAGCTGGCCTTCCGGATCGGCCAGCTCGGTCAGGCATCGGCGGTTTCGCTCATCATGCTCGCCATATTGCTGGTCTTCACCGCCATCTACATCAGGCTTGCCATGCGGAACCAACCCACATGATCGCACCGAAGCTGAAACGTACCATCATTGCCTGGGCCGTGCTGTCGCCGCTCGTCATCCTCACGCTGTTTCCCTTCGCCGTCATGTTTCTGACCGCCGTGAAGCCGTCGCAGGAGGTGCTTTCGCCGACCTGGTGGCCCAGCACCTTCCGCTGGCAGAATTTTCCGGAAATGTGGGTGGCGACGGGCTTCGGCACCGCGCTCGTAAACTCGATCTACGTTTCGGTCATCGCCTCCATCGGGGCGATCATCGTTTCCATTCCCGCCGCCTATGCGATGTCGCGTTTCAAATTCGCGGGCCAAGGCGCGTTCCGGCAGTTCCTGCTCGTGTCGCAGATGATTTCGCCCATCGTGCTGGTGCTGGGCCTGTTCCGGCTGCTCGCAGCCTATGGCCTGATTGGAAGCCTCTCGGCGGTCGGCGCGGTCTACATGGCCTTCAACATCGCCTTCACGGTCTGGATGCTGCAAAGCTATTTCGACACCGTGCCGCGCGATCTGGAAGAGGCTGCGTGGATGGAAGGGGCCGGACGCGCCAAGACGCTAGTAAAAGTCTTCCTGCCGCTCTGCCTGCCGGCCATCGCCGTGACGGCCATCTTCACCTTCATCAATGCGTGGAACGAGTTCGTCGTGGCGCTCACCATGCTGCGCGATGAAGACAGCTATACATTGCCCATTCAGGTTTTTTCGCTGGTGGCGGGACGCTACACGGTCGAATGGAACTATGTCATGGCCGCAACCCTCGTCGCCACGCTTCCGGTGGCGATCCTCTTCGTCTGGCTGCAGCGCTACCTCATCCGGGGGCTCGCGCTTGGAGCCGTCAAATAACGGAAATGAACGGAATCCCCTTATATGCGCATTTTCACCGCGTCCCTTGCGACCGAAACCAACACGTTTTCGCCCGTCCCGACCGACCGCGCCTCGTTCGAAATGGCCTTCTATGCGCCGCCGGGCATGCATCCGGAAACGCCGACGCTTTGTTCTTCTCCCATCGTGGCGCTGCGCGAGCGCGCCGCGGCAAGGGGGTTGACCGTCATCGAAGGCACCGCCGCCTGGGCCGAGCCGGGCGGCTTATTGCAACGGCGGGCATTCGAGGAATTGCGCGACGAAATCCTGGACCAACTGCGGGCTGCCATGCCCGTCGACGGCGTGATTCTCGGCCTGCATGGCGCAATGGTGGCGCAGGGCTATGACGATTGCGAAGGCGATCTGCTGGAGCGCATCCGCGCCATTGTCGGCCCGAAGGTGCTAATTGCCGCGGAGTTCGATCCGCATAGTCATCTGACACCCAAGCGGGTCGAAAATCTCGATATTTACGCCGCCTTCCTCGAATTCCCGCACACGGATTTCTATGAGCGCGGCGAACATGTGGTGGAACTGGCGCTGGATGCGCTCGCCGGCCGCAGCAAGCCCGTCATTTCGACATTCGATTGCCGTATGATCGGCGTCTTCCCGACCAGCAAGGAGCCGATGCGCTCCTTCGTCGACCGCATCAAGGCGATGCAGGGCAAGGATGGCATTCTCTCCATTTCGGTCGTCCATGGCTTCATGGCGGCCGACGTGCCTGAGATGGGCACGCGCATTGTCGTCGTCACCGACAATGACCCGACCAAGGGCGCGGCGCTGGCCGAGCGCCTCGGGCGGGAACTGATCGCCATGCGCGGGGAGACCATGATGGCGATGCTCGACACGGATCAGGGCATCGACCGCGCCCTTGCGGCGCATGGCGCCGATCCCGCGAAGCCTGCCGTCACCGCCGATGTCTGGGACAATCCAGGCGGCGGCGTGGCGGGCGATGGCACCTATGTTTTGCGGCGGCTGATCGAGCGCGGTATCGATAATATCGGCGTCGCCACCCTATGGGACCCGGTCGCCGTGACCTTCTGCCACGCGGCCGGCGAAGGCGCCGAGATCGATCTGCGCTTCGGCGGCAAGTCAGGCCCGCTTGGCGGCGAGCCTATCGACGCGCGTGTCACCGTATTGAAGGTGGCCGAAGAGGGCTGGCAAAGTTTCGGCCCAAGCCGCGTCACGCTCGGACCTTCGGCCGTGGTTCGCATCGAGGGGACGCGGATCGATGTCATCCTCAACACCAATCGCACCCAGACCTTCGAGCCCGATATCTTCTCAAATCTCGGCATCGATCCGATGAAGAAAGATATATTGCTGGTCAAATCCACCAATCATTTCCATGCCGGCTTCGCGCCGATCGCCGCCGAGATCATCTATGTCGACGCGCCCAGCTCCTACCCGAGCAATCCGGCGACGACCAATTACCGCAAGCTCACCCGCCCGATCTGGCCGCGCGTGGAAAATCCTTGGGGTTAAAGCAAATTGCTTTTAGGCGGAATCATTCGAAACCATCAAACCACTGCCGCGATGGAGATGTCGAGGCATGGATTCCTGTGACAAGCACAGGAATGACGGAAATGGGGTGATTGTCCGTCAACGAGAACCATTGTGCATGCTGCAAGGTTGAAGGTTATCAGCGACAATTAAGCAATCCGTCATTCCTGTGCTTGTCACAGGAATCCATGCCTCAACGTTGCTGCCGACGCGAGGGTAAAGAAGTGCGTACTGCCTCCGTTTAAAATAAAATCCCCTCAATAAGAGCGCATACAATTCATTTCGGTGTCGGACGCTCTCACCAAACGGTCCCGCGGGCATCGACGGTCTCCACCCGTGTCACGATTCCATCGCGATGGAACACCATACGGTCGAAGAGATTGCTGACGACGCAGGTGTGATTGGGGACGATCCTGACCATTTCTCCCACCTCGGGAAACCCCGGCGGGCAATCCTTCAAGTCCACCACCGCATGCTCCTCCGACAGCGAGACGATGCGCGCGGCCTCGAAGCCGTCGATCATGCCATGATCGCTGAAGCCCATGAGATCCGATGTCAGCGCCTTCGAACCGGCATCGAGCACGGCGCGATCCGGCGCGGGACGAGAGACGACGGTGGCAAGGATATGCATCGCCAGGTCCGCCGTCGTGCAATGGCCTGACCGCACCATGCTGCGGTCATTATAGACATAGGTTCCGGCGCGGTGCTCGGTCGCCGAAGGCACGAGATGCGCCGAGAACAGGTCCGGCGAACCGCCATTGGAGCGGATGGGGCAGTCTATCCCCTTTGCCGCGAGCAGCTCCACCGTGCGGGCGATGAATGCTTCCACTTGGGATGCGCCGCCGATTGCCGGATAGGTCAGGATGCCGGCAAAGCGAAGCCCTGGCGCGGCGGCGATTTTCTCAGCCAGTTCGCTTGCCGCCTCCGGCGTCTGCACCCCACAGCGCCTGCCGCCGGTGTCGCATTCGACGAGCACGGCAAGCGGTTTCGTGGCCTCGAACGCAGCCGCAAGCCCTTTGACGGTCGTTTCGCTGTCGGCCACCACGGCAAGCCGCGCGACACGTTCGTTGAGTGCCTTGAGACGCGCGAGCTTCGCTGCCCCGAGGATGTTATAAGTGATCAGGATGTCGTCGAAGCCCGCATCGGCAAAGATTTCCGCCTCGCTGACCTTCTGGCAATTGATGCCGGTCGCCCCCGCTGCCAATTGCTGGCGGGCGATGGCGGCGATCTTGTGGGTCTTGATATGCGGGCGGAACGCCTTGCCGATACGGTCGAAATAGGCCTGTGCGCGGGCAATGTTGGCGGCAAGCCGGTCCTCGTCGATCACAGGCATGGGCGTTAGGATTTCAGCGAGCGGCGTGCCGATTTCGGGCCAAGGATAGGTCATCATTATTCCTGCCCGTCAAAGCGGCTTATAGGCGATGACATCCATTTCCACCTTCGCATCGACCATCAGCGGCGACTGGACCGTGGAGCGCGCCGGCGGATGGTGGATGAAATGCTTCTCGAAGACGGCGTTGAAGCTGGAGAAGTCGCGGGCATCGTCCAGCCACACATTGACCTTCACCACATCGGCCAGCGTGCAATCGGCAAGCGCCAGAACGCTTTTGATATTGGCGATCACCTGCTCCGTCTGGGTGACGATATTGCCGGCCACGACCTCGCCGTCGACGGTCGGCACCTGGCCTGACACATAGACGAAATCGCCCGCGCGGACGGCCTTGGCGAAGGGGCGGCGCTGCCCGCCGGCCTGCGCGTCGGCACCTTCGTAACGGATCAGTTCTTTCCGGCTCATGGCATCTCCTTAATATAATTGGGCATGTAAACGTATAATTCCGCTGAATTCCAAGCAATTAAAATTCATCATTGCTTTGCGGGCATGACCGATGCGCGGAACAATTTCGGCGTCGTCCCGGTCCGCTGGCGGAAAAGATCATAGAACCGGCTGCTGGAGCCGAAGCCGCAATCATAGGCGATCTGGAGAATGGGATCGTCAGTATCGGCGAGGCGCTGCATCGCCCGGGCGAGGCGGTAGCGGGTCAGATATTCGTTGACCGAGATGCCCAGCACCTCGCGGAAGGTCTTGTTGGCGGTGCTGGGATGGATGTTGGCGCGTTCAGCCAGCTCCGTCAGGGTCAGCGGCTCGGCATAATGCGCGTTGATGAGTTCCGTCAGCATCTCGGCCCGCCGCACGGAGGCATGGCCAACGGGCTGGCGCTCGGTCGCAACATCCGGCGCGTCGAGCGTATCGAGGATGAGGCGGCGGACACGCAGCTTGGCCTCGTCGGCGATGAGGCGGCGACGCGCCGCATTCCCCTCTCCCCACTCCTCCACCCATTGAGGAAGAAGCAGCGCATCCGCGTGGGCGGGGCGGGGATCGGCCAGGAACCGGCCCTGCATGATCGCCTGCCTGACATCGCGGTCGATCGCCAGCCCGAGAAAATCGGCGAGCGGCAGATAGATGCAGATGAGCGGCGCGCCGGGTGCGACGTCGACGGTTCGGTGCGGGATCGCCGCCCAGAACAGCACCAGCCTTCCGGCTTCCACCTGCTCCTGACGTCCGTTGAAGAGATAGCTCATCCGGCCTTCCAGAAGCAGGTTGATCTCGACATGGTCGTGCCAGTGCGCCGCGCTCATCGCGTCGGCGATATGACGCTCGATCAGGAAGCCGCCATCGGCGACGCCAACAGCATCGTTTGAAGGTTTATCACGCTTTTTCAGGCTGATTTTCTCCTCTGATAGCGCGCGGATTCGGGAATAAATGTGTCTATAACTGGAAGAAATTCTGATTTGGAAGGCATAATTTTGGCCATCTTCCAGATTCCACCGGAGTTCGAAATGACCAAGATATGCCTCGTCGGCGCAGGCAGCACCGTTTTCGCGCAGAATATTCTGGGCGATGTCCTCTCTAATCCGGCCGTGTCCGATTACGTCATCAGCCTCTTCGACATCGATCCCGAACGGCTCAAAACCTCTGAAATCGTCGCCCGCCGCATCTGCGAGGCGCTGCATCTTCCGAATGTCAGGGTCGAGGCCACCCTCGACCGGCGCGAGGCGTTGAAAGGCTCGGATTTCGTCATCCTGATGATGCAGGTCGGCGGCTACAAGCCCGCCACCGTCACCGATTTCGAGGTGCCCAAGCGCTACGGCCTGCGGCAGACCATCGCCGATACGCTCGGCATCGGCGGCATATTCCGGGGCCTGCGAACCATTCCCGTGCTGGAGGAAATCTGCCGCGATATGGAGGAGGTGTGCCCCGATGCGCTCCTCATGCAATATGTGAACCCGATGGCGATCAATTGCTGGGCGATCAGGGAAATCGCGCCTTCGATCCGCACCGTCGGCCTCTGCCACAGCGTCCAGCACACCGCCGGCCATCTCGCTGAATGTCTTGGCGAAAACATTGCCGATATCAATTATGTCTCGGCCGGCATCAACCACGTCGCCTTCTTCGTGAAATATGAAAAGCAGCTGGCCGATGGCTCGCGGGAGGATCTCTATCCGCGTCTCAAGGCGCTGGCCGCCGAAGGGCGCGTGCCCGAGGACGACCGGGTGCGCTTCGACGTGTTGAAGCGGCTGGGCTTCTTCGTCACGGAATCGAGCGAGCATTTCTCCGAATATACGTCCTGGTACATCAAGGACGGCCGGAAGGACCTGATCGAAAGCCTCAACATCCCGCTCGACGAATATATCCGCCGCTGCGAGGTGCAGATTGCCGAATGGCAGGAATTGCGCCGGGATCTGGAAGGCAACAAGGCCATCGAGGTCTGCCGCAGCAATGAATATGCCGCCGGCATCATCCATGCCGCTGTGACGGGCGAGCCCGCGCTCGTCTATGGCAATGTGCCGAATAACGGCCTCATCGACAATTTGCCCGATGCTTGCGTGGTGGAAGTGCCCTGCCATGTGGACCGCAACGGCATCCAGCCTGTCCGCATCGGCCGCATCCCCTCCCAGCTCGCCGCCGTGATGAACTTGAGC
Source organism: Brucella sp. IR073 (assembly GCF_049065735.1). NCBI lineage: Bacteria > Pseudomonadati > Pseudomonadota > Alphaproteobacteria > Hyphomicrobiales > Brucellaceae > Brucella > Brucella sp. IR073. The sequence continues at coordinate 15,321 of NZ_JBAKHD010000009.1, forward strand.
ATTTCCGTGCAGCAGCTCACCGTCGAGGCGGCGCTGACGAAAAAGCGCGACCGGATCTATCAGGCTGCACTCCTCGACCCCCACACATCGGCGGAGCTGTCGCCCGACCAGATCTGGAAGCTTGTCGATGAGCTGATCGAAGCGCATGGCGATCTGCTGCCGCGGTACCATTGATCGGCTGCCCTCAACAGATCATAAAAAATCAAATTTCTGATTGACTATGATTTCATTGAATGGAATCTTGATCGAAATTACGGCATTCGCTCATGGGAGGAGAAGGGTGACGCAAGCGGGAGGGGTGAAGGCGGAACGTCTCGATGCCATTCGCAGTCATCTTTATGCGAACGGGTTTTCGACGATCCAAGCGCTGGCCGATGCGCTCGGCGCCTCGCTCGCGACAGTCCGGCGCGACCTGCAGATTCTCGAGCAGCAGGGAGCGATCGACCGGGTGCATGGCGGGGCGCGGATCGCCGAAGGCTCGTCGGTGGAACTGGCCTTCCAGGAGCGCGAAAAGCGCCATCTCGCGGCCAAGCGGGCAATTGCCACGGCGGCCTATGACCTGCTCGCCCCCCGCACGGCGATATTCCTCGATGCCGGGACGACGGTGCTCCAGCTCGCGCGCCTCATCCGCATCAATCCCATGCCGCTGCGCATCTTCACCAACGGGATTACGGTCGCGCAGGAGTTTCTCAACATTCCCAATCTGGAGGTGGTGCTGCTGGGCGGGCAACTGCGCAGCGAAAACGCCTCCATCGTGGGGCCGCAGGCCGAGACGATGCTGGAGACGATCTGGTTCGATCAGCTTTTCCTCGGGGCCAGCGCCATCAGCCTCGATGGCGCGATCTACAGCGTCGACAGCGCCGAAGCGAGCCTCAATCGCTGCATGCTCACCCGCTCGGCGCACCGCTTCGTGCTCGCCGACTCCTCGAAATTCGGCACCATGGCGACCTATAAGGTCGCGCCGCTGAGCACGGCCCGGGTGATCACCGACGCCGGCCTTTCACAGGAATGGCGCCGGCAGCTCAGCGAATTCGGCGTCGAGACGACCGTCGCAGATGCCGGAGCGTGACGATGAACAACGATCTGATCCTCGGCATCGATGGCGGCGGGACCAAGGTCATCGTCACGCTGGCGGATAGATCGGGCCGGATTCTGCGCACCGCGCGCGGCGGCGGCGTCAATCCGATGGACAATCCAAACTGGCGGCGGGAGCTGGAGAGCCAGCTCGCCCCTTTCATCGGCGTGCCGCAGCTCAAGGCCGTGGCCGCGGCGCTGCCCGCTTATGGCGAAGTGGCTGAGCTCTCCGAACGCCAGCGGGCAGCAATCGGCGAGGCCTTCCCCGGCGTGCCGCAGCTTGTGCTCAACGATGTGGATGCCGCTCATCTCGGCGCGTTCGCGGGCGGTCCGGGCATTCTCATCCTGTCGGGAACCGGCTCCATGGCCTGGGCGCGCGATACGGAGGGTCATTCCTCCCGCGCGGGTGGCTGGGGTGACGTCATCGGCGACGAAGGCAGCAGCTACTGGATCGGACGCGCCGCCTTAAGCCTCGTCAGCCAGAGCCTCGACGGGCGCGCGCCGCCCACGGCTCTGGCCGACGCCCTCTTCGATCATCTTCACTTCGACAAATCCAACCCTCTCGATGCGCTCGGCGGCTGGGTGACCGGGCTTGCCAGCCAGCGCTCAGGCATCGCTGCGCTGTCCGTTCTGGTGGATCGCGTCGCGCAAGCCGGGGATGCCGCCGCCATCAACCTCATCAAGCGCGCGGCGGATGAATTGGCCAGGCATTTCAGGGCTATCGTCCATTCGGGCGGACCGGACGCGCCATGGACCTATGCCGGAGGCACTTTTGCCAGCCCTCTGCTGCTCGCCACGCTGGAAAGGCGGATCGGCCGTCCGCCGGTCCCTCCCCGGCTTCCTCCTATCGGCGGCGCGCTACTCGCAGCCGCCCAGCTTCTCGATTGGCGCCTTGACGAGGGCTGGATCGGGCAAATCGCGGCGACGGCCAGAAAGGCGGCTGCGTAGAAAGCAAGTCCAGGAAAAGTGTGAAGCGGTTTTCCCGGGACAAACAGGAACTGTTTTCCCAGCGGACTTGCGTCGTGAAAGTAGACAAAAAGTCAGATGCAACAACGATAATGAAGGATGGGAACAAATGCGTAGACTGATTTTGCCTTTGCTTGCCTCAGCCGCTGCGGCGGCGTTCATTTCCTTCCCCGCACTGGCGGACGATGCCAAGCCGCTTGCCGGCCAGTCGATCACCGTCATCCTGCCCTCGCCGCAGGGCCCGGAAGTTGCCGCCGATTTCGAGGCGGAAACCGGCATTCACATCAATCTCCAGACATTGTCCTGGGACGATATCCGCGCCAAGCTGGTGACCGCTTTGGTGGCAGGCACCGCACCGGCCGATGTCACTGAACTCGACTGGTCGTGGACCGGCCAGTTTGCCGCCGCCGACTGGTACATGCCGCTCAATGATGTCATCGACGCCGAGACGGTGAAGGATATCGGCGCCTCCAAAATCTTCACCGTGGACGGAAAATTGCTGGGCGTGCCCTACAGCAATGATTTCCGCGTTCTGCTCATCAACAAGAAGCATTTCGAGGATGCCGGCATCAAGCAAATGCCGAAGACGCTGGACGAGCTGGTCGCGGTCGCAAAGCAGATCAAGGAAAAGGGCGTTACCCAATATCCCATCGGCCTGCCGCTTTCGGCCACCGAGGGCGCGTCTACCGCCTGGTATCTGCTCACCAAAGCCTTCGGCGGCGAGCTGTTCGACAAGGATTTCAACCCGCAATTCGTCGCGCCCGATTCCGCCGGGCACAAGGCGCTGGCCTTCGAGCTGATGCTGCTGAAGGAAGGGCTGGTCGATCCCGCCTCGACAGGCCTCAAGGATTCACAGATCAACGAGAGCCTGTTCACGCAAGGCCTGACGAGCATCATGCTTGCGGGCGAGCCCGGCCGCCTCGGCAAGATGAACGATCCCAAGCAGTCGAAGGTGGCCGGGCAGGTCGAAGCCATCCTCGTGCCGACCGCGAGCGGCGAAACACGAACCTTCGGCCTGCCGGAAGCGGTCGGCATCCCCAAGACGTCGCAGAACAAGGAAGCGGCGGTCGCCTTCGTCAAATGGCTCACCAGCAAGGAATTCGAGAAAAAGAACTGGGCCAACGGCCTCCTGCCCACCCGCACCTCCGCCCTTGCCGAGCTGAATGAGGCGGGCAAGCTTGTCAGCGGCGAGACGCTCGTGGCGCAGGCTAAGACGGTCGAGGCCTTGTTCCCGCAAGGAACACCCATCTGGTACCCGCAATTCTCCAGCGCGGTGAACACGGCGATCAACAGCGCCGCCAAGGGTCAGATGACAGTCGATCAGGCGATGCAGAGCATTGCCGACGCAGTCAAGGAAGCAATGGCGCAATAATGACCACAACCGCCTATGCGGGCGGAAGGAGCAAGCGTGGCGGTGACGCCATGCTTGGCCTCCTTCTCGTTGCCCCGATTCTCCTCACCATGGCCACGCTGGTCTTTTACCCCATGGGAAAGACCTTCTGGGACAGCCTGCACCGGGTCAATCCGATGCAGCCGGGCACGCCCTTTGTCGGCTTCGCGAATTATGCCCGCATGTTTTCCGATGGGCAGCTTGCAGTCACATGGGAAAACACGCTGCTTTACGTCCTGCTCGCGGTGGCGGCGGAGACTGTCTTCGGCGTCCTCGCCGCGGCGCTCATCAATCAGGTACGCCGGGGGCGGCAATGGCTTCTCGCCGCCGTCATCCTGCCCTGGGCGTTGCCGGGCGTGGTCAATGCAGTCATCTGGCTCTGGATCTACCAGCCGGGCGCGGGACTTCTCAACGGCATTCTCACCGCTCTCGGCCTGCCGTTCGAAAACCATGTCTGGTTCAACGACCGCACCAGCGCGATCATCGCCGTGACCGTAGTGCATGTCTGGCGCATGATGCCGCTGACGGTCGTCATCGTCCTTGCCGCCATGCAGAGCATCCCGGCGCATCTCTATGAGGCGGCGCGCATCGACGGCGCGACGCGGGCACAGATGTTCACGCGGATCACCCTGCCATTGGTGCGCGGCGCCATTGCGGTCGCCATGACCAATGCGACGGTCAATGCCTTCAACCTCTTCGACGAGGCATGGGTGCTCGCCGGCGCGAGCCTCGAGACGAGGCCGGTGCTGGTCCAGATTTATCTGGAGACCTTCCAGAACCTCCGCTTCTCCTACGGCATGGCGCTGTCGGTGGTGATCACGTTCGTCTCGCTCATTGTCTCCCTCGTCTATGTCCTGCGCGTCTATCGCAACACCCGGTTCGACTGATGAAACAGACCCTTGGCTACCGTATCCTGATCTGGGCTGGCGTCGCGCTCCTGCTTCTCTGGTCGCTCGGACCGATCTACTGGACGCTCGCAAGCTCCGTAACACCGAGCGAGGATTTCTCGGCGCGGCCCATCCATTTCGTGCCCCAGCACTTCACGCTCGATCATTTCCGGCGGCTTTTCGGCATCGATATCGCGCGGATCGGCGGGGTGGAGGTGTGGGCGCAGTTCCGCGCCGCGCTTTTCAACAGCATCGTCACCTCGGTTGCCGCCACCGCGCTTTGCGTCGCGATCTCGGCGCTCGGCGCCTATGCCTTCACGCGGCTCGAATTCCCCGGGCGGTGCATCCTCTTCGGCGCCGTCGTCGCCACGCTCGCGATCCCCGCCTATGCCGTGCTCATTCCGCTTTACCGGATCATGATCGGCCTTCATATGGTGGATACCTATGTCGGCGTGTCGCTGATCTATGTCTCGGCCTATCTGCCGCTTTCGCTGTGGCTGCTGCGCAGCGTCTTCGAACAGCTTCCCATCGCGCTTGAAGAAGCGGCGCAGCTCGATGGCGCGGGGCGGCTCTATATCTTCTTCCACATCGTGCTGCCGCTGGTCGGTCCTGGCCTGACCGCGGCGGCGATCCTCACCTTCCTCGGCGCGTGGGGCCAGTATCTCGTTCCGCTCATCTTCTCGCCGCAGGCGACGAAGCCGCTGACGGTGCTGATCCCGGAATTCGTCGGCAAGAACTTCATCGACTACGGGCTGATCACGGCGAGCGGATCCATCGCGATCGTCATTCCCGCCTTGGTCGTCATTTTCCTCAACCGATATCTCGTCAGCGGTCTGCTGGCTGGCTCGGTCAAATAATCCCACCGGAGACATCATGAATACGACGGAAAAAGTGATTTTCGAGCAGTTCCCCTATTGGGAAAAGGCAATCGGCTCGATATCCGCGCTCCAAGAGGCTGAGCTGACGGTCTTCGTTGGCTGCGGCACGTCCTATAATCTGGCCCTGTCCCTCGCCGCTCTCTCCAATATCTCCGGCAAGCCCGCTATTGCGGCGCCGGGCGGGGAATGGCTGAACCGTCCGGGTGTTTTCTGGCCGCGCTGGCAGAAGACGCATGTGGTGGCCCTTTCCCGCAGCGGCGAGACGACCGAGACCGTCGCCGCCGCCAAGGCGAGCCGCGCTGCAGGCGCGTTCGTGACTGCGATCACGGTGGAGCCGGAGAGCGCCCTCGCCCGCAACTGCGACCGGCTGGTCGAGGCCCCGACGCATAGCGAGGAAGGGATCGTCATGACGGTCTCGGCCAGCCTGATGCTGCTTCTCGGCGTGGAGCTGATCGGCATGGAGATCCCGCATGCGCTCGCCGGCGCGGCGGAGGACCTTGCGCGCCGTGTCGATGCCGCCCTGCCCGGCCTTATCGACGGGCGCTCCCATTTCGTCTTCCTCGGCAGCGGTCCGCTCTATGGCGTGGCGCTCGAGGGGGCGCTGAAGCTGATGGAGATGAGCCAGATCGTCACGCAGGGCTTCCACCCGCTCGAATATCGCCATGGGCCGATCAGCCTTGTGGATGAAAAGACCGCCGTGGTGATGCTTTACGGCGCCGGGCAAAAAGAAGCCGAGGCGAAGCTCGTCGCCGAATTGCAGGAGAAAGGCGCTGTTGTCATCGGCCTTGGCGGGCCGGGGGACGCCGCCTTCGACATCGCCTGCGATCCCGCGCTGACCGGCCTCTGCCTGCTGCCCGCCCTGCAGATATTGGGCGAACGCGCCGCCCAGGCGCGCGGCATCGATACTGTGACGCCGCGGCATTTGACGAAGGTGGTGAAGCTGGCTTGAACGCAACAAGGCAACGGCGCTCGCCCGGCTGACAGGCGAGCGGGCGTCTTCAACGCTGCGCGGATCGCGGATCAATTCAGGAAGATCGAGCCCTGAGGAGGCGCGGCGATCCTTATCAGGAGATGGAGGCGCAGTTCCTCGGAAGCCGCCTCCGGGTCGCGGTCGAGGGCGGCGAGCAGGATGCGCTCGTGGCCTTCCGGATCGCGCCAGCATTCCAGCGGCTTGGTAATGGTCTGAAGCATTGCCGTTCCCGTATCCGCCGGGCGGCAATAGCGCGCCCCCTGGTCGAAAAGAATATCGAGAAGCGACAGAAGCTTGGTGACCGGGCAGGCGGAAACCAGCGCCTGATGAAACTCGCGGTAACGGGCAAGGAAATCGAGCAGGTCTTTTTCCAGATTTTCACCCTCCCGCCCCTGGGCGGGCGGTTGGAACGTGCTGAGGCGCTTATAGGCGCGCTCGAGATTCTTCTCCCACTCCGCGCCGCCTGCGGCGATGGATGCCCTGAGCGCGGTTCCCTGCAACAGGAACCGGACGGCCATCACCTCCCGCAGATCGTTCATGCCCGTCTGCTCGACGTAATAATCATCGTCGCTCTTGAGCGCGACAAGGCCATGCCCGACGAGCAAGGCGCAAGCCTCCCGCGAGGTCTCTACGGTGTGTCTCGAATGGGCAGCGAGCAATTCCGGGTCCAGCCGCACGCCTGGCTCAAGCCGTCCCGAAACGATCAATTCCTTTACGCGCCGCGCCGCCCCCGCGATCTTACGCATTCGCCTGTTATGCCCCAAGTTTCCCCCAACTCTCTGCCTTATCCCCAATTAAGCAACACTCCGTATTTACCAAAAAAGCAAGCTGTCTCAGCTTTTTATCTACCACATCTTGATTTCAGGGGGGAGATGGCCTTTTTCCGGCCCATGGTAAAGGAAACGTAAACTGCGCTTGTGCGGAGTGGACGGCCCTTCCAAAAAAATAGAATGTGACTTGGGCAGTGGGGGTGACGCCCGGACCGTGAGACGGCAGTCTTCGTCGCCGAGCGGACCGCGGCTTTGAAACATGATTATAGGGTATGCGAGGGTATCCACCGAGGAGCAGAATCTGGGGCTTCAGATCGCTGCCCTCCAACAGGCTGGCTGTCAGCTGATTTTCGAGGACAAAGGTTATTCCGGCATAGCGGCGACAAGGCCCGGCCTCGATGCCGTCCTCGAAAGACTTGAAACCGGAGACACGCTCGTCGTCTGGCGGCTCGACCGGCTCGGCCGCTCGCTCGTCCATCTGGTCGAGACGATCAACGGGTTCGACCGCCGTGGTGTCCACTTCCGCTCGCTCAACGAAAGCATAGACACCAGCAATTCCGGCGGGCGGCTGGTTTTTCACATCATGGCCGCGATGGCGGAATTCGAGCACGCCCTGATCAGCGAGCGGACCCGGGCCGGAATGCTGACGGCCCGCGCCGCCGGCAAGCATCTGGGAAGACCGTCCGCGCTCAGCCCCGAGCAGGCGGCGGAGGTGCTCTGCGCCCTGGAAAAAGGCGAGTCCAACTCATCGGTCGCATCACGCTATGGGGTGCATGCCAAGACGATCAGGAGGCTGGCATCGGCGCATCGGGTGTGAGCCTCTATTCTTGCTGATCGTGATGGGCCATGTTATACAAATGTTTGACTTTAACGGATACAGACCGATGTCGGACACCAAGCGTAAAGTTGTTGGATCAGCCGCGGGCACAGGGCTGCTTGCGACGGCGAAGCTGAAGAAATCGGGCGGATCGCTGGTCATGACTATCCCCGCAGTCGCGCGAAATATGCTAGGACTGACGGAGGGGCAGGAAATGGCGGTTTCCGTCAAGGGGACGCAGGTCATTGCCGAGCCGATGCCTGAACAGAACAAAACAATTAAGGTTCGGCAGCCGAAATATACGCTCGACGAACTGCTCGAAGGCTATGACCGCGATGCCCCGTTGAGCGAAGAAGAACGCGAATGGATGGACATGTCGCCCGTGGGACGTGAAATTTGGTAAAGCCCAACGTCCCCGCGCCCGGTGAAATCTGGTGGCTTGACATGCATCCGTCGGCCGGAAGAGAGCAGCGCGGAAGACATGCCGGGTTGATTTTGTCGGCTTGGAAATTCAACCATATAACCGGATTTGCCTTCATTGCGCCGATTACGACAGTCGGAAATGCCACGCGCAACAGCGGCTTTGCCGTATCCCTCTCGGGCGCTGGGACGCGGATCACCGGCGTCGTTCAAATCGATCAAGTCAGGTCGATGGATTGGCGGATACGGAACGCGGAAAAATCTGCTGACAAGCTTGCCCCTGAAATCATGGCGGAAGTCTTGGAGCGCTTCGCGCCGATTTTCGGCCTGGGCGTGATCGAGGTGGACGAATAGATTTATTTCGCCGCATAAGTAATCGTCACCACCACCGTATCGGTATAATGACCCGGCACGGCCTGTTGCACCGGCACCCGGCCATAGACGGTGCGGGTCTCAGTGCCGCTTCCCTCTCCGGCCACGGCATCGGCGCCCGAGCCCCAACCCTGGGTTCGTTGGGTATTGGAGTATAGCCCGTAAGTGACGGTGTTTGCGCCGGAGTGCATCTGCCGCTGCTCCGGGTTGGTGGCATTGCTCGAGCCGCCGTCGAGCGCAATCGTATAGTCGACCCCCGGCGTGCAGGTGATGTGCAATTGACCGGTTGCATCGATCGGCGACGCGATAATCCCCACCGTGCCGAAATTGATATCGTCCGCCACGATTTGGCAACGGGCCTGCACGGCAGCACTTGCAACAACACTTGCCGTTGTGGAATTCGCCCCCGCCGGGCTCTCGCATTGCAATGTATCGCCTTCGGCATAATAGAACAGCGCGTCATTGCCGGTGAATTGCGAGGTGTAGCTGCCGGTGCGGGCATTCAGCTGTTTGGGAACAAGGCCATAGAGCGTCATCGTTCCCGAGGCGGTCGTTCCAGTGACGGGAAGGCTGAAGCGTTGCGGCGATCCCAGCGCGGTATTATCGGCGTGGCCCCAGGGCCTGGCATGGTTTGCGTCGGCGAACAACCCGAACCGCAAGCCATCCGCGCCGGAAACCATCTGACGGGCATTGCCCGACAGGCCGCCGGACCCCGCGCCGAAATTGCCGCAGACCGTGAGCGAGGACGAACCGACATTCTCGCAATTGATGGAGATCGTGGCGGCCGCCGCCGTGCCGTTCTCCAATGTATCGACATTGCTGAAATCGAGGTTGCTGACATTGGCGGTGCAGGTCGCGGCATCGGCATGATCGACAGAGGCCAAAAGCGCAAAGAGAACAATGAAAAGAAATCGAGCGGGCATAAAAACCTCTATTCCCTCAATGAAACACATGGAACATCCGGCACCACGGTCTGCTCGCCGGGATTCGGGCGATAGGGAAATTCCGCGACGCATTTTTCGCCGTTCGGCCGCTCCAGGACCAGCCGGTTGCGCGATTGCAGTCCTCCGATGAACGTCTCGCCGTCATAGCCGACCATGAACGGTTCCGAGCCGGCATCGGTGCGCCCCAGCGTTCCCATCTCTAGAAAATCACCATTCTTCTGCCGGAAGATGACCAGCGAGGAGCTGCCTGCCTTCTTCTTGCCGAAGGGAACGATCACACCCGAGCGCCCGGCTGGGATGACATCGCGCCGGGTTGCATCGACGGTGACGTCCAGCGGCAGATCCTTAGGATCGACGCCGACGCGGTTGCGCTCATAGGAGCGCAGGTCCGGCAGCAGCAGCTTGCCGCTCCGCCCCGTCTTGCCCGCGGGGCGGTTTTCGAACAGCACCGGCACACCGGGAATGCCAGCGTCCACCACGGCAAAGGCGTCGTTGATACGGTCGGCGACGAATACGCCGCCGCCCATCGCCACCACCGAGCCCGACACCCGCGCATTGGCCGCCGTCTCACCGTTCTGGTAGCTGACCGTGCCGCCCATTCGGGCCACCGGCGAGCGCCAGTCGACCGCCGCAGCGGTGCTGGAACTGTCGTTCTGCTGGCGCGACACCCACCAGCCGAGATTGCCGTTTTCCTCCCGCGCCGCGCGGCTGATCGTGGCGATGCCTGAGATGCCGTCCTTATCGGAAAGGGCCGATGTGCTGAGCGTCATGTCCTTGCCGAGGGGCATCGAGAAGCTGGCGATCAGGCCGTATTCGTCGTTCTCGATGTCGGTGAAGCCGGACGCAGTGAACGTACCGCCAAACAGGGCCCGGCTGAACGAGGCTCCGACAACGCTTTGCTCGAAACCGTCGAACCGCTCGAGCCTCGTATAATTGAAATTGACATAGGAAGGCACGTCGAAATCGAGCGGAAAGGACAGCGATAGCTGGTCCATCGCCTTCGCCGTCGCCCCGGAGTAAATGTAGCCATCGTCATCGACAAGCCGGGGCGTCGTAACCGAGGCGATATCATTATAGTTGCCGAAGGCCCGCTGAATTCGCGCCTGCAGCCGCGCGCCGAAAAGATCGAACTCCGCCGCGCCGGTAACCTGATAACCCGTCTCGCCATCCGCCGTCGATCCCGACACCGCCAGAGAGCCGACGCCCCATCGCCCGATGCCGCTGACGACGCCAAACCCGCCATTGACCAGCCCCTCGCCGCCCTCCGCATGGCCTTCCAGCGTCAGCCAGTTGGTGAGGCCGTATCGCGCCGAGGCGGAGCCCATCAGCCGCTTGTCATAGGTGTCGTCTTCCGTGCCGTAGCCGGTGCGCGGCACGCCCAGCTCCAGCGAATAATCGATAAAACCCTGCCGTAGCAGCTGATCGGAGACGAAATAGGCGGTTTCGGTGACGGTCTCGTTGCCGGCAGCGTCGCGCACCACGATCCGCGCCGTGCCGGGGCCCGTGACGACCGGCATGTCGGTCAGCTCGAAGGGACCGGCGGGAACCGGATTGGAAAAGCGCCGCGTATTGTCGAGAAACACGTCGACGGTGGAAGGCACGGCGGCACTCGCGGAAAAGTCCGGGATCGGCATCGTCACCAATCCGGGCCTTAAGGAAAAATTGCGCTGCAGCTGAAGGCCGCCCAGCCGCGTCGGGCGCGTCCAGCTTAAAGAGCCGGTGATCACATCGCCCGCGCGGTATGTGCGCAGCGTATCGATATCCGACCACGACCAACTGCTATCGAGCCGTCTCACCTCGCCCTCGGCCAGCATCATGGAATTGTCGATCACCCCGGCGGAGCCGAAAACCCGGTTCTCGAACGTGCCCGAAAGGCCGTCGCGCCAGAAATATTCATTGTCGCCGGAAAACACATTCGCGTAGAGCGAATAATTGAGCAGCGTGCCGAAATTCGTCTCCACCTTGTTGCGCGGATCGTCCCTGTCCATCGGCTGGATTCCGCCATTGGCCGAAATCTGCCGCGGCTGACGCGCGCTGTTCGGCGCGGTGAAGTCGAGCATCTGGCGCTGCTCGTCGATGACGGCCTTGACACCGGGCAGGCGGTCGAGCGCGATGCGGCCATCGGGGCGCTTCGCCGCCTCGACCGGACGGATACCGACATTGCGAAGCTGGTCCGGCTCCATGGAAAGCGTGCCGTCGGCCTCCTTTCGCACCGAGGCGACCAGCTTCATCGGGTCACCATTGATGGTGACTTCCAATTGCAGGTCATTCGTAGCGGATGGCTGTTCGAGCGTCGGGCGAAGCGGCGCATCGAGCACCGAAAGATCGACGCCTTGGGCACGTGCCATTCGCGCGCCCAAGGCGAAAATAACGGCGGCCAGCATCAAGCCGGCCGCTGGAGTCTTATTCGAAAGAAACCGGTATGGCATGACGCACGAGGATCTTTACCGTTCCGGGCTTGACCTGCGCTGCGTCGGGCAGCTGGTCGATGACCAGGCGATAGGTCTCCTTGTGATCGACCGGCTTCTTCGACACCCGCACGATGCGGATGAGATTCTCCGTCCCGGGTTTCAGCGTCGCCATGGGCGGGCTGGCAACCACGTCACGGGTAGGTTGGAGCACGGCTTTGCCATTCTTTTCCAGCGAGCGGAAAACCCGCGCCTGCACGCGCACCGGGGTCTTGTCGTCGTTCCAGACGCGCACGGAAGAGGCGCTAGCGCCTCCCTTGAGCTCGACCGAAATCGGCGCGACTCGAAGCGTCGCCGCGGCGACGCCCGACGCGAATGCGAGCGGCAGCAAGAATGCTGCCGCCGTGAAGAAAAGACGCCCGCTCATCTATCAGGTACCGGAGGGAGCGACGTACTGGCTGCCATACCAGATGGTGGCCGTGATCGTGTCGGTGTACTGGCCGACGGTCAGGTTGTTCTGGCCGGCCGGAATCCGGGCATAGACGGTGAAGGTTTGCGCGGTGCCCGTGCCCGTGCCGTCCGTGGTGTTCGTTCCCGGCGTATTGCCCCAGACATTGGTATGCCCGGCTTCTTTATAAAGATTGTAGTTTACCTTAGCGGTCGGCGTGGTGACGTTCGACATCTTGCGTGTCACCGCCGGCTCGTCGGTTCCGCCGTCATTGAGGCCGATGTTGAAGGGCGCGCCATTGGTGCAGGTGACGCTCAAGGTCGTCGTCTGGGGAAGATCGGCCGCGATCTGGCCGCCCGTCGCGCCGAAAGCCAGGTCGTTGGCATCGATGGTGCAGCTGGCCTCGACCGTCAGGCTGACGCCGATATTGTCGGTGGCCTGCTGCGCCGCCGCCGGCATGGTGGAAAGCGCCGCAGCGGTCACCGCCGTGGCCATCGGAAGAATAAATTTCATGGATAGTCCCTCGTTTTCAAGTCGCGCAATTGCGAGAAAGGTGGCAGAAGCCCTTGCGCCCTCGGCTGCCGCACCCCGTGTCATTTCCGGATGCCTTCCTGGGTGGAACGGCTTCCGGGCATGGTTAACAAAATGCTAAGTACTCATTGCGAAATCTTTCTACATCGCAACAATCAAAAAGTATATAACATCTTAAAATCAACCATAGGTTCATTTTAAGCGATATTTTTGACTTTTGCAACTCCCGCTAGATGTTTATACTTAGTGACACGTGTGAGGCCTTTCCGTCTGCAGATATTTCTCGATGGATTCCCCGGTGAGCCAGTCAAACAGGAAGCTCTGAACGTCGAACTGGTCCAGGTGATAGACAGCAAACTCGATCGCCTCCCTGTCGGTCCGCGGGACCGGAACTCTCCGGACACCTCTCTTCTTCATCGGGCGCTCCACCCTTCCGTCCAGGCGGCAATGGAAGCAGGCCTTGCGAAGAAATAGCCCTGCATCAGCTCGATCCCCATGGCCTGCAGGACACTCTTTTCCGCCGCCGTTTCGATCCCCTCCGCGATGACGGAGATCCCGACGCGCCGGCACGCCTCCAGCGTGCCGCGCACGAGCGCCTGGCGCAGCGGATCGTCTTCGATGCCGCGGATAAGACCCGCATCGAGCTTGATGATATCGGGCCGCACCAGGATGAGCGTATTAAGCCCCGCATAACCCGCGCCGAAATCGTCGATGCCGATGGTCACGCCACGCTTGCGATATGCGTCGAAATAGCGCTTGAACATCGGCAGGTTGTGGCGGGTATCGTGTTCGGTGACTTCGAAGATGAGCCGGTCTACCGCGAACCCCGCCTGCCGCGCCGAGCGGATCGTCGAATAGATGCTGTGGCGCGGGTTGCACAGGGCGGAAGGCGAGATGTTGAGGCTGAGCCTGCCTTCCAGGCGATAGGCGGCGGCGATCTCCACGGCAGCCGCCCGGCACGCCGCATCGAAAGCGTCACGGTCGTGATCCTCGACGCTGCCGAGGACAGCCGACGCGCTCATTCCTCCCGCCCCGCGCACGAGCGCCTCATAAGCGTAGGGATCGCCGCTGGAGGTGACATCCACGATGGGCTGAAACACCATCGTGAAGACGATCCCGGCAAACTCCCGCCATTCGGTCTTCATCGGGGGCTCCCCTGGGGTGAAAGGGGGGCCAGCCAATATCCTATCGAGGGATGGGCTTTGGCTGGCCCCTGCGGCGGCGGGCCGCACGGACAGGACGTTCGTTGCGTCGTGGGATGGCGCCCTGTCCGATCTGGATGTTCCGAATTCCTGCGCGTCCTCCTGCATGGCATGGGTCAGTTATTGTTGTTGTTATTGCGGTCTCTGACTGGAAGCCGAACCACCTGGCTCGGCGTGGAGGCTTCTGGCGCGTCCGTCTTCAGATCGATGCTTTCGAGTTCCTCCGCCGCGATCTGCTCCTCGTCCGGCTCCCATTCGAGGTTGATGTCCTGCCCCCTCCCCGACGCCTCGTCCGACATCAGCTTGCGGATCGACTCCTGCAGATGGCCGATATGCTCGTAGGCCTTGTCCGTCTTGGAGCGCTGGTTCACCAGCAGGCGCTGGACCAGCACGACCTTGCCGCGCAGCGCCATTTCCGCGTTTTCGGCATTGGTCTTCCTGGCGCGCAGATCCTGGATTTCCGCCTCATACTGCTCGATGAGCCGGCGGAGTTCCTTCTCCTTCTCGCGGTTGCCGCGCTGGGCTTCCTCCAGCTCGTGCCGGCTGCGGGCAAGCAACGCCTCGGCCTGTGCGCGGGCGGACCGCTCGATCGAAAAGTCCTCCAGCGCGCGCTCCAATTCCAGTTCGCGCGTCGCGAGATTGCCCTTCACGATGCCGTGGTCGTTGATGACCTTGGCGATGGCGCGCTTTGCCTGGAAATATTCCGCTTCCAGCTTGGCGACCCGGGAGCGCATCGTGTCCCGGTCCTGCTCAGCCTCGCTGCGCTTGCGCCTTTCATAAGTGAGCTCGGCGTCCCGTTCCTGGATATCGGACAGCGCCTTTTCGAGATCGGCCTTGAGAGTCTTGACGGCATTCTTCTCGTTTGCCTCGCGCTCCGTCGCGACATCGAGCTGCTCGCGCAGTTTCACGCTGAGGGAACGGTAATGCTCGAGCTCGCCCTGGATCTTGCCAACCTGCTCTTTCAGCCGCGCCTGCTCGGCTTCCAGAACCCGGTTGCGCTTGTCGTCGACGGAATGATCGTTCTTGAGCTTCGACACCATCGGGTGCAGCGTCGCAACCTGCGTGGCGAGCTGCGATACATCCCGGCCGACCTTGGCGAGGCTGCGCTCATACTCCTCCTGCAGCGTCAGCGCGACCTGCTGCACCGAATCGAGCAGCACCGCCAGATCGTTCTCCTCCTCAATCGCCGCGACGGCCGCCTTCTTGCCGCCCCAGCCGCCGATAATGCGCATGACCCGATTGCCGCTCGCCGTTTCCATTCAACGCCCCTATCGATCGATCTTCGCCAATTGCCGCAACGCGCTTAATGAAAGTCTCTGCCCTGCCGCCGGAGCGGGTTTCCGTCCGAAAACCTGCCCTGCCCTTGGACGCGCCCTGAGGTCGAACAGCCTTTCGGGATAGGGCGTTATCTCCAGGAATTGCGGAAGCGCCGTTCTCTGCGCCCGTTCGTCCCGGCTCCCGTCTGGCGCCACGCCGCGCCGGGCCAGCCCTATCAGGAACCGAAGAATTCGCCTTGCAGACACTCTCTCGCTACGCATTCCGGGTCCCCCTGCCGGCCGATTTCTGTGACCGCCGGAACGATGCGCGGGTATCGTTCCGGCGGTCAGCCTCCCCGTGCAATCTGGCGGGACGCACGGAGAATTCTGGAACATGATCCCGAAAAGACGCCGGCTTTCCGGGATCATAGCGCTTAGAACTTCCAGTCCAGCTTGCCCTTGAGGCCGTGATCCTGGACGCCGTCGCCGAGCTGCCCGGCATAGGAGACACCGACCGTCAGCTTCTCATTGACGGCGGCATCGACGCCGAGCTCGAGCACGGCCAGGTTCTTCGAGATCGGCACACCGCCGACGGTGAAAACGCTGCTGCCGGCAAAGGCATGGGACGCATTCGTATCGGTGTCGCCGAAGGCATGCCGCCAGCCGGCCATGCCGCGTGCGATGACGCCGGGCTGGATTTCCGTGGATGCCCTCACGCCGAGGGTTGAGAAGCCCGTGCCCATATCGTCACTTTCGCCCGTCAGAGCAGAGACACCACCCGTTTCGGCATAGCCATCCGTCTTGGTGCTGACATAGGCGAGCGCCGCGAAGGGCTCGAAGTTTGCCGCGCCTTGGCGGAACGTGTAGCCGATATCGCCATAGGCCTGGATCGTGTGCCCGTCATAGTCGGACGAGATCGACTCCGCGAAACCGGGGAAGACGACCGAGCGGTCGAATTCGAGCTTGTGCCAAGTGTAATTGGCGCCGAGCCGTACGCCCACCGCATCCCACTGGCCGCCGCCATAGACGCCGATGTCGAAATTGCGGCTCGACCCGGTCGACTGGCGGCCTGCCGCATCATAGGAAGCGTCGCTATAGCCGCCGACGAGACCGACGCGGAAGTTCTGGGCAACCGGCGTATCGATGCCGACAAAGGCACCGCCGATATTGCGGTCGAGGTCGCCGGCATTGCCGTCACCCTCGAGCGTCCCCCAGGAGCCGAAACCGTTGGCCCACAGAACCGTGCCTTCCGCATCGCCCGGCGTCGTCGCCGCGCTGCCATCCTTGCTGACCACGGCCTGGCTCGGCGCCTCCGCATCGAGCCCGAAAGCGCCACGGATACGGCTGGTGACGGCATCGCGGACGAACTTGCTGCTCTCCACCAGATCGGCCTTGGCCGAAGCGTGGATTTCGCCTGAGATCACGTCGAAAGCATGCTGCGCCTCGCCATCGGTCTGGAGATAGGCGATGGCCCGGAACAGCTCGTTGGTCGGGTAGTTCGTCTTCGGATCGCGCTCGGCCTTCAGTTCCTGCGCGGCGGTCGCCGCGGCGATCTGGTTGCGGGTCTTGCCCGCCTCCTGGAACAGGCGATGCTGGGCAACGTCGAGATAGACATTGTTGGCGTCGTAGTGATCCTCGACCTGGTAGAAAGTCGAAACCCAGGTGTCGCCCGTCAGGTTGTAATCGCCGGTAACGCCCCCGGCAGCCGAAAGCACGGTATAGCGATGCTCCAGCTCATACCGGCCCTTGTCCAGCTTCGAGACATTGAGCACGGAGCCCTCGGCGATGTCAGCCTTGCCGGTCACCTGCAACAGGTCGTTCTGACCGGTGGAGCGCAGATCGGCCAGATATTTCGAGCCCGCCTCCTGCGTCAGGTCGCCGTCGACGGTGAGCTTGGCGATCCGCTCCCCGAGGATGTTGCCCGGAGCGATGGCGCCGTCCTTGCGCACGGTGGTGGCGCCGACGCGTCCGACGCCTTCCAGCACGCCGCCCTGCACATCCATCGTGCCCTTGAGGACGCCATTGACCGAGAGGATGCCCTTTTCCACCCGCGCCTCGCCGGTGAAACCGGAATTGTCTTGCGTGATATTGGTGAGGCCGGAGCCGATCTGGGCGAGTTTGCCCGCTCCGGTGATCTTCCGGTCGAACAGCACCGCATCGGAGCGGTTGAAGGCGAGCGTGCCGTTTTCCTCGATCTCGACGCCCGAGGTGTTTGCGATCGAGCCGGACGTGCCGCCGTCGCCAAGTTGGAGCGTGCCGTTGGTGACGGTGGTCTTGCCGGTATAGGTGTTAGCTCCGGTGAGGACCGTCGTGCCCGTGCCCACCTGCTCGACCGCGCCCGTTCCGCTGATGACGCTGTCATAGACATAGCGGTCGGAACGGTTGAACTGCGTAAGACCCTCGCTGTAGATATCGTTGACGACGTCGCCGGTCGTGCCGCCATCACCGATGCCCAGAGTGCCATCGGCACCGACCGCGACCTTGCCCGCCAGCACATTGTTGGCCACGGCAACGCCGCCCAGCACCGTCAAAGTACCGGTGAAGCCGGAGGAGTCGCCGTCGAGCACGGTATAGCCGGCATAATGCGTGACCGTGCCATCGCCCGCGAAACCGGCCTTGAAGCGCGAGTCGTCGGCTGCGGTGCCGGTGTGCTTGAAGTTGACGAAGCCGGCGCCCTGGCCGAACTGGATAGTCTTGGCGTCGAGATTACCGAAGCCGGCGGCGGCAGAAAGATCGCCCGGCTGGACGCCATAAAGGGTGCTGTCGATGCCGTAATTGCCGCCCGTCGGGGAATAGGCGCCGATGTTCAGGATACCTGTCGAACCCGCCTCATTGGCAAGCGTGAGCGTGCCGTTGCCATCGCCGACGCGCACCGTACCGCCATTGTTGATCACAACGATACCGGTGGAGCCATCTTCATAGCCGACATCGAACCGGCCTGCGCCGGTCATCGTCCCGCCATCGCGAACCACCACGAGGCCCAGCCCGGTTTCCTCGCCTCCGACCCTGGTATCGCCACGGATCTCGGTGATCGCGCCGGCGCCTTCCGTCACGGCGATACCTTCCCCGTCCACGCCGACGATCAGGTCCCGCCGGTTGACCATCGTGCCCGCATTCCGCAGCACACCCTGGCTCGGCTCATCCGCCCCCACCGTAACGCGGCCCTGTGCGTCGACCGAGCTGCCCGCTTCGATATTGAGAGCCCCACGACCATCCGCGCCCACGGTAAGCGTCCGGCCGACATTCAGATGCGAGTTTTCGGTGACGTTGAGCTCGCCCCGGCCGAAACTCCCGGAGTCAGCCCGAGCCCCGGTAAAGCCGATCGTGACGGACCGCGCATCCGCCGTGCTGCCCCCAACAATATCGACCGTGTCATGCTGCGTCGGGCGGGGGCTCGTTCCCGATTGATAGGTGGAAAGACCGATATTCACGTCGGTATTCGCCGTCGGCGCCGCGCCACCCGACCAGTTGGCGGCATTACCCCAGTGATTGTCACCGGTCGCGGCGCAGGTACCGCCCGTGCAGCTGTAGTAATACGAGCTTCCCCCGGTCCATCCGGCCTGTTGCGCCTGCGCGGGCGCAGCCGTCGCCGCGATCAGCGCGACGACGGAAGTGGTCATTTTAAGCGTTGCAGTCGATTTCATTCATTCCTCGCTTGCGAAAAAACATCGTAGTCCGAGCGGCCAGAAGCCCGAGCGGAAAAGCATCCAAAGTTCAGATTGGAGAATAGGCAGGACAAACCCGGTTCATCGGGCGCTTAATCGAAGCAAACGAAGACGTTCATTCCAAAATACCTCCACAATCTAAGTCAATCCAAAGCAACCATTGCGGCCGCCTGGCGCGGTTTCTGTCTCTCAGATCGGGAGAAAGGGGAGGCTTTTGTCTATAAGTGCAGCAACGGGTAACAGTACGCAGAAATGCTTGTAATCGCTAGCAGCTTCTGTGGGGTGACACAGGCTAAATCGGGGCAAATTCGGGACGGACAAAACCGTCCCCTTGAGTCAAGCCAAAATCACGGGAGGCCGCCTCGCGGCATGCAACGAGAAGGAGAACGCAGACAATGCACTGAAAAGATTGAAGGAAAATTGAGCATGAAGTTTGGTTACGCACGCGTATCGACGGATGATCAAAGTCTTGATCTGCAAAGGGAGGCGTTACATGCTGCTGGATGCGACCATATTTTCGAAGACCACGGGGTTTCAGGCGTGGATTTTTCCCGGCCCGGCCTCACGCAAGTTCTGGAGTCCCTTTCGCCGGGCGATACGCTTATCGTCTGGAAACTAGACCGGCTGGGGCGGTCTCTGCTCGATCTGGTGGAAACCATAGATGCGCTGGCGGCGCGGAAGATAGAATTCTACTCATTGACGGAGAGCATCGACACGCGCTCGCCCGGCGGCCGGCTCATCTTTCACATCATGGCGGCGCTGGCGGAATTCGAGCGGTCTCTGATCGGGGAGAGGACCAGGGCGGGGATGAGGGCCGCCAGGGCAAAGGGACATCACATCGGCCGGCCTCCGGCCTTAAGCGAATCACAGCGGCTGGAGGCAGTCGCCGCCATCCGGTCCATGGGGGAGACCATCAATTCGGTTGCTGAAAAATACGCGGTTCATCCGCGCACGATCCGGCGGCTGCTTCGGGAGGTTCCGAAGCCGTCACTTCAACTGCCTGGATTGAATATTTGATCCACACAATAAAGTGAAAGCCAGGGCGGCCATGAAACTGTGCGTCGAAATCATCGCCGGCAGATCATGGCCCCTTCAATCACAAATTACCGTCCAGCAAGGCCCGTGGAGCGGGCGGCGCGGATAGGTTCTCACGCTCTGGCGGATTATTGCGGCGTTCCGTCTGAGGTTTCAACGCGGTTGCCTTGCCCGTCGAAGAGATGGAGATGCTGGGCGGGGAAACTCACCTGCACCGCGCCCTTGGCATGGAGCGCTTCGCGGTCGAGCGTGAATATCTTGAACGGCAGGCCGTGCAGGGAGAGATGCAGGATGATGCCGAAGCCGGTCGGCTCGACGAGATCCACTTGAGCCGGCAGTCCGCCTTGCTTCTCGATCGTCACATGTTCCGGACGAATGCCCAGCGTCGCCTTCGCGCCGTCGCCAAGCGGCATTGGCTGCGGCAGCGGGATTGGCGTTCCATCGGCAAGTTTCAAGCGCGGGCCGCCATCCGCTTCAAGATAGGTGACGTCGAGAAAATTCATCGCGGGCGAGCCGATGAACCCGGCCACGAACAGATTCGCCGGACGATCATAGAGATCCAGCGGCGAACCCACCTGCTGCACGACGCCGCCATGCATGGCGACGATGCGGTCCGCGAGCGTCATCGCCTCGATCTGATCGTGGGTGACGTAGATCGAGGTGGCTTTCAGCTCGCCATGCAGCTTCTTGATCTCGGCGCGCATCTGCTCGCGCAGGCGGGCATCGAGGTTGGACAGCGGCTCGTCGAACAGGAAGGCCTTGGGCTGGCGCACGATGGCGCGGCCCATGGCGACGCGCTGGCGCTGTCCGCCGGAGAGCGCCTTGGGGCGGCGTTCCAAGAGCGGATCGAGGCCGAGCTTGTTTGCAGTCGATTTGATCGCTTCCGCGATTTTCTCCTTCGGCGTTTTGCGCAGGCGAAGGCTGTAGCTCATATTGCCGGCAACGCTCATATGCGGATAGAGCGCATAGGACTGGAACACCATGGCGATGTCGCGGTCCTTCGGCGCGAGATCGTTGACCCGCTTGCCGCCGATCTGCACCTCGCCGGAGGAAATCTCCTCCAGCCCCGCGATCATGCGCAGCAGCGTGGACTTGCCGCAGCCTGACGGGCCGACCAGAACGATGAACTCGCCGTCACGGATCGAAAGATCGACGCCGTGCAGCACGGCAAGGTCGCCATAGCTCTTGCGGACGGACTGGATATCGATCGAAGCCATGGAAAATCCTTTCAGCCTTTGACCGCGCCGGCGGTGAGGCCCTGCACGAGATAGCGTTGGATGAGGAAGAAGAAGACGCAGGCGGGAATGAGCGCCAGCACGCCCGCCGCCATCATCTGCCCGAAATCGACGGAGAATTTCGACACGAAGGTGAGAAGGCCCACGGGGAACGTCGCCGCATCGTTGCCGGAGATCAGCATCAGCGCGAAGAGGAGTTCACTCCAGGCGGCGGTGAAGACGAAGCCGAGCGTCGCCGCGATGCCGGGGAGCGTCAGCGGCAGGATGATCTGGTGGAATGCGGTGAATTGCGTCGCGCCGTCGATCTTGGCCGCTTCCTCAAGGTCCTTCGGAATGCCGTCGAAGAAGGACTGCATCAGGAAGGTCGCGAACGGCATGTTGAAGGCCGAATAGACGATGACGAGCCCGACGAGACTGTTGGTGAGGCCGAGCGGCGCCATGATCTTGTAGATCGGGGCGATCAGCATCACGAGCGGGAACATTTGCGTCAGCAGCATCAGCGCGACGATCCAGTATTTGCCCCGGAAGTTGAACCGCGACAGGGCATAGCCGGAGAGCGAGGCGAAGAGCGTTACCACCACCGCCGTCGCACCCGAGACGATCAGGCTGTTGCGGAAAAACAGCGGAAAGGAGCTGTGCGTCAAAACATGGCTGAAATGCTCGAAGGTGATGCGCGAGGGCCAGAGCCGGACGCCTTCGCTGTAAAGAAGGTCGTTCGGCGTGACCGAGACTTTCAGGAGCCAGAACAGCGGAAACAGCGCGAACAGGATATAGAGCAGGATCGCGCCGCGATGGGCTCCAAGAAGCAGGAGTTTGCGAGCGGTCATGGCATCAATCCTTATTCAGCAATGTCTGGCGCAACAGCACGATCAGCATCGAATAGGCGAGCAGCAGTATGAGCAGCACGAGCGCGATGGCCGAGGCATAGCCGAAATCGAGCCGCTTGAAGGCTTGGGTAAAGATGTAGCTTGCGACGATCTGTGTACGGTCGGCAGGCCCGCCGCCAGTCATGACGACGATGAGGTCGGCGCTGTTGGCAATCCAGACGGTGCGCAGGAGAATGGTGATCGCCATGGTGGGGGCGAGATAGGGCAGCGTGATCGAAAGAAAGCGCTGCACCGGCCCGGCGCCGTCAATGGCGGCGGCCTCGTAGAGATCGCGCGGGATGGCCTGAAGCGCGGCGAGCATGGTGATGGCGAAGAACGGGATGCCCCACCAGACGCCGGCGGTGATGATGCCCCACATGGCGAGGTTTGGATCGGACAGGATATTGTTGGGCGCGTCGAGGATACCGAGCGTATGAAGCCAGTGCGGCAAGGGGCCGATGACAGGATTGAACAGCCAGGCCCAGTTGAGGCCGGAGAGGAATGTCGGCACCGCCCAAGGCAGGAAAACCAGCGCCTGCGCCAGCCCGCGACCGCGAAATGGCTTGTCGAGAAGCAGCGCGAGGATCAGCCCGAAGATGAATTGCAGCAAGACCGAGCCGCCGGTCCACCAGAGCGTGTTCTTGAGCGCGACAAAGAAGGCGCGGTCCTTGGCGAGGGTCTGGAAGTGCTCAAGGCCAACGAAGCCGCCCGAGAACGGGTTGAGCAGCTGAATATCGCGAAAGGCGTAGGAGATACCGAGAACCAGCGGCACCAGCATGATGGCGGCGATGAGGATGAGCGCGGGCGCGCTGTAGAGCCATGGCTCGGAGGCGTGGGCGAGCCTTTGCAGGGGGCTGCGGTGGGGGTGGTTATGGATAGGGGTGGGCATTCGTCGCCTCCCGTTGATGCTTTTACGTCTGATACATTGGCGGGACAGCGCCCTTCGCTCTGCCGGGCCGGTTCGCGCCCTCCTTCCCCCTTGCGGAGAAGGTGTCTGCGGAGCAGACGGATGGGGGTGGCGACGTGCCTCAGCGGGCGAAGACACCGCGCTGCCTTAACCACCCCCACCCGACCCTATCGGGCCACCCTCCCCGCAAGGGGGAGGGAGGGGCGCGAACCTACTTCTTCGCCAAAAACTTCTGCTGGGCCTTGGTCAAATACTCCGCCCACTGGTCCGCCAGCTCATCCGGCGTGATTTCGCCGAGCAGCGCCTTCTGCGACGTGGTGATTACCAGCGAATCCTTGAAATAGGCGAACTCTTCCAGATAGGTCGGCATGACGGTCGGGACGACATCCTTGTCCGCCAGTTCCTCGAACCAGCCCTTGAACTGCGGCGTCTTGTAGAATGGATCGTTCTCAGCCGATTTCAGCACTGGCAGGGTGCCGACGCGCTTGTTCCACTCGATATTGCCTTCGGGACCTTCCAAAGTCGCGATCAGCTTCCAGGCAAGGTCCTTATTCTTCGACGCAGCCATCATAGACCAGCCGGCGAAACCGATGGTGGGGAAGGTCTTGCCGTCAGGCCCCTTCGGCATGACGGCAACGCCGAAATCCTCGGGCTTCATGCGCTCGGCAATGGCGATCAGCGCATCCGGGTCCTGATTGAGAAAGGCGCAGGTGCCGCTATAGAAGCCGGCTACGGTTTCGTTGAAGCCCCAGTTGACGCTGTCCTTCGGTGCGAGCCCGTTCTTGTAAAGATCGACGACCCAGGCGATGCCCTTCTTCCAGCCATCGCTGTTCATAGTCGAGGTGCCGTCCTCGTTGAAGAATTTGTTCGAGCCGGCCATCGACGCGCCAAAGATCACCCAGCTGTTGAGCCCGCCCGCCCCGCCGCGCAGGCAATAGCCGAATTTGCCGGGCAGGGCCGCGATCTTCTTCGAGGCCTCGACGAATTCGTCCATGGTCTTCGGCGGCTCGGAGACGCCCGCCTCGGAGAGAAGTTTCTTATTGTAGAACATGGCGTTGAGATAGAAGCCGTAGGGAAGCGTATAGGCGGTGTTGTTAACGCTGCGGCCCAGTTCCAGCGCACGGTCGGTGAGGTCTGGCGTCACCGGCCACTCCTTCAGATATGGCTCGAGGCTCTCCAGCATGCCATTGTTGGCATAGAGGGAAATCCAGGTATCCGGCATTTCCATCACGTCGGGGATTTCGCCCGCCGAAACCATGGTCGCGAATTTCTGGAAGGATTCGCCCCAGGGCAGCGAGATGATTTCCACCTTGGTGCCGGGATTGGCCGCTTCGAACTTGCCGACGATGGATTTCAGCGTCTCGGTGCGCTCCGGACTGGTGATGACCTCCACGAGCTTCAGCGTGGTATCGGCCAGGGCCGTGCCGCTCATCAGCATGGCGGCGAATGCGGTTGCGATCAGTTTTTTCATGTTTTCGTTCCCCTTAGTTGATAGTCGTCGTCTACTTCATGCAGTCGATACGGCGATTGCCGCCTCCAGATCCTTCCAGAGCGCTTCGGTGCCTTCCAACCCGACATGGAGGCGCACGGAGCGCGGGTCGATGCCGAATGTATGGGCGGAGTTGGGCTGGGCACGCTGCTGCAGCACCACTTCGCCCGGCACGATCAGGCTTTCATGCCCGCCCCAGCTCACGCCGAGCTTGAAGAGGTCAAGATGATTGCAGAGGGCGCGGATATTCACGCCCTCGCGGAAAATGACCGAGAACAGCCCCGATGTCCCCGTCAGCCCCGCCGGCAGGCGGTTGGCAAGGGCCGGATGGCAGACGGTTTCCACCTGTTCCAACGCCTGCAGCCGTTTGGCGATCTCCAGCGCCGAAGCCTCATGCGCCTTCATGCGCGCGGGCAGCGTCCGCATGCCGCGCACCAGCAGCCAGGCATCGAAGGGCGAGAGCTTGCCGCCGAGATAGGGATAGGTTTCGCCGCGTATCCGATCGATGAGCGCCTTCGCGCCGGTCACCACACCGGCCACCACATCGCTGTGGCCGCCCAGATATTTCGAGGCCGAATGCACCACCAGATCGACGCCGAGAGACAAAGGCCGCTGGAAGACCGGGCTCGCCCAGCTGTTGTCGATGATGCTCATGACGCCGTGACGCTTTGCAATCGCCGCCAGCGCGCCGACATCATGCGCCTCCATCGTCCAGCTTGTCGGGCTTTCCATATAGAAGAGCTTGGCGCCCGGCAGTGCCCGCGCCACCGCCTCCTCGTCGCGGCCATCGACATATTCGACCTCGATGCGCATCCGCTTGCAAATCGTGCCGAACAGGCGGAAGGCGTCGGGATAGACATGACGTACCGCGACAATTCGATCGCCCGGCTCGACAAAGGCCAGCACGCTTGCCGAAATCGCCGCCATGCCGCTTGCAAAGCCCAGCGCGTCCTCGCCGCCTTCCAGCTTCGCCAGCATGTCCTCGAAGGCACGCACGGTCGGGTTCAGGCCGCGCGTATAGATCGGCCGCACCTTCTCGCCCCTGTAAGAGGCGACCATGTCGTCATAGCTCGGGAAGGTGAAAAGCGAGGTCTGCACGATCGGCGGCACCACCGCGTCGAAAGCATTCGCCTCGTCATGGGCCACGGTCAGCGCGGCGAAATCGAGCGGGTCCATCCCGTCAATCATTTGGACATTTCCTTGATGTCTTCCTCGACGATATCGAGGATTTTAAGCGTCTCGCGCCGTGCGGCTTCGGTGTCCTGGGCCACGATGGCGTTGAAGAGCGTGCGGTGGAACGGAAAGGTGCGCCGCGCAAAATCGGCCCGGTCGAAAGGCTCGCTCCAGAAGCGGAAGAAGGCGTCGCGCATCTGCTCCAGCAACTGCCGGAACAGCGGGTTATGGGTGGCATCGTAGACGGCGAGGTGGAACGCCAAATCTTCCGGCCCGGACGTGCCCTTGGCCAGATGCACGCGCTCCATCTCGACAAGCTTCTCCTCGATGACCACGAGGTCTTCGGCGGTGCGCCTGCGGGCAGCGACCATGCTGGCTTCCACTTCGATGCCGCGCCGCACTTCCAGCGTTTGCAGGAGGGCATCGCGCAATTGCGCCGGGTCGAAGGAAAGCGGCATATGGATGGTTGCGGCCGATACGGGCTTCAGCAGATAGGTGCCGCTGCCCTTGCGCGTTTCGATGACGCCCAGTGCCTGAAAATGCCGGATCGCTTCGCGAATGGTGGAGCGCCCGACACCCAGCGCGGTCATAAGCTCGCGCTCGGCAGGAAGGCGGTTCCCGGCCTGTAGCCGCGCAGATTGGATATAGCTGGCGAGCGCTTCCGTGACCTGTCCGGTTCGGTCAACCGGCGGCAGCGGCGCCATCGCAAGCTTGCCCTCTCCCATTCGGGGACCCCTGTCCTCGCACCCTCACGGGCAAATGCACCTGCCAGACCCGTTCCCGAATTGTCTTTAAAATTGGTCTGACATCATAGTGCTAAGACCGAAGCGTGCGCGTGTCAAGCAAGAGAAAGCTCGCTCTCCCTGTCAAACACATGCATCTGGTTCATATTGACCGACAGCGGCACGGTTGCGCCTGCCTTCGGTGCCGTTTCGGGGTCGATGCTAGCGCAGATCGCCGACTTGCCGACGTTGAAATAAACCATGGTCGTTGCGCCCAGCGGCTCCACCAGATCGGCTGCAGCATCGAACGGCTCCCAGCCCTGTCGATCCTGCCGGGCGGAAATTGCCTCCGGCCGGATGCCGAAGACGATTTCCTTGCCCACATGGGAGCGATAGGCCGCAGCTTTTGCTGGCGGCACCGCGAGGCGTGTGCCATCTTCCAGCACCACGAACAGTGCGCCACCCTCCGCCTCCAGCCGCGCCGGGAGGAAATTCATCGACGGCGAGCCGATGAAACCGGCGACGAACTTGCTCCTTGGATGCAGATAGAGCTCCTGCGGCTCGCCCATCTGCTCGATCAGCCCCTTGTTCATCACCACCACCCGGTCGGCCATGGTCATGGCTTCCACCTGATCGTGCGTAACATAGACGGTCGTCGTCGGCAGCATCTGATGCAGCCGTTTGATCTCGGTGCGCATCTTCACCCGCAGCTTGGCGTCGAGGTTCGACAGCGGCTCATCGAACAGGAACACTTTCGGATTGCGGACGATGGCGCGGCCCATGGCGACGCGCTGGCGCTGGCCGCCAGAAAGCTGGCCCGGCCGCCGGTCGAGCAATTCGGTGATATGCAGCGTTTCCGCCGCCGAGGTGACGCGCTTTTCGATTTCCGGCTTCTCCAGCTTCTGCTGCTCCAGGCAGAAGGCGATGTTCTCGCGCACCGTCATATGCGGATAGAGCGCATAGTTCTGGAACACCATGGCGATGTCGCGCTTGCCCGGCCCGAGCCGGTTCACCACCTGATCGCCGATGACGATCTCGCCGCCCGAGATGTGCTCAAGGCCGGCGATCATCCTGAGCGTCGTCGATTTACCGCAGCCGGATGGGCCGACGAAGACGACGAATTCCTTGTCCCTGATGTCGAGGCTGATGCCGCGCACGGCTTCATACAGACCATAGGACTTAGTGACATTTTTGAGCTGCAGCGTTGCCATCGCTATTCCTCCGTCAGCCAGACCTGCATCGCGCCCGCCTCGCGATTGGCCCAAAGGTGGTAGGGGATGGCCTTGATCGGCCTCGGTTTCAGCGCGGGCGGCTCCTTGCGGTAGAGCGTGCCTTCCCAGCCGCTGGCATCGGCTTCGAGCGCCTCGCCCTCCAGCACCACGGCGCCGCCTAGCAGAGTTTCGTCGAAGCGCGGTTTGAGCACCGTGTCGCGGGGAATACGCAAGCGTTGCGGCTCGGTGCCGATATCGGTTTCCTCGACACAATAGACCATCGGCCCGCGCTTGAAGGCGACCCGGTGCGCGTCTTCGCCAACCGCCGGGTGCGCATAAAGCCGCTCCACCGGCATAACGAAGGAAAGGCGGATTTCATCGTAGTCCCGCCATTCGCGCGTGATCGCGGCATATCCCTTCTCGACCGGGGCGGTGATCTCCTCGCCATTGACGACAATCCGCGCCGCCTCGCACCAGCCGGGAATGCGCAGGCGGAAGGTGAGCGTAGCGGGGGCGGCGAGGCCCACGGCAAGCCGCACATCGCCATCCCAAGGATAGGCCGTCTCCTGCCTAAGCCGCAGGAAATGACTGCCCGCTTCCAGCTCCGCGACATTGCCGCCATAGAGATGAACCGCGATTTCATCACCCTTCACGGAATAGAAATATTGCCCGAGCGAGGTGATGAAACGGGCGATATTGGTCGGGCAGCAGGGGCAGTAGTGCCATTTCCAGCGCCTGTTCTGCCCATGGCTCTCCAGCACGTTTTCGTAGAAGTAATGCTCGCCGTCGCGCGCAATGCCTGACAGCGCCCCGTTATAGAGTACCGTCTCCAGCGCATCAGTGAACTTGCCGTCGAGGTCGATCTGCGCCATGCGATGGCCCCAGAAACCCAGCGCCACGGCAGCGCAGGTTTCGGCATAGGCCGTCTGGTTCGGCAGGTCGTATTCGCGGGTGAAGCCCTCGTTCGACGCCGAGGGCCCAAGCCCGCCGGTGACATAAAGCTGCCGCCCGGTCAGATTGTCGAACAGCCGGTCGCAGGCGGCTTTTAAGGAAGGATCGTCATTTTCATAGGCGAGATCGGCCATGGCCGAGAAGAGATACATGGCGCGGACCGCGTGGCCCACCACCTGCGTCTGCTCGCGCACCGGCATGTGCGCCTGGCTATAGGCATAGGTCTGGTAGACATAATCGGCGGGGTCCTCACCGCGCCGCCGCGCCTCCTCATCGTAATACGAGGGCATCTGCCCGCGCTCGTCGATGAAATAGGTGGCGAGCTTCAGGTGCCTGATATCGCCGGTCACGCGGTAGAGCTTGACCAGCGCCAGCTCGATTTCCTCATGCGCATCATAGCCGCGCAATTTGCCCGGCTCGGTGCCGAAAGTGTCGATGATGTGGTCGACGGCGCGGATCATCACGTCGAGGAAACGGCGCTTGCCGGTCGCCTCGAAGTAAGCGACCGCGCCCTCCAGCAGATGGCCCATCGAATACATCTCGTGGAGATCGCGCAAATTCGTCCAGCGCTTCTCCGGCTCGCGGCGGATGAACCAACTGTTGAGATAGCCATCCGCCATCTGCCCCTGTTCCAGCTTCTCGACGATGGCGTCGATCTTCGCTTCGATATCGGGGTTGGGATGGTTCTTCAGCGTATAGCTCGCCGCCTCGATCCATTTGCCGAAATCGGAATCGAAGAAATGCTGCATCGACAGCCCGCTCGGCTGGATCGGCCGCACCAGCGGACCGGCGGGCTTACCGAAGTCGAGCACCTCCAGAAAGCCCTCTTCCTCCAGCCGCCGATGCTGGGTGGGGATGGTGACCTCGCGCACCGTCTCGACCCAGCTTTTCCAGAAGCCGGAATCAAAAGACACGCGGGTATGATCGACCGGCACGAAGCGCTCGAAAGGACGCGGCTGGCCGGCGGGGGCCTTTTTCAAGGACGAATGCATGGGAACTCCGTTATTTCACCGCGCCGGCGGTAAGGCCGCGCACGTAGTAGCGTTGAAGCGTGAGGAAGAGCAGGATGCAGGGCACCATGGTGACCGTGATACCGGCCTGAAGCGCGCCCCAATCGATGATGCCGTAGATGCCGGAGGAGACATTGACGAGCATGATCGGCAGCGTGAACTTGTTCTGGTCCGAGAGGAAGATCAGCGCCGCGAGGAACTCGTTCCAGGAATTCAGGAAAGCGAACATGGCGACGGTCGCCACGCCCGGCAGCGCCAGCGGCATCATGATGCGGCGGATCAGCGTCCACTGCGACGCGCCGTCGATGCGCGCGGCCTCGATCAGTGCGCCGGGAATGGCGTCGAAGGCATTGCGCATCATGAAGATGGAGAATGGCAACTGGAAGGTGGTGTAGACCAGCACCAGCCCGAAGAGATTGTTCTGAAGCCCGAGGAATTTCAGGATCAGGAACAGCGGCGTCAGGATCGACTGGAACGGGATCATCATCGTCGCCATGACGATGACGAAGATCAGCGACTGGCCGGGAAAGCGGAATTTCGAGAAGCCGTAGCCGGCAGGCACGGAAATGAGCACGGTGAGCGCGATGGTGCCGAGGGCGATCAGCACGGAATTGGTGGCATAGACATACCAGCCCGCGCCCACATCCTCCAGCCGCCGGTAATTTTCCAGCGAAAAGGCCTTGGAGAACAGCGCCACGGGATTGGACAGCGCCTCCGCCGCAGGCTTGAAGGAATTGGCAACCGACCAGACGATCGGCATCAGAAAGAAGATGGCGAAGAGCAGCGAGACGGCAATGAAGGCGGTATAACCCAGCCGCTCGCGCGGGGAAAAACTGTTCATCGGCCTTCCTCCGGGCGTTCACGCATGAAGCTCAGTTGGATCGAGCTGATGGCGACCAGCACGACGAGCAGGGCGAAGGAAAGCGCCGAGCCATAGCCGAGCCGATAAGATGAGAACGACGCCAGATAGATCGAGAACACCGCCGAGATAGTACTGTTCTCCGGTCCGCCCTGTGTGATGATGAAGAACTGGTCGAAGGCGAGCATGGACGACGTGATGTTGAGCACCAGCGCCAGCAGCAGCGAATTGCGCATCAGCGGCAGCGTCACGCGGCGGAACCGGCTGAACACGCTCGCCCCGTCGATCTTCGCCGCCTCGATCACGTCCTGCGGGATGCTTTGCAGGCCAGTGAGCAGGATGACCATGGTGAAGCCGGCGGTCTTCCACACCACCATCAGGATGATGACGGCCAGCGCCGGCCAGAAGCTTTCGAGCGGACGCGGCGCGGCGTCGACCAGCCCGAGCCCCAGGAGCAAACGTGAGAAAACGCCGCTATCCGGGTTGAGCAGCCACATCCAGAGGGTGGAAGCAGCGCCGAAGCCGATCACGACAGGCATGAAATAGATGGTGCGGAAGAAACCGGCGCTTTTGAGCGGCCGATCCACGAGCAGCGCCAGCGGAAATGCCACGGCAAGGATCGCCGCCGTTACCAGAACGGTATAGAGCAGCGTGAAGCCCAGCGAATGCCAGAGCTGCGCATCGCCCACGAGTTCGGCATAGTTTTCAAGGCCGATGAACTTTTTTCGGCCCAAAAGCGGCCAGTGGTAAAAGCTCATCCAAAGGGTCATCCCCAGCGGGATGACGAACAGCCCTGATATGAACACCATGCTCGGCGCGATGAAGGCAAGGCCAAGCCAGCCATGGGGCTCGTCCGTTTTGGGTGATGAGGCCAAGTATCGCTCCTTCGGTTGCGGGCTCCGCGGCCTCCTTCCCCCTTGCGGGGAAGGTGCCCGCGTCAGCGGGCGGATGGGGGTGGTGACGAAGGTGCTTTTGCTGGAGGCAGTGGCGAAACGTCACCACCCCCACCCGACCCTTCGGGCCACCCTCCCCGCAAGGGGGAGGGAGGGTGCCAATTCACGGATTCGTCCTGTCCAATATCTTCGTGAACTCGTCCTGCGCCTTGGCTATCGCGCCATCGACGTCATCCCCGAACACCGCTCCCTGGATCAAATTCAGAAACGGACCGGTGCGGCTGACGAACAGTTCGTCGGAGGAAAAAGTGTAGGGCGTACGCGCCTTGCCCAGCACGTCGTAGGCGACGAGGTTGCGCTTATCGAACTGGGCATAGGCCTGATCCGCAAGGTCCGTGCGCGGCGGCATGCCGGCTTCCTTGGTGATGAACACCTGCTGCTCGGGCTGCATGTAGAAATTCACGAAATCGAGCAGGATCTTCTTCTTTTCCTCGCTGATGCCCTTGATGAGCGCGAGCGAGTCGCCGCCAGCGAAGCTGGATTCCCCGCCCTTCGGCCCTGGGATCGGCGCGACGTTGAACTTCACGTCCGGATATTTGGTGGTGAGCAGATTGACGATGTAGGAGCCGGTCATCAGCACGCCGACCTTACCCGACGCGAACGCCTCGACGGCGTTGTTGCCATTGCCGGAGCGCGAGGTGGGATGGATCGCGCCGGCCTTCCACATGTCGCGATAGGCAGCGATGGTTTCGCGCATCGCAGGTGTATCGACCGTTGCCTTGCGGCCGTCCTCGGTCAGCACATCCGCGCCCGCCGCCCAGATATGCGGCAGGAAATCGTAGATGAGCCAGCTTCCGGAATTGGCGACGAAATAGAAGCCATAGGTATCCGGCCCCAGCGCGCGGATTTTCTTCGCATCCTCGGCAATCTCATCGAGCGAGGCCGGAGCCTTGTTCGGATCGAGCCCCGCCTTCTCGAAGAGATCCGTGTTGTAGGCGATGATCGAAGCGTCGGGGAGCGCCGGAACGGCGTAGATCTTATCCTCATAGGTGGCGAGCCGCATATGGGACGGGCTCAGAGCGCCCGCGTAAGGCAGCCCCTTGACGAAGTCGGTGATATCCTCAAGCGCGTCATTGGCTGCGAAAGTCGGCAGGTAGATCAGGTCAAGCACCGCTCCGTCAGGGGGCGAGCCGCCGGCAATCGCCGCGCCCAGCTTCGGCACCATCTGCTCGGCGGTGATCTGGGTAACGGTGATCTTGTCCTCGTGCTTGGCGTTATATAAATCCGCCAGCCCCTGCAACACCGCGCCTGACGAGGTGCGCACCCACAGCGTCGCCTCCTCCGCATTGGCCATGGAAACGGACGCGGCAAGCATGAGCGCCGCCAGGCCGTAGCGATTGAATGATTTTCTCATCGCATTCCCCTTTTCTGTTATCGCCCACCCTCTCTCCCGGCGGGGTCGATGAAAACGCTATTTCAGATTTTTTCGGCTGTCGACATTTTGTGCGCATTCGCGTGAAAAAACCTTTTTGCAGCGCTGATTTAGTTTGATAAAAGCGTTTTGCAAGCGAAAGAGCCAAGAAGCATGAAACCGATCTTCCACCGCAAACGGACGCTCCGCGACGTCGCCAAAGCGGCGGGCGTGAGCCTTTCCACCGCCTCGAACGCTCTCAACGGCGTCGGCCGCGTCAATGCCGAAACGCGGGAGAAGGTGAACCGCATCGCGCAGGAAATCGGCTTCCGCCCCAATGCGCTGGCGCAGAGCTTGCTTCGCAAGCGCAGCCTCACCATCGGCATGCTGACCAACGACACCTATGGCCGCCTGACCCTGCCGATGGGCGCGGGCGTGTCGGAGGCGCTGGTGGATCACGGCGTCTCGGTGTTTCTGTGCGCCACCAACAATGACGAGCGGCTGGCGCGGCTGCATCTGCAGGCGCTCAACGACAAGCAGGTGGACGGCATCATCTTCACCGCGACGCGGCTCGACCTGAAGCCGCCGCCGGAGCTGTTCACCCTGCCCATTCCGGTGGTTTACGTCTTTGCCGAAGGGCCGTCGCGCAGCGTCAGCTTCGTGCCTGATGATGCTCAGGGCGCGCGCCTCGCCATCGATCATCTGAAAGCCCGCAGGCGCAACCGTATCCTGCATATCACAGGCCCGAAGGATTATCTCGCCGCCCGCGTGCGCGCCATCGCCTATTCGGACGCTTGCGGCGAATGGGAGCCGATGTTCGGCGAGTGGTCGGAAGAATGGGGCCACGAGGCGATAAACATAGCCTTCGCGCGCGGCATCCGCCCGGACGGCATCTTCTGCGGCAATGACGAGATCGCCCGCGGCGTCATCGATGCGCTACGCGACCGGAACATCACGGTTCCCGGCGATATCTCCGTCGTCGGCTTCGACAATTGGGAGGTCATCGCCCGGCAGACACGCCCTCCCCTCACCACCATCGACATGGAGTTGAAGGAGCTTGGACGCCGGGCAGGCCTTGCCATGCTGCAACTGACGCGCGGGGAAGAGATCGCGCCCGGTATCGTGCGCCTGCCATGTAGCTTGGTCACCCGACACTCCAGCTAACAGGCAAGCGAACCTGCAAATTTTCGTGCAACATAAATCTTCCGAAAGGCTTTTCACTGTGCGCCTCTATACGCGCGGCGGCATAACGTCTACTTTATGCTGGGCTATCAGCACTTCTGTGAGAGCCCGGGACCTGACCGATGCGGCCTTCGGCCAATGAACATATGAGGAAAACATGCCTAGCGGCGATGGCAGTAGTCTGCCCGATATTCTTGGAATAATAGCTGTTCTTTTCCTTGTGGCTGCAAATGGATTCTTCGTCGCGGCCGAATTTTCCCTGGTTGCCGTGCGCCGCAGCCGCGTGGCGGAGCTCGTCGCGGCCAAGCGGATGAACGCAGCCGTCCTGCAACGCGCCGTCGACCACCTTGACGCCAACCTTGCCGCAACGCAGCTCGGCATCACCATTTCATCGCTCGCGCTGGGCTGGGTTGGTGAGCCGGCGCTCGCCCATCTGGTCGAGCCGCTGATGCATCTTGTCCTGCCGCAAACACTGGCTGTCGCCAGCTCCCATGCGATTGCGGTGGCCATCTCCTTCATCATCATTACCGCGCTGCATATCGTGCTCGGCGAACTTGCACCCAAGAGCCTCGCCTTGCAGCGCAGCGAGGAAACCGCGCTCTGGGTGTCGCGTCCGCTGCAATGGTTCCTATTCCTGCTGCGCCCCGCCATCATTTCGCTCAACGGCCTCGGCAATCTGGTGCTGCGGCTTGTCGGGCTGCAGCCGGGGACCGGCGAAGGCTCGCTGCATTCGCCGGAGGAACTAAAGCTTCTCGTTGCTGCCAGCCAGGAGGCAGGCCTTCTGCATCAGGCGCAGAAGGAAGTGGTGGAGCGTGTCTTCAATATCGGCGACCGCCGGATCAGCGACATCATGACCCCGCGCATGGAGGTGGATTGGATCGATGCCGATGACAGCCAGGAGGAAATCCTGCGTGCCATTCGCGAATGTCATCATGAGCAATTGCTGGTGGGCCGCGGCGACATCAACGAGCCGCTGGGCATGATCCTGAAGAAAGACCTGCTCGACATGGTGCTGGACGGCAAGCCGCTGGATCCCATGGCTGTGATGCGCGAGCCTGTCATCGTGCATGAGTCGATGTCGGTCTTCCGGGTCCTCGAGCAGTTCAAGAGCGCACCGGTGCGCCTCGCCATCGTCATCGACGAATATGGCAGCCTGGAAGGCATCGTCACCCAGACCGACCTTCTCGAAGCCATCGCCGGCGACCTGCCGGATGTGGAAGGCGAGGAGCCTGACGTCGTCGAGCGTGAGGACGGCTCGCTGCTGATCGACGGCATGATGCCCGCCTATGACGCGTTCCAGCGGCTGGGCATGGTTCCACCCGAGGATGGCGATTATCACACGCTCGCAGGCTTCGCGCTCTTCCAGCTAGGGCGCTTGCCTGAGGCCGGCGATTATTTCGAATATGGGGGATGGCGCTTCGAGATTGTCGACATGGACGGTCGCCGGATCGACAAGATCCTGACCACCCGCCTTACCTCGCCGCCGGCCGCCGAGGTATAATTCCATTTTTGGCCGGCCTGATTTTCAGTCACGGGCAGTATTGCCCGTGACGCTCGTATAACCACGCAGTTAGAGGAAAAGAACATTATTAAAAATCAAATAAAAGTGTTTGGCGGAAACACAATCGAGTGAATTACCTACACATGTTTCGTTATGAAACACAATAAGGCCAAAAAACCCTGCCTTCGGCCTAATTCTTTCCAAAATTTAATTTGTCTTTAGACGGCCCCGAAGGCGAATTGCGTTCGCATCTCTCGCGATGCGCCAGTTATCTGTCGATAGCAGAAGAGAGTTGAGTATTTTGCAAGTTCCGTCGATTGACCAAACAACGCCCCGAGTTCCGAGTTTCCGTTGGGAGGCGATGCGGGACCACGAATTCCTGATCTTCTATAAAAGCACCGGCACAACGGTTCTGAGCGAGCTCGCAATCTGATGTCCCCAGATTTATCTTATCTTCTAGCGGACTATTACCGCTGGCTGGGGTTTGCCACGGCCGTCGTGGCATGCCTTCTCATCGTTTCAGGCATGGACGATCTGTTCGTCGATGCCTGTTTCTGGGCGAGGAAGCTGAGGGAAAGGCTGGCTGCCAAGCGCCGCCACAAGCCGCTTAAGCCTGAACAATTACGCGACCGGCCGGAACAGCCCATCGCCATCATGGTGCCTGCCTGGCTCGAATATGACGTCGCCGCGCCCATGCTGGAAAACATGCTGAAAGTGCTCGATTATCAGAGCTACAGGATTTTCGTCGGCACTTATCGCAACGACATGGCAACCACCGGCGAGGTCAAACGCCTTGCCGAGCGCTACGAACGGATCACGCGCGTGGAGGTGCCGCATGATGGACCGACCTGTAAGGCCGACTGCCTTAACTGGATCGTGCAGGCCATCTTCGATTACGAAACCCGGCATGGCCTCCACTTTGCCGGCGTCGTGCTTCACGATTGTCAGGATATTCTGCATCCGCTGGAGTTGCTGCTCTTCAATTATCTTCTGCCGCGCAAGGACGTGATCCAGCTTCCGGTCGCCTCGCTGGAACGCGAGTGCCACGAGCTGGTGGCGGGCGTTTATATGGACGAGTTCGCGGAATGGCAGGGCAAAGATTTGCTCGTGCGCGAAAGCCTGACCAAAACGGTACCTCTGCCCGGTACAGGTACTTGTTTTTCACGCCGCGCGCTCATGACGCTTTCGAAAGAGACCGGCAACCGGCCCTTCAACACGGAGACGCTGACAGCGGATTATGACATCGGCCTGCGCCTTGCCGATCATGGGATGCGGCCCGTGCTCGCGCGGCTTCCGGTCCAGTACCGTGTGCAGCGCGCCAGTTGGTTCGGCCATGGCACGGAAAAGACGGCCACCGCAACCATGCCGCTTCGCGTGCGCAAATATTTCCCCAACAGCTTTCGCGCCTCGTACCGGCATAAGGCCCAATGGGCGCTCGGCATCTGCTTCCAAAGCTGGGCTGCTTACGGCTGGCACGGCACGATCACCGAGCGATATTTCCTTCTACGCGACCGCAAAATCGCCGTAACCGTTTTCCTGGCGATCCTCGCCTATTTCTTCGGCGTACAATACGCGCTGTTCGATTTTGCCGAGACGCGGACGCTGTTGAACGACAATGAGCTGTCGCTCCTTGTCTCGCGACGCTGGATCGATTTTCTCTTTATATTGAACGCAGTTGGGTTTGCTTTACGCATTGCCCAGCGCGCTTATTTTACCGGCAGCACATTCGGCTGGCAGCACGGACTGTTGTCGGCCCCTCGCGCCGTTATCGGCCACTTCGTGCGAGCGATGGCGTTGGCGCGGGCCTGGAGGCAGTATCTGTCGCATCTTTTGTTTGGCACGCCACTCGTCTGGGATGGGGTGCTCTCCGACTCCTCTTATGCCAGCCGGGTGCCTCTCGAGCGCGCCAAGCTTGGTGAACTTCTCCTGTCGTGGCGCGCCATCGACGAGGAGCATGTTCAGGCCGCACTCGAAAAGCAAAGCGCAAGGCACATTCCTTTTGGGCGCATCCTTGTTCAGGAAGGGTGGCTGGCAGAAGAAGTGCTGGCCGAGGCGATTGCGTTTCAGTCCGACCTCGATCTCACCTCGGTAACCGAAGCCGACGTGCTCGCGGCAAAGGCGCTCTTCCCGACCGAACTCAGTGTGCGCTGGCGCGTCTTGGCGCTGCCGTCGGGAGAAGAAGGCAAAGTGCGTCTTGCGACAGCCATGCCCTTGTCTGAAACCGCACAGGAACAGATCCGCGATGCGCTCGGGTATACACCCCGGCAGTTCATCGCGCGCGACCGCGATATCACCGCAGGCCTACGCCTTCTCACGAATGCCAACGTGACGAGCCAGCAATCGCTTCTAGGCACCGACATACCCCTGCTGGGCGATCTTATCGTCGAGCAGGGCTTCATCTCCAAGCAGGCCTTCGACAAGGCGATGATGAAATATTCTCCGGAGAGAGACGGGCTGATCGGCAGTTATCTCGTGGCCAAGAACATCATCAACCAGGACATGCTGCAATGCGCCCTGGAGGAGCAGAGACGCTTGGCGGAGCTGGCAGAACCGCAGGAATTCGAGGATAACACCGAAGAAGAAAATCGCTTCTTTCTTCGCGGCAATGCATGATGCTGCCCTATTCTTCCTCGATCACTGGAAATTTACTTTGTCTGCCAAAGATGGACACAAACAGGTCATATCGTGTCCTGGTTTTACCATAGGAGGTATGACCCATGAAGAAGCTTCTTATTGCTGGAACGGTCGCTTTGTTCGCTCTGAACGGCGTGGCCTTTGCCGCCACCGAAACCATCGGTGATTTCCAGGTGCACGCGGATACCATCAA
This sequence comes from Brucella sp. IR073, assembly GCF_049065735.1. Taxonomy (NCBI): domain Bacteria; kingdom Pseudomonadati; phylum Pseudomonadota; class Alphaproteobacteria; order Hyphomicrobiales; family Brucellaceae; genus Brucella; species Brucella sp. IR073. The sequence goes on from NZ_JBAKHD010000009.1 coordinate 53,591, forward strand.
GATAGGCAAGAATCCGAACAAGATGCGTGTCGCCGGAAATGTCGTCATCAAGAGCGGCAATACGACGATCAAGTTAAAAAGGGCTACCCTCACAAAGAATGGAGATCAGGTACTGATCGAGACGCCCGGCAACCACGCGCTGAAAAAGCAGGGCTGATCGTTATAATCATTGAGCCGAACGCGGCGGAGCCCTCGCGCTTCGCCGCGTTCGGCTTTTTATATTCGGCATTCAACGGCAGATGTTGCCCTTCGACCACGCCGTCGGCTGAACGAGACTTGAGGGGCTTGGCAAAAGCTTTCTGTTTATTTATTGAGTTCATTCCCTCACCCTGTCCTCAAGGAGGCTAGAATGCCAGCATTCGGTTCTTCTCAGCGAGGCAGCGGCTTGAAGCATATGCGCGGCTAGGTCCAATCCGGCCGATCACCGCGTAAAAGCGTCAGGACGGCTGCCGCCCGGGCGCCTCCAAACGAGGCAAGCCCGGTATTGTTGTGCGCCGTCGAGAACGGTTTCCTCCTTCGCGGCGTTATTCTACTCATTTTCGATTTCGGGACCGGGTGCGGCTGCATCCGGCAAATATCATGGCTTCTCTACGCAATGCCCTTACGGGCGGCGCTTTTCGCGCCGTATTCCGTTTCCTTCGCGTCCATTGGCAGCGTCAGCCGGGGCGGCTCGCTCTCATCATCGGTGCGGTGCTCGTCGCCACCGTGGCGGATGTCCTGACGCCGCTCTATTCCGGACGCCTGGTCGATGCCGTGTCGCGCGGCGCAGCCACCGACGAAACCGCATGGAACGCGGCGATCACCGCCTTCCTCATGCTGCTCGGCCTTTCGGCAGGCGCCACGCTCATGCGCCATGTCGCCTTTATCGGCATCATCGAACTGACCTTGAAGATGATGTCCGAGATTGCGGCCGACGCATTCCATCGCGTGCAGCGCTTCTCGACCGACTGGCACGCCAACAGCTTTGCCGGCTCGACCGTGCGCAAGATCACGCGCGGCATATGGGCGCTCGATCTCCTGAACGACACCCTGCTGGTGGCGCTTCTGCCTTCGGCGGTCATGCTGGTCGGCTCTACGCTGCTGCTCGGCTGGTATTGGCCGATGATGGGCCTCATCATCGCCATCGGCTCGCTCCTCTATATCGGCCTCACCGTCGCGCTGTCCCTGGGATATGTCGCTCCCGCAGCAAGCCTTGCGAATGCATGGGACACGCGGCTTGGCGGCACGCTGGCCGACGCCATCTCGTGCAACGCCGTGGTCAAAGCCTTCGGCGCGGAGGCACGAGAGGACACCCGCACGGCCAAGGTCATCGAAAAATGGCGCCACCGTACCCGCCGCACCTGGATACGCGGCACATATAACGGCACCTCGCAGGGCCTGATATTGCTTGTCCTGCGCGCCGCGATCATCGGCTTCGCCATCATTCTTTGGACGGCGGGCCGCGCGAATGCGGGCGACATCACCTTCGTGCTGACGGCCTTCTTTATCCTGCAGGGCTATCTGCGCGATATCGGCATGCATGTGCGCAATCTGCAGCGCTCGGTCAACGAAATGGAAGAGCTGGTCGATATCCATGCCGAACCTCTCGGCATCGAGGACCGTCCGGGCGCGCTTCCCATCGCCATCGGGGAAGGGCGCATCGATTTCGAGAACGTGACCTTCCTTTATGGCGGCCATTCGACGCCGCTTTACCGGAACTTCTCGCTGTCGATCCCCGCAGGCCAGCGCGTCGGCCTTGTTGGCCACTCCGGCTCGGGCAAGACGACCTTCGTGAAGCTGATCCAGAGGCTCCACGATGTCACGGACGGCCGGATCCTCATCGACGGGCAGGATGTGTCGCAGGTTCAGCAGGCTTCCCTGCGCGCGCAGATCGCCATCGTGCAGCAGGAGCCGATCCTGTTCCATCGCTCGCTGGCGGAGAACATAGCCTATGCAAAGCCGGGCGCATCCATGCGGGAGATCGAGCGGGCGGCGAAGCTTGCCAGCGCGCATGATTTCATCATGGGCCTTCCCAAAGGCTATGCGACGCTGGTCGGCGAGCGCGGCGTCAAGCTTTCCGGCGGCGAGCGCCAGCGTATCGCGATTGCCCGCGCCTTCCTGGCCGACGCACCGATCCTGATCTTCGACGAGGCGACATCGAGCCTTGATTCGGAATCGGAGGTGCTGATCCAGGAAGCGATGGAACGGCTGATGGTGGGCCGCACGACGCTCGTCATCGCGCACCGGCTCTCCACCGTGCGCTCGCTCGACCGGCTGCTCGTCTTCGACGGAGGCCGGGTGATCGAGGAGGGCGACCATGCCGCGCTCATCCGGCGCAAGGATGGTGTTTACCGGCGGCTTTTCGAGCGCCAGGCGCTGGAACTGACCAAAGGTTTCGTATAATAATACTTAAGGGTCGGAGACGGCCCTTTCTCTCTTTTCATTTTCCGCGAAAGGTCACGCTGGTGATCGTCTATCTGCGCAGGCTTGCGGGCAGGGAGCGGACGGACGAAACCGACCAGCATCTCGCCCGCTATCTCATCTTTATCGCCGGAGCGGCCAATGCCGGCGGGTTTCTGGCTGTCCAGCAATATACCTCCCATATGTCCGGCATCGTCTCGACGATGGCGGATCATCTGGCGCTGGGCGACATGACAGTGTTCCTGGCGGGCCTCGGCGCGCTTCTCTCCTTTACCGCCGGCGCGGCCATATCGGCGATCCTCATCAACTGGGGCCGCCGGCACGACCTCGAAAGCCAATATGCCTTTCCGCTCGTCCTCGAAGCCGGTCTTCTCATCTGTTTCGGCCTCCTGGGCAGGCATCTCGCCCGCTATCAGGGATTGTTCGTCCCCATGACCGTGATGCTCCTCTGTTTCATCATGGGCCTGCAGAACGCCATCATCACCAAATTGTCGGCAACGAGAATCCGCACCACGCACGTCACCGGGCTCGTGACGGACATGGGCATCGAGCTTGGCAAGCTGATTTATTGGAACGGGTCGGCGAACACGTCGAAGCCGCCGGTAAGGGCGGATCATGAGAAGCTCTGGCTACTGGTTTCGCTGGTCTTCCTCTTTTTCACCGGCGGCGTTATGGGCGCGTTGGGCTTCAAGCAGATGGGCTTCTCGGCGACCTTGTTTCTCGCCGCTCTTCTCCTGGCACTGGCCTTCATGCCGGTCCTGGACGATATCGGCGCGAGATTGAAAGCGCCTAGAGCATGATCCCGAAAAGTTGCAGACTTTTCGGATAAGATTATGCGGCAAGACAAAGAGTTAGAGCGTGATGCCCGCTCGGGCTTAATCGCATCATGCTCTAAGGTTTAACGCCGGCAGCGGATTTCGCTGACGACAATCACCGGGCGCTCCGCCTCGGCTTCGACGATGCGCACGGCGCCGGTGCAACGCCTGCGGTGGGGAGATGGGAGCGGTGCGGCAAGCATGATCAGCGGGTTTTGCGTCGACAGCACCATCGGCTTCTGCTGCGATGGCGGCTGGGCAGCAGCCATCGCAAGCGGCAGGACGGCGACCAGCGAAAGGAGCAATCGAAAATTCACGGCAACGCCTCTGATGCTAAAGCTCGTTTTCCGGCATCAGAACGTAAAACTCGCGCCTGTATTCCGCTTTAAAGAACACCATTAATAATTCATTACCTCGAATCATTGTGGAGTATCCGATAGTATTAAATGTAAAATTCTATATTTCTTATAGTACTACGAGAGAATTATTGGAAGCCTTATGTCGCTCCAAGTTCCTGCATCATGAACCGCGCGCCGGCGTCGATGGCGGCGGTGGCGGCCGGCAGTTCACGAGCCATTTGAATGAAGCCATGAACGACGCCAGGATGAAAATCGAGCCTATGGGCAACGCCGGTTTCGGCAAGCCGCCGGCTGAGCGTCAGCGTATCGTCGAGAAGCGGATCGAGACCAGCCGCGCAGAGATAGAGCATTGGCAGGCCATCGAGATCTGCCTGCAGCGGCGCGGCGAGCGGGCCAATACTGGCCTTGCCCAGATATTGCGCCCAGAACCAGCGCATCATCGGCAAGGAAAGGCCGAATGAGCCATCGCCGAAATGGGTGTAGCTGAAACTTCCGAAATCGAGCCCATAGCAGCCAAAATAGAGGGCCGCGGTCTTGACGGTGCGCTTGCCATTGTCCCGCTGGTCGAGGAGGGCAGCGAGCGCAAGATTGGCTCCCGCCGACTCTCCCGCAAGCGCGATGCGCTGCGCGTCAAAGCCGTTGCCGAGGCCCCCTTCGGCAACGAACCGGACAACCGCGCGCACGTCATCGAGCGGAGCGGGAAACGGATGTTCCGGCGCAAGGCGATAATCGAAGCCAAGCACCGCCGCACCGCTCGCAATCGCCAGCCGGCGGAGGAGATCGTCATGCGTGTCGATAGACCCTACCACCCAACCACCGCCATGCACATAGACGATAATAGGCACCGGGCGGTCTTCGACATTGCAATAAAGGCGCGCGTCGAGAGAGCCGACGGCACCCGGAACGGTGAGGTTCTGAACCGTCCGGACAGGAATTGGCGGCGCATTCCACTGCGCATTCATCTCGGCAAAGCCGTCGCGCGCTTCCCGAAGCGAGATATCTTCCATATTGATCTCTGGCTTCGCCCTCATGCGGTGAAGGATGGGAGCCATGAAAGGGTCAGGTCTGGGCAGAGGTTCGGTCATGGTATTCATCTCCTGCCGGGCAAGCCAACCGATGTGATGGCCATTTCCCCGCCATAATCACGGAATGTAATCTAATGTAACGAACCAGGTTGAGGCAAAAATAAGGCCGGAACCCATGTAATATTTAACATAAAATTTAAATATAAAATAAATTCTACAATGCCATTCAAAGAATATACCGCACGCGTCGGAGACGATACATAACAATTTCATTTTTATAACGAATATATATATCCAGACGTGTGGAGATTCCTTTGAACGACGCCATTCACGCTTTCTTCCTCACCTATGCAGCGCTGTTTCCGATCGTCAATCCGCTCGGAACGGCGCTCATCTTCCTTGACATGACGGCCAGATGTTCTTCGCAGGTGCGCCATCAAATTGCCTGGCGCGTCGCGGTGAGCGGCTTCGTGCTGCTGGGCGTGTCGGTGCTGGCGGGCTCTCATATTCTGGAGTTTTTCGGACTCAGTCTCCCGGCGGTGCGCATCGCCGGCGGGATCGTCATCTCCATCATGGGCTGGCGGTTGCTCGACAGCGGGGATGGTTCAACGGACGGCGAAATAGAGAGCAGCAAGACCGACCAGGGCGCGCTCGCCAAGACCTTCTATCCCATCACCATGCCGATGACCTTCGGCCCCGGCTCGATCGCCGTCGCCATTGCCTTGGGCACGCAGCGCTCCAACATGTTGCACAATTTCGACCGCGCCGTCATTCAAGATCTGTCCATATGCGCCGGGCTGTTGGCGATATGCGCCACGGTTTACCTTGCCTACGCCAATGCCGATGTTCTGAAGCGCGTTCTGGGCGAGAACGGAACCAATGTCCTCCTGCGCCTCGCCGCCTTTATCATTCTGTGCATCGGTATCCAGATGATCTGGGTGGGGATCGCCGACCTTATTCATCCGGTGTGAAGGCCTGTTCCGGAAGCTTGCACTCGTCGGCATGGCGGCGCGCCAGGTCCCAGCGTGACTCGTAGAGTTTGTGCCGCAGCAGAAGCTGGTAAAAAACACCGCATACGCCTTCCACCGGCATCGGCGGCTCTTCAGCAATGGAAGGCCAGTGCAGCACATCCTGAATGGCAAGCGCCTCCTGCTGCAATTCGCTCTCGATGCGCATCGCAACATCCGTACCCGGCGAGGGAGCAGAAGAAACTGCCACGCGAAACCGGGGACCTAGGACGGAGCGAAACAGAAAAAGCGCGCGCGGCGCATGAAAATCGGAGGTGACGAGCAGCACGTTGCCGCCCTCCATCCCCTTCTTCCGCATGGCGAGGCCGCTGAAGACCGCATTGCCGATCGTATCGAGCGAATCCTGCTCCATGATCATCCGGTCCCCGGCGACGCCATGCCCGACAAGAAAGTCGTGCATGGTCTGCGCCTCTGAAGCGATGGTGCGCCCGCCGCCGGACAGAATGACGGGAACATCTTTGAAACGCTGGATGATCGGCAGGGCATGGACGAGCCTTTGATCCAGCCTCGGCTGGTTGGCGCCCAGGATCACGATCACATCGGGCGAGCGGTAGGCACTCTCGTCGCCCAGCCAGGGCTGCCGGATATAGTCCGCATAGAAGGCCCGGATCGCCGACATGGTTCGGGACACATTATCTGAAGCGGCTTTCACCATATCCTTGTCCTTGACCAGCGTCTGCAAGGTTTGCAGCGATTGCCGGTCGTTCACCAGCCGCGCGTAGAGCGTCGAAACGCTGCCGTCTGCGATCCCGCGCCGGAAATCGGCGATGCCGTAATCGAGTTTCGTCAACGCTTCCAGCCAGCCACCCGTGCTCAGGGCATGCGTGACGGCAACGGGCGCGTCCGGAGATGGCCTCGTTTCGGGCAGGCTGGCAGCTCCACCGGCGATGGCCAAGGAACCAGACAGTAAAATCCGCTGAATGTTGCGCAGGACCATGAGCTTCCACGATCGGTTTCTAGAACGATTACATTCCAACAATGTCGACCCTAGGTGGATATCCTCGCACTCATTTGGAAGATAACCGAGCCAATATTATGAAGTCTAAGTTAAAGTGTACAAACTATATAAAATATATACTATGCATTAGCGAGCAATGAAACATATAACGCTATGATTATGTCGAATAATCGGCGAATTCCGTATTCACGAAACGGAGAAATTTAATCACAAAAAGGGGATGCACCGGAAGTTTTGTTGCGCAAACAGCGCAAGTCGGGAATCTTGACTTCCCGATACTGATATATCGAGCAACAAAAACAAATTGTCTGGAACACTCGTGAAACAAACTCGTCATATGAAACGTGAAATCGGGCTGGTCGGCCTGACATTCGTCGCGGTGGGCGCCGTGCTGGGTTCAGGCTGGCTGTTCGCCCCCCTCCTCACAAGCCAGCAGGCCGGCCCTGCGTCGATCATCGCCTGGGCCATTGGCGGTGTGGCCATTCTTCTGATCGCGCTTACCTTCGCGGAGATTTCCGCCATGCTGCCGGTGCCGGGCGGCATCGCCCGCGTCCCTCAGTTCAGCCATGGCAATGTCGTGGCGATGGCGATGGGATGGAGCGCCTGGATCGGTTACAACACCACGGCGCCCATCGAAGTGGCGGCGATGCTCCGCTATCTGGCGCCGCATGTGAGCTGGATGAGCGGAAACCTTTCCGACGGGCCGACTATGGCGCTGGCCGTTGCGCTTCTTGCTCTTTTCACTGTTATCAACGCCATAGGCGTGCAATTTTTCATCCGGATCAATTCCACTTTGACCTGGATAAAGATCGCCATTCCCGTGGTCATCATCGTCGCGCTTCTACTGTCACGTTTCGACACGACGAATTTCACCGCGGCGGGCGGCTTCTCACCCTTCGGCCTGCATGGCATCTTTGCCGCCGTTTCGACCGGCGGCATCATCTTTTCCTATATCGGCTTTCGCCATGCCATCGACATGGCCGGCGAAGTGCGCAATCCCGGCCGCATCATCCCGCTGGCACTCATCCTCTCGGTGATCGTCTGTTTTCTGGTTTATGCCGGGCTGCAATTGGCTTTTATCGGCGGACTGCCGAAGGAGATGCTGGCCAATGGCTGGGATGGCGCTTCGATGAATGCCCGACTCGGACCGCTGGCGGCAATTGCCACTTCTCTTGGGCTCATGTGGCTGGTCGCGATCCTCTATGCCGGCGCCATCGTCGGCCCGTTCGGCAACGGCCTCGTCTCGACCGGCTCCAATGCGCGCCTGGCTTATGCTCTTGCAAGAAACGGTTTCTTCCCGAAATTCCTCGCAAGCCTTTCCAAGCGCGACGTCCCGCTGTCGGCGCTTCTCTTGAATTTCGTCATTGGCGCTGCATTCCTCATGGCCTTTCCCTTTCAGGAAATTGTGCAGCTCAATAGCTGCTCGGTCGTCCTTTCCTTCATCGTCGGGCCGATCGCCGTGGTTGCCCTGCGTTCCCTTCTGCCCGACCAGCGGCGTCCCCTGCGCCTTCCAGCGGTGAAGCTGATTGCCGCGGTGGCGTTCGTAGTGTCGACGCTGATCATTTACTGGAGCGGATGGGATACGATCTGGCAGTTGGGCGTGGTGCTTCTTCTCGGGCTGGTCCTTTTTGTCATCCATGCTCGCTGGCTTGACCCGGGGCCGCTCGATATCCGCGAGGCGCGCTGGCTCCTCCCATACCTCGTTGGAATAGCCCTGTTCTCCTATTTCGGCACGTTTGGCGGAACCGGGCGCATACCCTTCGGCTGGGATATCGTCGCGCTCACGATCTTCTCGCTCGCCATCTTCGCATGGGCGGTCGCCAGCCGCCTGCCAAGGGAACGGTGCGTGGAGCAGATCAACCATATCCAAAGCGTCATTCCGGATCTGGAACCGAAGGAAAGCGCGCTGATTTGAGATGCTGCAATGCACTAGATACATTGCTGCCATGCACTATTGTGCATTCTCATTTGGCGTTTACCGCTCTATGGTGTCCTCAACATAGAGCTTCGCAAGGGTTTACCTCCTCCCAAACCCGCGCGATTTAAGGCTGGCACCTCCTCCTCCCAAGCCAGCCTTATCCTAACACACCCGCCGCACCTCCTCCCGCGGCGGGTGTTGTTTTTTGTGCCTATGTCATCTTCCTATCGAAATGAACCTCTGCCGCGCGGACAAATAAAAAGGCCCGCTGCGGGAGGAGGAAGCAGCGGGCCATATCTATGAACATGGCAGGGAGGAGGCGCCATGTTCAGTATTGAGTTCAGGGAGGAGCCAAAGTCTTGAACCCAATGATTCGCGTATAACACAGGCAAGAATAATTCTCGAAGTGAATATGTAAGTCATGGTTATTAAATCGTTATTTTCTAAATTCTATTGATATTTGCCCTAATACTTCCCTATATATCTTCAGAGTTATATTCAATTTTAATTAGTATATCACCAGATAAACATAACCCGGTGGACAGCCGCCGGGTTATGTACTGATAGGATCTTATCTCTCGATTTCCTTGTTCCAGCGGCTGTTCCATTCCGGCCGCTTGGCATTGATCTTGTCGTAGTCCAGCGTCACTGCTGTCTTCATATAGCCATGGAAGGCTTCGAGCTTCTTTTCCGCTTCCGGCGTGGACGCCTTGGCGTTGGGGTTCGAAGGCACGATGTTGCCGGCGGCGAGCGCCTTGGACTGGGCATCAGCTGAAAGCAGATAGGCGGCGAGCTTCTGTGAAAGCTCCGGTTCCGAATTGTTGGCGATGACGCATTCGGCCACCATCAGCAGCACCGAGCCTTCCTTCGGCTGGGCGTATTCCACCGGAATGCCCTTATCCTGCAGGGTCGAGACGGCGGTCGGCGTCAGCGGGAAGATCGCGGCGTCGCCGGTCTGGACCATCTCGGAAATCTTGGCCGAGTTCGGGATATATTCGAGGACGTTCTTACCGATGGTCTCAGGGAATTTCTCGAAGCCCGGCTCGACATTCTCGTCATTGCCGCCCTCTATGCGGTTGAACATCAGGAAGGCATGAAGCCCGAAGGAGGACGCCGCTGCGGACTGGAATACGACCTTATCCTTAAATTTCGGATCGGCCAGATCCATCCACGATGTCGGCGCCGGCCAGCCATTCTCTTCGAACATCTTCTTGTTATAGGCAAGCCCGGTCATGCCGAGGTCGATGCCTGCCGCCATGTCGTCCTTCATGCGGGCGATGGCGGGGATTTGCTCCAGCTCGGGGCTCGGCTTCAGCTTTTCGCAGAGGCCGGCGCCGATGGCGCGCGCCATGACGCCGTCGTCGAGGAACATGAGATGCATCTGCGGCTTGTCCTTGGCCGCGGTCGCCTTGGCGAGAATATCGGAGGACGTGCCGGGCACGACGACAATCTTTACGTTGTTGGCTTTCTCGAAATCCGGAAAGACGGACTGGAGATAGGTGCGCTCGAAATTGCCGCCATTCATGCCGACATAAAGCGTCTTCGTCTCGGCCTGCGCGGTTCCGGATAGAGCGAGCGCCAGCGCGGCGGCTCCCATTGCGGATATGGTTCGTTTGCTGATCATTTTGATACTCCCCTTTGTTGCGGCTCTGCTTGCCGTTTCACACCCGAGCCGTGTTTGGTGTGGTTGGATGCCCCTGCCTCTGCGGCGAAGCGGGTGATGGAAAAAACCTCGATCGGCGTCGTCGTGCTGCCATCGCGGACAAGTTCGGCCAGCACCTCGCCGACAGCAGGCGCGATCTGAAATCCCGCGCCGGAAAAGCCGAAGGCGTGGATGAGGCCCGGCGTCGTGCGGCTTGGCCCGATAACCGGGTTTTTATCGGGCATCTGTGCTTCCGTACCGCTCCATGCCCTGATGATTAAAGCCTGTTTGAGACCGGGAAAGAGATTTGCGGCGCGGCTCATCATGGTCAGCGCGCCATCGCCGCGAGGGCGGGAAAAATCCGCATCCGCAAGCGCCAGGCCGCGTTCGCCCCCGACGATACAATTGCCCCGCTCGACCTGCCGGGCATAGACCCCGCCGCCTTCCATGCCGATATTGACGGTCAAAACCGGCGCGAGCGGCTCCGTCACCACCATGGAAGGGTAGATGCGGGCAAGCGGCACCGGCTCGCCGAACAGCGCTGCGAAATGGTCGGCCCACGCGCCTGCGCTGTTGATGACGGTGCGGGCGGTGATATCAGTCCCCTCCCCCGCTTCCAGCGCAAAGCCCCCGCCATTGCGGGTAACGCCGGTTACCGGACAGTTCTCGAGCACATGCACTCCGGCCCGCCTCGCCGCGGCGGCAAAGCCTGATGAAACCAGGCGTGGATTGGCATGGCCATCGCCGGGGCAGAAGGAAGCCCCAACCACATCTTCACCCAAGAACGAGAAGCGCCGCAGCAGCTCATTATGGCCGATCAGCGTGAGATCGAGACCGTAATCCGCCACTCTTGCCGCATAGGCTTCGAGCGAAGCCATGTCTGCCTCGCTGGCGGCAAGCTTCAAGTGGCCGGAGGGCATATATTCGCCGTCGATGCCGATCCGCTCTTTCAGGCGCGGCCAGATGGCGTGGGCGCGCTGCGCCAGCGGCAATTGCTCGGGCGGACGTCCCTGACGGCGCACGCCGCCATAATTGACGCCGCTTGCCTGCGCGCCGCAATAGCGGCTGTCGATGAGCGCGACGCTCATCCCCATGAAGCGCAAGGCGAGCGCTGCCGAGGAACCGACAAGGCCGCCGCCGATCACTGCCACATCCACATCGAAACGCCGGCTCATTCCGCCGCCTCCCGCGTTTCTGGTCTGAGCCACATCGGCAGGGGCTTCACCGGCGGCTGTGAGCGCAAACGCCCGACGGCATCGATGGGTCGTCCTGTCGCTGCGGCGAGGAGTTCCGCCGCCGCCGTGCCGCAAAAGCGGCCCTGGCAGCGGCCCATGCCGATGCGGCTCACCGCCTTCAGGCGATTGATTTCACCCACGGAGAAGTCACGCGCGGATTGGCGCAGCGTACCGGCGGTTACTTCCTCACAGCGGCAGACCAGCGTTTCGTCGGCAACATCCGTCGCCCAATGGGCGGGATAGGGAAACGCCGCCTCCAGCACATCGCGGAAACGGCTGATGCGGGTGAGTTTTTTCTCCAGTTCCGCGGCCCGTACCCGAGAGTACGGCAGGCCGCGATCCTCAAGCAAAGCCAGCGCGGTGCGTGTCCCCGCGAATTCCGCCGCGTCGGCTCCAGCGATACCTGCGCCATCTCCGGCAAGGTAGACTCCAGCGACACTGCTGCGCCCGCTGATATCGCGCTCGGGCAGCATCGCGCGGTCGCGCTCATTGAAGGTAAATCTGCATCCCGCGAGATCGGCCAGCTGCGTTTCCGAGCGCAGGCCCAGCGCATAGCCGATGCCGTCACAGGCAAGGCTCTGCTCGCGTGCCCCTTGCCGCCAGCGTACACCCGTAACGCGCGTTACGCCTTCGATGGCGAGGCCGGTAATGCCGTAGTGGATGGCAACGCCGCGCAGACGCAATTCGGCGGCAAAACGCAAGCCACGCAGGATGACGGACGGCTCGAGCGCCAGTCCGCGCAACAGATGGCGCTTCGCCATCAGCGGCGTACCGTCGAGTACGGCGGCGACCTCGATGCCCGCTTTCATATATTGCCAGGCGACGAGATAAAGGAGCGGCCCCGATCCGGCGAAAACCACCCGGCTGCCGATGGCGGCGCCTTGGGCTTTCAGGGCGATCTGCGCCCCGCCGAGGGTGAATACGCCGGGCAGCGTCCAGCCCGGCACGGGAAGCACCCGGTCGCTCGCTCCTGTCGCAAGGATGAGGCCGTCATAGGCGACTTCCCGGTTTATCCCGCCGATCGCCACATGCGCCTTGTTGTTGCCGAGATTCCAGACGAGTGCCTGCGGCCGATAGTCGATATGGCCTTGCAACGCCGCGAAATCCCGGTGCAGCCGTTCGGCCTTGTGCGCTTCCGAGCCGTAGAGCGAGCGGGTGCTGCGGCCATCATCCACGAGCCGCTGGCGGTAGATCTGACCGCCGCAGGCAGGCGCTTCATCGACGACGAGGGGGCGCAGGCCGGCTGCCACGAGCGCTTCGGCGGCGCGCACGCCCGCCGGTCCCGCCCCGACGATGAGGGGTTGCGGACGGTCGTTCATGCGGCGGCTCCCGTGACAATCTCCATCCCGGCGACGAGCGGCGTTGTGCAGGCTCGTGCCCGCGAGCCGTCCGAGAAGGTCACCCAGCAATCCTGGCACGCGCCCATCTGGCAGAAACCGGCGCGGGGGCTGCCCGAGAATTCGCTGACCCGCACCGCATCCCCGGTATTGAGGATGGCGGTCAGAATCGTATCCCCTTCCCTGCCCTCGCAAGGATTTCCATTGAGCGTAAAGGGGATAGCCGGATGGTTTTTTCGGGCGATGCGGTGGAAAAGCATGTCACTTCTCCCCCACCAACACCCGGTCCAGCCCGAAGAGGCGGTCGAGCACCAGCATGGCAACGGCAGTGAGTGCGATCATCAGGGCCGAAACGGCAGCCATCATCGGGTCGATGGAATCGGTCGCATACATATACATCTTCACCGGCAGGGTGACCGTCGAGGGCGAAGTCACGAAGATCGACATGGTCAGCTCGTCGAAACTGTTGATGAAGGCGAGGAGCCAGCCGCCGGTCACGCCAGGGAGGATCATCGGCAGGGTGATGCGGCGGAAGACAGTCCAGCGCGACGCGCCGAGCGTCATCGCCGCCTGCTCTGCGCTCCGGTCCATGCCGGAAAGCGCGGCAAGCACCAGCCGCAACACATAGGGCGTCACGATGATGACATGGCACAGTACCAGCCAGGCGAAGCTTCCTGTGACGCCCATAAGGGCGAAGAAGCGCAGGAAGGCGACGCCAAGCACCAAATGCGGAATGAGCAGCGGCGAGAGGAAAAGCGCATTCAAGGCATCCCGGCCTGTAAAGCGGTAGCGGTCGATGGCGAGGCCCGCCGGGACGGCGATTAAAACCGAGATCGTCGCGGCAAGCGTCGCAAGCCGCACCGAATTGCCGAAGGCGGTGATGAAGTCAGGATAGTCCATGATTGCGCGGAACCAGCGCAGCGAAAACACGGTCGTCGGTATCGTCAGCGTATTCTCGGGCGTGAAGGCGACGAGGCAGACGACGACGAGCGGCGCGAGCACGAAGGCGATGACGAGGGCATGGAAAAGGAGCGCAAAGGGGCCGTTTTTCTGCATGGCGTTCACCCCAGAGCCTTGCGCGCCCGTGCTTCGACGGCGCGGTTATAGGCAAGCATGATCACGAGATTGGCGACGAGCACGATGATGGCGATGGTGGCGCCCATCGGCCAGTTCAGCTCCTGCATGTATTCGTCATAGACCAGCGTCGCCGCCATCTTTAGCCGCCGCCCGCCCAGAAGGCCGGGTATGGCGAAGGCGCTGGCCGAAAGACCGAACACAATGAGACTGCCGGAAAGAAGGCCCATCGAGACCTGTGGCATCACCACCCGCCGCAAGGCGGTAAAACGCGAAGCGCCGAGGCTCCAGGCGGCCGCTTCCACCTGAGGGTCGAGCTTCTGCAGGGATGTCCACACCGGGATGACCATGAAGGGCAGCATGATATGGACAAGCGCGATGACGATGGCCGTCTCGGTATAGAGCAATTTCACCGGGCCAAGGCCTGCCGCTTCGAGGGCCGTGTTGATGAGACCGGTGGAGCCGAGCAGCATGCTCCAGCCGAAGGTGCGCACGACCACCGAGACGAGCAGCGGCCCCAGGATGATCAGAAGGAAGATCGACCGCCAGGGCTTGCGCATCCGCGAGAGGATATAGGCTTCCGGCGCGCCGATGAGAGCACAGATGAGCGTGGTGATGAAAGCAAGGCGCAGCGTGCGCCAGAAGATGGCGAGGTAGTAGCCGTCCGACAACACCTGCCCGTAATGGGCGAGCGTATAGCCCGTGCCGATGCCGGTTTCATAGCTGTAGGTCAGGAACGAAAGGATCAGCGTCAGGACGAGTGGCACGATGACGAGCCCGGCAAACAGCACCGCGCCGGGCGCGACGAGCAGCCAGGGGGTGGCGGACGGACGGTTCATGAGCCTGCGCCTTTCAAGGCTTCGACGCGCAGACTTGACGGCGTCCAGTCGAGGCCGACGCGGTCGCCCTCCCCTGCCGGTTCCTCGCCGCTGTTGGGCGCCGAGACGGAGAGAAGCCCCGCCGGTGTCTCGACATTGAACAGCCAATGGCCGCCGAGGAAATAGCGGCTGGCGATGTGACCGTTAAGACGCCCCTCGCCCTTGTTGAGAAAGAGCTTCTCCGGACGGATCGATGCAGCAACCGCCGCTCCGGCAGGAATATCGGCTTCCGTCTCGCCCGCCAGCATCGCGCCCGCCACTTCCACCTTGCCGCCTGCGCCGTCCGGCCACCAGATGCCTTCGAGCCGGTTCATCCGCCCGACGAAGGAGGAGATGAAAGCCGTCGCCGGCTTTTCATAGAGGCGGTAGGGCGCGTCGACCTGCGTCATGCGCCCCGCCTCCATCACCACCACGCGGTCGCTGATGGAAAGCGCCTCCGCCTGATCGTGCGTGACCATGATGGTCGTCGTGCCGACGCTGCGCTGGATGCGGCGCAGTTCGAACTGCATCTCCTCGCGCAGCTTGGCGTCGAGATTGGAAAGGGGCTCGTCGAGCAGCAGCACTGGCGGCTCGATCACCAGCGCCCTCGCAATGGCGACGCGCTGGCGCTGTCCGCCCGAAAGCTGGCGCGGATAGCGCTCCGCCATGCCGCCGAGATGCACGAGGTCGAGGATTTCTCCGACACGCCTGTCTCGTTCGGCGCGGGGAACTTTACGCATCTCCAGGCCGAAGGCGACATTTTGCGCCACCGTCATATGCGGGAAAAGCGCGTAGCTCTGAAAGACGATGCCGAGCCCGCGGCGGTTCGGCTTCTCATGGGTGATGTCGCGGCCGTCGAGCAGGATGCGCCCGCTGGTCGGCTCGACCAGTCCCGCAATCATCTGCAGCGTCGTCGTCTTGCCGCATCCCGAGGGACCAAGCAGCGAGATGAACTCGCCCTTGCCCACGCTCAAATTGACGTCGCTGACGGCAGCCAGTTCACCGTAGGACTTGTTGATCCGCTCAAGCGCCAGAAAAGCCATGCACCCACCAACCGCACAGTTTGAAACGGTTTAAAGGAGGCGGCAGGTTTTGACCCAAGTCAAATTAAAATTCCATTCCACAGAATTTTTCTTGATTTAATTCCGTTATATGGAATTTTGCACACCTACGAGGATTTGGGGATTTCATCTCATGGACACGGAAACGACGCTGCCGCAGGGGAAAGAGACCTCCAGCCTGCGCCGCGCGCTTGGGCTGCTGCGGGTCGTCGCCAATGGCGATCCCTCGGGTACGCGGCTCAAGGATATCGCCCATGCCGCAGGATGCAGCCAATCGACGGCGCATCGCGCGCTGCAGGATCTGATGGCGGAAGGCTTTGTCGAGCAGGTCGAGGGCGGGAAGCGTTACCGCCCGTCGCTCGATTTCTTCGTGCTTGCCGCGCGGGCGGGTCAAGTAGGCGGCATCCGCGATCTGGCGAGACCTGTTCTTCTGCGCCTCGCCACGACCTTGAGCGACACGATCTTTCTGCTTGTACGCAATGGCTATGACGCCGTTTGCATCGACCGCGTGGAAGGCCCCTTCCCGATCCGCTCCTTCACCGGCGATATCGGCGGCAAGGTGCCCTTGGGTCTCGGTCAAGGCAGCCTTGCCATCCTCGCCCATCTGCCCGAGCCGGAGCGGGAAGAGGTCATCCGCTTCAACATCCCCCGTCTAATCGATCGCGGCTTTCTCGACGAAGCGGGCTTGCGCGCGGCGCTGGCTACCGCACTGGAGCAGGGCTGGGCCAATCTCAACACCGGCCTCATTCCCGGCATGGCGGGCGTCGGCGTACCAGTCATCGACGCGCAGGGCCGTCCCGTCGCTGCGCTCAGCGTCGGCACGCTCGCGGAACGGCTTGGACCCGAGCGCCTGCCCGGCGTGGTGCGGATTCTCAGAACGGAAGCAGCCAACCTCGCGGCAGGGCTCAATCCTTTCGATGTATCCCTGCGTTATCCGCTGCGCAGCTTGAGCAATATCCGCCCGTGAGGATTAGAGGCGGCGCAAGCGCCCCTCGGCGCTCCAGCTCTCGACCAATTGCTTTTCAGCGGCGAAGGGGTGCCATTCCCAGCCAATATGGTCGAAGCCGGTAAGCACGATCTCATCGCCCGGCTTCGCAAAACCGGAGAGAACATCCGCAATCGCCACCATGCCGCTCGACGGCACGACATAGGGCGCGGGCGAAAAGCGGATGAGCTCCCGGTCGAGCTGCTCATGGACGGCGGCTGGTATAACGCGGTGCGAAGCGCCCGTCGTGGCGGCAAAAGCCGCGAACGCATCCGTATAGTCGTCGCAGAAATCGTTAAGATCGGGATGGGTTTTGACCAGTTCGTCCCGCATCTTTGCGAATTTTTCGCCGGACCGCACGCTCCATATCTCCCCTGCGCGGAGTACCGCCGGATTGGTCTTCCAGCCATCGCCATGAAGCATGGCGCGCGCCGGGCGGCCTGTATTGCACACGGCGACGATATCGGTTTTGCCGCCACCGGCACCCACCGAGCGGCAATCGTTGAAGCGGATCACAATGTCAGCCGCATCGATAAAGGCAGCACCGCCGTGCGGCACGCTGCCATTACCCACGATCATGATGGTGCGGGAAGGCATGGATTATTTTCCGGATGGCGGCATCATCTGTTTCAGTTCGGCAGTGCGGGTGATCGTCCATTGCGTGACGCAATTAATGATCAGAAGCGGCTGCATCGAGCCACCCTCCGCCGGCTTGCTGTTTGCCGCGCATTGCTGGTCACGGTTGCGAATCCAGGCGCGTTGCGCCTGACGCAGCGCGTCCTGGTCTTTCGGCTGCATGGCCGCCATCACCTGCTTGTAGACCTGGTTGAGTTCGATATCAGCCGCCCAATATTGGCGGGAGGCGCACCGGTCCATGTCTGCCTGGGTAATCGCATTGCTGCAATCGATGTTTGAATCCTGCGCCAAAACGGGCAAGGCGGACAGAGCGAAAAGGGCGGCGGCAAGCGAAATTCGTATCATCGATCCAGCTTTCTTAGAATTCCGGCTAACGCGGAGCCTGCATGTTAAAATGCTGCAGCCCCCGTAAAAGAAGCGATAATCGCGGTATTTTTAGGCGCCCCGGCCCCGACTGGAGACCATGCGGACGGTCGCCGCTCCATTGCCCGGCACGACGATCATCTGCTTGACCTTGCCTTGCTTGAACGCCTTGAGAAAGCGGTCGTAATCTCTAAAGGCGACGCAACCATGCGACTCCGCCCGCCCTCCGCGCAGGAGATAGCTGTGGGTGAGGAAGCCATCGCGGCCATATTTGTTCTTCCCGTCGACCGGGAGCATCCGGATCGCCTCGACGCCATGGAAGCGACTTTCGCGCATCCTCAGATTATAGGTATGCGGCGGGGTCGGTCCCTTCATCTTCACATGCGCGTAGCGGGGATTATCCGCCATTTCTCCGATACCGGAATGCGCCTCGAGCACGCTTCCGTCAGGCATGTACACCTTCGCCGCGCTGATATCATAGACGGCGATGCCATTGCCCGCCTTGGGCCTGCTGCCGAACATGTCGCGGAACGCCTGCCCGATGCCGCCCTTCTGAGGATTATCCGGGCGCGCATAGGCCATAAGTTGCGGCTTCTGCGTCTCGCGGTCGTCCTCCCTGCCCACACGAGGGTCAGCCTGCCTTGCAATCGCCCTCGCGCGTTCCGAAGCGGGCTTGCGGCTGTCGCCATTCGACGGGCGGAATTGCGGCAACGGCACATCATCGGGGAGATCAGCGTCATCAGGAGCTTCGGCGGTTTCGGTCTCGTCCGCCTCGTTCATCGTGAGGCCGTCCTTCACCGGCGGCAGCATGGCTGCCAGGGCTGCGCGGGCCGCTCCGCTCTGAATCGGCGCGGCGTAGGCCGTCATTGTTGGCTGTGCGCTGGCAGTGCCGGCGGCACGCGGCCCGAACCGCTCTACGGCGGGCGCGGCGGCAAGAAGCATGGGATCAGCGTGTTTTACCGCGCGGACGCTTTTGTCGTCACTAACGACGGAGCTCATCATGGCAACAGCCGTTTCCGCCTCGGCGAGCAGTCTCTTCGCCAGGGCGCTTCTCGCCTCCCCGTCGAGCGGCTGGGCCCTTGAGTTGTTCACCGAGGAAAGCTGCAGCTTGGGCAGGAAATGACCCGAGCCGATGGTGACCGGATTGCTCACCGCCATCATGACGGTTACCGACCAGAGTGTGGCGCCCGCAAGAGCGGTGCCGCCGGAAGCGATCAAAAGCGGGCGCGTCAGGCGACGCAAGGACTGAGAACGAACGACTTTACGCACCAAACGCACACACAAGCCCATCCACCCCGCGAAACACTCACCGGCGAACCGCCGTTGCGGGATTTCCGAACTGCCTCCATCTTGACCGAAGTGATGAGAAAAGATGGGCAAATATGGTTAATTTTTGCTTTGCGGCGGCGGGAAATATCTAATCTCATATCGCTTGCTAGAATCACGGAGCTGAAGCGATGTGGGATGAACGGCTCTCTCCCGGTGCTTTCCCCAGCCCTCCGGCACTGATTCGGCAAATGGCTAACGGCGCTTTAATTTATATTTCTATAGAAAAACCGCCGCGCCTGTCGACAGCTTTTGGATCCTGTTTCAGTCCGTGTTCACCAAGCTCTCGCGCAGCTTCCGCACATCGGTGGCTTCGACCGGTGCGGCGGCATTGCCCCAGTTGTTGCGGACATAGGTAAGAAGCGAAGCGACCTCGTTATCATTGAGCCGCCAGGCGAAGGAAGGCATGGCGGGGCCCGTGGGCGCGGCGTTGGTAGCCGCCCCTTGCGACCCTGCGAGCACGACGCGGATGAGCGTCGTTGGATTTGCAGACTGGACAACAGCGCTACCTGCTAGGCTTGGGAAGAGATGCGTGGCCCCCTGCCCCGAATCCTGATGACAAGCACTGCATGTATCCTTGTAGATCGCCCGCCCCGCCACCACGCGGCTATCGTCCGCCGGAAGCGGCACGGGGGCGCTTCCTGTGTCCGATGGGAGATCCTTCAGATAAGTGGCAATCGCCATCACATCCGGATCGGTCATTTTGGATGTGGAATTAGCGATGACTTCCGCCATCGGACCCGATGCGATCGTGTGGCGGTTCACGCCGGTTTTCAAATATTGGACGATATCGGCGCGTGTCCAGCCGGCAAGACCCTGTCGCATGGTGTTGGTGATATCAGGCGCAAACCAGCTTTCCAGAGTCGAGCCTTTCAGGAAATTGCCGTTCTCGTCCGCACCGAGCATCGACTTCGGTGTATGGCAAGTGCCGCAATGCCCGAGCCCCTGGACCAAATAGGCGCCGCGATTCCACTGCGCCGATTTATCCGGATCGGGCTGGAATTCACCCGGCGTAAAATTGAGCGCATTCCACGCCGCCATGTTCTCCCTGATATTGAAGGGAAATGGCAGCTGGTTCGGTTCCACTGGGTTGTTCACCGGCTGAAGCGTGTTGAGAAAGGCGCGGATGGCGAGGAGATCATCGCGGCTTACCTTGGTATAGGCGGGATAGGGCATAGCCGGATAAAGGTGGCCGCGCGGCGCGATGCCTTGCTGTAGCGCTTGCACGAATTGGTCATCGGACCATGCGCCTATGCCCGTCGCCCGGTCCGGAGTGATATTCGGCGAGAGAAGCTTGCCGAACGGCGTATCGAGTGCGAGGCCCCCTGCATAAGGCTTGCCGCCCTCTGCCGTGTGGCATGAAATGCAATCGCCCAGCGTGGTGAGATAACGCCCACGGTCGATCTGCTCGAAGGATTGGCTGTCCACCGCCCCCTGCCCACGCGCTGCGCTCAAGCCCGCCGCGATGGCAAGTGAGATGACCATGAATGCGATGCTCAGAGCTCTTTTCATGCTGGCACCAGCGGGCCTTCGGATTTAAGGTATCGGGTGCGGATGGCGTCCGCGGCCTTGAACGCCAGCGCGCCGACTGTCCCGGTCGGATTATAGCCCGCATTCTGCGGAAAGGCCGACGCGCCGATGACGAAGACATTCGACACGTCCCAGCTTTGCAGATATTTGTTGACGACGCTCGTCCTGGGATCGCTGCCCATGATGGCGCCGCCGGTATTATGCGTGCTCTGGTAAGGTACGACCGAGTAAGGCTTTTCCTTGAAGTGCGGCACGATCTGGCGCGGCTGCATTAGTTTGGCAATTTCCAACGTCCTGCGCGCCACGTAATTGACCATTCGAATATCATTGTCCGGAAAGTCGAACGTCATGCGCAGCAGTGGCCGCCCAAGACGATCCTTATAGGTCGGATCAAGATCGAGATAATTGCCGCGCGTCGCATAGCTCGATCCCTGCATGGTCAGGCTCATATTCGAAAGGTAATTATCGGCGGTGGCCTTCTTCCAAACGGAGCCCCAGCGCGGCGTTCCCGGCGGGGTCGGGCGCGTCGTGATCGGGCGGCCATTGGTCATGTTGCAAAGGATTCCGGCCCCGCCGACGAAATCGAGATCGGAATGGTCGAAATTGTCGCCATTGAGGTCATCGACCACTTGGGCAAGAGCGCCGCTCGATATGAATGGATTGAAGTTCTTGTTGTCGAAGAACATTTCGACCGAAGCATCCGTCTGGTACGCATAGTTGCGCCCGACCGTTCCGGTGCCTGTCGTGGGATCGTAGGGCTTGCCTATTCCTGAGACGAGCAAGAGGTGGACATTGAACAGGATGAAGGCGCAGACCAGCACCAGATCGCCCGGCTGCTCCCATTCCTGTCCCTGCGCATCGACATAGGTTACGCCCGTAGCGCGTTTACCGGAGCGGTCGAGATTGATACGGACCACTTCGCATTCCGTCCGCGCCTCGAAATTCGGCTTTCGCATCAACACCGGCAGCACCGTCGTCTGCGGGCTCGCCTTCGAATAATTGGCGCAGCCGAAGCGCTCGCAGAAACCGCAATAGGTGCATTGGCCCATCACCACGCCCAGCGGATTGGTATAGCTGCGCGAGGCATTCGCCGCCGGCTGCGGAAAAGGGTGAAAGCCTGCGGCGCGGGCCCCTTCTGCGAAGAGCACCTGCGCGTAGCTCATGTCGAGCGGCGGCAGCGGATATTCACGCGACCGCGGTCCCTCGAAGGGATTGCCGCCTTCCAGTAGCTTCCCCTTGATATTGCCGGCCTTGCCGGAAATGCCGGCAAGATATTCGAACTTGTCGTAAAAAGGCTCCAGCTCCTCATAGGTGACGCCCCAATCCTGAATCGTCAGCTCTTGTGGGACAATTTTCGCCCCATAGCGCTCGACAAGATGGCTGCGGCAGCGGAAATCGCTAGGCAGGAAGCGCCATGTCTGGCCATTCCAATGCACACCGGCGCCACCGACGCCATTGCCCGGCAGGAAAGAGCCGAACTCCCTGATAGGCAGCGCCTCTTGGGCAACATTGTTACGGAAAGTCAGCGTGCTCTGCACCGGCCTCAGAAACAGATCCTTGCGGATGGCGAAGCGCAGCTCATCCTGCATATAGCCGACATTGAAATCAGTGGCGGTATCGCGCCACGGCCCGCGCTCGATGGCAACCACGTCGAGTCCTTCATCGGTCAGCTCATTGGCGAGGATCGAGCCGGTCCAGCCCAAGCCGATGATGACGACGTCCTTGCGCGGAAGCTTTGTCGCCATGCGCCTACCCTTTCACCGCCCAGTCGGAACGCCCCATTATGCTGACCGGAGGGAGCGGATAGCGCTCATTATGCCGGTTTACGAAGTCGCGATAATCATAGCGTGCGCCGGGAAAGCCGATCATCTTCCAGCTCGCCATATCCTTGTTGCCGCCGTAGATCGGGTCAGCGAAGAACCCCTCCATGGTGTTTTGCAGGATGAGCTCGAAAAAGGTTTTGGCGTCCGCCCCACCCAGATCGATCGTTCCCTGCTCCAGCCCCTGGAGCACCTGATCCTGCTCCGATGGCGCAAGCTCGGCAAAGGATTTGCCTGAAAAGCTGTTACGGCAATATTCGTTGAGAAGGGCGAGGCCGGCGCGATAACGCTCCGTCGGCAGAACGGGCGACTGCGGGCCTTGCTGGGGTGTTCCCTTGACGAAGGGGCCCTTCATATAATCCCGCTCCGAGCGTCCGAAAAAGCCGGCAAGCTGGCGATCGATAAACACAGCACAGCCTGCGTCCTTGCCGCCGACGCTCAAATCATCAGCGGGAATGAGACGATCAACGATGGCCTCCACCGTGACCGCTTCGTCATGGGTGAAGAAAAGCCATGGTCCCGGCTTTACCGGCGCCGGTGGGCTTGCGGCAAACGGACTCCAGGGCAAGCGCCCCGAAATGGAACGGGCGACGGCATCTGGCGTCGAGACGAAGAGAACGGTGACGGCGGTGCTCCCAAGGAACTGCCGCCGGCTTATGCTGGAATTGGAAATTTTCATCATGGCTTCCCCGACCTGAAAGGTGGCTGATGGAAGTTACTGCGCAAATGGAAAGAAATACAACAGATTATAGATAAGTTTCTGTGAAATTCATTTTAAATGATAGATAATATTCAACTATCTCAGTTATAAATAAGAACATATAGGGTTTTATAGTTGGCGTATTTCGACGGCCGTCTTTCGTAAGGGCACCATTGCGCCCCTGCCCATCCGTAAAATTCATTACAAATCTTTAATACCGCCGTTCATGATGAGTTCACATTCCGGGGACGACTATTTCCACGCGCCATCTGGCGGCGTGTTGAAAGTAAAAGGAGTCCCCCAGCCATGAAATCCCTCCCGGCATATATCATTCTCGCCACTTCAATCGTCTTCGTTTCGCCCGCCCTCGCCCAGGATAACAATGAGACCGATGCAGCCGATGCGAAGATCGAATTGTCCGACTACGCTCGCAAGCCTATGGACAAGGAGCCCATCGATCTCGCGAAGTTCTCCAGGATGGACGACCTCAAGGCATCGGACACGAATGGCGATGGTGCTCTCTCCCGCGAAGAGCTCGAAGCGCTCGCGACAAAGCGCATAGCCGCGGGCGCCACCGACCGAATGCAGCGCCGCCTCGACATGAATGGCGACGGCAAGGTGACGCTCGAAGAAATCGAGAAGCAGCGGGCGAAAGAGTTCGCGGCGCTCGACCGCAACGATGACGGCAAGCTCGACCGCAAGGAATTGCGCGCGGCCAAACGTTTCCACAAGGGCGAGCATCACGGCAAGCGTCCGGAAAAGCAAGCGCACTAACAGCCGCCTGTTGCGGGACACGGATGGTCCGGGGCGAGATTCCCGGACCATTCACCCGAACGCCCGTTCCCTCGGCAAAAATTCGGGCATAAAATTAGACCGCCGTCTATTTTGAAAATTATCTCTTTAATATCAATTGGTTGGCTGATTCTCCGCGCCGGTGGCGCGTTTCCACCCCATCTTCGGCGGCGTTAACCCTTTATTAACCTAAAACTTCTTGCGGCCCTACAAGAATCGGACATAATGACGGTACTTGAGCGAAAATCGCTCGAATGCCGTTACTTGAGGTCTCCGCGACATGAATTTCTCCGCTCCGCAGCCATCAGCGCCGTTCGACGACGTCATTCTGTCCCAAGGGCGCGAGATCTCCAAGCGCCTCAATCAACTGCGTCTGGAGACATTTCCACCCAATGCCTCGAAATCCCTGCGGGAGTTTTCGCTCGCCGAGGCGGCTTATTTCCTGGGCGTGTCGACCAGCAATCTAAAGAAGCTGCATCTGGAAGGAAAGGGCGTCGAGCCCACCGTTCATACAGGCGGCCGGCGCACCTATACGGCCGAGCAGATCATGGAGCTGCGCCACTATCTCGACCGCAATGGCCGCGCGGATGTCAAGAAATATGTCCCGCACCGCCGCAATGGCGAGAAGCTGCAGGTCGTCGCCGTCGTCAACTTCAAGGGCGGTTCGGGCAAGACCACCACAGCCGCGCACCTCGCGCAGCATCTCGCCCTCACGGGCCACCGCGTCCTAGCCATCGACCTCGATCCGCAGGCTTCGCTTTCCGCCCTGCACGGCATCCAGCCGGAACTCGACAAATATCCCTCGCTCTATGAAGCGATCCGTTATGACTCGGAGCGAAAGCCCATCGCCGAGGTGATCCGGCCCACAAACTTTCCAGGGCTCGACATCATTCCCGCGTCGCTTGAGCTGCAGGAATATGAATACGACACCCCGTTGGCCATGCAGGATCGTACCTCTACGGAAGGCAAGACCTTCTGGAACCGGATCGAGACCGCTCTGCGTGAGGTCGATGAGCGCTATGATATCGTCGTCGTCGATTGCCCGCCACAGCTTGGCTATCTGACGCTGACGGCGCTCGCCGCTGCGACGTCGGTGCTGATCACCGTGCATCCCCAGATGCTGGACCTCATGTCCATGTCACAATTCCTGCTGATGCTCGGCGATATCCTCAAAACCATCCGCCGTGCGGGCGCTCCTGTCGATCTCGACTGGTTCCGCTATCTCATCACGCGATACGAGCCGATGGACGTGCCGCAGGCGCAGATGGTCGGCTTCATGCAGTCCATGCTGGCGAAGCAGATGCTGAAAAACCCTATGCTGAAATCGACCGCGATTTCGGATGCTGGCCTCACCAAGCAGACGCTCTATGAAGTCGATAAGTCCGCGATGACCCGCTCGACCTATGAGCGCGCGATGGAATCGCTGGAGGCCGTTAATTCGGAGATTCGCGAGCTGATCCACGAGGCGTGGGGTCGAAAATAGGTAGACCGCCGTCTAAAAGCGTAATTTTTTGTGGAAAAACAGATGGCTAGATACGAACGAAGATGGGCAAATGGCTAGGAAAAACATTTTTGGCAATCTGATGCAGGCGGAGACGTCCGATTCCGCTGAGGATAGCGTTCCGGAATCCGGTTTCCTCAAATTCGGCGCCGCTAAATCGATATCCTCCTCGATCGACGAACTGGCCCGGCAGGCCTCCAAGCTCACCGAGGGTGAGACGATTGTCGAAATCGATCCCAGTCTCATCGACGGCTCTTTCGTCACCGACCGTATGAAAGCGGATGATGAAGCCTATCAGGAATTGCTCGCCGCTATCAGGGAGAGGGGGCAGGATACGCCCGTCCTCATTCGTCCGCATCCTGAACAGAGTGGCCGCTACATGATCGTGTTCGGCCACCGGCGGCTGCGTGTCGCCCGGGAGCTGGGACGTCCGGTTCGCGCCGTGGTCAAGGCGCTTGCCGATATCGATCATATTATCGCGCAGGGACAGGAGAACGCAGCCCGTGCCAATCTGACCTTTATCGAGCGCGTCCTTTTCGCCGAAAGGCTGGAGCGGCTCGGCTATGGGCGCGAAACCATTCAGTCGGCGCTATCGGTCGATTACCAGACGCTGAGCAAGATGCTGACCATTCCAAAGGCGATCCCGGCTGAGGTCATCGAGGCGATCGGCCCGGCAAAGGGTGTCGGCCGTGACCGCTGGCTTGAGCTGCGCAAGCTGATCGAGCGTCCGAAAAACACCGAGGCGGCGCTGGCGCTCGCCACAAGCCCGGAATTTGCGGAAACGGAGCAGGACCAGCGCTTCGACCTGATGTTCAATCATCTGAACGGCGCGAGCAAAAAGCCCGTCAAGAAGACCATTCAGCCGCGCCCGACGCGTGCCTGGTCGGCTGCAGACAACCGCGTGACGGGCGATATCCGCAATACCGGAAAGAGCTTCAATCTGGCGCTGAAGGCGCGGGATGCAGGCAAGTTCGGTGAATATCTGGCGGCGAATCTCGACCGCTTCTATGCAGAATTCCGGCAATCGGAAAAGGACAGGTAACAGGAGACTAAACCCGCAAAAGAAAAAGGCCCCCAGCGACGCAGTCGTGGAAGCCCTTCTCAGATGTAGCGATCAGAGAATCTCATTTCCACGAATCACTGTCAAGAGTCTTTAGCGTCTTTTGGGCGAGCGGATTTCTTTTGCCTCCAAGAAGGTGAAGGAAAATGGAGATTGGCAACATAACGACGCCCTTTGGGCGGCGGCCGATGACGCTTGCCATGTTGGCAAATCAGATCAATGCCCAGGAAACGGGGCTCAGCAAGGCCGTGGACAAGTGGCAGATTTATCGCTGGCTTTGCGAAGGCAAGGCTCTCATCGGCATTTCGGACCGCTCGCTGGCCGTGCTCAATGCGCTGCTGACGTTCTATCCGGAAAACGAGCTCGCCCAGGAGCATGGGCTTGTCGTCTTCCCATCGAACGCCCAGCTTGCCTTGCGCGCGCATGGCATGGCGGACGCAACACTGCGCCGGCATCTGGCCGCGCTGGTAGATTGCGGACTGATCATTCGACGCGACAGTCCAAACGGCAAGCGATATGCCCGCAAGGGCAGGGGAGGGGAGATCGATGAGGCTTTCGGTTTCTCTCTCGCGCCTTTGCTGGTTCGCGCCGATGAGTTCAAGCAGAACGCGGAACTGGTAAGAGCCGAAGCGAAAGCCTTGCATCTCGCCCGTGAGCAGATCACGCTCCATCGCCGGGACATCCAGAAGCTGATCGAGGTCGCCGCAGGAGAGCGCATTCCCGGCGACTGGGACGTGCTGTGGGCGCGTTTCAGAGCCATCGTCGAAGCTATTCCGCGCCGCGCCGAGCGGATCGAACTGGAGAAGATTGCCGCAGAACTCGCAGACTTGCGCGTCAGCGTCGCCAAGCTGTTGGAATTACACGTAAATGCTCAAAATGTGGGCGGCAATGAGTCCCAGAATGAGCGGCAGCAATCTAGTTCAGATACCAAAATCCTTATTGAATCAGGTTTAATTTCAAAAAAGGATTTGAATGAAAATCAGGCAAACACACAAATCAGGAAGCCCGTGGAAGCCTATCCGCTCGAACTGGTCCTCCGTGCGTGCCCTGACATTGCCGATTACGCCCCTCACGGCATCGGCAATTGGCGCGATCTGGCGGCCATTGCCGCGCAGGTCAAAAACTATCTCGGCATTTCGGCCCCGGTTTATCACGAGGCGGTTCAGGCGCTCGGAACAGAAAATACGGCTGCGACCATCGCCTGCATGCTGCAGCGCGCAAGCCAGATCGCCTCTCCCGGGGGCTATTTGCGCATCCTGACACGCAAGGCGAGGGCAGGGGAGTTCTCCGTCGGACCCATGCTGATGGCTGCCTTGAAAGCCAATAGCTCCACAGCAGGAATGGCGGTATGAAACAGGGTCTCAAACTTGCCGACAGGTCCGGCGGTTTATCTTGGCATCTTCCGGTGAAACCGCCGTTGCGTGATCGTACCCATCGAACGCTATTTGGAACCGGCACCTTCCGCCGCAGGTCCAGCCAGATGCAGTTCCGTGCGGCTCTCGTCCAGTATCCTCTTAAGGTTGCCGGTAGGAAGCGCGTCGGTGACGATCATATCCGCTTCGGTGATCGAGCCCAGGCGCACGAGCGCGCGGCGTCCGAATTTGCTGCCATCGATGGCCAATATCACCCGGCCCGCCTGTTGCATCGCCGCGCGAACGGCGGCCACTTCTGCATAATCGTCGTCGCCGATATCGCCATCCTCATCGATACCGCTGACAGAGATGATGACGTAATCGAACTTGAAGGCCCGGATGAATTCAGGTGCATTCTGGCTGAAGACGCCGGCATCCACCTGCCGCACGAAACCGCCGGGAACCGCGATGGTAAAATCCGTGGCTTCGCTCAAGCTGGTCGCAACGCGGAGGCTATATGTGACGACACGCAATCCCTTGCGCGCCGTGAGCGCGCGCGCCACCGCCTCGCAGGTCGTGCCCGTGTCGATGAAGACCGAAGCGTTGTCGGGCAGAAGTGCGGCCACGCGCTTGCCGATCGCCTCCTTGCGCTCCGCATTGACCACGCGCCGCTCGCGATAGACGACCGGATCGAGCGGTGTGGAAGCGACAGCCCCGCCATGCAACCGGCGAACCTTGCCCTGCCGCTCGAGCGCCATGATATCCCGGCGGGCCGTCTGAGTGGTCACAGAAAAGCGGGCGGCAATCTCCTCAAGCGATATATAATGATTTTCCGCGAGGTAACGGACGAGATAGGCCTGCCTGCGCGCCTTCTTGCCGTCCTCATCCCCCGGCTGCTCCTCAATATGCATGCTGTCTTTCCGTTCCTCAAAATATCATCGAATATTATGCGGCCGGCATGGCCGCGATAAAGCACATGCCGCCTGCTTGCGCCGCTTTCAAATGATATTTTTATTGCCGAAGTATAAGCTGCCGGCCGATCAGCCGTATGGACGGGACAGGCGCGACATTATAGGAAGCCAGGCATGACGGGCATCGCACTTCTTCTTGTAAATCCAAATTCCCGCCAGGGGCGCGAAAGCCTGCCGAAAGTGCGCGAATTGCTGCGCCAGGCGGGCGTCGAATTCATCGAGCTGCCTCACGATAGCGGCGAGACGCCCGCCGATGCGATCATAAACAGAGCGGCGCAGGTTGACCGGGTCATCGTTGGCGGCGGTGATGGCAGCCTCAATGCCGCTGCAAAAGGATTGCTGGCCACCGGGCTGCCGCTGGGCGTCTTGCCTTTGGGCACGGCCAATGATTTCGCGCGCACGGTCGGCCTTCCGTTCCAGCTCACGGCAGCGGTGAAGATCATAGCCGAAGGGAAAACAGCAAAGGTCGATCTTGGCGACGCCAATGGTCACCCGTTTTTCAATGTCGCCAGCGTCGGTTTCAGCGCGGAGCTTGCCGCCTCGTTAACGCAAGAGGCGAAGAAGCGGTGGGGGAAGCTGGGCTACGGCATCGTCGCGGCACGGCTGCTCGCCAACTCGCGCCTGTTTACAGCCATTCTGGAACATGACGGACAAACCAAAGGGCTTCGAACCTTTCAGGTCTCGGTCGGAAATGGACGCTTTTATGGTGGCGGCATGAAAGTACACACCGACGCGACCGTTTTCGACGGCATGCTCGACGTGTTCAGCCTGGAGGTAAACCATTGGTGGAAGCTGCTGGCCCTGCTTCCTAGCCTCCGCCGTGGGACTCACGGCCAATCCGACGATGTTCGCGCCTTTTCCACGCGTGAGCTCACCATAAGTACCCGCAAGCCCATGCCGGTCAATCTGGATGGAGAACTGAAGACGCGAACGCCGGTGAAATTTACCATCCGGGAAAAGGCCATTGCGGTGTTCGTGAAGTGAAAGCGGGCAGTTCGTCATGCGGCACCCCACTTTTGTAGGCTTGACGAGGGGCCCGCAAAGCTCGAACCTCCATTGTCTTGATAGTGGGAGGAACGAACATGAATACTCTGTACAGCCGAGTGACTGCCGTTCTTGTCGCCTTCGGTGTCGGCCTGTCCACGCCGGTGGCGGTCTTCGCCGCATCGCCCGAACCGGTCGAAGGCCGGCATGGGATGGTGGTTACGGCGCAGCACCTTGCATCGGATGTCGGCGTCGAGGTTCTCAAGAATGGCGGCAATGCGGTGGATGCCGCCGTGGCCGTCGGCTATGCTCTTGCCGTCGTCTATCCCGAGGCGGGAAATATTGGCGGCGGCGGCTTTATGACCATTCGTCTCAAGGATGGGAAGACGACCTTTCTCGATTTTCGCGAACGCGCACCGCTTGCCGCAACACGGACAATGTATCTCGACGACAAGGGCAACCCGGTTAAGGGCTTGAGCACGGACGGCTATCTGGCTGTCGGCGTGCCGGGTTCGGTGCTGGGGCTGGAAACCGCCAGAAGCCGCTACGGCACCAAATCGCGGCAGGAACTGATGGAACCAGCGATCAAGCTCGCTAAGGACGGTTTTGTCCTCAGCGATGGCGATGTCGCTTCGCTCACCGAAAGTGCCGAGACGCTGGCGAAGGATCCGGCTGCCGCCGCCATTTTCCTTAAGCCCGATGGCAAGCCCTATGCGGCAGGCGATACATTGGTGCAGGCCGATCTCGCCCAGTCGCTTGCTCTCATCTCCGACCAGGGGCCGGATGCCTTCTACAAGGGGCCGATTGCGGATGCGATCGTCAAGGCAAGCCAGGAGAAGAAAGGCATTCTCGCCAAGGAGGATTTCGAGCAATATCAGGTGCGGGAAATGGAGCCGGTGAAATGCAATTATCGCGGCTATGATATCTTTTCCTCGCCGCCGCCAAGCTCCGGCGGCGTGATCATATGCGAGATTCTCAATATCCTCGAAGGCTATCCGATCTCCTATCTGGGCTATGGCTCGACCGATACGGTTCATCTCATGGTCGAGGCGATGCGCCATGCCTATGTCGACCGCAACACCGCGCTGGGCGACCCGGATTTCGTGCAGAATCCGACCGGAAAGCTGCTCGACGAGGATTATGCCCGGCAGATCCGCGAAAAGATCAGCCCGTTCAAGGCGGGCGTCTCGCAGGATTTGATGCCGAAGGGATTTGGTGAAAGCACGGAGACAACGCATTATTCAATCATCGACGACGACGGAAACGCTGTCGCGGTGACCTATACGCTCAACGGCTCTTATGGCGCCGGGGTCGTTGCGCCCGGAACCGGCATTCTTCTCAACAATGAGATGGACGATTTCACCGCGAAGCCCGGCGTCCCCAATCTTTACGGCCTGGTGCAGGGCGAGGCAAATGCCATAGCGCCGAAGAAAACGCCGCTCTCATCGATGAGCCCTACGATCTTGGCGAAGGATGGCAAGCCGTTCATGGTCATCGGCAGCCCGGGCGGCTCACGGATCATCACCATCACGCTCGAAGCGATCATCAATGTCATCGATCACGGCATGAACATTCAGGAAGCAATCGACGCGCCGCGCATCCATCACCAATGGCTGCCGGACAGGGTTTATATGGAGCCTTACGCCCTGTCACCGGATACGCAGCGGTTGCTGACCCAGATGGGGCATGACGTCCGCGTCGACGATGACTGGCCGGTATGGGGGAAGGCTGCCGGAATACTGGTCGGTGGGAAAAGCCTCGCCGACATCGAGAAAACCGGCAACACCGATGGCGGCAATCGCTATTATGGTGCCATCGACAGCCGTGCCGCATCGGGCGCGGCGCGCGGCTACTGACGCATTCTGCTTCGTAGCCGAGTGGCGGCGGTCATCCCGCCGCCACTTTTTATGGGGCGGTTCGGGTTTGCGTTTCAAGCAGTCCAACTGCGTTCCAACACACTGATCCAATTTCCATGCGCTATTTTCGCGATCTCCTGCTCGTTGAAGCCATGGGTGCGAAGGGCCTCGATCAGCTTCGGCAGGCCGGTTGCATCCTCGAGCGTTTGCGGAATGGTGGTGCCGTCGAAATCCGACCCGAGCGCCACATGGTCGACGCCGATCCGCTCCGCCACATAGGCGATGTGGCGGACGAGCAAGTCGAGGCTGGTGTCGGGGTTTTTCACGCCGTCGTCGCGCAGGAAAAGCACGCCGAAATTGATGCCGACGAGGCCGCCCGTGTCGCGTATCGCGTCGAGCTGCCGGTCCGTAAGGTTGCGGCTATGCGGGCAGAGCGCATGGGCATTGGAGTGGGATGCGACGAGCGGGGCCTTCGAGAGTTTGGTGATATCCCAGAAGCCTTGCTCGTTCATATGGGACAGATCGATCATGATGCCGAGCTCATTGCAGGCGCGGATCAGATCCTTGCCTGCGTTGCTGAGACCTTCGCCGATGTCGGGCGTCGAGGGAAAGCGGAAAGGCACGCCATAGGCAAAGACGTTCGGCCTGCTCCAGACCGGACCGAGCGTCCGCAGCCCGGCCTGATGGAGAACATAGAGCGCGTCGAGATCAGCCGCAATCGCCTCTGCGCCCTCGATGTGAAAGACGGCGGCGAATTGTCCTTTCTCAATCGAGTTCCTGATATCTTCCGCCGTACGGCAGATTTTGACCGCGCCTGCGGACTGCGCCTCAATCTCGAAGAGGATGCGCGCCATCGCCAGTGTCTCGTTGAGCGCATCTGGCTGAGCGGGCGTCAGGAAGTCTCCGTTTACGTCCTTCTGGTTCAAAGGCGAGGGGACATAGACGGCGCAAAGGCCGCCCGCGAGACCGCCCTTTCGCGCGCGGGGGAGGTCGATGTGGCCAGCCGCTTCCCCTTCCAAGAAGGCTTCCACCGGCGCGCGGCGGCCCTGCCGGAGCCGCAGAAGCACGTCATTATGGCCGTCGAACACAGGGAAAGGGGAGGTATCGGTCATGATAGAAATCCGAAAAAGAGGGAAGGAAGCGTCTTTATCATCGGCCAAGACATAACAAAACGGAATAGTTTCAGACTGGCATTGCGACCACGGCGGTCGACATGATGCAGTCGCGCGGCCGCCAGCGCATCGATGGGCCAGGCGCGGAATTTTCTTCCCGTTTGCGCGCCGTATGCACAATAGAATTTCCTTGGACGGACGGAATTTATGATCCTGTAGCCGTAAACCGTCGTTAGCAGGTGCTATTTTGCAGCTTCTGCTAATAAATAGGTGAGGAAACGCGATGTCCCGGCTACCGCTGCGTACGATCGAAGATGCTCCTGAAGAGGCGAAGGAACGGCTGATCGCCGCCGAAAAGAACAATGGTTACCTGCCCAACCTGCTTCGCGTGCTGGCGAATGCGCCGGTGGCGCTGGAAACCTACCTTACCGTGGGCGGCATCAACGGCCGCGCCTCACTGACACTGGCCGAGCGCGAAGCGGTCCAGATCACGGCTGCCGCCACCCATGGCTGCGGCTTCTGCGTCGCCGGTCACACCGCCATATCCTACAAGAAGGCAGGGCTCGGCGAAGAGATCGTCAGCGCGCTGCGTGGAAAGACCGAGGTGCCCGACGCACGGCTCGATGCGGTCGCGCGTTTCACCGAGGCGGTCATCGCCTCGCGCGGCGCCGTATCCGACGAGGCGCTGGCCGCGTTCAAGGCGGCGGGATTCGATGATCAGCAGGCGCTCGAGGTCGTGCTGGGCGTCAGCCTCGCTACGCTGTGCAATTTTGCCAACAATCTCGGCCAGCCGCCGCTCAACCCCCAGCTTGAACCCTATCGCTGGGAGCCGGGAAGCGTTCCGGTCGCCGCGGAATGAGCGCGTCCGCCGCTTTTCCCGCTGAATTCGCCGAGTGGATCGTAAAGGCCGCGGACGGATTGGACCGCGGCACGGAGCCTGCCGAAAGCATTCTCCCGAACCTTGCCGCTGCCGGTTTCCCGGCGGCGGGCGTGCCGGTCTCTTCTGGAGGAAGCGGGGGCGATATCGTCGAGGGCGTGCTCGCGGTCGCAGCGGTGGCCGAGGAGTCGCTTGCCGCTGCCTTCGTGTTGTGGGGGCATCGCACCTATATCGAATACCTTCTGCAGAGCCCGAACCGCGAGCTTGCGGAAGCTTATCTGCCGGCCCTTCTGGCAGGGCGGGTTGCCGGGGCGACGGGCTTGTCCAACGCGATGAAGTTTCTTGCCGGGCTGGAGCCGCTGCAAATCCTGGCGCGGGCGGAGGGGGGTGCCTTGGTGCTCGATGGCAAGCTGCCATGGGTCACCAACCTGCGCCCGGCGGGATTCCACGTCGCCGCCGCGGTGGATAGGGCCGATGGTAAGCCCGCCTTCATCGTCTCGCTTGCCCATGACGATGATGGGCTGAGCCGCTCCTCCGACCTTGACCTGATGGGCATGCGCTCGTCCGACACGGCGGCCATCACGCTTACGGGTGTGCGGGTCGGGCGCAACCGGATCCTTGCTGAAAACGCCGCGGAATGGCTGCCGCAGGTGCGCCCGGCCTTTGTCGGGCTGCAATGCGGCATGTCCATCGGGCTTGCGCGCCGCTCCCTTGCGGAAGCTGCAAACGTGGCCGGTTCGGGGCGTGGCGTGCTGGGCGAGCCGATCACCGATCTGCGCCGCCGTCTCGAACGCGCGCAGGCGCGCCTTGTCAGCGGGCTTCGCTCGCGCGAATTCGAGGCTGACGCGCCATCTCTGTTCGAGCTGCGTATAAGGCTCGCCGAGATCGTTGCCGAGGCGGTGACGCTGGAACTGCAGGCAGCCGGCGGCCGCGCCTATCTCGCCGAGCCGGGCAGGGATTTCGCGCGACGCTGGCGCGAGGCTGCATTCATCCCGCTCATTACGCCGAGCCTCGTTCAGCTCAAGACGGCGCTTCAACAGCAGCGGCAGGCGGCATGAGCGCGACCGGCACCATTCCGGCGCTGAGCGCCCGCCAGATCGCGCTGCGCTATCCCGGCGCGGAGCGGTGTGTCCTTGCCGATTTCAGCCTCGACCTTGCCCCCGGTGAAGTCGTCACCATTCTGGGGCCGAGCGGCGTCGGCAAGTCCAGCCTGCTGCGCGTTCTGGCGGGTCTTCAAAAGCCCACCGCCGGGCAGGTCGAAACGGCGGGGCGGCTCATTTCCGGCGTCGATCCCCGGCTGGCGCTGGCTTTCCAGCACCCCGCCCTGCTGCCATGGCTCGATCTGGAGCAGAATGTCGGCTTCGGGCTTGATTTCAAGCATCAACCCAAGCTTGCCCGTGAGGAGCGCAAGGCGCGCGTCGATGCGGCGATTGCCGAGGTCGGGCTGAACCATGCGCGGCATCTGCGTCCTGCAGCATTGTCGGGCGGCATGGCGCAGCGCGCCGCACTGGCGCGCTGTCTGGCGCGCAAGCCGCAGGTCCTGCTTCTGGACGAGCCCTTCGGCGCGCTCGATGAAGTGACGCGCTCCGAAATGCAGCGGCTGCTGGTAAAGGTCGTCGGCGATTATGGCACCGCCGCGGTGCTCGTCACCCACGACATCGATGAAGCCTTGCTGGTCTCGGACCGGATCTTGCTGCTCGGCGGTGCGCCGGCCGCGCAGATCGGCGAGTGGACGATAGATTTGCCGCGTCCACGCGACGATTTCGTCTCCGAACTCGGCCATATCCGCATCGGCATCCTCAGCACGCTTCGCAGTGCGGTTCGCCGCCACTAGAGCAGGAACGCCGCTTTAAGCCACCGTTTTTTCGGCATGATCTTACTCGGAAACCGGCAATCATTCCGGATCATGCTCTGACAGGAGTTCTCATGCCAACCGAAGATTTTCTGTTTTCCCGCCGCGACATCGTCAAGCTGTCGGCCCTTCTGACCGTTTCGGGCGCATTGCCCTTACTCAATGCGCGCAAGGTGCAGGCGCGCTCTGCGGACGAGCCGGTGCGGATCGGATATCTGCCGATCACCGACGCCACGCCGCTATTGGTCGCCCATGGCAAGGGCTTCTTCGAAGCCGAGGGACTGGCGGTCGAAAAGCCGGTGCTTTTCCGCGGCTGGTCGCAGATCGTGGAAGCCTTCCTTGCCGGTCAGGTGAATGTGGTGCATCTCCTGTCGCCGATCACTGTCTGGGCGCGTTACGGCAGCCAGACGCCGGCCAAAATCGTTGCCTGGAACCACACTAGCGGGTCCGGCGTCAGCGTGGCGCATGACATCAACTCGGTCGCGGAACTCGGCGGCAAGACCGTCGCCATCCCCTTCTGGTATTCGATTCACAACGTCGTGCTGCAAAAGCTGCTGCGGGAGAACGGATTGAAAGCGGTGACGCGCGCATCCGGGACGGTCGCGGCCGACGAAGTCAACCTTGTCATCATGGCGCCCTCGGATATGGTGCCCGCCCTCGCTTCCGGCGAGATTGCCGGCTATATCGTCGCCGAGCCCTTCAATGCTGCCGCGGAAGCGAACGATATCGGCAAGATCCTGCGCTTTACCGGCGACGTGTGGAAGGACCATGCCTGCTGCGTCGTGTTCATGCACGAGCAGGATCTCACGGAGCGGCCCGAATGGTCGCAGAAGGTGGTCAATGCGATGGTCAAGGCGCAGCTGTGGACGCGCGGCAACCGTGCGGAGACCGCTCACCTTCTTTCATCCGCGCATGAGCAGAAATATACGCCGCACAGCATCGATATCCTGAAGCGCGTGCTGGCGCCGGACGAGGGCGCCGCTGAGGCCTATGTCGCGTCAGGCGCGATCCGGCATCCCGAATGGCGCGACCGGCGCATCGACTTCCAGCCCTATCCGTTCCCGACCTATACGGAAGAGCTGGTGAAGCTGCTCAAGGAAACGCATGTCGAAGGCGACCGCGCCTTTCTCGATGCGCTCGATCCGGCATATGCGGCGCGGGATCTGGTGGATGACCGCTTCGTCCGGAAGGCGGTCACGGAGGCCGGCGGGTTGCAGGCTTTCGGGCTCGACGGGTCCTTCACCCGCTTGGAGGTTATCGAGGCGTGAGCGCAATCGCAGAGAAGAGCAGCCCAGCCAGCCTTGGCCATGGGGAAGGGGAGACGAAACGGCCTTTGACCCTGTCAGGGCGCCGCGCGCTGCATGTGACGCTTGGCTTCTCCGGCCTCATCCTGTTGCTTGCGCTGTGGTGGCTCGGCACCGATGTGCTGGCGGGGGAGCGCAGTTTCGCGCGCCGCTTCTCGCCGGCATCTGCGTTGCCGGCATTGTTCGATCTCGCCGCCGGGCCGGATCTTTGGCACCATATCTTCGTCAGCCTGCGGCGTATCCTCGTCGGCCTCGGCATCGCGCTGGTGGTTGGCGTTCCCGTAGGCCTGCTGGTGGGCGTCTCGAAGCTGGCGGAAGCCGCAACCACGCCCGCCTTCCAGTTCCTGCGCATGATCTCGCCTTTGTCCTGGATGCCCATCGCGGTGATGGTGTTCGGGGTGGGTGACGCGCCGATCTATTTCCTGCTCGGCTTTGCCGCCCTCTGGCCGATCCTGCTCAATACCGTGGCGGGCGTGCGCCAGCTCGACCCTCACCTGCTTCTGCTCGCGCGCAGCCTTGCGGCTACCCGCTGGGAGACGCTTTGCCGCGTCATTGTGCCGGGCGTGCTCGGGCATGTGCTGACGGGCCTGCGCCTTGCCATTGGCATCACCTGGATCGTGCTGGTGCCGTGCGAGATGCTGGGCGTTCAGGCGGGGCTCGGTTATTTCATCCTCGATACGCGCGACCGCCTTGCCTATCCGCAGCTCATGGCGACCGTCATCGTCATCGGCATCATCGGTTATGCGCTCGACTGGGCCGCGCGGTCCCTTGCACGACGGTTTGTTCCGGCTGGCGGCTGAGCCTTCTTATCCGGAACGAAAATCGGCGAATGGTACCAGCCCCCTGAAGGATGGGCCAGCCCTACCGGGTCATGATTGCCAGGTAACGGCCACGCCAGCGCAGGAAGCGTGTCTGCAGCCCGTAGACTGCCGCCTTGGACTCGACGGCATCATCCAGCACCACGCCTTCAGGATGAGCCTTCAGCCACGCGGGAGCCTGCCGGGCACTATCAAGGATATCGACGGGTGCCGTGCGGGCGGCGGCAAAGCCGATTTCGCCATTATATTCGCCAACCCATGCCACCGGACGCTCGCGCAGGTCCGGCACCGCCGCGACGATGCGCGATGGGTCGTTCAACTGCCAGACTGGGGACAGACTCATCTGTGCGAACAGCAAGGCGACGAGCGCCATGGCGGACCCCGCCGCAAGCCGCCGGGGATCGCGCGTCCGCATGAGGCGCCAGCAGAGAAATCCGCATAGAAACAGACCAAGCGGCGGAAGGATTGCCGTTGCCGTATCGACGCCCAGTATAGCGCGAGCCTCTGCCGGGAACAGCGCCCCGGCGAGGAAGAGGATGCCACCCGCGCCCATGAGAATAGCGCCTGCCGCCAAGGGAGCCTTCAATGCATCCTTGCCCTCTGCCGCCGCGCTCTCGACGAGGCCCGCGAGGGCCAGCGCAGCGCCCGGCAGCGAGGGCAGCAGGTAATAAGCCTGCTTGCCTGCGGAGAGCGAATGCAGGACGAGGGCGGAGACGAACCACACCAGTCCGAGCCGGACGCTTTCCGCCTTCAATGCCCGCTGCCATACGCGGCGTGACCAGGTGGCGCCGCTGAATGTCCAGGGCAGCAGCAGGGCGGGCAGCAGCGCGAAGAAGAACCAGATCGGACGCGGATGGCCGAATTTGCCCTCCACCCGCCCGAACGTCTGGGTCCAGACCAACTGCCAGCCAGTCGATTTGCTCATTTCGACGAGGGAAGGCACGATCCATAAGGCATTGATCGCCGCGCCGGCTGCAATGGCTGCGGTCGCCAGCAGCGTCCATTTCTTGCGCGAAACCGGCAATTCATGTGCCGCCCAGAAAGGCGCAAGCAGGGCAACCGGTACGGTGTGCAGGAGAATGACGGGCCCCTTGCTGGCAAAGCCGAGCGAGACCCCGAGGATGAGCAGCAGCAATCCGGCGCGCATCCGTCCATGTGCTGCGGTGACCGTGCCGATGGTCGCGATAACAGCGCCGCAGGTCAGCATGGTGTCGAACATGAAGGCCTGACCGAAAATCGCGAACATCGGCAGGCCCGCGAGAATCCAGTGCGGCTGGCCGACGGAAAGCGCGGTCTCGCCGTCCTCGCCGGCAAGAAGGCTCGCCAGCACCCGCAAGAGCAGGACGGCGGCAGCGCCGAAGATGACCGGCACCAGCCGTGCCAGGAACTGGTTGGGGCCCGTGACGTCCCAGATTTCCTCCACCATGGCAAAGAGCAGCGGCGTCTTATGGGTATAGGGAAGGCCGTTGAGCGTAAGGAGCAGATGGTGGTCGTTGACATAGGCTTCCCAGGCGACGGTGAGATAGCGCGTTTCATCGATGGCCAATGGCGGACGCACCCACAGCGCGGCGCCCGCGACGAGCAGGAAAACCAACGCCGAAAGCCCCGACGCCCATGACAGGCTCCGTACGCGATCGAAAGCCAAGCGCGAAGATGAGGATGGGGAAACCATGAATCGAACTCTGGAAATAAAACTTCGCCGGCGCGTCAGGCGCCATGGCGGGCGGGAGGATTAATATCGAGAAGAGGGCCGCCAAACCAACTGACATCAATGTTCAGGCCGGTAAATTGTCTGCGACGACAGGACGGCTACATCAGGCGAAGTTTCGCCGGGGCTGAGGTGCCGTCCTCGACCCCGGTTGATTGACAAACTGACCGGCTCGATCTTAGGTGGACACGCATGGATCACACGGGCGAAATCCTCATTTTGACCGGGCCTCCCGGTTCCGGCAAGACGACCACAGCGCAGGCCCTCGCCAGAGAGCCCGGATCGTCAAAGGTGCATCTCCATTCCGACGATTTCTGGCATTTCATCAAGAATGGCGCGATCGAGCCCTATCTGCCGGAAGCGCATGGCCAGAATAGCGTTGTTATCGGCGTGCTGGCCCAAGCCGCCGAAGGCTATGCCAAGGGCGGCTATTTTGTGATCGTGGACGGAATTATCGGGCCGTGGTTCCTCGCTCCGTTCAGGCAAATCTCCGTGCCTGTTCACTATGTGGTTCTTCGCCCGCCCCTCGATGTGGCTATCCGGCGCTGCCAGGAGCGTGGCGGGGACACGTTGACTGATCCGGGCCCGATTTCGGAACTCCATAAGCAACTCTCATCCCTGGGGCCGCTTGAACACCATGCCCTGCCGGTAGACGCGCATACGAGGGAAGAGGCGCTTGCGGCGGTCATCGAGGCTGTCCGAAGCGGAACCTATCGCCTGGCGGAATGAGGAAAAGACCGGCGACCGGCAGGCGTGCCGTCACGCCAGCAAAAACGCCGGTCGCTTGCCGACCGGCGTTTTGAACATATCGAGGCGATTAGTGCTTCTTGGCGGTCGCCACGACCTTCTTGTGTTTCTTGTGATGGGGGGTCTTTTTGGCTTTCTTGGCGTGATGCGCAGCGGCCTTGACCGGCTTCTTCGCGGTCGTCG
Source organism: Brucella sp. IR073 (assembly GCF_049065735.1). NCBI lineage: Bacteria > Pseudomonadati > Pseudomonadota > Alphaproteobacteria > Hyphomicrobiales > Brucellaceae > Brucella > Brucella sp. IR073. The sequence goes on from NZ_JBAKHD010000009.1 coordinate 93,777, forward strand.
TCGCCGCGACGCCGGCGGCTTCCGCATTGCTGGTCGCCACCAAGGGAGCGGAAACGGCGAGCGCCAGAGCCAGGCCGAGAGCGGTGAAAAGAGACTTTTTCATTGACGTATTTCCTTTTGGTTGGGATGTCGGCTATTGATCGACCGGCTGCTCGCCGAGCAACTTCAGCGCCTCGGCAAAGGCCCTTATTCCCTGCGCCTGCTTTTTGCCTGCGCAGAACTTGATTGCCTTCTTCTGCAGCGCTCTTGCTTCAGATGCCCTTGCTGTTCCGGTATGTCGTGCCAAGGCATGTTGAACCTGTTGCTGCAGCCTGTTGCACCTTTCCACCCGCGTGAGCAAAGGCCCCGCCGCTAGCCTTTCGGCCGGCATTGCAATGAATACCGCGCCTGCCAGTGCGATTGCCGAAGTGATCGAGGTCATTCGCATGAGTGCCATTCGAACCGAAACGTGCTGAGTCAACCGGAATCAACGATGTTCTTATCGAACCCCGGCATATCGTCCGCTTTTCCCGTTCGTAGATTTTTGTTTCTGGATTGTTGCGACCGCAGAAAACGCATGATCGGCTTCTAGCCAGTCCGGCAGGAGCAATTTAATAAATCTGCATTCATGCCATCCGGGAAACCAGCTTGAAGACCGATGCTCACATTTTGATAGTCGACGATGACCAGGATATCCGCACGCTTCTCCACGATTTTCTGAGGAAGCGCGGGTTGCGGGTGTCGGTCGCATCCGATGGCGAAGAGATGGAAGCCGTTCTGACGAGAATGCCCGTAGACCTTCTGATCCTTGACGTCATGCTTCCGGGCAGAAGCGGCATCGAGATTTGCCGGGATATCCGCATGCGCTCCCGCGTTCCCATCATCATGCTCACCGCCATCAATGAGACGACGGACCGGGTGGTGGGGCTGGAAATGGGGGCGGACGATTATGTTTCCAAGCCCTTCGAGCCGGCCGAGCTTTTGGCCCGCATCAGGGCCGTCCTGCGCCGGCTCGACGTTTCCGCTTCCGCCATGCGGATCGCGCCGCAGATATACCGTTTCGCCGGATGGACACTGGACTGCTCCCGGCGGCGGCTGGTTTCCCCTGACGATGTGCGGGTGGAACTGACCACCGCCGAGTTCAACCTACTGGAAACGCTGGTCAAGAGCGCTCAGCGCGTCCTCAGCCGTGATCAGCTTCTCGAACTCGTCGGCAGCAACGCCGTATACGGTTATGACCGCAGCATCGACATTCTGGTGAGCCGGTTGCGCCGCAAGATGGAGGACAATCCCAGAGCCCCGAAATTGATCCTGACGATCAGGGGCGGCGGTTATCAGTTCGTTCCCGACGTCGTCGCGCAATGAAACGCTTTTTGCCGCGGACCTTGCCGAGCTGGTTGCTGCTCATCTTGATTGCCGGCCTGGTGGCGACACAGACGGCGACGCTCTCCATCGTCTCGCGCGATCGTGCCGACAACAACAATTTCCTTGAGCTTTTCCGGCTAAGCGAGCGGGCCGATACCCTGGTGAAGCTCCTTTATGCGGCACCGGCCGAAAGCCGGCAGAAGCTGGCGGCGAACATTTCCACTCCTTCCCGCCCGGTGTCCCTTTCTGATATTCCCGTCGTCAAATCCGCGATTGCATCCGATGACACAATGGCGGAGCTGGAGGATGTTCTTGTTGCGAGGATGTCAAGCTTCGGGGTTGTGGATGTCCGTATTCGCCGCGACATGCCCGAAACGGAGGCTGCGGCATTCCTGCCCGACCCGGCCGATCAGGGCGCGGGGGTGGTCGAGCAAGAGTTGTCGGATCTGGCCGCCGACTTCAGCCAAAGCGAAAGACTGATGGCCTCGATTCAATTCAGGGACGGCCAGTGGGTGAATTTTTCGACGCCGATCTCTCCGGTGGATCCCATCCTGACGCCACAGACGCTGCCGCTTTACGGCACCGTTGCGGCGCTCGTCATCATCATGTCGATCTGGGCCATGCGCCGCCTGACGGCGCCCTATCAGGTGCTCGAAAAGGCCGTAGAGCGTATCGGCGCGGATGTCAAAAATCCTCCCCTGCCGGAGATCGGCCCGGCCGAGTACAGATCCGCCGCCCGGGCCGTCAATGCGATGCAGGAGCGGCTGAAAGGCTACATCGCCGAGCGGGAGCATCTGGCCGCTGCTCTTGCCCACGATCTCAGGACACCGCTGACGCGCGCGCGGCTGCGGCTCGAGATGCTGCGAAACGCCAAATTGCGCCAGGCCCTAGCAAACGACCTCAATGATATCGACGCTATCGTCAAATCCGTCATCGACTTTGCGAATTATGAAATTGTCGAAGAAGAAAAGGAGAAGATCGATTTCTGGTCGCTGATTGATTCCATCGCGGATGAATATCCGCAGATTTCATTCGGCCCGGACACCGTGCATGCGCGCGGGCTGATATGTTATGGGCAACCGGTCGCCCTGCGCCGGTGCATCACCAACCTCATCGATAATGCCGTCACTTACGGAAAGGCTGTTACCATCGACCTGTTCCAGACCGAACAGGAGATCGTGCTGACCATCGCCGACAGGGGGCCCGGAATACCAAAGGAAAAGCTCGACGAGGTGTTCGAGCCATTCAGCCGGCTGGAGGGCTCGCGCAACCGGAAGACGGGCGGCTTCGGCTTAGGGCTGACGATCGCTCGCGGTATTGCACGACGCGCTGGCGGCGATATCGTGCTGGCGAACGGCCCGGAGGGTGGACTGCAGGCCCGGCTCATCCTGCCCCGCCTGCAGGGATCATCCGGGTCGGGAGTCTCTGCCAACTGAGTGGTTAATAGGCTGACGTGGCTTCCTGACGGAGCCGAAGCGAGTGCGCTGCCTGGGAGACCGTCCCCGTTCACGGGACGAACAACAATCCGTGATCTGAATGTATCTCCCAGTTGCATTGATTTGTCTCAACATGGCTGCGATTTGGCGCAGCGCCCATAAATCTCGCCTATGGGCCGATTTCGCATGGCGGATTTTGCGTATATTATCTAATAACAACAATAAGTTAGCTGCGTCTACACTCGGTATGCTTGTTTTGATGGCGTGGTGGGCTGGCAGGCCAGCCTCGTAAATAGTCTTATGGACGGATTGTCGCAGGGGGCGGGGTTCCGGAGCCGGAATTTGTCTGAATGATGGCCGGGACGATTCGCATTGTGGCTTTTTCGGAAAGCGTATCGAACCGTCCACCCACCCAATCGGCAGGAAATGCAAATGACCGACCTTCCCGGATATCCGAGCCGGCGCAGCTTTTTGAAAGCTTCCGCCGCAAGCGCGGTGCTTTCAGGGCTCCCCATCTCCGCCAAAGCGGAACCGAAGACGCCTCCCGTTCCACTCGAGCAATATGAGCGCCAATATTTCAACGATGTTGAATGGGCCTTCATCCTCGCCGCCACGGCGCGGTTGATCCCATCAGAGGGCGACGGTCCCGGCGCCATCGAAACCCGGGTGCCCGTTTTCATCGATCTCCAGCTTGCCGGCGATTATGGCCGGGCGGATGATTGGTATATGGTCGGGCCGCATGATCCATCAGCTGACCCGATGCTGGGCTGGCAGACGCCGCTCAACCCCGCGCAGCTTTACCGGCAGGCTATCCCGGCCTTCAATGCCTGGTGCGAGCAGACATATGGCGCGGCATTCGCGGCGCTGAATGCGGAACAGCAGGATGCGGCGCTGACGGCTCTTCAGAAAGGCCAGGTTGGCCTGCAGCCTGAGCTGCGCGATTTCTTCACCGTCCTCCTGCAGAACACCAAGGAAGGTTATTTCGCCGATCCCATGTATGGCGGCAATCACGGCATGCAGTCGTGGACCCATATCGGCTTCCCCGGCGCGCGCGCCAACTACAAGGAATGGGTCGAGCGGCACAATATCCGCTACCCGCTGGGTCCCGTTTCGATCAAGGGGGAGAGGGCATAATGGCACGCCAGGAAAAGAAGAAAGACGTGGTCGTCGTCGGCCTCGGCTGGACGGGTGCCATCCTCTCCATGGAACTCGCCCAGGAAGGGCTGGAAATCGTGGCGCTCGAACGCGGGCCCGACCAGAACACGGTCCCCGACTTCAAGTATCCCAACATGATCGACGAGCTGAAATATGGCGTGCGGCTGAAGATGATGCAGCGCGCCAGCCAGCAAACGGTCACGGTGCGCCGCAACCAGGATGAGGTCGCGCTGCCCTATCGCAGCTTCGGCTCCTTCCTGCCGGGCAATGGCGTCGGCGGCGCAGGCACGCACTGGAACGGCCTCAACTGGCGTCCGCAGCCAGAGGAATTGCGGCTGCGCTCCTATGTGCGCGAGCGCTGGGGTGAGCAGATCATTCCCGACGACATGTTGCTGGGCGATTATCCGATCACCTATGACGAACTGGAGCCGTTCTTCGACCGGTTCGAGCGCGTCGCCGGCATTTCCGGCAAGGCCGGCAATATCAAGGGCCAGATCATCGAGGGCGGCAATCCGTTCGAGGGATGGCGCTCGCGTGAATATCCGATGCCGCCGATGCCCACGACCTGGGACGGCAGGAAGTTCGCGGACGCGGCCAAGGCCATGGGATATCATCCGTTCCCGTCGCCCGGCGGTATCGCTTCGACGGCCTATGTCAACGAATATGGCATGCAGATGGGGCCGTGCAATCATTGCGGCTTCTGCGAGCGTTTCGGATGCTATCAATATTCGAAATCCTCGCCGCAAACCGCGATTCTCGATGCACTCAAGCGCATGCCGAATTTCTCCTACCGCACGGGGGCCGAGGTGCTGCGCGTTGAGATGGCGCCTGATGGCAAGACGGCCACCGGCGTGACCTATTTCGACGAAAATAGCCAGGAAGAGGTCTTCCAGCCCGCCGATATCGTCGTCCTGGCGTCGTTCCAGCTCAACAATGTCCATCTGGCGCTGCTTTCGGGCATCGGCCAGCCCTACGACCCGGTGACGGGCGAGGGCGTGACGGGCCGCAATTATGCCTACCAGCTCACCGGCGGCGTGTCGCTCTTCTACAAGAACGAAGAGTTCAATCCGTTCATCGGCACCGGCGCGAACGGCATGTGCATCGATGATTTCGGCGTCAACCAGATCGATTTCGGACGGGAAGGCTTTATCGGCGGCGCTTACTGGCGTGCCGGCCAGACCAACGGGCAGCCGATCCGCAGCATGGCGCTGCCCTCGAATACGCCGAGCTGGGGTGCGGGCTGGAAGAAAGCAATCGCCGAGTGGTACGGCCATGTCATGAATATCGGAACCCACGGTTCCGTCATGTCCTACCGGACCAACCATCTCGACCTCGACCCGACCTACAAGGATCGGCATGGCCGCCCGCTCATGCGGATGACGTTCAACTGGAATCCCAACGATATCCGCATGACGCAGTTCATGAAGCGCAAGGCGGAAGAACTAGCCAAGACCATGAACCCGGACCTGCTGCAATCGTCGTTCAAGAAGGAAGGCGCGCAGTTCGATGTGCGGCCCTATCAGACGACGCACACGACAGGCGGCCACATCATGTCGGACAATCCGCGTGAGGGCGTGGTCAACCGCTATTCGCAGGCATGGGACAAGCACAATGTGTTCATGACCGGCGCGGGCAATTTCGTTCAGAACACGCAGTATAACCCGACCGGCCTTCTCGGCGGACTTGCCTATTCCACCGCGCATGCGATCCGCACACAATATCTGTCCAACCCGCGGCCGCTGATCTGAGGAGAATGGCGATGAAAACTTTTCTGCGCATCATCGGCGTTCTCGTCATCATTGGAATTGCTGCACTCCTGGCCTTCCTGTTCGTGCCTGTGCAACTGACCAAGCCGACGAAGGAACTGGCCGCCGACTGGAAACCCGCCCCCGGACAGGGCGAATATGTGATGTATGCCTCCGACTGCATGGCCTGCCATACGGCGGAGGGCGGCAAGCCCTTTGCCGGCGGACGCCCGATCGCCAGCCCCATGGGCACGATCTGGACCACCAACATCACCCCCGACCCGGAAACCGGTATCGGCAACTGGACGCTCGATCAGTTCCGCGCCGCCCTCTATGACGGCATTCGCGCCGATGGGGCCCATCTCTATCCCGCGATGCCCTATGAGAACTACCGCAAGCTCACCGAGGAGGATGTCCGGGCGCTCTATGATTATTTCATGCACCAGGTCCCGCCGGTGAAGAACGCCGTTCAGGAAACAAAGCTCGGTTTCCCGTTCAACATGCGTTTCGGCATTCGCGCGTGGAATTGGCTGGCTTTGAGGCATGAAGCAGGCTTCACCCCGGCGGGTAAGTCCGAAATGCAGGACCGCGGTCAGTATCTCGTGGAAGGACCGGCCCACTGCGCGGCCTGCCACAGCCCGCGCAATCCGCTGATGATGCAGAGCGGGCTTAAAGCCGGCGACAAGGACTTCCTCACAGGCGGCGTTGTCGATGGCTGGAACGCGCCCTCGCTGCGCGGACCGAACTCCGCTTCGCAGAAATGGTCCATGGAGGAAATGGCGGCCTATCTCGCGACGGGGCGCAACGCGCACTCGACCGCCAATGGTGAGATGGGGTTCGTCGTCAGGGACTCGCTGCAACACCTGACCGATGCGGATAATCTGGCAATTGCAGCCTTCTTGAAGAGCATCGATGGCGGCGAGGTCGAGACGCCGCAGGGCTTTGCCACGAAGGCCTCGACGGCGCTTCCCGCTGCTGAAGCAGATTCCGCCGGTGAAAAGACGGCGACCATGCTGACGGAGGCTTCCCCCTCTATGCCCCTGGGCGCCCGGCTTTACATCGACAATTGCGCCGCTTGTCATTTCGTGACGGGCAAAGGCGCGCCGGGCATCTTCCCCGAGCTTGCCGACAATGATCTGGTGACCGGTTCGGAGGTGAAGCCGCTGATCTCGATCATCCTCAACGGCGCCGAGGTACCTTCGACGCAGAAGCGCCCGATGCGGCTGGTGATGCAGGGCTATGCGGACCGCCTGAGCGACGAAGAAGTCGCGGAACTGGCAAGCTTCGTTCGTTCCGCATGGGGCAATAATGCCAGCGCCGTCAAGGCCTCGGACGTGGCGGCGGTGCGAAACAGCCAACCGCATTGACCGCAATGATGCACCGGCGGCGGGAGTTCCGCCGCCGGCTGAAGGCACCTCACCATTGTCAGGCACTTGAGCAGGATAAAATTGCTGTCAGGCCGCTGATTTCCTCGCCATATTCCTTTATTAGACGGTGCGAGGCCTCCGAACGGGCGTGATGCGGCCCATCCGGAGAATGTGAAAATATGGATAGCGATGCGATAGGCATTGCGGAGAGGAATTGAAATGAGCTGGAAGCCCCACGGACGCCATCTGATTGCCGGGACGTGGACAGCGGGCGAGAAGACCTTCGAGTCGGCGCCTGCGACGGGTCCGTCACATGAATTCGCCGTCGGCACGCCGGAACTGGTCGCCCGCGCCTGCGAGGCCGCCGAGGATGCGTTCTGGACGTATGGCTATACCTCGCGCGAGCAGCGCGCGGCATTTCTTGACGCGATTGCCGATGAAATCGAGGCGCGTGCCGCTGCCATCACCGAGATCGGCACGCAGGAAACCGGCCTGCCCGCAGGCCGTCTGGAAGGCGAGCGTGGCCGCACGACGGGCCAACTGCGTCTTTTCGCCGAGCATATCCGCAAGGGCGAATATCTCGACCGCCGCGTCGATCAGGCGCTGCCTGACCGCAAGCCTCTGCCGCGTCCGGAAATTCGCCTGATGCAGCGTCCGGTCGGCCCGGTCGCGGTATTCGGCGCGTCCAACTTTCCGCTGGCCTTCTCTACCGCCGGCGGCGACACGGCGGCAGCGCTTGCTGCGGGCTGCCCGGTTGTGGTGAAAGGTCACTCGGCCCATCCCGGAACCGGCGAGATCGTAGCCGAGGCCATCCTTGCGGCGATTGAAAAGACCGGCATGCCCAAGGGCGTGTTCAGCCTCATTCAGGGCGGCGACCGCAAGGTGGGCGAGGCGCTCGTCACGCATCCGCTGATCAAGGCTGTTGGCTTCACCGGATCGCTTGCAGGAGGGCGCGCCCTCTTCAATCTCTGTGCGCAGCGGCCGGAGCCGATTCCGTTCTTCGGTGAGCTGGGCTCGGTCAACCCGATGTTCATGCTGCCGCAGGCTGTCAAGGCGCGCGCAAGCTCGCTTGGCGAGGGCTGGGCCGGCTCGCTTACCCTGGGTGCTGGGCAATTCTGCACCAATCCGGGCATTGCCGTCGTCATCGATGGGCCGGACGCGGATAATTTCGTGAACTCCACCCGCGATGCGCTGGAAAAGGTCGCGCCGCAAACCATGCTGACCGACGGTATTGCGAAAGCCTATCAGGATGGCAAGGCCCGCTTCGACAGCCGTAATTCCGTCAAGCCGGTTCTCACCACCCAAAGCACAGGCCGGGAAGCCTCGCCCAATCTTTATGAAACGACGGGCGATGCGTTCCTGGAAGATCACACGCTGGGTGAAGAGGTGTTCGGCCCCCTCGGCGTCGTGGTCCGCGTGCGGTCGGTGGACGAGATGGTTCATCTCGCCAAAGGGCTTGAAGGCCAGCTGACCGTGACATTGCATCTGGATGCCGCAGACGCGGATGACGCCCGCAAACTGCTTCCGGTTCTAGAGCGCAAGGCCGGGCGCATTCTCGCCAACGGTTTTCCCACGGGCGTAGAAGTGGTCGACTCGATGGTCCATGGCGGCCCGTATCCGGCAAGCACCAATTTCGGCGCAACCAGCGTCGGCACCATGTCCATCCGCCGCTTCCTGCGTCCGGTTTCCTACCAGAACATCCCAGCCGATATCCTGGCAGAGGATCTGGCCGGCGCCTGATGGCCGGCCAATGACGTTGGCCTTGCCGCCGTTAGTCGGCTTTCCGGCTGGCAAACGGCGGCAAGGCGCGTCTTCGGGGGTCGTCCGCGTCGCATCGCTCGGGAAGGTCTTTGAGCTATTAGAGCTTTTTGACGGAAGCATGGGTGGGACAGTAACCCCCCTCTGCCCTGCCGGGCATCTCCCCCCTCAAGGGGGGAGATTGGCTGACACGACGCTCCAACCTCGTTCTGCAACGTTTGCGGTTGGTGCCGACATCGATGAAGGTGTAATCTCCCCCCTTGAGGGGGAGATGCCCGGCAGGGCAGAGGGGGGGTGTGCCTCGCGATTCCGTCAAAACATAATATCCCCAACCGAGCATCATCATCCTTCGGAAAACGCTTCCTTGAAGCTTCCGTGACAAAACTGAAAAACAGCTGAAAACATCCGTCAGCAAACTGACATTCACGCCTTCTAAAGAGGTCGCCTAAGAGGCGCTGGCGGGGCCGCAAGGCAGGCTGGCGCACTTCCGACACAGAAGGCGCGCCCATGAAGATCGTCCAGATCACCGATACGCATTTCAGCCCGAACAAGCCGCATTTCAATGGCAATTGGGAGCCGCTGGCTGAGTGGATCGAGGCGGAGCGGCCGGACCTCGTCATCCATACCGGCGATTTGACCGTCGATGGCGCGGACCGGGAAGACGATATCGCCTTTTCCCTTGACCTGATGCGGCAGGTCTCCGCGCCTGTTCTGATCGTCCCGGGCAATCATGATGTCGGCCATCTCCCCGGCTCGCACCAGCCCGTCGATGCCGTGCGGCTCGAGCGCTGGCGGCGGCTGGCCGGGCCGGATTATTGGGCCGAGGATGCGGGCGACTGGCGGCTCATTGGCCTCAACAGTCTGCTGATGGGCTTCGGGGACGCAGAGGAGGACGCGCAGTTCGAATGGCTGCAGAAGCAGCTCAGCGAGCGTAATAGCCGCCGCGTCGCGCTCTTCACCCATAAGCCGCTTTTCGTCGACGAGCCGAATGAAGGCGACACCGGCTATTGGGGCATCCGTCCCGCCCAGCGCCGCCGCCTCTACGATCTCATTGCCCTCCATGACGTCGCGCTCTTTGCCAGCGGACATCTCCACTGGGCGTGGAAAGGCATATTCGGCCAGACCTCGCTCGTCTGGGGACCGTCTGCGGCCTTCATTCTCGACGGAATGGAGCGCGAAATGCCGGGAGAGCGTCTGGTCGGCGCGGTCGTTCACAGTTTCGGAGAAGATGTGGCGAGCGAAATCGTCGCCGTGCCCGGCATGACCGCGCATGTGCTCGATGATGTGGTCGCCGAAGTCTACCCGCATGAGGCCCATAAGGTGCAGAAGAGGGAGCCGGCGGAATGAGCGCGCTTTCGCTGAAAAACATCGCCAAATCCTTCGGCGGAAACGCTATTCTGAAAAGCGTCAGCCTCGATGTCGAGCCGGGCGAATTCATTGCGCTGGTTGGCCCGTCCGGTTGCGGCAAGAGCACGCTGTTGCGCATCCTTGCCGGGCTCGACCACGCCGACAGCGGTGAAATTCGGATCAGCGGTAAGGACATGTCCGCCGTGGCCGCAGCCGACCGCAACATCGCCATGGTGTTCCAGTCCTATGCGCTCTATCCGCATCTGACGGCGGCGGAGAATATCGCCGTGCCGCTCGCCATGCGCCGCCTCACACGGTCGCAACGCCTGCCGCTGATCGGCTCGCTCATGCCGGGGCAGCGCGCCATCCGCGCGAAGATTGCCCGCGACGTGCGGGATATGGCGGCTTCGCTCAAGATCGACCATCTGCTCGACCGCAAGCCGGGCCAGATGTCGGGCGGCCAGCGCCAGCGCGTCGCGCTTGCCCGCGCCATGGTCCGCGAGCCCAGCGTCTTCCTCATGGACGAGCCGCTCTCCAATCTCGACGCAAATTTGCGCGTCCATGCGCGCGGCGAGATTGTAGAGCTTCATAACCGCGCGGGCGTGCCGACCGTCTATGTCACCCACGATCAGGCCGAGGCGCTGTCGATGGCCGACCGCGTGGCGGTCATGATCGGCGGCAATCTCCTGCAGCTCGCCACGCCGCAGGCGATCTATGACGACCCCGCCCATGTCGAGGTCGCTCGCTTCATCGGCCAGCCGCGTATCAACCTCTTGCCCGCGCGGGTGGAAAACGGCACCGTCGCGTTCGGCGATCTGCGGCTTGCGCTTGAAGAAGCCGGCCTCGACGGTGATCCCGTCACGATCGGCATCCGCCTGGAATTCGTCCAGCTCGCGGCGCGCGGACACGGGCTTTCCGCCCATATTGAGCGCATGGAGTTTCTGGGCTCCGAAGTGATCCTTCATTGCCGCCTCGATGCCATTGGCGGGACGGTTGTGGCGAAGCTGACGCCGGCCGAGACGCGGGGGCTCGCCACGGGCCAGCCGGTGGCGCTGGCGCTCGACGCCCATCGCGCCATGGTCTTCGCCGAGGATGGCCGCCGCTTGCGCACATCCGTCATCAGCGCCCAGCCGCACCGGGAGCTCGTTCATGGCTAGCGTTGCATCCCTTGACGTACCAGCGGGTACGCTCGCGCGCCCTGACCGCCGCGAGGCCCGCACCGCATGGCTGCTGGCGCTGCCGGCCATCATCCTCATCATCGTTTTCGTGCTCGCGCCGGTCGCCGCCGTCATTTTCCTGGGCTTCACCGATTTCGAACTAGGCTACGGCACGTTCCGGTTCGTCGGCTTCGAGAATTATGCCGATCTCCTCACCGACCGCACCTTCCGCAAATCGCTGTGGAACACGGCGGTCTATACGGCCATCGTCGCGCCCGTCTCGATGGTGCTGGGGCTCGGCATAGCGCTGCTGATCGAGAGCGAGACATGGGGGAAGAGCTTCTTCCGCACCGCCTATTTCCTACCCGTCGCCTCGCTGATCGTCGCCATGGCGACCGTCTGGCAATATCTGTTTCATCCGACCATCGGTCCGATCAATGCGCTGCTGGCGCTTGCCGGCATCGCCGGGCCGAACTGGCTCGGCAGTTCCGGTACCGTTCTCTACAGCCTGTCGATCATCGGCATCTGGCAGTCCGCCGGCTTCAACATGGTGCTGTTCCTTGCCGGGCTCACCGCGATCCCTCGCGAGCTCTATGCCGCCGCTGAAATGGATGGGGCGCGGTCGGCCTTCGACCGTTTCCGCCTCGTCACCTGGCCGATGCTGGGGCCGACCACGCTTTTCGTCCTCACCATCAGCATCACCAATGCCGTCAAGGTCTTCGAGACCGTCAAGACACTGACCGATGGCGGGCCGAACAAGGCCTCCGAAGTGCTGCTTTTCACCATCTATCAGGAAGGCTTCGTCTACCTGCGCGTTGGCTATGCCTCGGCCATGACCGTGGTCTTCCTCGCCATTCTCGTGGTGCTGATGTTCCTCCAGTATCGCGTCCTCGACCGCCGGGTGCATTACACATGACAAACGCCTTCACCCTAGGCAGGGCCGTCCGCCTGACGCTGCTCTTGTCAGGCGCGATCCTCTTCCTTGCGCCTTATGTCTTCATGATCTCGACATCAGGCAAGGCGCAGAGCGATATCTTCACCTCGGCCCTGTCGCTGATCCCGGCGGAGTTCCATTATATCGAGAACTTTGCGAAGGCGCTGAGCCGCGTACCCATGGGTACGCTCCTGTGGAACGGCGTCGTCGTCTGCGGGCTCATCTTCTTCATCCAGGTGCTGGTGGCGATCCCCTGTGCCTATGCCATGGCGCAGCTGAAGTTCCGCGCCGCCAGGGCGATGATGGTGCTGGTCATGCTCGGCTTGCTGGTGCCGATCCATGCGACCGCGCTGCCTCTCTATGTGGCTTTCGACAGCCTGTCGCTCCTCAACAGCTACACCTCGCTCGTCGCACCCTTCACTATCTCGGTGTTCGCGATCTTCATGTTCCTGCAATTCTTCCGCGCCATGCCTGACGATCTCATCCAAGCCGCCCGCCTCGACGGCATGTCGGAGCTTGGCATCCTTGCCCGCGTGATCGTCCCGAACGCATGGCCCCCCGTCACTGCCTTCGCCATCTTCTCGGTGGTCGCGCACTGGAACGATCTCTACTGGCCGCTGGTCGTTATCTCCAAGCAGGAATACGCCACCCCGCCTTTGGGCCTCATGTATTTCCGCGCCGCCGAAGCCGGCGACGATTACGGCGCGCTGATGGCCGCGACCCTCATCATCACCCTTCCCCTCGTCGTCGCGTTCCTCGCGGCACAGAAGCGCTTCGTCGAGGGCATCACCATGACCGGCCTCAAGGGCTGAGCGCCGGCTTTCAACCCCAAGGAAACCCAAGCGATGAAGCATATCCCGCAATTTATCGCCGCCGCCGCCCTCGCCATGGCGGTGTCGGCCCCGGCGAAAGCCGAAACGACGCTGACGGTGCATTATCCCATGCCTGGCTTCTTCAAGGACGTGATGGACACGATCTCGAAGAAGTTCATGGAAGAGAACCCTGACATCAAGATCCAGTTCGCCAGCCCCTCGGCCACCTATGAGGAGGGCATCCAGACAATCCTGCGCCAGGCGGGCACCGACGCGCAGCCGGATATCACCTTTATCGGCCTCAATCGCCTGCGCATGATCGACGAGCGCAATGTCGCCGTCGATCTCGGGCCGCTCATTGCCAAAGACGGCGATATGGCCGAACAGGGCTTCTCGGACACGATCCTGAAGCTCGCTCAAGTGAAGGGCAAGCAGATCGGCCTCGCCTTCGCCACCTCCAACCCGATCATGTATTACAATGCCGATCTGGTGAAGGCGGCAGGCGGCGATCCCGACAATCCGCCGAAGACCTGGGATGAAGTCATCGCGCTCGGCGGCAAGATCAAGGCGCTCGGCAATGGCGTCGATGGCATCGACTTCCGCTGGCAGGGCGACGACTGGATGTTCTCCGCGCTTCTCTTCGGCGCGGGCGGCAGGATGCTGAACGAGGACGAGAGCAAGGTCGCCTTCAACGGTCCCGAAGGCCAGAAGGCCGTCGAAATCCTCGACCGCATGGTCAAGGAAGGCGGCATGCCCGTCTTCACCAAGCCGGCGGGCGAGCAGGCTTTCGCGGCGGGCAAGGTCGGTTTCTCCTTCCAGACTACCGGCGCGCTTATCAATACGATCAAGAATGTCGGCGACAAATTCGACCTGCGCACCGCGAAAATCCCACTGATCGACCCGGAAAAGGGCCGCCTGCCGACCGGCGGCAATGCGGTGGTCATCCTGACCAAGGACCCGGTGAAGCAGGAAGCCGCGTGGAAATTCGCCAAATTCGCCGCCGGTCCCTACGGCGCGTCGGTCGTGGTTCCCGGCACCGGCTATGTGCCGAACAACGAGCTTGCCGCCAAATCCCCGGAATATCTCGGCGATTTCTACATGAAGAACCCGCTGTTCCAGGCGAGTCTCAATCAGATGCCGCTGATGGTTCCCTGGTATGCCTTCCCGGGCTCGAACGGCGTCAAGGTCACGCAGACCATTGTCGACAATCTGTCGCGCATCGTAGACCAGTCGGCCACGCCGCAGGAAGCGCTGGATGATGCCGCGGCGGATGTGCAGGATTTGCTGCCGCGCAAGTAATTTTCCGAAAGAGCAAAACGATCTCGCCGCCCGTCACCGGGCGACGCTTTTCTAGCCCGCGTTAAGATCACGCACCGTCCCCCCGGCCCGCAGGCGATATGGCACCGTCAGGTGCCGCGCGGGAGCGGCGTTCTCGGCCATGTCGAGAAGCAGCGAAGCCGCCGCTGCGCCCATGGTCGCGTCCGGCATCTCGACCGTGGTGAGTGGCGGGTCCATCAGCCGGCCGATGGCAATGCCGTCGAAGCCCGCAACGGATACATCCCGCGGAATGGAAAGACCTAGGCGGCGCAGCGCCCCAATGACGCCACAAGCGAGAAGATCGTTCGAGGCGATGATGGCGGTGGGCTCGAGTTGCGCCATCGGCACCGTCAGGTCGAGATGTTCGTAGCTGTTGAGAAATGGGATTTCATGCGCCTCGAGCGGAGCCAACCCCGCCGTCTCCATCGCGCGGCAATATCCGTGATAGCGCGCGAGCGCGCGGTCGGAAGCCCCGAACTGCCCCGAGACGAATAGAATGCGGCTATGTCCGTGTTTCAGCAGGAACTCGGTGAGCTCCCGGCCCGCGAGAAAATTATCCGTCGTCACCGCCGCCGCAAATTGCGCGGTCGGGCGGTTGTTGAGAAGCACCGCCGGCGGCAATTGCATCGCCAGCGCCGGGCTGCGGTGCGGGTCGCAGACGGTCAGGATCAACCCGGTCGGGCGTTCGCGGATGAGCGAAGCGACCGCATCGGCCTCCTGTGCCGGGTCGTAGTTCGACTGGGCAATCAGCACGCTATGCCCGGCCACGAGCATACGCTGCTCAATGCTCGACAGGGAGGCCGCGAAGACGGGATTGGTGATGCTCGGGATCAGCACACCGATGACAGGGCGCTTTCGCCCGAAGCCCGAAGCGCGGCCCACCGGGCGATAACCGAGCTCCGCCGCCGCCCGGCGCACGCGACGCACCATCGCCTCACTCGCCGGACCGGCCCTGTTGAGCACCCGATAGGCAGTCGCAACCGAGCATCCGGCGCGAATGGCGATTTGCTGGAGCGTGGACATTCGATCCTCGCGTTTTGCGCTGCCGCGCAGGAATTCCCGGCGCAAATGCTTTTAAACGAGGCTGCCTGATAATCCCGCCTTATGACATCAGTTTGAATGCCGGCACGCGGACGAATTTAACGGGCATATCAGCGCGCGTAGTGTACAAGTTATACCGTGCATTCATTGAAAACTAAATTTCTGTTTGTTGTGGTTTGTACGTCTTTTATTAATCAATTAGAATGTATTCATTGCTAAAATCCTATAATTTTATTGTAATAGTCAAATTACATCTTGAATAATTTCGAGAATCATCCTTTATGTTACTTCAGTCGACGGGTCGCTCCTCCCACTCTTCACGTCGACTGTTCCCCTCTGGAGGTCATAACCTTCAGCATTGGCCGGGCTGAAAAGTCCGGCCTTTTTTATTTGCGGAGATGATGAAGAGGCGAGCGCTTGTATCACGGCACGCGTCAATAAGGGAAAAAGTAAGTTACGGCTCGCTACGAACACGCTGGATGAAATGCCAGAGGCTGACCCCCGCGGAAAGAAGCATGGCGCCTATAAATGAATATTGGCCGGTGGTGATTGCCGCGATGCCCGAGGCGACGGTGCCGATCAGGCCCAGAGTTTCCGGCTTCGCCACAATCGAGCCGATGGAGGCGCTGCTTTGCCAGGCCTTGCCCGGCGCGGGTTCCCCCGGGACAATGGCGGGGCCGCCACTGTTGCCGGTGGCGAGCGCCAGGGCGCGCGTCCTGACGCGCCCGACCCGGTTCGTCCAGCCATTCCCGAACACGCTGAAGGTCGATAGCGTTTGGAGCCAGGCCAGGCGTCTGTCGCAGAGCGTGTTGATGAGATAATCCACGCTTTGGTTGTTGACGGCCTGGATTGTATGAATACCAATCAACCCGTCGGGATCGGCGCCGACAATTGCCTGCAGGGTCATCGACGCCCGCGGCACCCCGGAATTGACGGCGAAGTCGAACATCGCGTAATCGAGCCCGGCAGGCAGGCTGTCTGCGCTGATCCTGTTCCAATATTCGGTCTTGTAGATCTGCTGGGCTTCCTGGCGGTTCAAATCCTCCACGTCTTCCAGCGTGGCCGGATGGCCTTCCCACGCCGAAAGCGTCGCCTGGGTGATACCCATATTGGTGGCGCCGCCGGGATCAGCCGGATTATTGGAAAATCCTCCTTCCTCTGCAAAGATATATTGGATGCATTTGGGAAAGATACCTTGAGCCATCCCGGTTCCTTTCAACTATCGACCCATGCACTATGAAGTCTATGGTGATAAAGTTGAAAACTTCCATAATTTAGCTCAGTACTTTTATTTCTTGATGCTGATGAGTATAGGTTGTTAGCTTTAAATTTACATCTATGCTGTAGATTTAATCCCATCCCAAATCGGAAAGCGCCGGTATTTTTGAAAGATCGGGAAGATTTAGGATTGGAGGAGTGCGGTAGATGGTGGCCGGGACGGGCCCTATGAGAACGGCGCGGTAGGAACGTTTGCGTTGTCTTATTCGTGCGGTCCGTGCGCGGATCATCTGAAGTTTCGATTGCCGTAATTTTCCATAAAACCGATTGGAAAGCCAAGCACGTTTCCTCTTCGATTTCTTCATGTCAGCCATATGCTATCCCCCTCTTCTTGCCTATATGCGCAACGATATTAGCCAGCGACCGAAAGCAATCTTTGTAACCTTATAGGTTAGAAATTTATGATGCAACTCTGTTTAATTAAACTTTTATAGGTCAAGTAATTTGTTTACTTTACTTTAAATATAGTTAACGCCGCTGCTGAGCCAGCCATAGGCGGAACCAGCGAAATGGAGGCGCGTTAACGAAATTGGATGCAAATTTGCCGGGTAGAACCAAGATGCAGCCGATGCCGAGGGCGAACTGGAAGGGATATCTCAAGGTCGGGGAGCTCGTGTGCCCGGTGGCGCTTTACACGGCTGCCTCTAAATCCGAGCGCATTAGCCTGCATATGCTCAACCGCGAAACGCATCACCGGCTGAGACGGCAATTCGTCGACAGCCAGACCGGCAAGCCGGTGGAGCGGGAAGAGCAGGCCAAGGGATATGAGATCGCCAAGGACGAATATTTGATGCTGGAGCCGGAAGAAATCGCCTCCGCCGTCCCCGAAAGCGACAAGACGCTTGCGGTCTCCGATTTCATCCCCTGCAAGGAAATCGACGATCTCTATTTCGACAAGCCCTATTATCTCGCCCCTTCGGACAACCGCGCCGCCGAAGCCTTCGTACTGATCCGCGAGGGAATGCGCGAGCAAAATGTCGCGGCGTTGGCGGAGGCCGTGCTCTTCCGCCGGGTCCGCTCTCTGCTGATCCGGGCTGAAGGCGACGGGCTGATCGCCACGACGCTCAATTTCGATTATGAGGTGCGCTCGGCCAAGGATGCCTTCGATGACGTGCCTGACATGAAGATCAAGGGCGAGATGCTCGACCTCGCCAAGCACATCATCAAGACCAAGATGGGCAAGTTCAATCCCGCCGAATATGAGGACCGCTACGAAGCGGCGCTTTCCGAGCTGGTGAAAGCCAAGATGGAGGGCAGACCGGTCGAGGCGAAGAAGGCGAAGCCAGCCGCCAAGGTGGTCGATCTCATGCAGGCCTTGCGCGAAAGCGCCGGCATGGACGAAAAGAAAAAGGCGCCTCCCGCCGCCAAAAAGCGTACCCGGCGCGCCAAGCCCGAAAAGCCTGCGGCTGCAGCCAGGCGCAAGGCAGGATAAGCCATGGCCGGTCTTGCAACCTATCGGGCGAAGCGCAATTTCGGTGTGACGCCGGAACCCAAGGGGCAGGAGGCGGAGACGGCGGGGAACGCCTATGTCATCCAGAAGCACGCTGCGCGCCGCTTGCATTATGATCTGCGGCTGGAATTGGACGGTGTTCTCAAAAGCTGGGCGGTGACGCGCGGGCCCAGCCTTGTGCCCGGCGAGAAGCGGCTGGCGGTCGAGGTGGAAGACCATCCGCTCGAATATGGCGATTTCGAAGGCACCATCCCCAAGGGTGAATATGGCGGCGGAACGGTCATCGTTTGGGATCACGGGACGTGGACGCCCATTGGTGATCCGGAGAAGGGCCTTGCCAAGGGGCATCTCGAATTCGAGCTCCACGGCGAAAAGCTGCATGGGCGCTGGCATTTGATCCGCATGGCGCATCGGCGCGGCGAAAAACGCACCAACTGGCTGCTGATCAAGGGCGAGGATGAGGCGGCGCGGCCCGAAAGCGCGCCTGACATTCTGGAAGAGCGCCCGGAATCGGTGAAAACAGGCCGGGTGGTCGAGGACGTGGCGGGCGAGGCGCCGGGCTGGTCGTCGAAAACGGGGAAGATCGAGCGCGACGAGCCGGAGAAGCAGCTTCCTGACCCCGCGACGATCAAGGGCGCGACGAAAGCGCCGCTGCCTAAATTCATCGAGCCGGCGCTTGCCACGCTCGTCCCTAAGCCGCCTTTGGGCGAAGGGTGGATCCACGAGATCAAGTTCGACGGATACCGGCTGCAGGCCCGCATCGAAGCGGGGCGGGTCAAGCTCATCACCCGCGGCGGTCTCGATTGGACGAAGAAATTCGGCAAGGAGGTCATCGAGGCGCTGGGCGACCTGCCGGTGGGCACGGCGCTGATCGATGGCGAACTGGTGGTGGAGACGAACACCGGCGCTTCCGATTTCTCCGCGCTGCAGGCGGATCTGAGCGAGGGGCGCACGGACCGTTTCGTCTTCTATGTCTTCGATCTCCTCTATCTCGACGGCTATGACCTGCGGTCGCTGCCGCTCATCAAGCGCAAGCAAGTGCTGGAAGCGTTGGCTGGACCGGGGGGCAAGGTGCGCTACAGCTCCCATTTTACAGAAGAGGGCGATGTCGTGCTCAAGTCCGCTTGCCAGCTGGGGCTGGAGGGCATCGTCTCCAAGCGGCGGGACGCGCCCTATCGGTCAGGGCGCGGCCGGGACTGGACCAAGGCAAAATGCATCCACCGGCAGGAATTCGTCATCGGCGGCTATGTCCCGTCCACCACCTCGCGCAAGGCCATCGGCTCGCTGGTGATGGGTTATTACGAGGACGGCAAGCTCATCCATGTCGGGCGGGTGGGGACAGGGTTCACCGCCTCAGTCGCCGAAGATCTCTATCGCCGGCTGGAGCGGATACGCATTCCCTCGAGCCCTTTTGCGGAGAAGCTGACGGCGGAAGAGGCAAGGGGTGTTCGTTACGTCAAGCCCGTTGACGTCGCGGAGGTGGAATTTCGCAGCTGGACCGGCGCCGGCAATATTCGCCACGCCTCTTTCCGGGGCCTGCGTGAGGATAAACCAGCGGAGAGCGTCGTGCGCGAAACATTCGGGACCATGCCGAGGCCGGCAGCAGAAATGCGCTCAGGAGAGAGAGAAGCCAAGGTCCGGCTTACCCATCCCGACCGTATTTATTGGCCTGCCGAGGGTGTCACCAAGCAGGGCCTTGCGGATTACTACACGGAGGTTTGGCCGCATATGGAGCCTTTCGTCGTCGGGCGACCGCTTGCGCTCCTGCGCTGCCCGGAGGGAATCGACGGCCATTCCTTCTTCCAGAAACACGCATGGAAAGGCCTCGACCCGAACATCGTGCTTGTGAAGGACCCCAAGGATAAAGCGGGCGAGGCGCTCATCAGTATCGATGATCTCGACGGGCTGATCGGCCTCGTGCAGGGCGCGGCGCTGGAAATCCACCCCTGGGGCTCGACGGTCGAGGATTGGGACCATCCCGATATGATCGTGATGGACCTCGATCCGGGAGAGGGGGTGCCGTGGAAGGCTGTCATCGAGGCTGCCGCAGACGTGCGGGACCGGCTCATTCAGGCGGGGCTCAACCCTTTTCTCAAGACCTCGGGCGGCAAGGGGCTGCATGTGGTGGCGCCGCTCGCCCCCAAGGCCAACTGGACGGTGGTGAAGGCCTTTACCAAGGCGCTCGCCGACTCCATGGCGGCTGATAGCCCCGAGCGCTACGTCTCGACCATCACCAAATCCAAGCGGCGCGGGAAAATCCTGGTCGACTATTTGCGCAACCAGCGCGGCTCCACCGCGATTGCGCCCTATTCCACCCGTGCGCGCCCTGGCGCAGCGGTCTCCGCCCCCCTCAGTTGGGATGAACTCAGTCCCGATATCGGCCCCGCCCACTTCACCGTGCTCAACATGCCAACCCGGCTTGCGGCCTTGAGCGAAGACCCGTGGGACGGTTTTCGGGACGCGGCGGTGCCGCTGGAGGCGAAGAAGAAAAGGCGGAAGGGGGGGTAAGCTCTACCGTTTCTTCCCCTTCGCTTCCTTCGAAACGCTTTTCCGTAGCGCATCCATGATGTTGATGACATTGTCCGGCCGTTGCGGCTCCGGCTCGTCCTTCGCTTTGGCGGGTTTCTTCCGGCCTTTTTTCTTTGCCGAGATGATGTCGAGGAGGCGATCCTGCACGGGGTCCTTGACCAGCGAAGGGTTCCATGACCGCGTGCGCTCTTCGATCAGTTGCTTGACGAGCGGCATCAGTTCCTTGTCGGCAGGCACGTCTTCGGCTTTCTGGAAATAGACCGCCGGCTCGCGGACTTCATCGCCATAGCGCAATGTCCATAGCACGATGCCTTTCCCTCGCGGCTCCAGCATGACCGCGCGCTCGCGGCGATAAAGGACGAGGCGGGAAATGCCGACCGTATCGGTCGCGGACATCGCATCGCGGATGACGGAGAATGCCTCTTCGCCGACCGGATCGTCGGGCGTAAGGAAATGCGGCGTGTCGTACCAGACCCAGTCGATGCTGTCGCGCGGGACGAACATGTCGATATCGATGGTGCGCGTGCTCTCGAGCGCCACGGATTCGAGCTCTTCATCCTCGAGGATGACGTAATCGTCCTCTCCGGTCTGGTACGCCTTGACCTCGTCGTCCTCCTCGACCGGCTTTTCGGTGACCGCATCGACATATTGGCTGACGACGCGGTTGCCGGTCTTGCGGTTCAGGGTATGGAAGCGGACTTTCTCGTTCTCGGACGTCGCCGGGCTCATCGCGACCGGGCAGGTCACCAGCGACAGTTTCAGATAGCCTTTCCAGTAGGTGCGGCGAGCCATGGGAAACCTCACGAACCGGAGGGCAACGGCTTGCCAGGCCGTTGGTTCCATGAAACCGCTAGTTTTTGGCCGCCGCTTCCGGCTCTTCGGCGAGCAGGATGGGCGCCGGCTCGGATGGGGCCACGGAAGGCGGCTGGGCGACACCGCGCTTTTCCTCGCGGATGAAGGTGAACAGGCCGGAGATGATGATAAGGATAATGCCGATCAGCATCGGCAGGTCGATGGTGTCGTGGAAGACGAAATAGCCGAAGAGAATGGCCCAGATCATCTGGCTGTATTGCGGGGAGGCGATGGCGCTGGCCGGCGCGTGCTGCGCGGCAAACATGAGGAGAATGTTGGCCAGCGCCGCAAGAAGGCCATATCCTGCAAGATATAGCCATTGTGTTACCGAGGGATTGCCATAGTTCACGGACATTAGGAGCCCGCAAATGACGATTGGACCGAACAAACCGCTCGAATAGAGCGTGATACGCTTCTCGTATTTGCCCATCACGCGGAAGATGACGATGCCGACCGCGCCGCTGAAGCCGCCAAAGAGCGCGCCCAGATGACCGATGGAGAGTTCCCGGAAGCCGGGCCGCAGCACGATCAATACCCCGATGAAGCCGATGACGACCGCAGACCATCTTCTCCATCCAACCTGCTCCTTGAGGAACATCACGGAGAGAATTGTCACAAAGGCTGGTAAAAGAAAGATGAGCGCAAAGGCCTCCGCCATGGAGAGATGGGTAAAGGCGACGACGCTGCCAAGCACGCCCGTGGCCGAGGTGACGGTGCGCAACAGCCACAAGGGCTTGTTCCGGGTGATGAAGATATCGCGCCATTCCTCATCCGCCTTCTTCACGAAAGGCAGCGCCGCCAGCCCGAACACGGCACCGAAAAAGGCGATCTCGTAGGGCGAAAGCGTGCCGTCGATGAGCTTGACGCAGGCGTCCGAGAACGCGAAGGCCGCATAGGAGGCAAAGGCCAGGATGATACCGTACATCATGACGGGGTTCCGGTGAGGAAGAAAGCGTGAGGCAATGGAACGCGGCAAATCAGGCGCAGCTGGGGCATAGCCAATTTTTTGCGCTGCGACAAAGATAAAATGCGCAAATCAAATCCGTGTGATGACGCAATAATATTGCTTTTGAAGGCTCTTAAATAAACTTGCCTTTCGGAAAAAATTGGCATTTCCTTGGCTTATACAACCAATAATGGGACTTCTGAAAAGAAGGGGAACAACAATGATGTACTCGAAGCTCAATCTGCGAACTGCCGTCCTGCTCGGCTCGCTCCTCCTTGGTGCGAGCCCCGCGCTCGCCGAAGCCGTGCTGCATCGCGGCAATGCCGGGGAGCCGCAGACGCTCGATCAGGCGCATACGTCGATCGATGTCGAATCCTTCATCCTCAACGACCTCTATGAAGGGCTGGTCGTCTATGACGCCGGCGGCAAGGTCGTGCCCGGCGTGGCTGAAAGCTGGACCGTTTCCGACGACGGCACGGTCTATACATTCAAGCTCCGGCCGAATGCGAAATGGTCCGACGGCTCGCCCGTGACGGCCGAGGATTTTGTTTTCTCTCTCCGGCGCATCGAAGATCCGAAGACCGCATCCGGCTATGCCAACATTCTTTACCCGATCAAGAACGCCCAGAAGGTGAATAAGGGCGAAATGCCGGCCGATCAGCTCGGCGTCAAGGCGCTGGACGACAGGACTCTCGAAATCACGCTCGAACAGCCGACGCCGTTTTTCCTCGAGCTTCTGACGCATGAGACGGCGCTGCCGGTCAACAAGGCGAGCGTCGAGAAGAACGGCGCAAACTTCGTGAAGCCGGGCGTCATGGTCTCCAACGGCGCATTCAAGCTCGCCGCCCATGTGCCGAACGACAGCATCACCGTGGTGAAAAACCCTGAATATTGGGACGCGGCCGATGTGAAGCTCGATAAGGTCATCTTTTATCCCATCGACGATCAGGCGGCTTCCGTTCGCCGGTTCGAGGCGAAGGAGATGGACATCGCCTACAATTTCTCGGCCGACCAGATCGAGCGCCTGCGCAAGGCCTATGGCGATGGGGTGCATGTCTCGCCGTCGCTTTCGACCTATTATTACACTTTCGACACGCGCCAGGAGCCGTTTAACGATGTGCGCGTCCGCCGCGCGCTGTCGATGGCTGTCGACCGTGATTTCCTGGCCAAGGAAATCTACAGCGGCTCGCAGCTTCCCTCCTATTCGATGGTCCCTCCCGGCATGGCGAGCTATGGCGAACCCTCCAAGGCTGATTTCGCCGATAAGCCTCAGCTCGACCGTGAGGACGAAGCGATCAAGCTGATGAAGGAAGCGGGCTATGGCGAGGGCGGCAAGCCACTCAACATCGAAATCCGCTACAACACCAACCCGAACCATGAGCGCGTGGCGACGGCGGTTGCCGATATGTGGAAGAACACGTTCGGCGCCAAGGTAACGCTCAACAATCTCGATATTTCGTCGCACTACGCCTATCTGCAGGAAGGCGGCAAATACAATGTCGCGCGTGCCGGCTGGGTTGCCGATTACGCGGATGCCGAAAACTTCCTGGCGCTCAGCACCAGCGACAACAAGACCTTCAATTACAGCAAATACAGCAATCCGGACTATGACGCCCTCATGAAGAAGTCATTTGAGGAGCGGGACCCGGCAGCACGATCGAAAATCCTGCACGAAGCCGAAGCCCTTCTCATGAAGGACCAGCCGATTGCGCCGTTGATGACGCAGGCCGACCTCTGGCTGGTGTCGTCGCGGGTCAAGGGCTGGCAGGACAATGCGGTCAATTCGCATCTGAGCAAATATCTGAGCATCAGCGAGTAAGAGGCGTCCGACCCGTTCTGGACCGTTGCGGCGGTGGATAGGGAGAGGCATGGATTCCTGTGACAAGCACAGGAATGACGGGAATAGGCTCCCTGGCAGCTGAATTCCGCCTCTTTCGCCGAACGCAACGGTTCTCGTCAGAGCGTCAACCTCTCCCCGTCATTCCTGTGCTTATCACAGGAATCCATGCCTCAACGGCGGAGCTGGCGCGACGGTCCTCTTACGATCATTGACGTATCAGAGTGCATGCCATGCTGCTTTTTGTCCTCCGCCGATTGGCGAGCGCCGTGCCGACATTGTTCATCGTCGTCACGCTGTCTTTCTTCCTCATGCGGTTTGCCCCCGGCGGCCCGTTCAATCTCGAACGGCCGCTCCCGCCGCAGACCATGGAAAACCTGATCAAGACCTATCACATGGACGATCCGCTCTGGCAGCAATATCTGACCTATCTCAGCAATATCGTCAGGGGCGATTTCGGGCCGAGCTTCATCTACAAAGACAATTCGGTTGCCGAGCTGATCGGCAAGGGCCTACCTTATTCTATTGAGCTTGGCTTTTATGCGCTGCTGCTCGCGCTTGTCGGCGGCGTACTCGCGGGTACGGTTGCGGCGCTCCGGCAGAACAGCGCCCTCGATTTCATCATCATGTCGATTTCGACCATAGGCGTGACGGTGCCGAATTTCGTCGTCGGCCCGGTGCTGACGCTGATCTTCGCCATCGTGCTCGCCTGGCTTCCTGCCGGCGGTTGGGGTGACGGGTCGCTGCGCTTCCTCATCCTGCCGATGATCGCGCTGGCGCTGCCGCAGCTTGCCGTCTTTGCGCGACTCACGCGCGGCTCGATGATCGAAGCGCTCAACACCGACCATATCCGCACCGCCAAAGCCTATGGATTACCGGCGAAAAGCGTCGTCATCACCCATGCGATGCGCGGGGCGATGCTGCCGGTCGTCTCCTATCTCGCGCCATGCGCCGCTGCGCTGCTGACGGGTTCGGCGGTGGTGGAGACGATCTTCACCATTCCCGGCGTCGGGCGCTATTTCGTGCTGGGCGCGATCAACCGTGACTATACGCTGGTCATGGGCACCGTGATCCTCATCGCCATCTTCGTCATCGTCTTCAATCTGATCGTGGATATCCTCTACGGCCTTCTCGATCCGCGGGTGCGCCATGACTGACATTGCTCATTCACCACTGCCGGAAACCAGAAGCCGCAGCCTGTTCCAGCTCGCTTTCCTCCGCTTCCGGCGCAACCGCGCTGCCATGTCGGGCTGCGTCATGCTGGCACTGATCGCGCTGTTCTCGTTTTTGGGACCGCATTTCATCAGCCATAGCTACGATCAGGTCTTCCCGTCCTATGTGCTGACGCCGCCGAGCCTGGAGCCGCGGCCGGACACATCGACCCTGCAGGATGTGATGGAGAGCGTCGCCGGACGGGCGCGCGTCAAGCTTGAGAAATTCGAGCTCGACGGGCAGACCTTCACCGCGACCGTCACCTCGGACCGCCCCATCGATCCGCGCACCGTGCGCTATTTCGACCGCGCCAACGAGTTCCGCGATACGACCGTGACCGGGACCGGCGATGACAGTAAGTCGATGACGCTCACCGGCAAGGTCAACCGTGAATATTTCCCCTTCGGCACCGACAGCAATGGCCGCGACCTTCTCGCCCGCGTCATGCTCGGCGGGCAAGTTTCGATTGCGGTCGGGCTGCTGGCGAGCCTCGTCTCGCTGGGGCTCGGCGTCGTTTACGGTGCCACGTCGGGCTATATCGGCGGACGCGTCGACAATGTCATGATGCGGCTGGTCGAAATCCTCTATTCGCTGCCCTTCGTGTTTCTCGTCGTCGTCCTCGTCGTGTTCTTCGGGCGCAGTTTCATCCTGATTTTCCTCGTCATCGGTGCGGTCGAATGGCTCGACATGGCCCGCATCGTGCGCGGGCAGACGCTGGCGCTGAAAAGGCGCGAGTTCATCGGCGCGGCGGAAGCGCTGGGGCTGACGGACTGGCAGATCATCCGCCGTCACATCATCCCCAACACCATCGGCCCCGTCATCGTCTTCGTCACTGTCGTGGTGCCGAAGGTGATCCTGCTCGAAAGCTTCCTGTCCTTCCTCGGCCTCGGCGTGCAGGCGCCACTCACCAGCTGGGGTGTGTTGATCTCTGACGGCGCCAACAACATCCAGTCTGCGCCCTGGCTGCTGATTTTCCCGGCCATCTTCTTCGTCGTCACGCTGTTTTCGCTCAATTTCGTCGGCGATGGCCTGCGCGATGCATTCGACCCGAAGGACCGCTGACATGACGGAAGAAACCGAAACCATCCTGGCGGTTCGCGGCCTGAAGGTCAATTTCTCCACGCCTGACGGCACGGTGGAGGCGGTCAAGGGCATCGATCTCAATGTGCGTGCGGGTGAAACCCTCGCCATCGTCGGCGAATCCGGGTCGGGCAAGAGCCAGACCATGATGGGCATTATGGGCCTGCTCGCCCGCAATGGCGCAGCGAGCGGCTCCGCCCGCTATCGCGGCCAGGAGTTGATCGGCCTGCCGCTGAAGGCGCTCAACAAGGTGCGCGGCTCAAAGATCACCATGATCTTTCAGGAGCCGATGACCTCGCTCGATCCGCTCTATACCATCGGACGGCAGATCGCCGAGCCCATCGTGCATCATCGCGGGATGGGTTTCAAACAGGCCAGGACGCGTGTTCTGGAACTTCTGCAACTCGTCGGCATCCCGGAGCCTGAGCGGCGAATCGATTCATATCCGCACGAGCTCTCCGGCGGCCAGCGGCAGCGGGTGATGATCGCCATGGCGCTCGCCAATGAGCCGGATTTGCTCATCGCCGACGAGCCGACGACGGCCCTCGACGTCACCATCCAGGCGCAGATTCTCGATTTGCTGCGCTCGCTGCAGCAGCGTTTCGGCATGGCCATTGTGCTCATCACGCATGATCTCGGTATCGTCCGCCATTTCGCGGAGCGGGTGGTGGTGATGCGGCGTGGCGAGGTGGTGGAAGAGGGCGCGACGGCCGATATCTTCGAACGCCCGCAGGCCGATTACACCAGAATGCTCCTCGACGCGGAGCCGAGCGGCCGCAAGGAGCCGGTCCCAGCCGATGTGCCTGTCATGCTGGAGGGGCGGAACGTCACGGTCGATTTTTCGCTCGGCACCGGGCTGCTGGGCCGCTCCACCGTCACCTTCCGCGCGGTCGATGGCGTGACCATCCGGCTCCGCCAGGGCCAGACCATCGGCATTGTCGGCGAATCCGGGTCGGGTAAATCGACGCTTGGCCGCGCCTTGCTCAAGCTCATCAAGGGCAGCGGCTATTACCGCTTCGGCGAGACCGATATTTCCGGCTTCGACCGCTCCGCCATGCGCCCTTTACGCCGGGAGTTGCAACTGGTGTTCCAGGACCCTTACGGCTCGCTTTCGCCGCGCCGGACGGTTGGCGAAATCATCACCGAGGGTTTGTTCGTTCACGAGCCGGGCCTGAGCAAACAGGAGCGGGACAGACGCGCTGCCACGGCGCTACAGGAAGTCGGCCTCGATCCCGAAACGCGCAATCGCTATCCGCACGAATTCTCCGGCGGCCAGCGCCAGCGCATCGCCATCGCCCGGGCCATGATCCTGAAGCCGAAGGTGGTGATCCTCGACGAGCCGACCTCGGCGCTCGACCGCTCGGTGCAGGGACAGGTGATCGACCTCCTGCGCAATCTCCAGGCGACCCATGGCCTCTCCTACATCTTCATCAGCCACGACCTCTCGGTGGTGAAGGCCATGGCGGATTATGTGGTGGTGATGAAGGGCGGACGCATCGTGGAGGAAGGCGAGACGGACGCCATCTTCGCCGCGCCCCAGGCCGCCTATACCAAGGCGCTGATCGGCGCGGCGTTCAATATTTGAACTAACCCATTAAAATAGTAGGATTTTCAGTCATTCCGCATCACGGCGCGGGCGGGAAATTCTTCCGCCTGGCTCCCTTTAAATAGCATATTTTACACGCTGGACAGTTGTATTCAGCGAATCTATTCTTTTATTCAATCGGCCCTTTAGTGAATAATGCTTGAAGTTGATCTTCTTCAACAATATTCCGAAATCGAAAAAGGCTCCCCGCCGTCATGAACAAGCATTTGACGCATCTCGAGCGTCTTGAAGCAGAGGCGATCCATATCTTTCGTGAGGTCGCTGCCGCCTTCGA
The DNA here is from genome assembly GCF_049065735.1 of Brucella sp. IR073. NCBI lineage: Bacteria > Pseudomonadati > Pseudomonadota > Alphaproteobacteria > Hyphomicrobiales > Brucellaceae > Brucella > Brucella sp. IR073. The sequence continues at coordinate 122,254 of NZ_JBAKHD010000009.1, forward strand.
AAATCCCGTCATGCTCTATTCGGTGGGCAAGGATTCCTCCGTCATGCTGCATCTGGCGATGAAGGCATTCTATCCGGCAAAGCCGCCTTTTCCCTTTCTCCATGTCGATACGACCTGGAAATTCCGTGAGATGATCGCGTTTCGCGACCTCCAAGCGCGGGAACTAGGGTTCGAATTGCTGGTCCATATCAACGAGGACGGCGTCAGGCAGGGGATCAATCCGTTCATCCACGGCTCCAACACCCATACCCACATCATGAAGACTGTCGCGCTTCGGCAGGCGCTCGACAAATACGGTTTTGACGCGGCTTTCGGCGGCGCGCGGCGCGACGAGGAGAAATCCCGCGCCAAGGAGCGGATCTTCTCCTTCCGCAACGCCAGTCACGGCTGGGATCCGAAGAACCAGCGCCCGGAAATGTGGAAGATCTATAACACGCGCATAAACAAGGGCGAGTCCATCCGCGTATTTCCGCTGTCGAACTGGACCGAGCTCGATATCTGGCAATATATCCTGAAAGAGAACATTCCGATCGTGCCGCTTTATTTCGCTGCGCCCCGCCCGGTGGTGGAGCGCGACGGGATGCTGATTATGGTCGATGACGACCGCATGGAATTGAAATCAGGCGAGCGGGTGGAGGAGCGGATGGTGCGGTTCCGCACGCTCGGCTGTTATCCGCTGACCGGCGCGATTGAATCGCATGCGGCGACGCTCTCCGAAATCGTCGGCGAAATGCTCACCGCCCGCACCTCCGAGCGGCAGGGTCGTCTCATCGACAAGGACGAGGCGGGCTCGATGGAAAAGAAGAAGCGCGAGGGATATTTCTGATGAACCAGATCGTTCTCGATTCCGGTACGGACGACGTCCTCGCCTTCATGGCGGATCAGGAAAAGAAATCCCTCTTGCGCTTCCTGACCTGCGGCTCGGTGGATGACGGCAAGTCGACGCTGATCGGACGGCTGCTCTACGACACCAAGCTGCTCTTCGAGGACCAGCTTGCCGTCTTGCAGAACGATAGCCGCAAGCACGGCACCAATGGCGGCGACATCGATTTCGCGCTGCTGGTGGACGGGCTGGAGGCGGAGCGCGAGCAGGGCATCACCATCGACGTCGCCTACCGCTTTTTCGCCACGCCGAAGCGCAAGTTCATCGTCGCCGATACGCCGGGGCATGAGCAATATACCCGCAACATGGCGACGGGGGCCTCGACAGCCGATCTCGCCATCGTGCTTGTTGACGCCCGTCAGGGCATTCTTACTCAGACGCGGCGGCATAGTTTCATCGCCTCGCTGCTCGGCATTCGGCATATCGTGCTGGCGGTCAACAAGATCGATCTCGTCAACTATTCGCAAGACGTCTTCGAGCGGATCGTGGCGGAGTACCGCGCCTTTGCCGATAAGCTCGGCTTCGCCACCATCCAGCCGATCCCGATTTCAGCCCGCTATGGCGACAACGTCACCCTCAAATCGTCGAAACTCGACTGGTATGACGGCCCGGCGCTGCTGCCCCATCTCGAAACCGTTGCGCTCGATGATAAAAATACCGGAACACCGTTCCGTTTCCCTGTGCAATATGTGAACCGGCCCGACCAGAACTTTCGCGGCTTCGCCGGCACGGTCGCTTCCGGCACCATTGCGGTGGGAAGCCCGGTGGTGGTCGCCAAGTCAGGCAAAGCGTCTCGGGTCAAGCGCATCGTGACGATGGATGGCGATTTGCAGGAGGCTGTCGAGGGGCAGGCCGTCACCATCGTGCTTGATGACGAGGTGGAGGTCTCGCGCGGCAATATGCTGGTCGCGCCCGAGAACCGCCCCGACGTCGCCGACCAGTTCGCGGCGCATCTGGTCTGGTTCGGCGAGGAGCCGATGATACCGGGCCGCTCCTATCTGATCCGGACGGAGACCGATCACGCGAGCGTCACCATCACCGATCTGAAGCACCGCATCGACGTCAACAGCTTCGCCGAGGAAGCGGCGAAGAGCCTCGCTCTCAACGAGGTGGGCGTCTGCAATCTCTCCACCGGCGAGCCGATTGCCTTCGACCCCTATGGCAAGAACCGCTCCACCGGCTCCTTCATCATCATCGACCGCATGACCAATGCGACGGTCGGCGCCGGCATGATCGACTTCGCGTTGCGCCGCGCGTCGAATGTGCATTGGCAGGCGCTGGATGTCGACAAAAAGGCCCGCGCGGCGCAGAAGCATCAGCGCCCGGCGGTGCTCTGGTTCACCGGCCTATCCGGCTCGGGAAAGTCCACCATCGCCAATCAGCTGGAGCGGCATCTCCATTCGCTCGGCAAGCACACTTACATCCTCGATGGCGACAATGTCCGCCACGGCCTCAACCGCGACCTAGGCTTCACAGCGGAGGATCGGGTGGAAAACATCCGCCGCGTCGGCGAGGTGGCGAAGTTGATGGCGGATGCGGGGCTCATCGTGCTCGTCTCTTTCATCTCCCCCTTCCGCGCCGAGCGGCAACTGGCGCGCGAGCTCATGGATGAGGGCGAGTTCATCGAGATCTTCGTCGATACGCCCATCGAGGAATGCATCAAGCGCGATCCGAAGGGACTCTATGCCAGGGCGCTTGCCGGCGAGATCAGGAATTTCACCGGGGTGGATTCCCCCTATGAACGGCCTGATAACCCCGAGATACATCTGACGACATCAGGAACAACAACCGAGGAACTGGTGGTGAAAATCGAGAAATACCTCGCGGAGCAGAGCATCATCGGCGATTATTCCACCGAATCCTGGTCGATCTGATGAACACCATTTCCCATATCGCAATCGCGCCTGGTGCTCTTCTCTCCGTCATGGAGCGCGCGGCCATCGAGGCCGGCCGCGCCATCATGGAGATTTATGATGCCGGTTTCGATGTTTGCCTGAAGGATGACGGTTCGCCGGTGACTGAGGCCGACAAGGCGGCGGAAGCGATCATTCTGGCAGCGCTGCGCGCGGCGACGCCCGATATCCCCATCGTGGCCGAGGAGGAATCCTCCGAGGGGAGGGCGCCCGCCCATCCGGGCGACCGCTTCTATCTCGTCGATCCCCTGGACGGTACGCGCGAGTTCATCAGCCGGAACGGCGATTTCACCGTCAACATCGCCCTGATCGAGCAAGGCGTCCCGGTTCTGGGCGTCGTCTACGCACCGGCGCGGGGGGTGCTTTTTACCGGCGGACCTGATGGGGCAAGGGAAGCGGCCATCGCCGATCGTTTGGCAATGGCTTATCGCCCGATTGCGATCCGTGATTGCCCGGCCCGGATGATCGCTGTCGCCAGCCGCTCGCATTCCACGCCTGAAACGGACGATTATCTCGCCGGGCTCGATATCGCCGAACGGGTGTCCGTTGGCTCCTCGCTGAAATTCTGCCTGCTGGCGCGCGGCGAAGCGGACATTTACCCGCGCTTCGGCCCCACCATGGAGTGGGACACCGCGGCGGGCGATGCGGTGCTCCGCGCCGCAGGCGGCAGGACCTGGACGCTGGACGATTGCCCGCTCACCTACGGAAAAAGCGGCTTTGCCAATCCGTTCTTCGTCGCCCGCGGCGCCAATCCGGCACACCGTTAAAATCAGCCCCCGCTCGTCAACGCGCCATTTACGCGTCCTCGCTAAGGAGGAACAAGGGCTGTAGGGCGTACGGGCATATGGGGCACAACAAACAACAAGACGGGCGACGGAACCTCGCCGCGGCATTTCTGCGGGACCGGTCGGGCGCGATTGCGATCCTGGCGGCATTGGCGCTGCCGGTGGTGATCGGGTTTGTCGCGCTTTCGGTGGAATATGGCCATGGCCTTCTAAAGAAGGTCGAAAACCAGCGCGTGGCCGATGTCGCGGCTTATGCCGGTGCGCTCGCCTATGTCTCCAGCAATTCGGAACCGGACATGGTTGCTGCGGCGCGAAGCGCGGCTGCGCTCAACGGCGTCGCGCCCGATGATGTGGCAGTGGCGCTCGTCGCGTCGCCCAAGGACCCCGCCAGCAAGGCGGTGAGCGCAACGGTCACGACCCGAAAGCCGCTGTTTCTCGCCCCGGTGCTGGGTGCGGAGCGGACGTTGAGCATCGGCGCACAGGCGTTTGCTTCCATCGCCAAGCCGAGTACTGGCTGCATCGTGGCTCTCCGAGAGGGCGGAGCGGGGATCGAGCTCTCAGGCGGCACCAGCGTCGAATGCGAACTGGTCGCTTCGAATGCTGGTATCAAGGCGCCATGCGGGACGATGATCAAAGCCGAGAGTGTTACCTATTACGGCGATAGGGAACCCGAGCCCTGCCAATGGACCGCCAATATCGTTGAGAAGGACGGAAAAACCGCCGCGCCGGTCTCGAAGCAGAAGACCGACGATCCGCTGAAGGATAATAGCGCGGTGAAGAATTTTGACGGCACGTTCGATGCGATGCGCAAAGATTCTTGGCCGAGCCTGTCCTTCTCCGGTACGGGGCCGGATTTCAAATTCGGAAGTGACACACCTTCCACGATCGCGCAAAATATAGGTGTCATCGGCTGCACCTATGATAAGGCGAATTACAGCCAGTACTACATGGCCCAATGGGAAATCATCTGCCCGGAAAAGACGATCAATATCGGGTCTATCGAGTTGTCGGGAAGCCAGAAGGTCGTGTTCAAGATCGTTGACGATCCAAATACCGACCAGGTCCCTGTTTTCAATATATCCGGCCGCATCGTCACCAAGAATAACGGCATGACCCTGACCTTCGGGCGCGCCGACTTCAACATTGCCAAGGGCGTGAAAGGTGACGGCATAAGTTTCGTGGCTGGGACTTTCCGGATCGGCGCCTATCAGCCTGAACCGGCAAATGCATATGATAGCTGCACAGGGTACAGCATTTGCAGCACCGGCAAAATCACATTCGGCGATCCGAGCTCGTCCATATCGAGCAAGTTCACCCTTGCCGGGGGGATATCCGCGAGCGGCGGCGCAACGCTCACCCTCGGCTCGCCGCGTTCCGAAGGCAACAGCTATATCATCAACGCCGCGGGCAAGGGCGATGCCCTCAGGATCGACGGTGGGGGGACGATCAAGCTCGCCGATGCTACCGCCAATAACGGCGTCTTCCGTGTCAACGGCAAGATCAATGGCGGCGGTGGCGGAAGCTGCATCGTTTTCCCCGCTGCCGCGCGCCACGATATCTTTGGTGACGTCGATTTCGCGGGTGCCGTCCAGCTCGGAGCAGGCCTCTATGTGATCGACGGATATTTCGCCGCCGGCACCGGTGGCGCCAGCTGCGAAGGGAAGGGGGCGATCTATGGCGAGGATGTGACGCTGTTCATCTCGGGCAGAAATACCATAGCGCGCTGCAACGGCCAGGTGCTTTGCCTCGACGGCGGCAATGGCATCAGCCTCGCCGCACCGAAGTCCGGCCCTTATGCCGAATTGGCGGTCGTCGGTCCCCAATCCGCTGATATCACAGCCGGCGTGACGGTTACCGCCGGCGGGAGCGGCAAGCTTTCCGGCGCGTTCTATTTCCCCAACGGGCCGATCAGCATGGGCGGAGGCGCGACGCTCGGCAGCTCCACCGATTGCACGCAGCTCATCGGCACGAGCATCAAGCTCGAAGGCGGGGCGAAGATGATGTCGAAATGCACGGGAGCGGCCAGCAAAGGCAAGGTGGCGCTGATCCAATGAAGACTGTTCTGCACACTGCCCGCAAGTTTGTCCGGCGCTTTCTGGTGCGCGAGAAGGATGGCGCGTCGGCCGTCGAATTCGCTGTTATCGCGCCGGTTTTCGTGCTGATCCTTGCCGGGAGCCTCGATCTCGGCATGGTCATCTATGCGCGCTTCAAGCTCGATTCCGCCGTTTCGAGCGGGGCAAGCTATGCGCTGACCAATGCGAGCATGGTCACCTCAACGCAAGGCAACGACCTCGCCAACAAGATCGCGGCGCTGATTGCGGCGCGAGCGAGCAATGCCACGGCAAGTGTGACCGTCAACAATGGCCCCAACGCCAATTTCGAAAACGGCATCATCAAGGCCAGCAGGCAATCGCAGGCCGCCGACAGATGCTATTGCCCGACGGGGAATGCGCAATCGCTCGTCTGGGGCGCCGAGAAGCAATGCGGCGCGGTCTGCCCGGATGGAGCGCGCGCGGGCAAGTTCGTCGCCATTTCCGTAGAGCAGCCCTACCAGCCGATCTTTTCGGGCTATGGCTTCATCGATGATGATACGATTTCATCCGCAACCGTGGTGAGAACCGAATGAAACGGCGCTTGAGACTTTTCTGGAGGTCGGAGAGCGGGGTGGCTGCCATCGAGGCGGCGCTCGTCCTACCGGTCTTCCTCCTGCTGCTGTTCGGCATCATCGAGTTCGGGCGGCTGTTCTGGGCAAGCCATGCCCTGCAGGAAACGGCCACAGTTACCGCGCGCTGCATGGGGCTGCCGCAGATCGAGTGCAGCCGGAATGGGACTTATGACGCGGCGCTGGCCCGTGAATTCGCGAAAAACACGTCACTGGGCTGGTATATCGTACTGAACCCCGCATCCATCACGCTCGATCGTGATGCCGAATGTCAGGGGATCGACGGGTTTTCCTCGGTGGCGCTCGAATATGAGTTTCAAACTGTCGTGCCGAAGCTGATCGAAGCGCTGGCGGGAGGGACGGCCCTCAGGGCGTCGGCGTGTTATCCTAATCAGTAGGTTTTTCTTAATGATGGGGACGCTGGGACCCCACCCAATCACCCCATTCCCAAGTGCAAATTGTGTTGGCGGAATCGCGAGGCAACCCCCCTCTGCCCTGCTGGGCATCTCCCCTTCAAGGGGGGAGATTAGCCTTCATCGGTGCTTGGCACCAATCGCAAACGTCGCAGAATGAAGGCGGAGGGTAGCGTCAGCCAATCTCCCCCCTTGAGGGGGAGATGCCCGGCAGGGCAGAGCGGGGTGCTGTCCCGCCGAGGCTTCCGTTTAAAAACTCTAAGCCTTCAACCGATACCCCGTCCTGAATATCCACCATACCGCAGCCAGGCAGAGCGCGAGGAAGACCAGGACCATCGTGATGCTCACCCCGACGCTCACATCAGCCGTCTCGTAAAAACTCCAGCGGAAGCCGCTGATCAGATAAAGCACGGGGTTGAAGAGCGTCACGTCGCGCCAGAAAGGCGGCAGCATGTGGATGGAATAGAAGGAGCCGCCGAGAAAGACGAGCGGGGTGACGATGAGCAGCGGGATCAGTTGCAGCTTCTCGAAATTGTCGGCCCAGATGCCGATGATGAAGCCGAACAGGCTGAAGGTCACCGCCGTCGCGACGAGAAAGAACACCATCCAGAAGGGATGGCGGATTTCGATGGGGACGAAGAGCCAGGCCGTGGCGAGGATGATGACGCCTAATATCAGCGATTTCGTCGCCGCCGCGCCGACATAGCCGATGACGATCTCGACGAAGGAAATGGGCGCTGACAGCACCTCGTAGATCGTGCCGACGAATTTTGGGAAATAGATGCCGAAAGAGGCGTTGGAGATGGAGTTCTGCAGCAGCGTCAGCATCATCAGGCCCGGCACGATGAAGGCGCCATACTGCACGCCCTCCACTTCCTGAATGCGGCCGCCGATTGCCGAGCCGAACACTACGAAATAGAGCGAGGTGGAGAGCACCGGCGAGACGACGCTCTGGAGGAGCGTGCGGCGCATGCGCGCCATTTCGAAGAGATAGATCGCCTTGATGGCTTCGAAATTCATCGGGCTTCCTCCACGAGGCTGACGAAGATGTCTTCGAGCGAGCTCTGTTTGGTGTCGAGATCTTTGATAGAGATGCCGGCGCGGTTCAAATCGGCCAGCAGCGAGCCGATGCCGGTGCGCGCGGCCTGCGTGTCGTAGCGGTAGATGAGGCGGCGTCCGTCGTCCTCGAGGTCGAGATCGTAGGCGGAGAGCGTCTCGGGCAGGGCGGCTATGCTTTCGCCAAGCTCCAGTGTGAGCTGCTTCTTGCCGAGCTTGCGCATCAGCTCCGCCTTTTCCTCGACGAGGATCAGCCGGCCCTTGTTGATGACGCCCACCCGGTCGGCGATTTCCTCGGCCTCTTCGATATAGTGCGTGGTGAGAATGATGGTGGTGCCGTTTTCGCGCAGCCGCCGGACGAGCTGCCACATATCCTTGCGCAGCTCCACATCGACGCCGGCGGTGGGTTCGTCCAGGAACAGGATCTTCGGCTCATGGGCCAGCGCCTTGGCGATCATGACGCGCCGCTTCATGCCGCCCGAGAGCTGCATGATCTTGTTGTCCTTCTTGTCCCAAAGCGAGAGGTCTTTCAGGATACGCTCGCAGAGCGCCTTGTCCGGCTTCTTGCCGAAGAGGCCGCGGCTGTAATTGACCGTCGCCCATACGGTCTCGAAGGTTTCCACATGCAGCTCCTGCGGCACGAGACCGATGAGCTGCCGGGCGGCACGATAATCCCTGATGATGTCGTGGCCCTGAATGGCGACAGTGCCTGTGCTCGGGTTGACGATACCGCAGACGATGGAGATGAGCGTCGTCTTGCCGGCGCCGTTCGGCCCCAGAAGCGCAAGAATCTCGCCGTCGCGTATGTCGAGATCGACCCCATGAAGGGCAGTGAAGCCCCCTTCATAGGTCTTCGAGAGATTGGAGATGGATATGGCGTTTGGCATGGGACCGCGGCTGAAAGGAAGGGAATGGGAGCGCTGAACGGAACGCATGAGGCGCGCCCCGCCAAGGCTGGCCACATATAGGGTAATTGCCTGATGCTTGCCATAGCTGGCGGAAGACAGGCGACATTTCCTGACAGGATGGTGGGGTTATATAAATTGCATTTTGACGGAATCGCGAGGCACCCCCCTCTGCGCTGCCGGGCATCTCCCCCTCAAGGGGGGAGATTAGCTGATACGACCCTCCACCTACATTCTGCGATGTATGTGATTGATGCCACAGGTCGATGAAGGCGTACTCTCCCCCCTTGAGGGGGAGATGCCCGGCAGGGCAGAGGGGGTGCTGCCCCGCAGATGCTTCCGTTTAAAAACAAAGATGGGCCGCAAGCTCCCTTGCGGCTTCCTCAAGGCTGGCTGAGTTGTCGATCCGGATGAAGCGGCGCACGGAAGAGGGAATGTCGCATTCCACGTCCCGCGCTATCCGCTCGCGGATGCTTGCCTCGGTCTCGCGTCCTCGCCTCACCAGGCGTTCGGCGCGGATTTCGGGCCGTGCGGTTATTTCGACGACATCGAGAACAGGAAAAGCGCTCGCAGCATCCATGATCATGCGGCGGGAAATGTTGGCCACAATGATGTGTCCGGCCTGCATTTCCGCTTCGATCACACGGGGCAGACCGTAATGGAGCCCGTGGGCTTGCCAGCTAAGGCAGAATTCGCCGCGCGCCGCCGCAGCGTGAAAGGCGGCTTCGTCCAGCGTGTCATGATCTTCCAGCGCCTTGTCCGCCATGCGCGTTACCACGCGGCGAGCGAAGCGGATATCCGTCCGCCCAGCAAGCAGCGCGCGGGCCTCGCGCATCAGCGTGTCCTTGCCGGCGCCGCTCGGGCCGACGATGGCGACGAACGCGCCATGCGGCACTTTTAAAGACTCAGGCGACACGCTTTCCCTCCCGCCAGACGCCCGCGACATAAGGCGGACGCCCGGCTTCCGCCCGTACGCGCACCAGATCTGCGCGGCGGCCCACCTCTATCCGCCCGCGGTCGTCGAGCTTTGCCGCGCGGGCCGGATTGTCCGAAACGAGGCGTATCGCCGAGGGCAGGTCGAGAATGTGCTTTTCCGCCAGCAGGAACACCGCCTGCAACAGGCTGAACGGCACGTAATCGGAGGAGAGAATGTCGAGCGCGCCGTTTTCAAGCAGTTCCAGCGCCGAAATATTGCCGGAATGGGACCCGCCGCGCACGACATTGGGGGCCCCCATCAGCACCTGCAGTCCCCCTTCGCGCGATGCGAGGGCGGCGTCGATGGTGGTGGGGAACTCCGCCAGCGTAACGCCGAGTTCGATGCCCTCAGCCACATGCTCCACTGTCGCGTCATCATGCGAGGCGATGGCGATCGACTGGCCATGGCAGCGCTCGGCGATGAGCCGCCGGTTGCGCGGGGAGTTCGCCTCGCTTTCCGCGATGCGCCTTTCGCTGAAACGGGCGAATTCCTCGTCGCTGAGCTTCTTCTTGCCTTGATAATAGATCCGGTAGGCTTCCAGATTGACGAACTGCCGTTGACCCGGCGCGTGATCCATCAGCGATGCCAGCCGGATGCGGTCATTGGCCTTCATCGTGTCGAAATGATCGACCACGTCGGCCACCGAAACCTCGCAGCGCAGATGAATGAAGTGTTCCGCGCGCAGCCGCTTGCCCGCATGGGCGGCGGAAATGGTGTCCGCCATGGCCGACATATCGGCGGCCCGCAACTCCGTGTCGCCATCGAGCCCCACCCGCAAGGCATCGAAGACCGTGGTGATGCCTGAGGTGGCGATCTGCCCGTCATGGGCCTGCAGCGCCGCGTTCATATCCCAGCGCACCCTGGGGCGCGGCTGGAAATGCGTCTCCAGATGATCCGTATGCAGCTCCACACAGCCGGGAATGAGATAATCGCCCTCGAAATCCGTACCCGCAGAGGAACCGCCGGCGGAGATGTCGCTGATTAGGCCGTCACGAACGAGCACGGAGCCGTGCATGACGCGGTCGGGTAGGACGATGTTGCAGTTGGAAAAGACGGTTTCGTCATTCATGGTCGGATATCCGGCTGGGGGGAAGAGGGAGATTTCGAGATCAGATCACCAGCTTGCGCAATTGCTGCGACAAGAGGTCCATCAGGGTGACGGTGAGGACGACGAGGATCAGGATGGCCGCCGCCTGCGAATAGTAGAAGCCGCGGATCGTCTCGAACATCACCTGCCCGATGCCGCCCGCGCCGATGAGGCCGAGAACGGTGGCCGAGCGGATGTTGGATTCGAGCCGGTAAAGCGAGAAGGAAATCCAGAGCGGCAGCACCTGCGGGATGACGCCGAAGATCACCTGCTGCACCCGCGAGGCGCCGGTCGTGCGGATCGCCTCGACCGGGCGCGGGTCGATGGCCTCCACCGCCTCGGAAAAGAGCTTGGCGAGAATGCCCGTCGTGTGGATGAACAGCGCCATCACCCCGGCGAACGGGCCGAGGCCCACCGCGACGACGAATAAGACGGCGAACACCACCTCGTGGATGGCGCGGAAGAAGTCCATGAGCCGTCGGACGGGATGGCGTATCCACCAGGGCGCCATATTGTTCGCCGAGAGAATGCCTGATGGAACCGACAGGACCACGGCGAGGAAGGTGCCCCAGAGCGCGATCTGGACCGTGACGACGATTTCGCCGAAATAGTACCGCCATTCCGAGAAATCGGGCCGGAGGAAGCCGCGCGCATATTGCGCCATGTTCCCGGCATCGGTGAAAAGGAAGATCCAGCGGTCCATCTCGGCCGGTTTCCAGCTCAATGCCAGCGCTAGAACCACGCCAGCCAGCAAGAGGAGATTGCGGTAACCGCCACGGTCCTCGGGCACGGATTTTGGCTCCGCACTTGCCGCCGATGTCAAATCGCTCATTGCATCCGCTCCATTCTAAAAAAGGCGGGCTGTCGTCAGCCCGCCCGCGTTGCGAGTAGGGATCAGCCGTTCGTCAGCTTGGCCAACTCCGCTTCATACCCGGCCTTCTCCTCGGTCAGCTTCTTGATCTTCGCGGCCTTTTCTTCGGCGCTGAGCTTGGTGTCGCCTTCTGCCTGGCCGATGGCCTTGGTCAGTTCCATAACGCGGATGGGGAGAAGCTGGTTATCGTCGGAGGCGCGGAAGGGCGCCCATTTGAGGCCGGCGAGGACTTTCTTCTCCTCCTCGGCATTGCCGGTCGATTTTTCGGTGCCGTAGGTCAGGAAGAAGTCGCGGATCTTCGCCTTCGCCTCTTCCGGCAGATCCTTGCGCCACACGAGCGGATCGGACGGGATCAGCGGCGAGCGCCAGATCTCCCGGATTTTCGCATAGGCTTCCGGGTTGTTTTCCTTGATCAGCGCCATGTTCTCGGTGTTGTTGGCGGCGGCGGCGACTTGGCCGTTGGCGACGGCCATGGCGTTGGTTTCGTGATTGGCGTTGGTCACGTTCTTGAAGCATTTCTTCGGATCGATGCCGTTCTTCGCGAAGACGAAGGTCATCGGCACGAGATAGCCTGACGTGGAGTTGACGTCGCCCAGCCCGAAATTGAGGCTGTGATCGCATTTCAGCACGTCATCGATGGTCTGGAGCTTGGAATCCTTGGGCACGATAACCAGAGACCAATAGCCCGGCTCGCCGCCGACGGGCACGCTCTGGGCGAATATCTGGCCATCGGCGCGGTCGACCGCTTCCATTGCCGATTTGTTGCCGTACCAGGCGAGCTGCACCTTGTTGAAGCGCATGCCTTCGATCACGCCGGCATAATCGGAGGCGAAGAACGGCTTGACGTCGAGGCCGGTCTTCTTCTTCATGTCGTCGAGAAGCGGCTGCCATTTGGTCTTCAGATTCTGCTGGGACTCCGTGGAGATGATGCCGAAATTGATCGTCTCGGCGAGCGCCGCGGAGGTCATGCTGAAGGCGACGGACATCGCCGCCATGCTTTTCAGTATAGCGTTCATCTGTGTTCTCCGGTGTTAGAATTCTTAGGCTGGCAAAAGCTCAGCCCGGTCTATCCTGGCTGTCGCCCCCTTGGCCGCCAGTCTATCCGCCGGACCATCCGGCAGGACGAGTTCTTCCGATGCCGAGCCGTAGAGCCGGGCGAGGAAATCGTTGGTAAGTGCCGAGGACGGGCCGTCATAGACGATCGCGCCGTCGCGCATGGCGATGGTGCGCGGGCAATAGCGCCGCGCATATTCGACCTGGTGCAGCGAAACGAGCACCGTGATGCCGTCCTTGGCGTTGATATCGGCCAGCACATCCATGACGCGGCGGGCGGCGGAGGGATCGAGCGCGGAAATCGGCTCATCCGCGATGAGGATTTCCGCTTCCTGCACCAGCGCGCGGGCAATCGCTGCGCGCTGCTGCTGGCCACCCGACAGCGTCGAGGAACGCTGTGCCGCCCTCTGCGCAATGCTGACCCGCTCCAGTGCCTTGCGCGCCTTCGCCTTCTCCGCCCGGTTGAAGAGACCGAGCGTTCCGCGCCAGCGCGGCATGCGTCCCAGATGCCCGATCAGCACATTGGTCAGCACCGATAGCCGTCCGACGAGGTTGAACTGCTGGAAGATGACCGCCACGCGCCCGCGTCGGGCCCGGCGAAGGAAGCGCCCTGCCGATTGCGTCAGCTCGCCCGATATCTCGATCCGCCCCGCGCCGCCATCGCCCGCTTCAAGCCCGGCGATGTGGCGGATGAGCGTGCTCTTGCCGGAGCCGGACGCGCCGATCAGCGCGACCATCTCGCCCTTGGCGAGCGTCAGGCTGACATCGTTCAGCGCCCGGGTGCCGCCATAGCTTTTCGAGAGATTGGAAACAGCGATTGCCGTCATGCGCCTTCCCCCTGTTTTTCAAAGTTAAAGCCCGGTTCGGTGATGCCTGCATGATCGTTCGATGACGGATCGATGAAATTTTCCTGGCTCTCGTAAAGAGCAACGAAATCCTCCGCCGGCAGCCGGCGGAAATCCTCGAGCGCCTCGGCCAGCCGCGCATGCGGCCAGTCCCACCAGGCGAGCCGGTCCATGCGCCGCCCCAGTTCTGCACTGAACCGCTCGCGGATAAGCCGCGCCGGAACGCCGCCGACGATGGTGTAGGGCGCGACGTTGCGCGAGACGACCGCGCCAGCGCCGATGACAGCGCCATTGCCGACCGTGACGCCGGAGAGGATCGTCGCGCCATGGCCGATCCAGACATCGTGGCCGATAACGACACGCCGGCTGCGCCGCCATTCGAAGAAGCTCTCCTCGTCATCGGCGCCGTCGAAATAATCGCCCGCCCGGTAGGTGAAATGATGCAGCGTTGCCCGCCAGGTCGGATGGTTCGGCGCATTGATGCGGACGGCGGAGGCGATATTGGCGAATTTGCCGATTTCGGCGCACCAGATCGAGCAATCCTCCATGACATAGGAGTAATCGCCCAGCACCGTCTCGCTCATGCGCGTGCGCGCCGCCACTTCGGTGTAGCGCCCGAGCGTCGATTGGCTGACGCTCGCCGTTTCGTCGATATAGGGGATATTTTCCGACAGTTTCGGCATCACGCAGCCCTCCGCGCTGAAAAGCCCGATACGTCGATCATCCGCGTCGCCACCGCATCGCGCACCGGCTGGTCATGGAAAATGCCGAGAATGGCGACGCCGGCCGCGAGCTTCTCGCGGATCATTTCGATCACCACATCCCGGTTGGCCGCGTCCAGCGAGGCGGTCGGCTCGTCGAGAAGCAGGATGGGGTGCTCGGTGATGAAGCCCCGGGCGATGTTGACCCGCTGCTTCTCGCCGCCCGAGAAGGTGGCAGGCGGCAGGGAGAACAGTGCTTCGGGCAGGTTGAGCCGCCGCAACAGCTGCGCCGCTTTGGCCCGCGCCTCCGTGCGGTCTACGCCACGAGAGACGAGCGGCTCGGCCACCACATCGAGCGCCGCCACGCGCGGCACTGCCCGCAGGAACTGGCTGACATAGCCGATGGCGCTTTGCCGCAAGGCGAGCACGAGGCGAGGATCGCCGGTGGCGAGGTCGTGAGCGTTGTCTCCAGCCCGCACCCAGATATGGCCGCTATCGACGGCATAATTGCCGTAGACCATGCGCAGGATCGATGACTTGCCCGCGCCCGACGGCCCGGCCAGCACGACGCATTCGCCGGGGAAAAGATCGAAGGCTACATTCTCCACCACGGGTAGCTTGAGCCCGTCGCGCAAATGCATGGTGAAGGACTTCGCCACATGCGCAAGGGACAGCACCGCTCCGTCCGCCATCGGCCGTTCTTTCGCTTCCATAATCATGGGTCAGGACTCCGGGATCGAGGCGACGAGAAGCTGGGTGTAGGCATGGCGGGGGTCATCCAGCACCCGGTCGGTGAGGCCCGTCTCGACAATGCGCCCGCTCTTCATCACGATGATGCGCTGCGACAGGAGCCGTGCGACGGCAAGGTCATGGGTGACGATGATGACCGCGAGGTTCATGTCCGTCACCAGCCCGCGCAGGAGGTCGAGCACCCGGGCCTGCACCGACACGTCGAGCCCGCCGGTCGGCTCGTCCATGAAGATGAGCCGGGGATGGGTGACGAGATTGCGCGCGATCTGCAAGCGCTGACGCATGCCGCCGGAGAAAGCGACCGGCTGGTCGTCGATCCGCTCGGGAGAAATCTCGACACGGCTCAGCCAGTCGCTCGCCGTCCGGCGGATATTGCCGTAATGCCGCTCGCCCACCGCCATCAGCCGCTCGCCGACATTGGCCCCTGCCGACACCCGCATGCGCAGGCCGTCAGCCGGGCTCTGGTGAACAAAGCCCCAGTCGGTGCGCATGAGGAAGCGCCGCTCCGCCTCCGAAAGTTCGGCAAGGTCGGGAAAACGATTGTCCCGCATGCGGTAGCGAATGCTGCCCGAAGTACGCGGGAGACGCCCGGAGATGCAGTTGAGCAGCGTCGTCTTGCCGGAGCCGGATTCGCCGACGATGGCGACCACTTCGCCCGGCCAGACATTGAACGAGACGTCCGTGCAGCCGATGAAAGAACCGTAACGCCGTTCCAGATCGCGGACGGAAAGGATCGGATCGCTCATGCCGCGTCCTCCTCATGAATTTGCGGAAGGCCCGGACCGCTATGGCCTTCGGCCCGGCGGGTTTCGCAATGATCGGTGTCGGAGCAGACGAACATCCGCCCGCCGCGATCGTCGGTGACGACTTCATCGAGATAGACGCCGGTCGCGTTGCAGAGCGCACAGGGCTGGCTGAAACGCTGGATGGAGAATGGGTGGTCCTCGAAATCGAGACTTACCACCTGGGTATAGGGCGGCAATGCATAGATGCGCTTCTCGCGCCCAGCGCCGAAAAGCTGGAGCGCGGGGGAATTGTGCATCTTCGGATTATCGAATTTCGGGATCGGCGACGGGTCCATCACATAGCGGCCCTCGACCTTCACCGGATAAGCATAGGTGGTGGCGATATGGCCGTGCCGGGCGATGTCCTCGTAGAGTTTCACCTGGATGAGGCCGTATTCCTCCAGCCCGTGCATGACGCGCGTTTCGGTCTCGCGCGGCTCGAGGAAGCGCAGCGGCTCGGGAATGGGCACCTGATAGACGAGGACCTGCCCCTCCTTCAGCGGCGTCTCCGGGATGCGGTGCCGCGTCTGGATCACCGTCGCCTCCGCCGTTTTCGTGGTCGTTGCGACATTGGCGGTCTTGGCGAAGAAAGCGCGGATCGAGACCGCATTGGTGGTGTCATCCGCGCCCTGATCGATGACCTTCAGCACATCGTCCGGGCCGAGGATCGAAGCCGTCACCTGTACGCCGCCAGTGCCCCAGCCATAAGGCATTGGCATTTCGCGCGAGGCGAACGGCACCTGATAGCCGGGTATGGCGATTGCCTTCAGGATAGCGCGCCGGATCATGCGCTTGGTCTGTTCATCGAGATAGGCAAAATTATAGGCCGGGAGCGTCATTCCGCCGCCTCCTTCATGTCCTGTTCATCCTGCTGACGCCCCTGCTCGCTTTCCCGGCGAAGCTGACGCAGAAGGTCGAGCTCGGCCTGGAAATCCACATAGTGCGGCAGCTTCAGATGCTCGACGAAGCCGGTCGCCTCGACATTGTCGCAATGCGCCAAAACGAATTCCTCGTCCTGCGCCGGGGCGGTGCGCTGCTCGTCGAATTCATCGGCCCGCAGCGCCCGGTCGACGAGGCTCATCGCCATCGCCTTGCGTTCCGACTGGCCAAAGACGAGGCCATAGCCGCGCGTGAAGCGCGGGCCGCCGTCCTTCGATCCCGTGAATTGCGAGACCATCTGGCATTCGGTGACACGGATCGAGCCGATATTCACGGCGAAGCCCAGTTCGGGAACATCGATCTCGACATCCACCAAACCTATGCGCACCTCGCCGACAAAGGGATGCGTGCGGCCATAGCCGCGCTGCGTGGAATAGCCGAGGGACAGGAGAAAACCTTCATCGCCCCGCGCCAGCGCCTGCAGCCGCACATCCCGCCCGGCCGGAAACGATACGGGATCGCGGGTGAGGTCGCCGGGCTCGGAATCGGAACGCGTGTCCGGTTCGATCAATCCCTCGCTGTCGAGGATATCGGTGACGCGCGGGACGTCGCTCTCCATCTCCGCCTCCCGCCGCGCGGGTTCTTCGACAGGCAGATCGTCGGCCATCGCCGGGTCGATCAGACGGTGCGTGTAATCGAAGGTTGGGCCGAGCAATTGCCCGCCCGGAATATCCTTGTAAGTGGCGGAAACCCGCCGCTCGATGCGCATGTCAGCCGTGTTGATAGGCCGGGACATGCCGAAACGCGCCAGCGTCGTGCGATAAGCGCGCAGAAGGAAGATCGCCTCGATGAGGTCGCCCCGCGCCTGCCGCACAGCCATTGCCGCAAGCTCGGGATCGTAGAGCGATCCCTCCGCCATGACCCGGTCCACCGCGAGCGAGAGCTGCTCCACGATCTGCTCCGGCGTCAGCGCCGGGACGGAGCGGTCGCCCCGCCGCCGATCCGCCAGCAGCTTGTGCGCCTTGTCGATGGCGGCTTCACCGCCTTTTACCGCGACATACATGATTACACCTCGATCCGGGTTGTGCGCGGCAGCGCGAGCGCCTTTGTCCCGCACACGAGAACGACGTCGAAGCCCAGCGGATAAAGCACAACATTCGCCTGGATCGCCTCAACGAAGCTCTCGGGCAGTTCTCGGGGCGCGATAGCAGTTGTTTTCTCGATGCCCGGCCCGCGCAGGGTCAGTTCCCGCCCGCCTTCAAGGCTTACAACAGGCAGCACCAGCGTCGCGGAACGATCCGGATACTCCGCGGTGCCGACCGCGAAGCGGCCCCAACTGTCCAGACTGGACATGTCGTTCAGCACCGCAAAACTTGCTTCTGTGGCGTCAGGCACCGCCACCGCACCGGTATGGAAGGCGAGCCACTGTTCGGCTTCCGTGGAATCCGCCGCCTCGAACCAGACAGGCGTGTCGAAATCGGCGAGCGTCAGCAGGATCGCCGCAGCCGCCGGTTGGATGGGCGCCGGCGCCGACGCCACATCGCCGAGATCATGTATGGTTCCGGGACGTGCGAAAGCATCCATGACGGCGCGGAACACCGCTTGCGAAGTAAAGACGGGATCGGCGAAGCCGCCTTCGAAGACATTGGCCTGCATCAGTCCTCTCCCCGCACCATGGTGAAGAAATCCACCCGCGTCGCCGCCGTCTCCTCGGCGAGCTTGCGGCGCTCCGCTTCCAGCATTTCGATTGCCGGGGTCACGCATTCCCGCTCCACGACGGGCTCCCACTCGGGCACCTGCCGGAGGGCGTCGAGATGGGCCACGGCCTTGGCCTTTTCCGGGTCGCGCCCCAGCACGATCGAATGGCCGACCTCGCCCGTGGCAAGCTTCACCGTCGCGCGGGTCACGCTCGCCTCGCCGAGATTAAAGGGCGCCCCTCCCCCGCCGATCCGGCCGCGCACCATGACCGCGCCGATCTCCGGCCCTCGCACGGGCAAGGCCTGCGGCGCGCTCGCCCTGATCTTTTCGTAGCGCTCCTTCAGCGCCGCCGCCGGCATCGATGCCAGCGCATCGAGCGCCCGCTTGCGCTGGTCGAGCGCCGTGTTTGCGGATGGTTCCATCATGCACTCCAATTTGTCTATTTGTATAGACAATCAATCTTTTTTGACTTATAGCGCGGAATCGATGACGGGTCGATGACAGCGCGAAAATTTTTCGAAAGAGCGTGAAACGATGAATGTGATGGATGACGGCATTTCCCGCTGGCGGCGGGTCGCGGATGCGCTACGCGCCGCCATTGGAGAGGGGCGTTACGGCGACCGCCTGCCGCCGGAAATCGAGCTTGCCGGTGAGTTCGGTGTCAACCGCCACACGGTCAGGCGGGCGATTTCGGCGCTGTCCGATGAAGGGGTCTTGCGGGCCGAGCGCGGTCGCGGCACCTTCATCAATGAAGTCCAGCCGCGCATTACCTATCCCATCGGCACGCGGGCGCGCTTTTCGGAGAACATGGTCAAGCAGTCGCTGGAATCGGCGGGACGGCTGATCAATTCCGAGCGCGTCGCCGCCGACCGGGCACTAGCCTCTCTGCTAGAACTGAAGCCCGGAGCTCCGCTTTTCAAACTGGAAAAGATGACAGTGGTGGACGGCGTACCAGTCTCGCGCTCGACGGGCTATTTCCCGAGCGAACGGTTCCCTAACATCATCGCTGCCTATGCCGAGACCGGCTCCGTCACCCAATCGCTGAAACAGCACGGCCTCAACGACTATCGCCGGCGCGAGACGCGGCTGACCGCCGAGAGGATTTCACCTGCCGATGCCGACGTGCTGCAATGCGCTCTGGATTCCATCGTCCTCGTCAGCAACGCCATCGATGTCGATCTCGATGACGTGCCCGTCCAGTTCATCCGCACCCGCTTTTTGGCGGACCGGATCGAGCTGGTGTTCAAACCCTGACACTGGGTGCGGCTCCCATCAATCTAAAGGGAAGGAGCGGACGGGTGGAAATGCCCGCCCGTTTTTCGTTTGAGGTTATCCACAGGGGCGGGGGAGGGCGTTTTGAAAAAAGTTCATGTTGGCGCATTTTTCCGTGTTGACAGTTCCGTTAGGTGGGGCCTATATAGCGCCACAACGACGGCGGCGGCGCCACTGGCGACAGGATGCTTCGTCTCTGAGGTAGGATGAGAAACTGGTTTCTTGTTTTGCCGTAACGGTCTGAAAAGACTGGAGAATTTAGGCCTGGTGGCGAAAGCTTGAAAGGTCGGTTGGCTCTGAAAAAAAGAGTTGACAGCGGAAACGAAAGCGATCATAAGCCGCGCCTCGCCGGTTCGGTTTTGAGGCTCCGGAAGCTTCTTGGGTTTGACCTGAGATTGGCGGTCGAGCGGTTCGTTCCGGTTCTTGTTTGACACAGATGTGTGTCGGTTCTTTGACAGTTGAATATGGAAG
>NZ_JBAKHD010000010.1:0-94828 GCF_049065735.1 Brucella sp. IR073
TACGCCCGCCCGGTACAAAGTCCCGTAGCCGCTCCCACTGATCATCCCGAAGTATCTCGCCTTCCACACCAGCCTCCAAAAGCCAGTGTTGAATCTGATTTGCCATTCCTTGGGAATCGTAAAATCATTAAATTGTCACTACGCCCTAGCTGCCGAATATTCATGGAGCCAAGCGCAAAACCATGCGCTGAAGGAATAGACTCGGTCATAATTCGACTTTGACATTCATGTCTGGCTGCGACAAGTCTTCAAAAATAAGAAAAGAAAAAGACGGGAACACTTTGATGAAATCCAACTCTATCCTTCAGTGCGGCAACATTTTCTCATGCTGGAAGCCGCTCCTGCTCTCCGTTGTCATGGCCGGTACGACCGTCACACCGACATGGGCGCAGAAGGTGCTCTATGTCGCGGGTTACGGCGGATCGAGTGAGGCTGTGATCAAGCAACAGATCCTCGCCCCGTTTGCCGAAAAGCATAATGTGAAAATTGAGTATGTGGCGGGCACATCCGCCAGCAATCTGGCGCGACTCCAGGCGCAACAGGGAAATCCGGAGATTGATCTGGCGATCCTCGATGACGAACCTATGCAGCAGGCCGTATCGCTCGGCTTGTGCCGTCCCATCGAGCCATTTCCAGCGCTGGACAAGCTTTATCCCATCGCCAAGGCCAATGGCAAAGGAAAATCGCTGGGTATCGGTATCGTCGCGACCGGCCTTGCCTATAATCGCGAGGAATTCGAGCGCAAGGGCTGGCCGGCGCCGACCTCCTGGACAGACTTGGCCAATCCCGCCTTTCAAGGCAAGGTGCTCATCCCGTCGATCACCAACAGTTACGGCCTTCATGCGCTGTTGGCGCTGTCAAAAGTGCTGAATGCCCCGGCGGGCGATATCGACCCGCCATTTAGCTATATGACCGACAAGGTGGCTCCGAACGTTTTCAGCTTCGAGACCTCCTCGGGAAAAATTTCCGAACTTTTCCAGACCGGCGAAGTGTTACTTGGTGTTTGGGGCAGCGGTCGCGCACAGGCGCTCGCCAAGACAGGTTTTCCCGTGGCCTTCGTTACTCCCAAGGAAGGAGCCGTTGCGCTTCAGACCGCTATTTGCCCCGTCGCCGGCATCGATGTTCCCGAACTTGCACAGCAGCTGCTTCAGGAGTTCTTTACACCGCAGGCACAGGCGATGCTGGCCAGGGATGCCGGGTGGGCCCGACGAACAGCACGGTCACGCTGGAGCCGGACGTCGCCAAAACCGTCGCGTACGGCCAAGAGGCGATTTCGAAACTCATCCCGGTCGATTGGAAATGGGTCAACTCCATGCGTGCGGAATGGACGAAGCGCTGGACCCGCGAAGTCGAGCGTTGAAGGCTGGTGCCCCATCCAATGTTCCGGTAAATTACGATGACTTTTCTGCAACTCGACGGACTGAGTAAAAACTACGGCGGTTTCGCCGCGGTCAACGCCGTGACATTCGATGTCGCGCGCGGTGAGTTTCTGTCCCTTCTCGGGCCGTCCGGTTGCGGGAAGACAACGACGCTGCAAATGGTCGCCGGCTTCGTTAATCCGCCGCACCCGGCGCGGTGTTCGCCGGTAGCGGTCCGTTGCTACTGCTGGTGGCGGCCCAATATGTCGACCTGGGCGTATCGGTCAGGGCCGTGATCGACACGACCCCACTGGCGCACTATTTGGACGCTTTGGCCCGCCCCAAGAGTCTCGTATCCGGCCATCGCCTCCTCGCGACCGGCCTCAAGATGCTTTGGCGCATTCGCCGTGCCGGCGTGCCGATTTACTTCGGAGCCAGCGATATCCGCGCGTTGGGAGGAGATTGCCTAGAGGCGATAGCGTTCCGGCATGCCGGACGGCGGCGGCATTTAGCCACGCAAAACCTCTTTTTACATCAAGGCGTTATACCCAATGCGCCGCTTGCCGCGGCAGCCGGATGCCGCCGGGTCTGGGATGATGATCAATGCTGCTGGCGAATCGAGACCGATGATGAGGGGCGGACATCCGAACGGACCATTTTGCTCGCCGGAGATGCGGCAAGAATTCGCGGCGCGGAATGCGCGCCGCTGAGTGGGCGGCTTGCCGCCCTCGCTGCGGCCCATGATATCGACCGGATTGATGATGAAACTTATCGACGGCAAGCCGCAGCCCTAAAAACACAGTTGAAGCAAAAAGCCGCCGCACGGCTTGTCATCGATACTCTCTACCGGCCATCCGATGCGGCGCGAATCCCGTCAGACCCCCAAACGGTGATTTGCCGTTGCGAGAGTGTGAAGGCTGGCGAAGCCCAGATGTTCGCCCGCGAAGGCGGCTTCGATATCAACCAATTCAAGAGCGAGCAGCGTTGCGGCATGGGACCCTGCCAAGGCCGCATGTGTGCCCCGACGCTTGGCGCAATCGTTGGTCATGGAAGGGACAGAGATACTGTCGCGCCGCTGCGAGCGCGCCCTCCGGTCTATCCTGTTCTGCTTACCGAACTTGCATCACTCGCAGAGAGGCCGGGAAGCGCCTGAATGGAAATCGGAAGCGACGTGCTCATTATCGGTGGCGGCATACAAGGAGCGGCGGCAGCCTTTTATCTCGCTCGCGAAGGCGTTTCGGTCCATGTGCTGGAAAAGGATTATGTGGGTCGCCACGCCTCTGGCGTGAATGCAGGAGGCGTGCGCACTCTTAACCGCCATTTCGCGGAATTGCCTTTATCGGTAGCGGCCAAGGCGATATGGCTCAACATCGAGGAGCTGCTTGGTGAGGATTGCGGATTCCTGCCAGTCGGCCAGATCCGTGTCGCCGAAACCGAACAGGATCTGGAGCACTTGCGAACCCGCGCCCAAGCAGTGTCGCAGCTCGGCTTGCCCTATGCTGAAGAGATCATCGACCGTCACGAGCTATATGAGCGATTGCCTGCTCTGGTATCCGGCTGCGTTGGCGCGGCGCTTGTCGCCAATGACGGCTACGCCAATCCCTACCGAACCACAGTGGCCTTCAAACTAGCAGCCGTGCGGGCCGGTGCCACTTTCCACGAAAAGATGGCCGCGGTCGCAATAACGCGCAAAGATGGCGGCTGGACCGTCACAACCGGGAACCGAAGCCGGTTCCGGGCACTGGTTCTGCTCAATTGCGCGGGCGCCTGGGGTGCGCGCATCGCAGAACAGCTTGGCGACAAAGTCCCCCTGGCGCCCAACGGATCTATGCTCATGGTGACCGCGCGCCTGCCTAAAATGGTCGCCCCTGTTGTCGGAGCTGTGAGACGCTCCCTGTCGTTCAAGCAATTTGCCAACGGCACGGTCTTGATCGGTGGAGGCCACCGCGCGCCGGTGGATATCGATCATAACGAGACCAAGGTGAGCCTTCCGGGTTTGGCCAAGGCCGCCAGGATTGCCATCGAGCTTTTCCCATTCATGGCAAAGGCAAAGATCGTGCGCTTTTGGTCTGGAATCGAAGGTTTCATGCCGGATGGTCTGCCGGTCATCGGACCGAGCCTGTCGTCACCCAATGCCTATCACGCCTTCGGGTTTTGTGCCCACGGATTCCAGCTCGGACCAGCTGTCGGGGCTGTGCTGGCCGAACTGGCAATTTATGGAACATCATGCACCGCCATTGATGCGTTCTCCATCGATCGCCTGACTCGTTCGGCTGCTAAAGTATAACCGGATCATTTCAAGCCGTCTTTCCGCCTATAGTCTATGGGCCAATGCGATGGCATCGGCGACTTCGTCGGTGCGGTCGGTGAGGGTACTTGTGGCGACGCGGATATGGTTGCTTGGCAAGATGGAAAATTTGCTGCCCGGCACCACGGCGATGTTTCTGGCGGCGAGCGTGACCATGGCGAAGGGCTCCGAAGCGACCGGAACCCACAGGCAGAGCCCGCTGCCCGGCAGGGTTTCGACTCCTCGCGTGCTGAGTGCCGTGGCAAGGCGATCCCGCCTCTCCTGATAGGCAATCCGGGCCTTCGCTATTATCTCACGTGTCGTGGCATCGCGCAGAAGCCAAGCCACCGCGCCCTGCAGGATCCTGCTGGTCCAACCGGCGCTGAACGCGCGATAGGACTGGATCTGCTCGACGATGGAGAGCGAACTCGACAGGACGGCGAGACGAAGATCCGGTCCGAGGGTCTTCGAATAGGAGAGGATGCGGATCGTGCGGTGGGGAAAACGCGACCCTAGCGATACGAGCGAGGCCCCGGAAATATCACCGATACCGTCATCTTCGATAATCAGCGTATCGCTTTCTGCAAGGACGTCGCCGAGTTGGTCGATGCGCTCGCGGCTGACAGTCTGGCCCGTAACGGAGTGAAGCCGGGGCTGGAAAAGGAAGGCGGCGGGACGCTCCTTCATCGCCAGGCGGAGCGAATCCGGCAGCGGCCCTTGCGCATCACACAGCACGGGAACGATTTTGACGCCCAGATCCTCGAGGATATCGAGGAGTCGCATTGCGGTCGGGTGTTCGACCGCGACGACCGAACCGGGCCGCACCAGGGCATGCACTGTCGTATAGACGGCATTATAGCCGCCATTGGTAACGAGGAAGGCTTCCGGCGCATAGGGCCAATGCGCCGACACGACGTCCCGAAGTTCCGGAACGATGCGGCTTCTCTCATAACTGTTCAGCCCAGCGATCGAGGTGCCGTATGCCATGGCTTCCGCCAGCGGCGGCAGCAAAGCCGTGTCTGGCACCGCCATTGAGAGATCCAGCACGCCCGCTGCGTAATTGCCCGCGCTGGCAAGCCGTTCCGGCTTGGCAATAAAGCGCTCCCCGCAGACCCATGTGCCGTTTCGGCCGCGTCCGGCAATGATCTTCTGTCGGCGCAGCTCGCTCCATGCCTCGGAAACCGTTGCGGGGCTGACGCCGAGTTCATAGGCGATGTCGCGAATGGCCGGCAGGCGCGTGCCGACAGGAAGAAGCCCCGCTCGCACCAGAGCACTGGTTTCTAACGCAATTCCACGCATCGTCCGGTCGCTGATTTTTTCCGCGAGCCACGTGGCCGCGATGCTCTCGTGCATTTTGTTTCGCCTTTAAATGTTCAATAACATAATAACATTTGTGATCTAGAATGTGGACATTTAATTTCGAGGTATCGACAAAATTGTGAGCCTCGAAATGCCCCTGAAACTTCGCCTTGCTCTTCGTGATTGGGACTACATGACCCCGCTGGTCCTGGGGGATGTCTCTTCCCCACGTCTCGGTATAGAGGTGGACCGCGTCGGCACGCTTGTTCCCAATATCGCCAAGGATGAGGCCCATGACGCGGCTGAGATGTCCTTCAGCCGCTACGCGCAGCTTCGTCATGATGGGGATCACAGCGTGGTCGGCATGCCGAATTTCATCATGCGCGGCTTCCGTCATCGCTGCATTATCACCTCAAAGGAAAGCCCGATCCGCCAGCTTTCGGACCTCGCCGGCAAGAAGATCGGTGTCACGGGATGGCGCGATTCCGGCAATACCTGGACCCGCGCGGCTTGCCGGCGGGAGGGCGTCGGTGTCGAGGATGCCATGTGGTATGCCGGGCGTCTCACCGAGGCGCATCCCATCACCGATCGGTTGGACGGGTTCGGCCGGACGGGCCGGATCGAAGCCGCGCCGGGCGAGCGGCCAATGGTCGATCTGCTGAAGGAAGGCGGTCTCGACGCCATCTTCACGCCGTTCATGCCGAAGGGCTTCTTCGACAAGGACTCGCCCTTCCGTCCGGTTCTCGATGATTATCGCGCGTCGGAAGTCGATTACTTCAACGCGGTCGGCTACGTGCCCGGCATGCATCTGATCGGCTTTAAGGCCGAAATTGTCCGGGACCATCCCTGGGTCCTGGACGAACTCAGCGCGCTGATCGATGAATCGCAGCGCATTTGGCTCGAAAAGCGCGAGAAATATGCCGACACGACCCCCTGGATGATCGATGAGCTGCGCCGCTGCGCCTCCGATTTGCCGCCAAACTGGAATATCAGCGGGCTTGAGGAAAACGAAAAGATGATCGCCGATTTCGCGACCGAACTCCACGAGCAGGGAATTCTTCCCCGCGTACTCACTCCCGTCGAGCTTTTTCCCGCGCACGCAAAAGGGACCAGCTGACCTCTTCGACAAATCCGACTAACCGCGACCGAC
The DNA here is from genome assembly GCF_049065735.1 of Brucella sp. IR073. Lineage (NCBI taxonomy): Bacteria > Pseudomonadati > Pseudomonadota > Alphaproteobacteria > Hyphomicrobiales > Brucellaceae > Brucella > Brucella sp. IR073. The sequence continues at coordinate 6,095 of NZ_JBAKHD010000010.1, forward strand.
CGAAACAGACAAAAAGGGGAATACCATGCATTCGAAATTGATCGCTTCAGCCGTTCTCGCCGGTTTCATGCTGACAAGCCCCACGCTTGCCCAGGATGCCGCAATCCCGAAGCAGACAGTCAACGAGGCGCTTCGTGCGCGCCTGCCGGAAAAGGTGCGCGCCGAGGGTAAGATGATCTCGGTCAACAACGGTTCCTTTCCTCCCTATGAGATCGTGACCGGGACCGAGATGGATGGCGCGAGCGAGGACCTCACGGAGGCGCTGGGCCAGCTTCTCGGCATCAAGATCGAACATGCGACCGTTGGCGGCCTTCCTGCGCTGCTGGCCGGCGTTAACTCCGGTCGATACCAATTCGCATTCGGACCGGTCGGCGACTTCAAGAGCCGCGAGGAGGCAAATGATTTCGTCGATTGGGTACAGGAATTTGTCGTTTTCGCCGTCCAGAAGGGCAATCCGAAGGGCATCGTCTCGCTCGACACTGCCTGCGGCAACCGCATTGCCGTCATGGCCGGTGGTTCGGCGGAGCGCGTCATCCAGGCCCAGTCGGAAAAGTGCAAGGCCGACGGCAAGCAGCCGGTCGAGGTGCAGTCCTATACGGACCAGCCGAGCTCGATCCTGGCGGTGCGCTCGAAGCGCGCGGATGCCTTCTTCTCATCGCAGGCGCCGCTCACTTACTTCGTTTCCCAGGCAGGCGGCCAGCTTGAACTGACCGGCGTCGGCGAGAAGAACGGCTTCGATGATCTCTACCAGGGCGCGGTTGTGCCCAAAGGCTCGGAATTGGGCCCGCTGCTGCGTGACGCGATCAAAGTGCTGATGGACAACGGCACCTATGCGGCGATCATGAAGAAGTGGGGTCTTGAGAACAACATGCTGAAGCAGCCCGGCATCAATCTGGGAGGCCAGTTGCCGAAATGAACGAATCCGCCCTCAGACAAGCGCCGCCGCCGGGCGGCGCTGATTTCCGGGACGTCGCCACCGCCCACACCCCATTTCGGACCGGCCGGCTCGTTCTTTGGATCGTCGTAGCGCTTGTCGTTGCCAATTTTGCCTGGATCGTCGCCAACAACCCGAATTTCGGCTGGCCGATCGTTATCAAATATTTCTTCGATCCCACTGTCATCAAAGGCCTCTATGTCAGTCTGGGCCTGACGGTGGTGGGCATGCTCCTCGGCATCGCGATCGGCCTCGTCATCGCCATCGCTCGGATGTCGAGCGACCGGCTGGCAAGCGCCTTCGCCTCGCTGTTCATTTGGTTCTTCCGCGGAACGCCGCTGCTCGTGCAGCTGATCTTCTGGTACAATATGTCGACGCTATTTCCGCAGCTGTCGATCTCCATTCCATTCGGCCCGACACTTACCAGTTGGGATACGAATGCCGTGATCACGCCGATGACGGCGGCCATTGTCGGCCTCGCGCTCAACGAAGCTGCCTATATGGCGGAAATCATCCGCGGCGGCCTCCTCTCCGTCGATCGCGGCCAGGCCGAGACAGCGGAAGCGTTCGGCATGACCCGAGCCCGCGCGCTCTGGCGGATCATCATTCCGCAGGCCATGCGCTCCATCGTGCCGCCTACCGGCAACCAACTGATCAGCATGATCAAGGCGACGTCGCTCGTCAGCGTCATCGCCATGGCGGACCTGCTTTACTCGGTGCAGTCGATCTATAACCGGACCTTCGAGATCATACCGATGCTTCTGGTCGCGGTGCTCTGGTATTTGCTCATCACGTCGGTCCTCAATATCGGCCAGAGCTATATCGAGGCCTATTACGGTCGCAGTGACCGCCGCAACGGCGCGGTCGCCAAGCCGACGGCAACCGAGGAGGCAAGCCATTGACCCCCATCGATAATGTCAGGCCTTTGGTTCAGGCCCGCAATGTCCATAAGTCCTTCGAGCAACTCGAGGTGCTGAAGGGTATAGATCTCGACGTGCGGCCAGGAGAGGTCGTGGTCATTCTCGGGCCTTCCGGTTCGGGCAAGTCTACTTTCCTGCGCTGTATCAATCACCTCGAAGCCATCCAGAAAGGCTATATAGAGGTGGATGGCGAGCAGATTGGCTATAAGCTGCGCAACAACCGGCTGGTGAAGCTTTCCTCCAACGGCATTGCGCGCCAGCGCCGCAAGATCGGCATGGTGTTCCAGCAGTTCAACCTCTATCCGCACATGACGGTGCTGCAGAATATCATCGAGGCGCCCGTCGGCGTTCATGGCGAAAGCCGCAAGGATGCCATTGAAAATGCCATACGGCTCTTGGAAAAGGTGGGGCTTGCCGAAAAGGCCGAAAGCTATCCGCGCCAGCTCTCAGGAGGCCAGCAGCAGCGCGTTGCCATCGCCCGGGCCCTGGCGATCAAGCCCAAGCTGATGCTATTCGACGAGCCGACGTCGGCGCTCGACCCTGAACTCGTCGGCGAAGTGCTGTCCACCATGCGCGACCTTGCTGCCCAAGGACTGACGATGATCGTCGTCACCCACGAGATCGGCTTTGCGCGCGAAGCTGCCGACCGGGTAGTCTTCATGGATGGCGGCCATATTGTGGAGATGGGCAAGCCGGAAGATGTAATCGGCAACCCGCGGCATCCGCGCACGCAAGCCTTCCTATCCCGCTTTCTGTAATTTCCGGATGGATTTCATGCTCAACGACAATCAATACGCCCGCGTTTCGGATTTCGAGCCGATGGAGGCGGAACTGAGAGCGACGCGCCAATATCTACATGCGCATCCTGAACTTTCGCTGGAAGAGGCGGAAACGGCCCGCTTCGTCGCGGAGAAACTGGAAGGCTGGGGCTATGAGGTAACGCGCAATGTCGGCGGTCATGGCGTGGTCGCTCGGCTGACGAACGGCACGGGCAGGAAGAGCATCGGTATCCGCGCCGACATGGACGCTCTTCCGATCATGGAGGAAACCGGGCTTCCCTATGCCAGCACGGTGTCCGGAAAAATGCATGCCTGCGGTCATGACGGCCATACGACCGTGTTGCTGGGCGCTGCGGAATATCTAGCCAGAACGCGGCGCTTCGACGGCACCGTGACGCTGATCTTCCAGCCGGCGGAAGAAAACGGCCACCCAAGTGGCGCGCAAAATATGATCGCGGACGGCCTGTTCGAACGCTTCCCCATCGACGCTATCTTCGGCCTGCATAACCATCCGGGCGCTCCGGAAGGCACGATCCTCACGCGTTCCGGGCCGATGATGGCCTCGTCCGATACGGTCAATATCACCATCAAGGGGAGGGGAGGTCACGCCTCGCGCCCGCATTTGACCATCGACCCGGTCGTGGTCGCTTGCAATCTCGTCGTCTCGCTGCAGACGATCGTGTCGCGCAATGTCGACCCTACTCAGACCGCCGTCGTTACGGTCGGCACGATCCAGGCGGGTGAAGCGGTCAATGTTATTCCCGAATATGCGAAGCTGGCGCTTAGCGTACGCTGTTTCGAGCCCAAAATCCGCGACCTGCTCGAGGCGCGTATCACCAAGCTCGCCCGCTCCATTGCCGAAGGCCACGATGCCACCATCGAGATCGCCTATGAACGCGGTTATCCGGTCGTGGTGAACTCAGAAGCCGAGACGGCCTTTGCCCGCATGGTCGCCGAAGAACTGGTCGGCGCCGACAAGGTATCGACCTGTCATTTGATCCCCGGCAGCGAGGACTTCGCCTATTTCCTGGAACATAAGCCGGGCAGTTTCCTGCGCCTCGGCAATGGCATGAATTCAGCAATCCTGCACAGCCCGAAATATGATTTCGCCGATGGCAGTCTGACAGTCGGGGCAGCGATGTGGGCACGGCTCGCGGAGCGTTTCCTGCAGGCTGAGGTCTGAACAGCGGCGAGGGCGCCAAGTCACGCCGCATGGAAGGGGAGCTGACAACGTGGCGAAGGAGCGGTGCCGCGCGGGAAGATCGGGGCTTTGTTGGACACATAGCGTATCGCTGAAACGGATGAGCAACAAGCAATAAGCGCACCATATGGTTGCCAGACGGCAAGTCACATATGAGCTGCCCGATTCAGTACCGGTCGAGGATATCGGGCTCGCCGACCTCCCGCCCGACTGGCGTCGATATGAGACGTGGAGCCAGAAACGGGGCGATACATGGCACGAGGGCGTTCAACTCTATTGCTGCGCGTCCCTTCTGCAATCGTGCCCGTCGCCAATTCGCCGGATTTGAACGTCCTGATAAATCACACGCATCCGGCCGCCGCCGATATCCGGATTGTCAGCCAGCAGGCATTTTCGCTTGATCTGCGATTGTTTTGAGCGAAGCCTCCTTCGCTCACTGCAGGATTTCTCCTCCTTCCGCCAGCCTTTTGCGTTGCACGAACGCCTTCACGACAAAGTTGGACTGGATTTTCGCCACGCCTTCCACGGCGGTAATACTGTCCAACAGCGTCTGGTAGTGAGGCAGATCCTCCACCATGGCATGGATGAGATAATCCGAGCTTCCGCTGATCTGATAGGCTCCCACCACTTCCGGCATCAAGCATATGCTCGCCTCGAAATCCGCAAGCATGTTGCGGACTTGTCGCTCGAGCGTGACAGTTATGAAAACGCCGATCGCGCCGTTGAGCCGCGCCTGATCGACGGCGGCGAAATATCCCTTGATGATGCCCATCGCCTCCAGCCGGCGTACGCGCCGGATCGTCGGGGACAGCGACAGCCCGATTTTCGCGGCCAGATCACGCCAGCTCATGCGGCCGTCGGAGGCGAGCTCGCTTAGGATTCTCTGGTCGAATTTATCGAGATCTGAGGCGTGCGACATTGGAGTAATTTGAACCTCCATTTTGGTGCAAACAGATTATATTTTGACTGCTTTGTTAGTGCAAACAAACGGTGTGGCAGGCCCGAACTTTGCTAGAGTAATGGCGCTTATCGGCAGGAGGAGGAGCTTGCGATGGGTGAAGCCGCGGACCCGGTCGTTATTGTCGGCATGGCACGCACGCCGATGGGCGCGTTTCAGGGCAGCCTCAGGGACGTCACCGCACCGGAGCTCGGATCCGTGGCCATCCGGGCGGCCATCGAGCGTGCCGCTGTTCCTTCCGAAGACATCGATGAAACGGTCATGGGCTGTGTGCTGCCCGCGGGGCTGGGACAGGCACCGGCGCGGCAGGCCGCTCTTGGGGCGGGTATCCCCCATTCCTGTGGCGCGGTGACGGTGAACAAGGTCTGCGGCTCCGGCATGAAAGCCCTGATGCTGGGCCATGATGAGATTGCCGCCGGGACGATAGACGTTGTCGTCGCGGGCGGCATGGAAAGCATGAGCAATGCGCCATACCTTCTCAAACGCGCGCGGTCCGGCTACCGGATGGGCCATGGGGCGCTCATCGACCACATGTTCCTCGATGGGCTCGAGGACGCCTATGACACCGGACGATTGATGGGAAGTTTCGCCGAGGAATGCGCGGAGGCTTACCAGTTCACCCGCGAGGCCCAGGATTCCTATGCGGTCACGTCGCTCAATCGCGCCCGAAAGGCGGTCGATGGCGGCACGTTCGATACGGAAATAGTGGCGGTATCCGCGGCCAAGGGCAGGGCAGAGGTTAACCGCGACGAGCAGCCGGAAAAGGCGAGCCCGGAGCGGATTCCGTCCCTTCGTCCCGCCTTTCGGGAGAATGGAACCGTTACCGCCGCAAGTTCCGCGTCTATTTCGGATGGCGCGGCGGCGCTCGTCCTCATGCGGCGCTCGGCGGCGGAGCGACGGGGCCTTACGCCGCTCGCCGTCCTTGTCGCGCATGCCACGCATTCCCAGTCGCCCAACCTCTTTGCCACCGCGCCCATCGGCGCTCTACGAAAGCTATCGGAGCGAGCCGGCTGGCGGCTTGCGGATGTGGATCTGTTCGAAGTCAACGAAGCCTTCGCCGTGGTCCCGATGGCGGTCATGCGTGATCTGGATATCCCCCATGACAAGATGAACATTCATGGCGGTGCCTGTGCGCTGGGTCATCCCATCGGCGCGTCCGGAGCGCGGATCGTCGTTACGCTGCTGGCGGCGCTGGAACGCTACGATCTCAAGCGCGGGATGGCCGCCGTCTGCCTCGGCGGCGGTGAGGCGACCGCGATGGCGGTCGAGCGAATCTGAGAGGGCTGGAGGATGGATACTATGAGCGCAAATGTTCCCTTGAGCCTCCATGTCCCCGAGCCGGCGGTTCGTCCCGGCGCGGCGCCGGATTTTTCCAGCTTAAGTGCCGGAGGCCGGTTCCGTTCGCCGCCCTCCCGTGGATGCGCGGGCTGACGATATCAGGGACCTCGCTTATCCCATCATCCGGGTTCTCGATGACGAGGGAAAGGCCGTTGGCCCATGGAGCGGCGGGTTGACGGACGAGCAACTCCTCCAGGGATTGCGGCATATGATGGTGCTGCGTGCCTTCGATGCCCGCATGCTGCTTGCCCAAAGGCAGGGAAAGACCTCCTTCTACCTGCCGCATCTTGGCGAGGAAGCGATAGCCTGCGCGGTGCGTGAGGCCCTCAGCGACGGGGACATGAATTTTCCCACCTATCGTCAGGCGGGGCTGCTGATCGCCTCGGGCTATCCGCTCATCGACATGATGTGCCAGATTTTCTCGAACAAGGGCGATCCGCTGCGCGGACGGCAATTGCCAATCCTTTATTCCTCCAAAGCGCATGGCTTTTTCACGCTATCCGGCAATTTGGCGACGCAATTCGTCGAGGCCGTGGGCTGGGCGATGGCGTCTGCGATCAAGGGCGACCATAAAATCGCCGTCGGCTGGATCGGCGACGGCGCGACGGCGGAATCGGATTTTCATTCCGCGATGGTCTTCGCCTCCACCTTCCATGCGCCCGTCATGCTCAACATCGTCAACAACCAATGGGCCATATCGACTTTCGAGGGCATCGCGCGGGGCGACGCGGCCACTTTCGCCGCGCGCGGGCTTGGCTTCGGCATTCCGGCCCTGCGGGTGGATGGCAATGACTATCTCGCCGTCCATGCGGTCGCGTCCTGGGCGGCGGAACGGGCAAGGCGGAATCTCGGCCCGACGCTCATCGAATATGTCACCTACCGGGCCGGGCCGCATTCGACCTCCGACGATCCCTCAGCCTATCGGCCGAAGAACGAGTTCGAGGCATGGCCTTTGGGCGATCCGATAAAGCGTCTGAAAGACCATCTCATCGCCAAGGGCGTCTGGTCCGAGGAGCGGCACATCCAGGCGGAGAGCGAAATCGTCAGCGAAATCATCGAGGCGCAGAAAAAGGCGGAGAGTCTGGGAACGCTCCACTCCGGCGAGCGGCCCTCGATCGGCGACATGTTCGAAGGCGTTTACGCGGATATGCCGCCGCATCTCCAGCGGCAAAGACAGGAGGCGGGCGACTGACATGACACGCATGACCATGGTCGAGGCCATCCGCAATGCCATGGATGTCTCCATGGCGCGAGATGACGATGTCGTGGTGTTCGGGGAGGATGCGGGCTATTTCGGCGGGGTTTTCCGCTGCACGCAGGGCCTGCAGGCGAAATATGGCACTTCGCGCTGCTTCGATACGCCGATCAACGAATCCGGCATTGTCGGCACCGCCATCGGCATGGCGGCCTATGGCCTTCGGCCTTGCGTGGAGATCCAGTTCGCCGACTATATGTTCCCGGCCTATGACCAGATCGTGCAGGAGGCCGCGCGCATCCGCTACCGCTCGAACGGGGATTTCACCTGTCCCCTCGTCATTCGGATGCCGACCGGCGGCGGGATTTTCGGCGGGCAAACCCACAGCCAAAGCCCGGAGGCGTTGTTTACCCATGTCGCCGGGCTTCAGGTCGTCATCCCCTCCACCCCTTACGACGCCAAGGGATTGCTGATCGCGGCCATCGAAAACCCCGATCCGGTGATCTTTCTCGAACCGAAGCGACTCTATAACGGCGCATTCGCGGGTTATCCCGACAGGCCTGTTCCGCCCTGGGCGAGCCATCCCAGGGGCGAGGTGCCGGACGGGCATTACGCTATTCCCATCGGAAAAGCGGAAACGGTGCGGGAGGGAAGCGCGCTGACGGTGCTCGCCTATGGCACCATGGTGCATGTCGCCGTTTCGGCTGCGGAGGATTTCGGGGTTGATGCCGAGGTGATCGATTTGCGTTCGCTGCTGCCGCTGGACCTCGATGCCATCGTCGCGTCGGTTTCCAGAACGCGCCGGTGCGTGATCGTCCACGAGGCGACGCTGACATCGGGTTTTGGAGCCGAACTCACGGCCCTCGTTCAGGAGCACTGTTTCTATCATCTTGAAGCGCCGATTGCCCGTGTCACCGGCTGGGACACGCCTTATCCCCACGCGCAGGAATGGGATTATTTCCCCGGTCCGGAGCGCGTTGGCCGCGCCATGCTTAAAGTTCTGGAGGCTTGAGAATGGAACATATCGTCAGGATGCCGGATGTCGGCGAAGGCCTCGCCGAGGCGGAACTGGTGGAATGGAACGTCAAGATCGGCGATTCCGTCCGGGAAGATATGATGGTCGCCTCCGTCATGACCGACAAGGCAACCGTCGAGATTCCGTCGCCCGTCAGCGGAACCGTCACCTGGCTTGGGGGAGATGTCGGCGAAAAGATCGCGATCAATGCTCCGCTGATCAGGATCGAGACCGGGGGAAATCAGCCGATGGAGGCCCCTGAACCGGCCTTCGGCGCTTCCGAAGCTACAAAGTCACAAACAGCACCTGCTTCATCGCAGCGCGCCGACGCGATGCCGCTGGCTTCTCCGGCTGTGCGGCAGCGGGCAAAGGAAGCCGGGGTGGATTTGCGCGATGTGCAGGCAACCGGCCCCGGCGGGCGCATTACCAATGAGGATTTCGACCGGTTCCTGCAGCAAGGCGAGGGTGCGTCTGCATCCGGTAATGATGGGATAACGCAGATCAAGATCACGGGCCTGCGGCGGCGGATCGCAGAGAAAATGTCACTCGCGGCGAGCCGCATTCCGCATATCACTTATGTCGAGGAAGTCGACATGACCGCGCTGGAAGCACTGCGGGCGCGGCTGAACGAGGAGGGCAGCGGAAAGCTCACGATCCTGCCTTTCCTCATGAAAGCGATAGCCATGGCTGTGAAAGACCATCCGGTGGTCAACACCCTCTTCGATGATGAAAAGGGGGTGATGTTTCAGCATAAGTCTATACATATAGGCATCGCGACACAGACGCCTTCCGGTCTCATGGTACCCGTCGTCAGGCATGTCGAGACATTGGCCTTGCGCGATTGCGCAGCGGAAATGGCGAGGGTGACCGAAGCGGCCCGCAACGGTTCGGCGACCCGCGAAGAACTTTCCGGCTCGACCATCACAATCAGCTCGCTTGGGGCGCTCGGTGGTCTGGTCTCGACGCCGATCATCAACCATCCGGAAGTCGCCATCATCGGCGTGAACAAACTCACCACAAAACCGGTTTGGAACGGCAATGAATTCGTGCCGCGCCAATGCATGAATCTTTCCTCAAGCTTCGATCACCGCGTCATCGACGGCTGGGATGCGGCGACATTCATCCAGCGGGTGAAGGCGCTGCTGGAAGTGCCGGAAACGCTCGTGCGGGAAGATGGAGCCGATGCCTGATCTGGATTTCGCGCTGAGGGAAATGGCGGACTCCATCCGCGAAACCACTGCTCGTTTCGCCAGCGAGCGGATTGCGCCGCTTGCGCGCGAGATTGACGAAAAGGACCGGTTTCCCAAGGAGTTATGGCCGCAAATGGGAGCGATCGGTCTCCACGGCATAACAGTTGATGAGGAATTCGGCGGGCTGGGGCTAGGTTATCTCGAACACGTCGTGGCCTGCGAGGAAATAAGCCGCGCCTCCGCTTCCGTCGGCCTTTCCTACGGCGCGCATTCCAATCTCTGCATCAATCAGATTGCCCGCTGGGGTTTGCCCGAGCAGAAGCAGAAATACCTTCCGGGTCTCATCTCGGGCGAGCATGTCGGAAGCCTCGCGATGTCGGAGGCGGGGGCTGGCTCCGATGTCGTCTCCATGAAACTGCGGGCCGACGCGGTGGAGGGCGGCTTTCGCCTCAACGGCACGAAATTCTGGATCACCAATGCGCCATATGCCGAAACGCTGGTGGTCTACGCCAAGACGAAGCCGGATGCGGGCGCCGGGGGCATTACCGCCTTTCTCATCGAAAAGAGCTTTAAGGGTTTCTCCATCGGCCAGCAGATCGACAAAGTCGGCATGCGCGGCTCGCCGACGGCGGAACTGGTGTTTAACGACTGCTTCGTGCCGCAGGAGAATATATTGGGGCCGCTGGATGGCGGGGTGAAAGTGCTGATGTCCGGGCTCGATTATGAGCGGGTGGTGCTGTCGGGCATTCAGCTCGGCATCATGCAGGCCTGCCTCGATGTTGTGCTGCCCTATGTGCGGGAACGCAGACAGTTCGGCGCGCCGATCGGCAGCTTCGAATTGATGCAGGCGAAGGTGGCGGACATGGTCGTCGCGCTGAATTCGGCAAAGGCCTATGTCTATGCGGTCGCAAGAGCCTGCGATGCCGGCAAAACCACGCGCCATGACGCGGCGGGGGCTATCCTTTATGCCTCGGAATCCGCCGTCCGGGTGGCGGAACAGGCGATCCAGGCGCTGGGCGGCGCCGGCTATACCAAGGATTGGCCGGTGGAACGTTACTGGCGCGACGCGAAACTTCTCGACATCGGCGCCGGAACGAACGAAATTCGTCGCATGCTGATCGGTCGGGAGGTGATCGGCCTATGACGGAACTGCAGTCGCTGATCGATACGAATTCCGAGACTTTCGCGGGGAATGCGGCGCATAACCGTACGCTCGCCGATAATCTCCGGGCGAGGGTCGCCGCTGCCGCCCTGGGCGGCCCGGAACGGCACCGCGAGCGCCATGCCGCCCGTGGCAAGATGCTGCCGCGTGACCGGGTGGAGCGGCTTCTCGATCCCGGCTCGCCCTTTCTCGAAATCGGTCAACTGGCCGCCGATGGCATGTATGATGGCGAGGCCCCCGGCGCGGGCCTCATCGCCGGCATCGGCCGGGTATCGGGCCGGCAATGCATGGTTGTCGCCAACGACCCGACCGTCAAAGGCGGCGCTTATTTTCCAATGACGGTGAAGAAACATCTGCGGGCGCAGGAGATCGCCGCCGAGAACCGGCTGCCTTGCCTCTATCTTGTCGATTCCGCGGGCGCGAACCTGCCGCATCAGGCCGAGGTTTTTCCCGACAAAGAGCATTTCGGGCGGATTTTTTATAATCAGGCCCGGCTTTCAGCCGACGGCATCGCCCAGATTGCCGCCGTGATGGGCAACTGCGCGGCGGGCGGGGCCTATGTGCCCGCCATGGCCGATGAATCCGTCATTGTGCGCGGGCAGGGCACGATCTTTCTGGGCGGCCCGGCCTTGGTGAAGGCGGCGACAGGGGAGATCATCACATCAGAGGAACTGGGTGGAGCGGAAGTCCATGGCCGCAAGTCCGGTGTCGTCGACCATGTCGCCGAAAATGACGAACACGCCCTGCTGATCGTCCGGGATATTGTTGCGACCCTCGGCCAGCCGCAAAAGCCCGATATCGACATAGCCGAGCTGCGGCCGCCCAAATTCAACCCGAGGGAAATCTACGGCATTGTCCCGCCTAACCTTCGCACACCCTATGATGTGCATGAAATTATTGCCCGCATCGTCGATGGATCTGAGTTGCAGGAATTCAAGGCGCTTTACGGCACCAGCCTCGTTTGCGGGTTCGCCCGGATATGGGGCATTCCGGTTGCCATCCTTGCCAATAATGGCATTCTCTTCTCGGAAAGCGCGGTCAAAGGCGCGCATTTCATCGAGCTTGCCTGCCAGCGGCGTATCCCGCTTCTCTTTCTGCAAAACATTTCCGGCTTCATGGTCGGCGGCAAATATGAAGCGGAAGGCATCGCCAAGCATGGCGCGAAGCTTGTCACGGCGGTGGCGACCGCTTCCGTACCCAAGATTACGCTCGTCATCGGCGGCAGCTTTGGGGCCGGTAATTACGGCATGTGCGGACGCGCCTACCAGCCGCGCTTTCTCTTTACCTGGCCCAATGCCCGCGTCTCGGTCATGGGCAGCGAACAGGCGGCATCCGTGCTCGCCACGGTGCATCACAAGGCCGAGAGCTGGACGCCAGATGAGGCCGAAGCCTTCAAGGAATCCATCCGCCGGAAATATGAGGAGGAGGGCAGCCCCTATTATGCTACCGCCGGCATGTGGGATGACGGCGTGATCGATCCCGCCCAGACGCGGGATATACTCGGTCTCGCCTTCGCGACGACGCTCAACGCCCCCATTCCGCCGCGCGCTCAGTTCGGTGTGTTCAGGATGTAGAAAAGCGTTGATGTGATGAAATCGTGTTGCCCCTCACCCTTACCCTCTCCCCGCACGCGGGGAGAGGGGGACGTTGACCGTTGGTGTCTTGTTTTTCTCCCGCTGTGCCTGGCCGCAACGGAGAAGGATAAAGCAATAACGCCGATGTCCCCCTCTCCCCGTAATTCAGGGGGAGAGGGTAAGGGTGAGGGGCTTTTCGACACCGCAAATAAGGTGCGGACGGAAGGGGTGAACGGTGATTGAAAGCCTCCTCATCGCCAATCGCGGGGAAATTGCGCGGCGGATCATCAGGACCGCGCGCAGGCTGAAGCTTCGCACGGTTGCCGTTTATTCCGAGGCCGACAGCGGGATGCCTTTCGTCCGCGAGGCTGATGAAGGTGTTTGCATCGGGCCTGCGGCGGCGAGGGAGAGCTATCTTCGGCAGGATCGTATCCTCGACGCGGCGAAACAGACGGGAGCGGAGGCCATTCACCCCGGCTATGGCTTTCTTTCCGAGAATGCGGAATTTGCCGAAGTTGTCATCGGCGCCGGTCTCGTCTGGATCGGCGCGCCTCCCGCTGCCATCCGCGCCATGGGATTGAAGGATGCGGCAAAAGCCCTGATGGGCGCGGCGGGCGTGCCGGTCACGCCGGGCTATCTTGGCGAGGATCAAAGTGAAGCCCGCCTTCAAAAGGAGGCGGACATTATCGGCTACCCTGTCCTTATCAAGGCTGTGGCGGGCGGCGGCGGCAAGGGAATGCGGCGGGTCGACAGGAAAGAGGATTTTCGGGGCGCGCTGGCAAGCTGCAGGCGCGAGGCGGCGGCCGCATTCGGCAATGACCGCATGCTCATCGAAAAATATGTGCTGTCCCCGCGCCATATCGAGGTGCAGATATTCGGCGATAGTTTCGGCAATGTCGTCTATCTTTTCGAGCGCGACTGCTCGCTCCAGCGCCGCCATCAGAAGGTGGTGGAGGAGGCGCCCGCGCCCGGCATGGATGCCGCAATCCGGGAGGCGATATGCCGGGCTGCGGTCAAGGCCGCGCGCGCGGTGGATTATGTCGGGGCGGGCACCATCGAATTCATCGCCGATGCCTCGCAAGGGCTGCGCGCCGACCGCGTCTGGTTCATGGAAATGAACACACGGCTTCAGGTGGAGCATCCGGTGACTGAGGCCATTACCGGACAGGATCTGGTCGAATGGCAAATCAGGGTTGCTTCCGGCGAGCCGCTGCCTCTCAAACAGGATGAATTGTCTATTAATGGCTCAGCCATGGAAGCGCGGCTTTATGCGGAAAATCCTGCGAATGGTTTCCTGCCCTCGACCGGTCCGCTGGAGCATTTCAGCCTGCCCGGCGGCTTGCGGATAGACAGCGGGGTCGAGCAGGGGGACGAAATCACCCCGCATTACGATCCGATGATCGCGAAAATCGTCAGCCATGCGCCTTCCCGCGACGAGGCGGCAACGAAGCTGGCGGATGGGATGGCTGAGGTTCAAATCGCACCGGTGAAGACAAACGCCGCCTTTCTCACCCGGACGCTGCGGCACCCCGCCTTTCTGGCAGGGGAGGTGGATACCGGCTTCATCGAACGCCATCTGCCGGATCTCATTTCCCCCGATGAGCCCGCTACGCCGATAGCTCCAAAGGCCAACAACCCTTGGCAAGCGCTCACCGGTTTTCGCATTAACGCCGAACCCGCGCGGACCGCCGCCGCCCTGCGCCGTGCCGATTCCGCCGTGGCTGGGACTGCGGATGGGGCAATTCTGGCTCCCATGCCGGGGATCGTCATCTCCGTTCCGGTTGTCCAAGGCGACAAGGTCAAGCGCGGCCAGCCGCTGGCGGTCATCGAGGCCATGAAGATGGAGCAGGTGCTGAGCGCCCCGTTTGATGGCGTTGTCGCTGAGATCACCGTATCGGAGGGAATGCAGATCGCCGAAGGCAGCCTTCTCATCCGGGTCGAAGGGACGCGATAATGGCCGGGCGTTATTTCGAGGACTGGACGGTCGGCGACAGGATTTTCCACGAAATCCGCCGCACGGTGACGGAGACGGACAATCTCCTCTTCACGGTCATGACGCATAATCCGCAGCCGCTGCATTTGGATGTGGAGGCCGCCAAGGCGAGCGAGTTCGGGCAGATCATCGTCAACGGCACATTTACTTTCGCCCTGATGATCGGCCTTACCGTCGCCGATACGACGCTGGGCACGCTGGTGGCAAATCTCGGCTATGACAAGGTGGTGATGCCAAAGCCGGTTTTCATCGGGGATACGCTGCGTGCGCAAACGGAAATCGTCGAGCTGAAAGCAAGCCGCTCGCGCCCGGCTGCGGGTATCGTCACCTTCCGGCATGAACTTCTCAACCAGCGGGATGAGGTAGTGTGCCGGTGCCTTCGGTCCGCCCTTGTGCATCGGAGGCCCGAATGAGGCTGCGCTCCCTGCTGTTCGTTCCGGGAGACCGGCCGGACAGGATGCAAAAGGCGCTGCATGCCCGCGCGGATGCCCTGATCCTCGATCTGGAAGACGCGGTGGCATTGCCCGCCAAGCCTGCCGCGCGGGCGGAGATAGCCTCATTCCTACGTAAGGCCGAGCGTGGCCCAAGATTGTTCGTCCGCGTCAATTCGTTGGATAGCGGCCTGCTGGATGACGATCTCAAGGCCGTGCTGGATGCCCGCCCCGATGCGCTTGTCCTCCCCAAAGCCGAAGGCGCGGAAAGCGTGCGAAGGCTTGCGGCCGAGGCGAAAGGCATTCCAATCCTACCGATTGCAACGGAAACCGCGGCGGCTATTTTCCAGATCGGAACCTACCGCGAAGTCGCCGAGCTTTTAACCGGTTTGACATGGGGAGCGGAAGACCTCCCCGCCGCAATCGGCGCCGTCACCTCGCGCGAGGATGACGGGCGCTACACGCCGCCATACGAGATGGTGCGTTCATTGACATTGTTCGGAGCGCATGCCGCCGGTGTCCTGGCAATCGAGACGGTCTATCCCGCCTTTCGCGATCTGGAAGGTCTTGCGCGCTACGCCCGGACCGCCCGCAGAGATGGTTTCACCGGCATGATGGCCATTCATCCCGCCCAGATACCGGTAATCAATGCTGCCTTCACACCAAGCGAGGAAGAAATCGCCCATGCCCGCGCAGTCATTGCCGCCTTCGCTGCCCACCCGGGGCAGGGCGTGCTGCAATTGAACGGCCGGATGATCGATGCGCCTCACTTGAGGCAGGCGCTTCGCCTGGTGGAGATGCTCAGTGATTTGCCGGATGAGTTTGCGGGCAGGGGCGCCGAGTCTCCGCCTCAACGGTGACATGGCCGCTTCGTAACGAACGGTAACCCCTTTAAAGCTCGCATTCCAGAGTCATCAATGAGTAAGCAGCGAGCACTTTACCTGCTGGAGGTCCGGAAGAATATCGCTATGCAGAAGGCGGATTATGGTGGCGGAGCAGTGGAGCCGGATCGGATGGATTTCACGCAATCGCAGTTCGCGGATTTCTTCGAGACGGCCACTTGGTCGCGGGGCGTCGCCTATGCGCGCGAAGGGCGTGTTCTTACCGCCTCCATGGACGAGACGAACCAGATTGCGGCGGGTTCGGTACGCGGCAGCGGCCGCAACGTCTACCGGCAGACAATCCGGTTTGCGCTCAAGAGCCAAGGCGCAATCGACTCCGTTTCGGGCGGCTGTACCTGTCCCATCGGCCATAATTGCAAGCACGTCGCGGCCGTCTGCCACTCGCTTTTGTCGAGAGGTTCTCGTTTTCTTCCTTCTACCGCTCCAACGAACCCTCGCGAGGTACAAAAACCTGCTGCGAACAAGCTTCCTCCGCAGCTTTCCTCCTGGCTTGGCGATTTGCAGGCCGCGCAATCGCAACCACCCGATCAGGATATCTGGCCGCAGAACATACGCGACCGGCTTCTTTATATCGTGAAGGCCGATGGCGGACGGCTGGCCATTGAGACGATGAAAGGACATCTCCTCAAGGACGGGAGCTTCAGCACCACAGCAAAAGCGTATGAACTCTCACGGATCGACACCCGGAATGTCGCGAAATTCATCCGGCGGCGCCGCGACCGGCCGCGGGCGCTGGCGCGAACCCGGCGGCCCGGTTTTGCATTCCGGGACGAGCCGCGAAGGCGCCTTCCAATGGCAGCCTCAGAGACAGGGCGAACAGCGGCTGGCGGTAACGGGAAAAGACGGGCGGCAGCTTGTCCCCCTTCGGATCGATCCCCCGGCCTATATTTGATCCTGAAACGGGGGAAATCGGCCCGCTCCTGTTCGATGTGCCGGCTCCTGTGGTGCCGCTGCTTTTGAAGGCGCCGGCCGTTCCCGCCGCCTATGCATCCGAGGTCACGCGCGTGCTTCTGGATATGCCAATGGCCGCGATCCCCGTGCCGCAGCGGATCGAAACGGAAAGCCGGCACGGACGCGAGCCTGTGCCGATCTTGCGGCTTTTCACCACCAGGGCGACCCAAGAGAATTATTATCGCTTGGCGCGGGAAACGGTTTATCTGCCGACGCTGCGGCTTTCCTTCGATTATGACGGCAAAATCGTCCGCGACGGGCCGGGCGGCGAGGAACGGTTCCTCGAAAACGGCAAGGCCATCACCTTGCTGCGCGATGAAAACGCGGAAAGGCGGGCCTTCGACCGCCTGCTGGACGCGGGCGCCGAGTTCGCCGAGGATATAATGGAAATGCCGGACCGGTCCGCCGGCAAGACGGACCTCTATTTTTCTCTCGACGAGACGATGTTGTCCATCGGTGAGATGATGGCCGACGAGGTGGAGATTTTCGGATATTCGGCTCCGCAAACCGGCGCTCTTCGGTTCATGACGCGCACCCTGCCTGCCTTGCGGCGGGAAGGCTGGCGGATCGAGATTGCGGAAGACTGGCCGTATAAGGTTTATGACGGTCCGGTCGAGATCAATGGCATCACCGAATCCCAAGGTGGAGCATCCGGCAACTGGTTTTCCATGGGCGTCCGGCTTCAGGTCGGGGAGGGCGAGCTCGATCTCCTGCCGATTATCAGGCAATTGCTCGAGCAACTGGCGTTTCTAAATCCTGATGCACCGGATTGGGACGATCAGGTTAGCGCCATTCTGGAGGAGCTGACGCTCTTCCCGCAATTGGAGGACGGGCGTTTCGTATCCCTGGAGGCCTCGTCCCTCATACCGCTGCTGCGGGTGTTTCTATCGGCTATCGGTCTACTCGACGGGTTCCATCCGGCGGAGGCGGGACGGGCCTTTCAGCTCGTCGAAGCGCTGAAGGCTGCGGCATTCCTTTCAAAGCCGGTCCGGAATTGCGCGCTCTGGGGCAAAAGCTGCAGGCGCTCGGCCAGAATCAGGAAGTCGACCCGCCGCGCATGTTCCGGGTGACATTGCGTCCGTATCAAAAGACCGGATTCGGCTGGCTGCGCTCTCTAAGCGAAACCGGCTTCGGAGGCATTCTGGCTGATGATATGGGGCTGGGTAAAACGGTCCAGACGCTCGCGCTTCTGGCCGAGCGGCATCTGGGGCCGACGACCCCTGCGCGCCCGAGCCTGCTCGTGGTACCCACGAGCCTCGTCCGTGCGTGGCGGCGTCAGGCGAATGAGTTCGCGCCGGACCTGAAAATCCTGGTGCTCCACGGGCCCGACCGGCAGAAGAACTTCGACGCCATTGCCAGCCATCACGCCGTCATCACCTCCTATCCGCTACTCAACCGTGACCACGCCGTTCTTACCGCTATCGACTGGGAGATCGTCGTGCTCGACGAGGCACAGACGGTGAAGAACCCGGCTTCGGCCATCGCCAAGAGGATAAGGGAGCTTAAATCTGCGATGCGCCTCGCCCTGACTGGCACGCCGATGGAAAACTCGCTTCTCGACCTCTGGTCGATTTTCGACTGGCTGATTCCCGGCCTGTTGGGCGACCGCAAAACCTTCCGCTCGCGCTTTCTGGTTCCCATCGAAACGCATGGTGACGCCCGGGCGCAATCCGAACTCAACGCCCGGATCAGGCCGTTCCTGATGCGGCGCACGAAGGAACAGGTGGCCCTCGACCTGCCGGAGAAGACCCAAATCACCGAACTTATCGAACTGGAAGGGCGGCAGGCCGCCCTCTATGAATCGATCCGCCTGACCATGGATGAAAGGGTTCGCAAGGCCATCGCCGAGCGCGGTGTGGCGGCGAGTCAGATCACCATTCTCGACGCGCTTCTGAAGCTGCGCCAGATTTGCTGCGACCCGCTCCTCTTGAAGCATGACGCAGCGAAAACCGCCACCGAGAGCACCAAGCGTACGCGCCTGATGGAGCTGCTCACCACGCTCATCGCCGAAGGGCGACGGGTGCTGGTGTTCTCGCAATTCGTGGAAATGCTGCGGCTGATCGAGGCGGACGTCAAGGCGCAAGGATGGAATTATGCGTGGCTGACCGGCGATACTATCGATCGTGATACGGTCGTGTCGGGCTTCCAGTCGGGAGACGCCCCGATTTTCCTCATTAGCCTTAAGGCGGGCGGGGGTCGGGTTGACGCTGACGGCGGCGGACACGGTCATCCTTTACGATCCGTGGTGGAACCCGGCCGTCGAGCGCCAGGCCATGGACCGCGTTCACCGCATCGGGCAGGATAAGAAGGTATTCGTCTACCGGCTGATCACGGAAGGCACGGTCGAACAGGCCATCGCGGGAACTTCAGGAAAGAAAGCAGGCGCTGGCGGATGCCCTCTTCGAAGGCGGCGAGCATGGCCCGCTCGCGCTAAACGCGGATGATATCGCCACCTTGTTCCAGCCGCTCGGCACGAAGGGGGCATAGCATAAGCGGCGCAGGCTTTAGACGCTCAGTTCGGCCCGCACCATGCCGGCGGGACGATCCGGACAGCAATTTATACCTTGAGTTGACCGTGAAGAAGATTCCGCAATCTTTTGCATGCCCCCGGAAGATCGTCCTGCTCGCGCAGGAGCGCGCCGCCCATGAGGTACATGACATTGTCCCCATAGGTGGACACCATCTGGGGAATGCGCTCGAACGTCATGCCGCCGCCCGGCGTGGGCATGGCTGGGGGCAGACCGTCGAGCGGTTCCGAGCAGCCGGAGACGATGGAGAGGCACTCCTCGCGCGAAAAGCTGAAGCGGCCGCCGAAATTGGGGTAGACGACCGCGTCGACGCCCATCAGCCTTTGCAGCGTGCCGAAGAAGAAGGCGTGGGAAAAGCCGGTTGTCGGCGTGATAATATTAGCGCCGCCAAAGGCGGGATGCGAGATGATCGGCAGATTGAAATCCGCCCGCGCGCGCAGCATTCGTGCAGCGTCGTAGCCGGTGAGAGAGGGCGCGAGCATGACGCCGCCCGCGCCCTGCTCCTGCGCGGCTAAGGCGCGATCGAGGATCAGTTCCGCCGGTCCTGTGATGTTGGGCACGTAGAGGCTCTTGCCACCCGTCTTGGCGTTCGCTTCTCCCACGGCGTCGGTGCAGGCTTTCAGCCGCTCCCGGAAAGGCGATGTCTTCTGGTTGGCGAGGCCGTGGTCATCCTTGATATAATTGACGCCACCGAGCGCGAACCGATGGGCAAGATCGGCAAGCGCGGCGACTGGAAGGCCAACCGGCTTGATCGCCGACATGAGCAATGGCCCGTTCGCGATTCCGGCGCGCTTGCGCAGGCCCTCCGGCCCGAAACGCGGGCCTTGGCAGATGGCAAGAATGCCTTCGGAGAGGATCATGCTTTCCACCCGGCAATCCGGACGGATCGAGGAATTGCCGAAGATGACGTTGAGAAGCTGCGGAAAATCGTCGCCGATATCGTCATCGCTATAGGAGATGCGGGCGAAATAGCCGCCTCTTTGTCCGGGTGCCGGTGTGACGTCCTCGACTCGCCCAAGGATTTCATCGCGCACATAGCCTTCCGGCACGATATCATCGGGGATCTCGACGGTCTGCTCCACTGCGATTTCAGCTGCTCTCGCCCGCGCTTCTGCCTCGTCCTTGCTCCCTATCCAGTAAGTGACCGAAAACCGCGCCATCAAAGCGCCTCCGCCTTTTGCGCCGAATGCACCGCGTCGAGCCGCACCGATTGCAGTTCCGTCTCATCAAAGGCGATGTCGCGACCGAGAAGCTGGCCGACCGCGCCGATCAATGCGCCCGCGTCGAGGCCGTATTTCTTCATGAGGTATGGCTTCGATGCACCATGGGCAAAAGTATCCTGCAGGCCAAGGCGGCGCAGGCGGATGCCCAGCCCTTCCTCCGCGAGGATTTCCGCGACGAGCGAGCCAAGGCCGCCGACGATCGTATGGTTCTCCATCGTCACCACGCCCTTCTTGCCTCTGAGGGCTTGAAGGAGCCCCTCCCGGTCGAAAGGCTTCAAGGTCGATGCATGGAGATGATGCACGCTTATATCGCGAGATTTCAGCAACGCCGTCGCCCGCAGCGCCTCTTCCGTGCAGATGCCTGAGGTCAGCACCAGTATGTCGTCTCCTTCGCTGAGCGTTCGCAGGCGATTGAATTCGAAGGGCGAGGAGAACAGCCTTGGCACCTCGCCGCGCAAGACCCGCACATAAACGGGCCCATCGATGCTGTCGGCCACCTCGAGAACGGTTTCGACTTCCGTCGCGTCTCCGGTTTCGAGCACCGTTATGTTCGGGATCGCACGCATGACCGCGATATCTTCGATGGCTTGGTGGGTTATGCCGCCCGGCGTGGTGATGCCGGGCAGGAAGCCCATCAGCCGTACCTTGCGGTTGGAATAGGCGATGGAATTGATGAGCTGGTCATAGGGACGGCGATAAAGGAACACCGCGAAAGTGTGGATGAACGGGCGGAAGCCCTGCATTGCAAGGCCGCCCGCGAAGGAGAGCATGTTCTGCTCCGCCATGCCGAGCGAGAGAAACTGTTCCGGATGCCGGTCGCGAAAGCCGTCCACCTCGCAGGAGGAGGTCAGGTCCGCCGAAAGGCAGAGCACCTCGGGCCGCGCAGCGGCAAACGTTTCGAAAGCGCCCGCATAGGGCCGGTTGACGATTTCCACCATGATCAGCCCCTTGCAATTTCTGCTTCGTTGAGCCCGAGCTCGGCGGCGATTGCCGCCTGCATCTCGTCGCGCTCCTGCCTTGTCTTGAACCGCACGTAATGCAGCCGCGGAAAGCGCCGCTGAAGGAAGGGCATGCCCTGAAAGGGCGAGGTGTTGGCGAGGATGACGAGCGGCTTGCCGGTCTCGGCGCTGCCCGCCGCCTCACGCAACTGGTCGAGATCGTGACCGTCAACCGAGCGGCAGGTGGCGCCGAAGGCGGAAACGCGCGAGGGCAGATCGCCGAGGTCGAGGACCGATTCCATCGCCCCGTCGCATTGCTGGCGGTTGACGTCGACCACCACCCTGATGTTGTCGATCCTGTGATGGCTCATGGCGGCGAGACATTCCCAAGTCTGCCCTTCCTGAAACTCGCCATCGGACATATAGACCCAGACTTTTCCCGGCTCGCCCTTGCGCTTGCGTGCGAAGGCGATGCCCGAGGCCATGGAAAGCCCTTGCGCGAGTGATCCGGTGGTGACCTCCATGCCGGGGCTGTGTTCGGCGCCGATCATCTCGACGGAGCTGCCGTCGCGGTTGAAATGATCGAGCGCATGCTCGTCCATCCGCCCCACTTCGATGAGCGCGGAATAGACGACCAGCGCATAGTGGGCAGGCGAGATGATGAAGCGGTCGAACTCCGGCGCGAAAGGCCCATGATAGCCCGCGCCGGTGAAGGCTTGCGGGTTGTGCGCGGAGGGCACGCCGGCAAAGGGCAGCGGAATCTTCGGCAAGGTCGGCTCGCCCAGATGCAGCGCCTCATTATAGAGAAACGCAAGGCTCTCCGCCGCCGAGCAGGCCTGGCTCAGATAGCCGCCATTGTGGCGCATGGTGTGGAGAAAGACGCGCCTGCGGATGCCGGCGGCGATATCTTCCGTCTTGCGATGATTGAGAAGGGTCATCGTATCAATTCCGTTCCGGAAAGAGCGCTTGCAGGCCCTGCGGCGAGGCATCCGCTATGCCGCGCTCGGTGATGAGACCAGTGATGAGCCGCGCCGGGGTCACGTCGAAGGCCGGGTTCGCCGCCGGGCTGGTTTCGGGCGAAATGCGCACCAGCGCGATATTGCCTTGCGCATCGCGCCCTTGGACGAAGCGCACCTCGTCGCCGTTACGCTCCTCGATGGGGATTTCCTTGACGCCGTCATGCACGGTCCAGTCGATGGTGGGAGAGGGCAGGGCGACATAGAAGGGCACGCCATTGTCGTGGGCGGCAAGCGCCTTGAGATAGGTACCGATCTTATTGCAGACGTCACCATTGGCGGTGGTCCGGTCCGTGCCGACGATCACTATATCCACCTGTCCGTGCTGCATGAGATGCCCGCCGGCATTGTCGACGATGAGTGTGTGCGGGACGCCATGGCCGTTCAGTTCCCATGCGGTCAGCTGTGCGCCCTGATTGCGCGGGCGCGTTTCGTCCACATAGACATGGACGGGAAGGCCTTCTTCCGCTGCCAGATAGATCGGCGCGGTGGCCGTGCCGTAATCGACCGTCGCCAGCCAGCCGGCATTGCAATGGGTGAGGATATTGACCGGCTCGCCCGGCTTTTTGCCGGCGGCAATCCTGCGGATCACGTCAAGCCCGTTGCGGCCGATATTGCGGTTGAGCTCCACGTCTTCGTCCGCAATCCGGGCAGCCTTTTCATAGGCCGCTGTCGCGCGTCTTTCCGGTTGAAGAGGCCGCAGGAACTCACGCATTTCATCCAGCGCCCAGCGCAGGTTTATCGCCGTCGGGCGCGTCTCGTGAAGATGATCCCACGCCTTGTCCAGCGCCTCGTCGCTTGGGTCCGCTCGCATGGCGATGGCGATGCCATAGGCGGCGGTGACGCCGATGAGCGGCGCGCCGCGCACCCACATGTCGCGGATGGCGACTGCCACCTCGTCGACTGTCCGCAGCGTCACGATCCGGAATTCGTGCGGCAGCCAGCGCTGGTCGATGATATCGACCGACTGTCCGTCGTCATTCAGCCAGATCGTGCGGTAATGGCGATTGCCGACTTTCATCGGATTTCCTCTCTTTCAAGCCGCCGGGCCAGGGCATTGACCTCGGCGATGCTGTGGATACGGCGCCTGTTGACGGCGAGGTGCCGCCCGAATTTGAGCGCCTTCGCCTCGCATTCGGCGCGAAGCCGTTCATCCCCAATGGTTTCGAAATCGGCATTATGGGCGAGGCCGAGAATGCGGCGGTGGGTCTCGATGCCAGCAAAACCCAGCGCATCGGTCCAGATCGTGTGGATCATCTCGTCCAGCGCCTGTTCCGCTCCAAGGCTGTCGCCCTGATCTTCGAAAAGCGATTTCTGGTAGAGCATGCCTGTGCGCTCGGTGCGCCAAAGATAAGAGAACTCCGTCCGGAAACTGTCCCAGACAGTTGCCACCGTGTCCAGAAGATAGGCGCGCATGGCGTCCCGGCTGCCGCCGGCTTCATGTCCGGTTTGCGAGAAATAGCTCATCCAGAAATTGGCGAGCAGCATGCCGACATCGAAGGCCATGGGGCCGTAGAAGGCGAATTCGGGATCGATCACGCGGGTTTCGTCCTCTGTCACCATGACAGAGCCGGTGTGGAGGTCGCCGTGGAGCAGGGTTTCGGCGTTCGACGCGAAGAGATGTTTCAGCCGCTGGGCTTCCACTTTCAGATCGCGGTCGGCCCGCAGCGTCGCTACCAGCGCGTCGAGATACGGGCTGGTATGGCGGTTCAGCGCGGCCTCGAAATACGGGTCCGAGAAGACGAGGTTTTCGGTGATGTC
This sequence comes from Brucella sp. IR073, assembly GCF_049065735.1. Classification (NCBI taxonomy): domain Bacteria; kingdom Pseudomonadati; phylum Pseudomonadota; class Alphaproteobacteria; order Hyphomicrobiales; family Brucellaceae; genus Brucella; species Brucella sp. IR073. Next base: position 30,104 of record NZ_JBAKHD010000010.1, read on the forward strand.
GCAGAGTTCGGCATTGTCGGCGAAAAGCGCCAGATCCTCCTTGCGCTTGCGCGGCGTCATGGCGAGGTCGGAGCCGCGAAAGAGCGTGCGCGCCAGATAGAGGCCGAGATCGGTTCCTATCTTCGGCAGTTGCCGGCCTTCGATCAGTGCGCGCCGCAGGATCACATGGGGGACAAGATATTCCATGACGATGATCGCCTGGTCCTGGTCGAAGTGATAGACCTCCGGCACGCTGCCCGGATTTCGCTCCGCCGCCCGGATGAGGGCGTGATATTCGAAGAAAGACCGCTTCAACGGCAACGGCCAGCTTTCGCCGACGAGCCGCACATAGGGCAGCGCCTGCTTGACGATCACCGCCCCGGCATCGCCCTTGACGATGAAAACCAGATTGAGGTTGCCGTCGCCTACCTCGCGCACATCCCAGCGGGCAATGTCCTCGCCGATCCGCTGCCGCAGTTGCGGGTGGCTTCCCAGCCGCCCCGGTAAGGTGGCCGCTTCAAGCGCCTCAAAACCATTCATGCTTTCCTCCCCTGACATTGGCGGCAAATGCCCGTTCCGGCTTCAGCCCGAAAATCAGAACCGCATTTCGAAAAGCCGATACGCGCTGCAAGGCCGATGCCTCCCACATCGCCTGCGCCCGGCTACAATTGGTAAATCAGCGTTCTGTCAAATGTCAACTGGATTGACATTTGCTAAAATCGGGCTTTAAGTCCCATATCGGGAGGAGCAGATGGGACACGATTACGTTTTCCGTATCGAAGCCTTGCGCAAATCGTTCGGCCCGTTTCGCGTGCTGAACGGGATTGATCTCGGCTTGCGGGCCGGGGCCGTGACGGTGCTGATGGGGGCCAATGGCGCTGGGAAATCGACGCTGGTGAAAGTCGTCAGCGGCGTATACGCCCGCGACGCCGGCACCATGTCGCTGGGGGGCGCCGATTTCTCGCCCTCGCGCCCTGCGGAGGCGATCCGGGCGGGCGTCGTTACCGTGCATCAGAGCATCAATGACGGCGTGGTGGCCGATCTTGATGTCGCCACTAACCTGACGCTGGACCGGCTCAACGGGCGCGGAGCGGGCCTCTTGTTCAATCCGCGCAAGGTTCGCGCGGAGGCCACCAAGGTCGCGGGCCGCGTCGGGCTTGCCATCGACCTCAACGCCCGGATTTCCGGTCTCTCGCTGGCCGACCGCCAGATGGTGGCGATTGCCCGCGCCATGGCGCACGAGCCGAAGGTGCTGATCCTGGATGAACCGACGTCCTCATTGTCGAGCGCGGAGGCGGACCGGCTGTTCGCGCTCATCGATCGTCTGCGCGCGCGGGGTGTCGCCATCCTCTACATTTCGCACCGCATGTCAGACATCCGTCGGCTTGCCGACAGCATTGTGAGCTTACGCGACGGGCGTATCGCCGGCGTTTTCGAAGGGCCGGAGCTCGATTATGAAGGGGCAGTCAACGCCATGCTCGGACAGAAAATCGGCAAGGACCGGATCGAGGTTCGGCCTGCTTCCAAGCCGATTTTCGAGGCCCGCAATCTCGTTATAAACGAAGGATCCCGGCCATTCTCACTGACGGTGGGCGATGGCGAGGTCGTCGCAGTCACCGGCCTTGTCGGCGTGGGAAAGACGGCGCTCGCCGAGACGCTTTTCGGCGTTCGTCCGGCGCTCGGCGGCGAGATGCAACTGGACGGCAAGGGCTATTCGCCGGCAAGCCCGGCTGCCGCCATCCGGCAGGGCGTATTTCTCGTCGCCAAGGACCGGGGAGAAAACGGCATCGTTCCAGATTTCAGCATAGAGGAAAATATCAGCCTTCCTTTCCTGCGGTCCCTGTCGAGCCTCAGTGTCCTCAGCCGGAAAAAGGAGCGCGCGCTGGCCCGCCGGCAGATCGAGGCGCTGGGCGTCGTGTGCCGCTGCGAACGCGACGCGATGCATACGCTCTCCGGCGGCAATCAGCAGAAAGTGATGGTCGGCCGCTGGCTCGCACGGGCTTCGCGCCTGCTCGTGCTGGATGAGCCCTTTCAGGGCGTCGATATCGCTGCACGCCGCGACATTGCGCAGAAGCTGCGCGCCTCGGCGGCGGGGCGCGGCACCATCGTTTTTCTCACCGAGCTCGACGAAGTCTTTGAGATTGCCGACCGTATCCTTGTCATGTCGGAGCACAGCATCGTCGGCGAGCACCGTAATGCCGGGCTCGATGTCGAGAGGCTGCTTGCGGAAATAGCAGGGCGTCATTCCCTCGCGCAAACAAATGCGGCCCCACGAACCATGGTTGATTGACATGAGCATCGAACACACCACGCCGAAACCGCAGGCGGCCCCATCCGCCTCGTTGCGCTATATCGCGATTCGATATGGGTTTCTCGCGCTTCTTCTCGGGCTGATCGTCTATTTCTGCCTTTCGACCAGCGGCTTCGCCTCGCCGCAAAGCGCGGTCTTCATCCTGCAATCGGTGTCCATCACCGGCATTCTGGCGCTGGGCGTGACGGCGACGCTGGTCGTCGGCGGGTTCGATCTTTCCATCGGCTCCGTCGCGACGACAGCGATGATGGCCTCATCCTATGTGATGGTGGTGATGGGCGGCGACGCGCTGACCGCGACGCTCGTCTGCCTCGCCATCGGCGTCATTGTCGGCCTCATCAACGGCGTGCTCATTGTCTATATGCGCGTGCCGGACCTGCTCGCCACGCTCGGCATGATGTTCCTGCTGTTGGGGCTCCAGCGCATCCCGACCGAGGGCCGCTCCATCGCGACAGGCATGACGCTGCCCGATGGCTCGGTTGCGAGCGGCACTTTCTCTCCTGCTTTTCTGGCGCTGGGGCGGCACCGTTTCGATTTTATCCTGCCAAATCTGGTGCCGGTTTCGGTGGTGATCCTGATCGTGCTGGCGCTCGCGATCTGGTTCTTCCTCGAATACACCCGTTTCGGCCGCATGATGTATGCGGTCGGCTCCAATGAGCGGGCGGCGGAATTAGCCGGTGCGCCGGTCAATGCCTACAAGATCTGGGCCTATGTGATTTCGGGCGTTTTCGCTTCTATCGGCGGCATCCTGCTTGCCGCCCGGCTGGGACGCGGCGATATCGCGTCGGGCAACAATCTGCTTCTCGACGCCGTGGCCGCCGCATTGATCGGCTTCGCCGTGCTCGGAGCCGCCAAGCCCAATGCCTTCGGCACCGCCATCGGCGCGCTGTTCGTCGGCGTGCTGCTGCAAGGGCTCACCATGATGAACGCGCCTTACTACACGCAGGATTTCGTCAAGGGCGCGGTGCTGGTCGTCGCCCTTGTCTTCACCTTCGCCCTTTCGGGACGAAGAAAATAGGCATGAAAAACGCAACTGGGAGGATATGCGTATGTCGTTAACGAGAAGAACCGTGGCCAAGCTCGGGCTTGCGCTGATCGGGGCCACGATGCTGGGCGGGATGGCGCAGGCCGCCGACAAGCCCGCGCCCTTCGACAAGCCGGGCGATGTGAAGATCGCGCTGGTGCGCTATCTCTCGACGGGCGATTTCTTCCAGTCCTATCTGGCGGGCGTCGAGGCGCAGGCCAAGGCGCTGGGCGTCGATTTGCGGGTGCTCGACAGCCGCCAGGATGCGGCGCTGCAGGCGGATATGGTCGATCAGGCCATCGCCATGGGCGTCAACGGCATCATCATCCAGCATGGCCTGACCGAGTCCATGAAGGAAGCCGCGAAGCGCGCCGTCGATGCGGGCATCAAGGTCGTCGCTTTCGACGTCAATGTCGAGAATGACAAGATTCCGCAGATCGAGCAGTCCGACCGTGATCTTGCGCGCCTCGCGCTGGAGCAGGCGATCAAAGACAATGGCGAGAGCTGGAAGGCCGGTTATGTCTATGTCGCCGGCATCGCGCCGCTCGACCGCCGCGACGAGACGTGGAAGGAATTCAAGAAGAAATATCCCGGCATCGAGGAAAAGGCGATGTTCGGCACGATGGATAACCCAATCGCCAATTCGGTGGCCAATCAGGCGCGCTCGGTGATCTCGGCCAATCCTGACATCACCGTGATGTTCGCTCCCTATGACGAATTCGCCAAGGGCGTGAAGATCGCGGTCGACGAGGCGGGGCTTTCGTCGAGCGTCAAAATCTACTCCGCCGATATCTCGACCTCAGACATCGCGGCGATGCGTGAGCCGGGCAGCGCCTGGGCCGCCACCGCCGCAACGAACCCTGCCGTGGTCGGGCAGGTCTCGGTACGCGCCCTGGCGATGCTTCTGACGGGAGAAGACCCCGGCAAAAGCGTGATCGTGCCGCCGACCCTCATCACACAGGCGGATCTCAACGAGAACGACATCAAGAACATGGAAGAACTCGCGGCGAAGATGCCGCAATTCGCCCATGCCGATGTCGCCATGCCCGCATGGATGCCGAAGCCGTAGGGCCAAATCCAGGAAAAATGTGAATTTTTCCGTCCGGACTTGGCTGAAACAATAATCAATAGTCGGCAAACGAAACTGGCGGCTCTCCCCCGGAGCCGCTTTTTATCTGATGCAACGCCGAAACAACCTATCAGAAACGCGCCATCGTGCCGGCGTGGCCATAATGAATTAACCCATTCGTCTCGACCGCTCGGACATAATCGGCGAAATGTGTGCCGTTGTAATTATCGGCGGAGGTAACCACGACACGGTCACCGACATGAACGACTGGCTTCCACCCAGGCCGCACGGCATAGGAATCGCCGCCTTCCAAGGTGAGCGTTTCGTAGGGCGGATTATATGCAACCACCTTACCAGTGACGACCTTTGCCTGTGCGCCATAAGCGGACAGAGCGACAAGGACGGCAGAAACAGAAAGTACTTTGATAACCATAGCGGACCTCCCTAGGTAATGAGTGCACTCAAAATTAGCGCCCGATCAGCGCGGCATAATCCTGCGCAACTGTAGGTATAAATATGTTTCTAGGTATATATTGCGTATTTCAGACAATTTCATACGGCTAAAGTACGGCTAAAATAAGCCGTTGAACTCGCCGAAGCGTACAGCGTGGAGCACCCAACGTTCGTTATAATATTGGACAAGTATTTTCTTTTTAAACGGAACGTTGGCAGGGCAGAGGGGGGTGTCTCGCGATTCCGTCAAAACACAATCTGCTCTAGGCCGCCCGCGTCAGCTTCCCATGCTTGAGGAGCCGACGTGCCATCGAGGCGGTCACCACGAGATGCGAGACGAGATCGCCGCGCAGTGCCGCGACGAGCGAGTGGAACTTATTGTCCTCCTGCACCACCATCATCCGCTTGGCGATGGCCCGGATCGATCCAAGGTCAGCCGAAATGCAACGCCTGTTATAGGCGCAATCGAGCCATTGGCCGTCCCCGTCGATCAATTGCCCCGCGATGACGCCCGCTGCGCCAATTTTCCCCGCCGCATGCATCTCCTCGGCGGTCAGCGCGCCGCACATGACCAGATGACTGTCCGCCTCGATGCCGCCGACCGAATAAAGCGCCAGCTGGCACTGCGGAATGCCGGCGAGCTGGTCGCGCACGACCGGCTCCTGCCGCAGTGCTTCTGCCAGTTCTTCGCTGCTCAGCACGAGGGGTGCGTACAAATTGATGCCCTCGGCATTCAGCCGGCGCGCGATTTCGGTGGTGCATTGGTCGGGGCGGAAGGCATAGGGCGCGCCCAGATTGCCGCAAAGCTGCATCACTTTGACGCCCTGGAGATCCGCATAGGGCATGACATCGGCAATGTGATAAACGGTCTGGCCCCAGGCGACGCCGATCCGGTCGCCCTTGTTGATGAGTTCGAGAAACACCGCCGCCGCGACGACAGGCATTTCAGCCGCCGGATCCAGCGCCTGGCGATCCTCCGGCACGATCCAGACGGCATCGAGCCCCGCGGCATCTTCCAGCTCGCGCGCCAGCACATCGTTCGAAAAAAGTTGCGTCGAGGTGGAGATGGTGACAATTCCCATCTCGCGCGCCCTGCGCAAATAGGTGGCTACCGACGCCCGCGAAATATCGAGATGCTTCGCCACCTCATCCTGCCGCATGCCATGGGTATAATAGAGCCAGGCGGCCTTATGCAGGATCTGATCGGTGGACCTGATCGGCATGGAATTCCTCGGTTTTGTTTATTTTGACAATATTCACATCAATTGACAAATGTCAAAAGTTTCCTCACCCATACGGGCGTCAGTTCTATCCGGCTCCGTAACGGCGTACCGGAAAGTTTTGCTTTACAACATTCGTAACCTACCCATTCTTCCCCACGACCTTAGCCTGCAGATGCGATAAGGTTCGGTGTTCGTTGGTGAATCGGGAGAATTCGATTGAAGCGGTCCGTGGTAACTCTCAAGGACGTCGCCGCGGAGGCCAAGGTGTCGCGCGCCACAGCGGCGCGGGCGCTCAACAGCTATGGCTATGTGGGCGACGAGACCGCGCTTCGCGTGCAGGAGGCGGCGGAACGGCTCGGCTATCGCGGGAACCGCGTGGCGCAGGCGCTGCGACGCGGGCAGCTGCCGATCATCGGCTTTGTGCTCGGCGATATCCAGAACCCGTTCTTCGCCCGCATCGCCCATGATCTTGAAGTGGAGTTGCGAAAGCGCCGTCATAATCTCCTGATCGCCAGCAGCGAGGAAGACACCGCGCAGGAAAAGGCGCTGCTGGAGAGCTTGCGGGGCCTGAGCATTCGCGGCTTCATCGTGGCGCCCACATCGGCTGACGACAATGCCCATCTGGAAGAGCTGGTGCGGGAAGGGGTGCCGGTGGTCCTCATCGACCGCGCGGTGAAGAACCTCGCGTGCGACAGCGTCGTCGTCGACAACGAGGGCGGCGCGCGGCAGGCGATCGATTATCTCATCAGGAACGGGCACCGGCGTATCGGTCTCCTGCAGGATGAGACGCGTATCTTCACCTCGCAGGAGCGTCTGGCCGGCTATCGCAACTCGCTGGAGGCGCATGGGATCGGGCTCGATGATTCGCTGATCAGCGTGTCCCGTTCCACTGTCGAACATGCTGTCGAGGCGACGATCCGCCTGTTCAGCCAGCGCAACCCGCCCACCGCACTGTTCACCGTGGACAGCCTGATGACGCAGGGCGCGCTGCTCGGCTTGCGCGCCATGGGACTCTCCATCCCCAAGGATGTCTCCGTCATCGGCTTCGACGATTTCAATCTCGCCACCTTCACCGACCCGCAGATCACGGTCGTCGCGCAGCCCATCGCCGATATCGGCCCGCTCGCGGTGGAAATGCTGATCGACCGGCTGTCAGGCAAGAAGGACGCGCCGAGAAATGTCAGCTTCCCCACGCGGCTGATCGTCCGCGGCTCCGTCTCCCGCCGCGAAGGCGCATAAGCGGCCTTAAAAAAATGTCGCGATTGGCTCTTGCCAAAACCGGCAAAACATGTGCTCATATGCGTATGAGATCGATCTCATAGATTTGCATCCGTTGGCTTGGCCGGCTGGACGCTGGGGCGAAATACGCCTTTCAGCGAACGGGATCGCCTTGCCTTGCGACTACCAGATGGGAAGGTTTTTATGCTCAACTTCGACAAAGAGCGCTTCGTCAAAATCCAGAGCGGCGCTGTCGCTATCGCCGATAAAATGCGCCCGCTGATGCGCCAGCTGCTTGATGAAGGGCTCGAACGCGTCTTCTTCATGGGCACGGGCGGCGTCCAGCTCCTGACCCTGCCGGCAATCGATTTCGCGGCAGGCGCGTCGCTGTTCCCGGTCTCGGCGGCCTTTCCCGCGCAGACGGTGATCAAGCCGCCGGCAGGGCTGGATGAAAAGGCGCTCGCTATTCTTCCGTCGCTCTCGGGCACGACGAAGGAGAGCGTGCAACTGCTTTCGTTCCTGAAAGCGAAAGGCGTGAAAACCCTGTCCCTGACGGGCCATGCCGATACGCCGCTCGCCCGCGAGGCGGATTTCAATTTCACCAATTTCGCTGAGGACGATACGTCGTCGGAGTCCTTCTATCTGCAGACCCTGCTGATCGTCCTGGCGCTTCTCGCCGAACGGGGCGAATATGCCGATTACGACGCCACGGTGGAGGAATTGAAGAAGCTTCCCGCCCTGCTCGTCGATGCCAAGGCCGCTTTCGAGCCCGCCGCCGCGCAATTGGCGAAGGACATCAAGGACGAGACCTACCACATCTTCACCGGTGCCGGCTCGGTCTGGCCGGAGGCGCATTATTACGGCATGTGCATTCTGGAGGAAATGCAGTGGATCCGCACGCGGCCCGTCCATGCGGCCGATTTCTTCCACGGCACGCTGGAGCTCGTCGAGCCGGGCGTCAGCGTTTTCGTCTTCAAGGGCGAGGACGCCTATCGTCCGCTGTCGGACCGGGTGGAAAACTTCGCCAAGCGCTACACCGACAAGGTGAGGGTTCTCGATAGCGCCTCCGTCGAACTGCCGGGCATTTCGCCTTCCGTCCGCAGCCTGATTTCCCCGGTCATCCTGGCAACGCTGCTCGAGCGGCTGAGCGCGCATCTGGAGGTGCTGCGCGACCATCCGCTGACCACCCGGCGCTATTACAAGCGCGTCGAATACTAAACACAAAAAGAAACCACAGAAGGGAACTGAAACATGAAACGCAGAACGAAAATCCTGTCGATCGCCCTGGCCGCGTTCACCGTGGGTGGCGTGGGCCAGGGCTTTGCCCAAGCGGGCAAGGAAGTCGTCGCCGAACCGGGGGCGCAAGTGGAATATAAGGGCACGCTCAGCGTCCTGACCAAATTCGGTTTGCAGCTCCTTTCGCCCTATTTCGTCAATCTCGCCAAGGAATATGAGAAGCTCCATCCTGATGTGAAGGTCGAGCTCATCCAGGAGAGCGACGACAGCGTGAAGGGCAAGACCAAGGCGCTGGTGGCTTCCAATTCCCTGCCGGACATCTATTTCACCTGGACCGGAAGCTGGGGCGGCAATTTCGTGCGCGGAAAGCGCGCCGTCGATTTGAGCAAGGTCATCGGGCCGGATACCGAATGGGGCAAGACATTCGCCCCCGCCGCCGTCTCGGCCTTTCAGTACAACGGCAAATATTATGGCATCCCGCTTTATCTCGACGCCAAGTTCATGGGCTATAACAAGACCATGTTCGCGGAGCTGGGATTAAGCGAGCCGAAGAATTTCGACGCGCTTCTGAAAAGCTGCGATGCTTTGCGTAAGGCGGGCAAAACGGCGATCTCCTTCGGCAACAAGGAGGGCTGGCCAGCGGTTCACTTCGCAGGGCAGCTGCTTGCCTATAACGTCCCGCGCGAAACGCTCGAAAAGGATTTCGATCAGAAGACAGCGGACTATTCCGATCCGGGCTATGTGGAAACGCTGAAGCAGTTGAAGGAGCTGATCGACCGCTGCACGGACGGTGCCGCGACCAACGGCACCTCCTATGCCTCGGCACATCAGGCCTTCGTCAATGCCAAGTCGGCGATGTATTATCAGGAGATCATCGAATTCGACCAGAGCACGGCGCCTGAGGGTGCAGTGAAGCGGGATGAATTCGGCTATTTCGTGCTCCCGGTGCCCGAAGGCGCGAAGGGCGATCCCAAGGCCATCGAAGGCGCGCCGGAAGGCTATATGATCAACACGGCCTCCGACAACATCCCGCTGGCCATCGATTTCATGAAGTTCGTCACCTCGCCGGAAAATGCGCGCCGCCTCTCCGCCCCGCCCTATGGCCAGCCGAGCGCGACCATCGGCGGCGTGGACCCGGCGAAGATGAACCCGGCCGTCGTCGGCGGGCTCAAGGACATCGCCTCCGCCTCATATCTGATGCCCTGGCTCGACACCGCCAACCCGCCGCGCATCGCCGCTGCATGGCTCTCCGGCCTGCAGGCCCTGATCGGCGGCTCCATGACGCCGGAAGAGGTGATCGAGAAGGTGAAGGACGCTGCGAAGGCAGCCAAGTGACCTGCATAGGGCAGATAAGCCGATGGCCTTGAACAGGGAAAGCACAGCCGATGGAGCCGTAGCCTACGGCTCCATCGCGGGGGCGGCAGGGAAGGGCACATCCGCCCTGTCCGCCCTTTATTCGCTCCGCTGGGTGGCGGTGGCGCTGATCATTATTGCGTGGTTCGTCTATTATCCGATCGTCGATAATTTCCTCGTCAGCACCACCGATCAGGATATTTTCACCGGCGAGACCACCAATGTCGGCCTCGCCAATTACAAGCGGCTCATGGACGACCCGGTGGTCTGGACGGCGCTGGGAAACAACGCGCTCTACGCACTCCTGTCCGTCGTCTTCCAGGTGTTCGGCGCATTCATCCTTGCGGCGCTCATCGAGGGCTTGCAGGATGAGAGATGGCGGCGCTTCTGGCGCGCGATCTATTTCGTGCCATCGGCCATATCGATCACCGTGGCGGGCCTGCTGTTTTATTTCATCTACCAGCCGGGGACCGGGCTCCTCGACGCCGCGCTTGGAGCTGTTGGTCTCGGCAGCCTGGCGCGGGCGTGGCTGGGAGATGAGAGCACGGCGATCTACGCCATCATCGCGATGAGCCAGTGGCAGGGCTTCGGCTATTCCACGCTGCTTTTCGCCATTGCCATCCAGAAAATCCCGCGCGAGCTCTACGACGCCGCCATCATGGATGGGGCAGGCCCGCTCCGGCGCTTGTGGAATATCACCTTCCCGCTGACGCGGGAAATGACCGGGCTGATGATCATCGTCACGATCACCGGCGCGTTCCAGGTTTTCAACGAGGTGATGGTGATGACCGCCGGCGGGCCGAACAATGCCAGCCAGGTTCTCGGCACATGGCTCTATCAGCAGGGCTTTATCGAAAACAATTTCGGCTATGGGGCCGCGATCGCCGCTGTCATCTTCATCGTGACGCTCGCGACCGGCTTCGCCCAGCTTTGGTACACGAAACGCCGGAGGGTCGAGCTGTGACAATGGTTGACCATTACAACGAAAGCCGGTCGGGTCATTTCTTTGCCCTTCTTGGCCGGACATGCCTTGTGGTGTTTCTGGTTTGCCTTGGCGTGGTCGTTCTCTATCCGCTCGTCTGGATGGCGCTGAACGGCTTCAAGAGCAATGCGGAAATCTTCGGCGATCCCTTCGCCCTGCCGCAGCGCCTGACATGGGAGAACTATGTCGCCGCCTGGAACCAGGGCGTGCGCAATTACGTCGCCACCAGCGTCATCGTCACCCTTGCCTCGGCGGTCTCCACCGTGCTCATCAGCGCCTGGACGGCTTATGGGCTGACGCGCTCGAAGATGCCGGGCAAGCCGCTCTTTGTCGCCATCGTGCTTGGCGGACTGATGCTGAGCCCGACGGTGGCGGTCATCCCGCTGGTGCGGATGATGCAGGACCTTGGGCTCTACAACACCTATTGGGCGCTGATCTTGCTCTATACGGCGTTCCGCATCCCCTTCACCACCTTCCTCATCCGCGCCTACATGCTCGACCTGCCGCGCGATCTTGATGAGGCGGCGACCATGGACGGGGCGAGCGAGAGCCAGATCTTCTGGCGCGTGATCCTGCCGCTGTGCAAGCCGATCATTGTCTCCTGCGTCATCCTGCACGTGCTCTTCGCCTGGAACGAATATCTCTTCGCGATGATCTTCACCAGCGGCGCCGATGTCCAAACCCTGCCGGTGGGGCTCACCTCTATCATGGCGAAGCACGGCACCAACTATGCCGTGGTCTTCGCGGCCATGACCATCTCGGCCCTTCCCATTGTGATCACCTTCTTCGCGGCCCAGCGCTACTTCATCCGCGGCCTCGCGGAAGGCATCGGCAAATAGTCTCTGAAAGGCATGACATGTCCAAATTGAAACCGGATCAGCTGATAGGGGCAAACTTTGCCTTCCAGCATTTTCCTTTCGAGAATGTGGCCGCCGCGCTCCGTGACTTCGGCTTCCACCGGATGGAGCTTTGGGGGATCGCGCCGCATCTCGATCTCTTTCATATGAGCGAACGCAGGCTCGATGATGTCGCGCGCATCCTTGACGATAACGGTCTGTCCGTGCGGGCCTATACGCCGGAGCAGGTGCTTTATCCCATCAACATCGCCTCGGGCGATCAGGAGCTGCGCGAAGCCAGCATCGAACGCTTCTGCCGCGGGGCCGACATATGCGCGAGGCTCGGGGCGGACTATCTGTTCCTGACGCCGGGCCGCGGATTCGAGAACGAGCCGGCGGAAGAGGCATGGGCGCGCTCGGTAGAAGCTGTTTCCCAGATTGCAAACTATGCCGGAAGTCTCGGCATCCGCTGCCTGCTCGAGCCGCTTCAGCGTACCGAAAGCAATATCGTCACCGATGCGCGCGGGCTAAAGCGCTTTTTCGACGAGATCGGCGCGGACAATATCGACATTGTGCTGGATCTCGTCGCCATGGCCGCAGCGGGCGATAGCATCGCCGATTATATAGCGCTCTTCAGCGAGAGGCTCACCCATGTCCATATCGTTGATGGAACCCCGTCCGGCCATCTCGTCTGGGGCGACGGCGATCTGCCGCTCGGGCAATATCTGCAGGAATTAGGTGAGGCGGGCTTCTCGGGCACCATGACCTTCGAGCCGCTAGGACAGGCGTCCTATGCGCTCGATCCGGTTGCCGCGTGGAAGCGCAATCTGGAGGCCGCGCGGCCTTGGTTCGGTAGTGCGGAGCAGTCCGCATGAAGCACGAACCGAAACTTGTCGCGGTCGGCGACAATTGCCTCGACGTCTCGCTTTCCAAGGATACCGTGACCGTGGGCGGCAATGCGCTCAATGTCGCCGTGCAATGGCAGCGCAATGGCTGGAACGGGCGGTATTTCGGCGCTGTGGCCGGCGATCCCGAAGGCGAGGTAGTGCTGGACGCACTCACACCCACCGGCCTCGCGCGCGCGGATGTGGAAATCCGGCCCGGCGATACCGCCGTGACCTTGCTGAAGGACGAAGCGGGCGAGCGGAAAATCCTGCTGGAATCGCTGGGCGTCGGTATCGATTATATCCCCGACGACCAGCGCTATCAGGCCATGCGGGACGCCGATTGGGTGCATCTCGGCACCAATGCCGATGAAAGGCTGGTGCGCAGGCTCGTCAGCGACGGCATTGCCTTCAGCGTCGATGTCTCGACCGCGCATTTCGCCCTCTCGCTTGCGGGCGTTCCGCTCGTCTTCGCTTCCGGGCCGGATGATCCAGATATTCCGGTGGAGCCGCTGATCGAGGCCTTGCACCGATCCGGCGCCGCGCAGGTACTGGTGACGTGCGGGCGGCGCGGCGCCTTCTTCCATGATGGGCAGGCAATTTTCTTTGCTCCCGCGCTCGACATCGAACCCGTCGATACATGCGGCGCCGGGGATAGCTTCATCGCCGCTTTCCTGACCGCTTATCTCTTCGAAAAGATGGAGGCGGAAGCGGCGCTGCGTCATGCGGCGGCAAAGGCAGCGGACACATGCATGCATCCGGGCGGCTTTCCGCAGCCCGTTCAGCCCATCCCCGGCTGGCTCAGGGAAAAATACGTGGAAATCATCCGGCAGGTGGAGGACGTCTGACATGGCCGAAATTCGTTTGCGGCAGCCTGATATCGCCGCGCGGGAAGACCGCTCCTTCTGGCTGCAGGATATCGGTGCGGGGCCGAAGACCGGGCCGCTCAAGGGCGAGGCGAACACGGATATCGCCATTGTCGGCGGCGGCTATACCGGGCTTTGGACGGCGCTGCGCATCAAGGAACAGTCCCCCGAGACGCGGGTGACGATATTGGAAGCCGATTTTTGCGGCTCCGGCGCGTCGGGCCGCAATGGCGGGCAGGTGCATAGCTGGTTTGCCGAGATCGACCAGATCGCCGCCGTGACCGGCATCGAGGAAGCCCGCCAGCTTTGTGCCGATACCGCCGGGGCGATCGAGGAGCTTGCGGCGCTGCAGGCGAGCGGCGTCATAGACATGGATCTCCGGCTCGATGGCTGGCTCTGGACGGCAAGCTCCATCGCACAGGAAGGTGCGTGGGAAAAGGCGTTCGAGACGACGAGAGGCCTCGGCATCGACCGGTTCCGCTTCCTAGACGCGGCGGAAATCGAGCGCGTGACCGGCTCGCCCGTCTCCTATGCCGGTATGATCGAGGAGAGAGCGGGAACCGTGCAACCCGCGAAGCTCGTGGCAGGCTTGCGTGATCTTGCCCTGTCGCGCGGCGTCGTCATCCACGAGCAAACCCCCGTTCTCGGGATTTTGCCCGGAAGGCAATGCGAGTTGCGCACGGCCGGCGGCGCTTTGAAAGCCGAGAAAGTGGTGCTTGCGGCCAACGCCTGGCTCGCCGCCATTCCCGAATTGCGCCGCCATCTCTATGTCGTCGCCAGCCAGGTAATCGCCACCGCGCCGGTGCCGGAATTGCTCGACCGCATCGGCTGGAGCAATGGCGCATCGATCTGCGACGCGCAGGCCCATGTGCTCTATTACCAGCGCACGCCCGCGGGGCGGGTGATATTCGGGCGCGGCTCAGGCAACATTGCCTTTCGCGACGATTTCGGCGCCAGCTTCAACCGCAGCCCCGAACGCGGGTTCGACAACAAGCGCGAACTCCACCGCGTCTATCCCGCCTTGCGCGGCGTTGCGGTCGATTACGACTGGGCCGGGCCGATCGACTGCATGGCGGAGCATGTGCCGGTCTTCGATCATCTGAGGGAACATCCCAACGTCTTCTACGCCATGGGCTTCAACGGCACCGGTATTGCCCAGACGCCCGTGGCAGGCCGCATCCTCGCCAGCCTCGTACTGGAACGGCAGGACCGCTGGAGCGCCAGCGGGCTGGTCGGCTTGAAGCGGCGCAAGGCCCTGCCGCCGGAGCCGTTCCGCTATCTCGGCGCAAAGCTGGTGCGCCGGGCGGTCCGCCGCAAGAACGATCTGGAAATCCAGAACAAAAGGGCGGACCGGCTGACGGAATTCGTCGCCGGTTTCATGCCCGGGAACAGTAGCGAATAAGCCGTCCCGGAACGGGATCATAAAAGGAGCGGGAACATGGCCGGATTGAGCCTGAAGAACATTCGCAAATCCTATGCCAGCCTCGACGTGCTGCATGGCATCGACCTCGAGATCAAATCGGGCGAGTTCATCGTCTTTGTCGGCCCTTCTGGGTGCGGAAAATCCACGCTGCTGCGCTCGATTGCCGGGCTGGAGCCGATCACGGCGGGCGAATTGCGCATCGACGGGGCGTTGATGAACCATGTGCCGCCGTCGAAGCGGGGCATCTCGATGGTCTTCCAGTCCTATGCGCTTTATCCGCACATGACGGTCTTCGAGAACATGGCCTTCGGCCTCAGGATCGCCGGGATGAGCAAGGCCGAAATCGAGCGGCGCGTGCGCCGTGCCGCCGATATTCTGCAACTGACCGATTATCTGGCACGGGTGCCGAAGGCGCTTTCGGGCGGCCAGCGCCAGCGCGTCGCCATCGGCCGCGCCATCGTGCGTGACCCCAGGGTCTTCCTTTTCGATGAGCCGCTTTCCAATCTCGACGCCGCCCTGCGTGTCGCCACCCGCATCGAGATCGCCAAGCTCAAGGAAACCATGCCCGATACGACCATGATCTATGTCACCCATGATCAGGTCGAGGCCATGACGCTCGCCGACCGCATTGTGGTGTTCCGGGATGGCCGCATCGAGCAGGTGGGAGCGCCGATGGAGCTTTACCGCAAGCCGGCTAATCTGTTCGTTGCCCGTTTCATCGGTTCACCGGCGATGAATATTCTGCCCGCTTCGATCACCGCGACGGGAGCCGCAACGACGGTGAAACTTGCGACCGGCGGGGTGGCGACATTGCCCATGCATAGCTCATCGGCTCGGCAGGGCGCTGATGTCAGTTTCGGCGTTCGTCCGGAAGATTTGTTCCTCGCAGAAAACGAAAGTGCGCCGCTGACATTCAAGGGCACCGTCGATTATGTGGAGCAATTGGGCGAAGTGCAGCTTGCCTATATCGATTTGGGATTCGGGGGAGAACCGTTCATCGCCAAGCTGCCGGGAGACGCCGATGTGCAGAAGCGGGGCAAAATCACGCTGGCGGCTGCGGCGAAGGATGTTCACATCTTCGACCGGGATGGCAAGTCGCTGCAAGGCGCTACGTCGTAGGTAAATTCACTCCCCGTGGCCCTATCGTGCCACGCTTTGCCTTACATGCCCGGCGAAGGCGTTGACGAAATCCGTCGCCACCGGCGACGGGCCGCGTTGCGGGGGGAAGACGGCGGCGAAGTCGAAATCGATGCGGGGTAAGAATGGGCGACTGACGACGCCGCGCCCGGAGAACTCCGCTGCGGTAAAGGGATCGCAGATTGCGACGCCGAGGCCCGATGCCACCATGCCGCACATGATTTCGGAAAGCGCCGTTTCCACCCGCAAGGTGCGCGAGACATTGTGCCGGGCGAAGATATTGTCGATCAGGTGGCGGCTTGAACTGCCGTGGGTGAGCGAGATGAAGTTCTCGCCCTCGAAATCGTCAGGCGTGATCACCTGTTTTTCCGCGAGCTTGTGTCCTTCAGGCACGACGGCGACACGGGGCAGCGCCGGCATCTGGACGGTCGGCAGCCCGGCATGGGCAATCGGCACCTCGGCAAAACCGACATCGCATTGAAGATTGAGCACCCAGTCCACCACGATGGGCGAAATCACGCCGAACAGCGAGAAGTTCAGATTGGGTCGTTCCATCAGGAACGCTCCGGCGAAGCGCGGCATGAACCCGTTGGCGAGCGCCGGTAGCGCGGCGACGCGCAGCATGCCGGTGCGCCGGGTGCGGATTTCCTCCGCCGCCGCGACGATACGGTCGAGCCCGTGGAACGACCGCTCCACCTCGGTATAAAGCGCGCTGCCCGCCGCGGTCGGCACCAGGCCGCTGCCCTTCTTTTCGAACAGCGGCATTTTGAGCGCGCCCTGCAAGTCGCGCAGCATCCGGCTCACCGCCGGTTGGGTCACACCCATGACGCTTGCCGCCGCCGTGACGCTGCCCGACAGCATCACCGCCCGGAAGGCTTCCACCTGCCTCAGATTCACCCGCGCCATGCGGCTCCTCATAATATCTGGTTATGCAAAGCGTACCATTATGAATTTGACGGTCAAGCCTGCGTTTGGAATGTTGCGTTTCATGGGAACGGCACATTCGAAAAATTCAAAAAGTGCCAATGATAGACAACAAATGAGAGGGACACTCATGAAACGATCTGGAATATTCGCGGCTGTCAGCGCCCTTGCGCTTCTGGCAAGCTTTGGGGCAGCCTCAGCCCAGGACAAGACGCTCTACGTCGCCGGCTATGGCGGCACGTTCGAAAAGACGATGCGCGATGAAGTCATTCCGGATTTCGAAAAGAAGCATGGGGTGAAGGTCGAATATATCGCCGGCAACTCGACCGATACGCTCGCCAAGCTCCAGGCTCAGAAGGGTAACCAGCAGATCGACGTGGCCCTCCTCGATGACGGCCCGATGTATCAGGCCATCGACCTCGGCTTCTGCGGCAAGATCGATAGCCTTGCGACCGAGGATCTGCATGACGCGGCCCGCTTCAAGGATGATCGCGCCGTTGCGGTCGGCCTCGTCGCCACAGGGCTGATGTATAACAAGGATTATTTCGAGAAGAAGGGCTGGCCCGCGCCCACCTCCTGGAACGATCTCAAGGACCCGAAATATAAGGGCCTCATCGTCATTCCGCCGATCAACAACACATATGGGCTCTATACGCTGCTGATGTTCGCCAAGATGAATGGCGGCGGCGAGAAGGATATCGAGCCGGGCTTCAAGATCATGACCGAAGAGGTCAACCCCAATGTGCTCGCCTATGAGCCTTCGCCGGGTAAGATGACCGAGCTGTTCCAGTCCGGTCAGGCCGCGCTGGCCGTCTGGGGCACGGGCCGCGTCCAGTCGTTTGTCAATACGGGCTTCCCGGTCGATTTCGTTTATCCCAAAGAAGGCGCCGTGACGCTCCTCGCCTCCGCCTGCCCGATAGAGAAGCCGGACGCCTCGCCGCTCGCCTCGGATTTCATCAAGGCGATGCTGGAGCCCAAGGTGCAGCTCGTCCTCCTGCGCGATTACGGCTACGGCCCGGTCAACAAGAAGGTCGAGATTCCGGAAGGGCTGGGCAAAATCGCGCCCACCGGCGAGCATCTGAGCGCGCTCTACAACCCGGATTGGGCCGCCATCAACCCGCAACGCGAGGATTGGACCAAGCGCTGGAACCGCGAGGTGGAGCGCTGACAGCGCTCTTTTGAACAACAGGCAAGCGGCGTCGGCTGCATGGCCGCCGTCCTCCGGTTCACCTATTGCAGGAAACACCCCCACACATGGCCTTTCTCACACTCGACCATGTCCAGAAGCGCTTCGGCGACCACACCGCCGTGGAAGACTTCACCCTCTCGGTGAAAAAGGGCGAGTTCATCTCGCTGCTCGGCCCTTCCGGCTGCGGCAAGACCACCACGCTTCAGATGATCGCCGGTTTCGTCGACCCGACCGCGGGCTCCATCCATCTCGACGGGCGCGATCTGATCGCGACAAAGCCTGCCCGGCGCGGCCTCGGCATCGTCTTCCAGAGCTATGCGCTCTTCCCGCATATGACCGCTTCGGAAAACATCGCCTTCGGGCTTGAAATGCGGGGTGTCGACCGTGCGACGCGGGAGGCGAAGGTGCGTGATGCCCTGGCGATGGTGGGGCTTGACGGTTATGGCGACCGCTATCCGCGCCGCATGTCGGGCGGGCAGCAGCAGCGCGTGGCGCTTGCCCGCGCGCTTGTCATCAAGCCGGACGTGCTGCTTCTCGACGAGCCGCTTTCCAATCTCGATGCCAAGCTGCGCGAGGATATGCAGATCGAACTGCGCCAGATCCAGCGCAATCTCGGCACCACTACCGTTCTCGTCACCCATGACCAGACCGAGGCCATGGCGCTGTCGGACCGGATCGTCGTGATGAGCAAAGGCCGCATCGAGCAGATCGGCACGCCGCAGGAGACGTATGAGCGCCCAAGCTCCGCCTTCGTCTCGCAATTTCTCGGCAAGACCAACGAGTTCCCCGGGGAAATCCGGGCGCAAAAGCTCGTCTTCGGCTCATGCGAATTTGAGGCTCCGGCAGGACCGTCCGGCCCGGTGGTGGTCACGGTGCGGCCGGAGAAAGTGGGCTTTGCCCCGCCTGAGCAGAACGGCCTCAAGGCCCGCGTTACCAGCCGCATCTTCCAGGGCAATCACTGGCTCTTCCAGTGCGAAACCGAATGCGGCCCGGCCATCGTCGTGCGCCAGAACGACGGCGAGACGCAGCCGGAGGAGGGCGAAAACGTGCGCCTCGTCTGGCGCGAGGCGGACATGGGCCTGCGCCGCGAGGAGACGGGCCGATGAGCGCCGCCGCACAAGCCCGTTCCCCCGTGCCGTGGCGGCTGATCCTTCCGGCGCTGGCGCTGTTTATCGCGGTGGTGCTGATCCCGCTTGTCATGACGCTCATGCTCTCCTTCCACAAATGGGGGCAATATACGGGCATCGAAACGGTGTTCGTTCTCGATAACTGGCGGGAAATCTGGTCGGATTCCTATTTCCACGAGATGTTCCTGCGCACCTTCCGCATCGCCATATTGGCGACGCTGCTGACCGCGATTTGCGGTGCGCCGGAAGCCTATATCCTCAACCGCATGCGCGCGCCGTGGAAGGGCATGTTCCTGCTCATCATCCTCGGACCGCTGCTGATCTCGGTCGTCGCGCGCACGCTTGGCTGGGCGCTGCTCTTCGGCGGCCAGAATGGCATCGCCAACAAGGCGCTGATGTCGGCGGGGCTGATCGATACGCCGATCCCTTTTATGTTCACCGAGACGGGCGTCATCATCGCGCTCGCCCATGTGATGATGCCCTTCATGGTGCTCTCCGTCTGGGCGGCGCTGCAGCGGGTGGACCCGCAGATCGAAAACGCCGCCATGTCGCTGGGCGCCGGGCCGTTGACGATTATCCGCCGCATCATCCTGCCGCAGATCATGCCGGGCATTCTCTCAGGGAGCATCATCGTCTTCTCGCTCTGCGCCAGCGCCTTCGCCACCCCGGCGATCATCGGCGGACGGCGGCTGAAGGTGGCGGCAACGCTCGCCTATGACGAATTCCTCAACACGCTCGACTGGCCGCTCGGCGCGGCCGTCGCCGTGCTCTTGCTGGTGGCCATCGTGCTGATCGTCGTCAGCAGCAATGCCCTGATCGAACGCCGTTACGCGGAGGCTTTCCGATGAGCAAAAACGGCCCGCTCGCCCTTATCTTCCACACGGTCTTCGTGATCTTCATGCTCGCGCCGATCGTCGTCGTCTGCCTTGTCGCCTTCACGCCGGAGGGGTTCCTGTCCCTGCCGGTGGGCGGCTTCTCGCTGCGCTGGTTCCGCGCCATCGCGCAGTATCCGGAGTTCATCGATGCGTTCTGGATGAGCCTGTGGCTCGGCGCGGCGTCTTCCACCATCGCGCTTCTCTTCGCCATCCCCGCGGCGCTCGCCATCGCGCGGCATCAGTTTCCGGGGCGGGAGGCGCTGTCGGCGCTGTTCCTCTCGCCGCTGATGATCCCGCATGTTGTGCTGGGCATCGCTTTCCTGCGTTTCTTCACGCAAGCGGGCATCGGCGGCACGTTCACGGCGCTCATCATCGCCCACATCATCCTCGTGTTCCCCTTCGCGCTGCGCCTGACGCTAGCCGCGGCAACAGGCATGAACCGTTCGGTCGAGATGGCCGCCATCTCGCTCGGCGCGACAAGCTGGACCCTGTTCCGCCGGGTGACGCTGCCGCTCATCCTGCCCGGCGTCGTCAGCGGCTGGGCGCTCGCCTTCATCCAGTCCTTCGATGAGGTCACCATGACGATCTTTCTCGCCGCCCCCGGCACCGAGACGCTGCCCGTCCGCATGTTCCTTTATGTGCAGGACAATATCGATCCGCTCGTCACCTCCGTTTCCGCCTGCGTCATCGCCATCACCATGGCGGCGCTGATCCTGCTCGACCGCTTCTACGGACTCGACCGGGTGCTCGCCGGGCATAGCGACCGGACCAGATAAGGAGAATAAAGAAGATGGTTAGGGAGTTTGACGTCGCCGTCGTCGGCGGCGGGTTGCTGGGCTCGTCCATAGCCTGGGGCCTGGGGCGCATCGGGCAGAGGGTCTGCGTCCTCGATGAGGGTGACATCGCCAAGCGCGCCTCGCGGGCCAATTTCGCCCTCGTCTGGGTGCAGTCCAAAGGCCTCGGCATGCCCGCCTATACCGGCTGGACCGTGCATGGTGCAAAAATCTGGCCGAGGCTCGCGGCCGAACTGAAGGAACAGACCGGCCTCGATGTCTGCCTGCAGCAGAATGGCGGTTTTCAATTGACCTTGAATGACGAGGAACTGGAACACCGCGCCGAAATCTTCCGCAAATTGCGCGCGCAGGGCGGCGTTGATTATAACGTGGAAATTCTCGACCATGATCAGGTCAGGAAAATGCTGCCCCATATCGGTCCTGATGTGACCGGCGGCAGCTTCTGCCCGCTCGACGGCCATGTGAATTCGCTGCGCACCTTTCGTGCGCTGCATACCGGGCTGGCCCATCTCAAGGTCGAATACCGGCCCGAGCACGCGGTTTCGAAGATCGCCTATGAAAACGGCGCTTTCCGTCTCGCAACGGCGCAAGGCGAGATCGTCGCCGGCAAGGTCGTGCTGGCGGCGGGCAATGCCAATCAGACGCTCGCGCCGATGGTCGGGCTGGAAGCGCCGATGGGGCCGACGCGCGGGCAGATCATCGTCACCGAACGCACCCAGCCTTTCATGCCGCATCCGGTCGCGACCATCAGGCAGACCGACGAGGGCACTGTCATGATCGGCGACAGCAAGGAAGATTTGCTTGATGACACCGTCACCAACAAGGGCATCACGTCAGTCATGGCCGACCGCGCCCGGCGCATGTTCCCGCATCTGGGACGGCTGAATGTGGTGCGCAGCTGGTCCGGCATCCGCGTCATGCCGAAGGATGGTTTTCCGATCTACGAACAGTCGGAAACCTGCCCCGGCGCCTTCGTCGCCTGCTGCCATTCCGGCGTGACACTCGCAGCCAACCACGCTTACGAAATCGCGCCGATGATCGCTGCGGGCCAGCTGGATTCAGCAAGGCTCGGGAGCTTCACGGCAAGACGCTTCCAGAAAAACGAAGCCGGTTCGAGCGGCTATTACTGACGCATGGGCATGGGAGAAACCTGCATGTTCAAACGCATGGAACAGGACCGGAGAAAGCCGGTCACGATCACGGTCGAAGGCCGACCCGTCGTCGCGCGTGAAGGCGACACGGTCGCCGCCGCGCTCATCGCCTCGGGCTTCGATGTCCGCCGCCGCACCGCCGTCAGCGGTGCACCGCGCCTGCCCTATTGCATGATGGGCGTCTGCTTCGACTGCCTCGTCACCATCGACGGCGTCGGCAACCGGCAAGGCTGCCTCGTGCCGGTGCGCGAGGGCATGACAATCGAAATCCAGAAGGGCAAGAGGGAGATCGGGCGATGACACCCGCGCGGGACGAATACGATGTAGCCGTCATCGGCGCAGGACCTGCCGGTCTCGCAGCGGCGGCGCTGACGGCGAAAGCCGGACTTTCCACCCTGCTTCTCGATGAAAACCAGGGCCCCGGCGGCCAGGTCTGGCGCGCCATCACCACCACGCCGGTTCAGGACAAGGCGCTGCTCGGCAAGGATTACTGGGCTGGGCAGGCGCTGGTGGAGGATGTGCGCGGGAGTGGAGCGGAAATCTTGCACGGCGCGACGGTCTGGAGCCTTGATCGCTATCTGGAGATTGGCATTTCGGTCGGCGGCGGCGCGCGGCTTGTCCGGGCGAAGCGCGTCATCATCGCCACCGGCGCGCTGGAGCGGCCATTTCCCATTCCCGGCTGGACGCTTCCCGGCGTGATGACGGCAGGCGCGGCGCAGACGGTGCTGAAATCTTCCGGCCTTCTGCCGGATGGGCGGACCGTCGTGGCCGGTCAGGGGCCGCTGCTCTGGCTGCTCACCGCGCAGATCCTGCGCATGGGCGGCAAGATCGACCTTGTGCTCGACACGACGGAGAGGGGCAATTACCGCCGCGCGCTGCCCCATGCGGTGCCCTTCCTCACCTCGCCCTATTTTCTCAAGGGCCTTGCGATGATGCGGGAGGTCCGGTCCAAGGTGCGCGTCATCAGCGGCGTCACCGGCCTTGCCGCATCCGGTGAAGGCCGGGTGCAAAATGTGACCTTCGAGGCAAAGGGCCAAAAGACGACTGTTCCGGTGGATGTGCTGCTGCTGCATCAGGGCGTCGTGCCCAATGTCAACCTCGCCATGTCGGCGGGGGTGAAGCACCGCTGGGACGATATTCAGCTCTGCTGGACACCCGAACTCGACGGCAACGCCGAAACCTCGGTGCCCGGCATTTCCATTGCCGGCGATGGCGCGGGCATCGGCGGCGCGTTGGCGGCAGTGGCGCGCGGGCGTGTCGCCGCGCGGGCGGCGATCGATGCGTTGAAACCAGGCGCGGGAGCCAACCTGCCCGGCATGATCGAATTGAAGGCTGCGGTAGCGAAGGCCGAGAAAGGCCGTGTCTTCCTCGATATTCTCTTCCGCCCGGCGAAACAGTTTCGCATCCCCTCGGGCGACACCGTGGTCTGCCGCTGCGAGGAGGTGACGGCGCAGGATATCCGCGACAGCGTCGCGGTCGGCGCCACGGGACCGAACCAGCTGAAAGCCTATCGCCGCACCGGCATGGGCCCCTGCCAGGGCAGGCTCTGCGGTCTGACGGTGACGGAACTCATGGCGGAGGCGCGCGGCAAGACGCCTGACGAAATCGGCTATTACCGCCTGCGCGCGCCGGTCAAGCCGATCATGCTCTCCGAACTCGCCGCACTGCCGCAGACCGACGAGGCGGTGAAGGCGGTGGTGCGCTGATGATCACCCGGAGGGACGCCATCGTCATAGGCGGCGGGATTCATGGCTGTTCCACGGCCCTGCATCTGTGCCTCAATGGCGTCCGCCCGGTGCTGATCGAAAAAGACTATGCGGGCCGCCATGCCTCCGGCGTGAATGCCGGGGGCGTGCGCCAGCTTGCCCGCCACATAGCCGAAATCCCGCTCTCCATCCGCTCAATGGATATATGGGAGCGCATTGAGGATATTCTCGACGACGATTGCGGCTTCGACAATCACGGTCAGGTTCTGGTCGCCGAAAACCAGGAAGAGCTGGAGGCGTGCCGCGCCCGGGTCGCGGACTTGAACCAGCATGGCTTCACCCACGAGGAATTGATCGACGCCCAAGAACTGCGCCGCCTTGTTCCCGCCGTCGCCGAAACCTGCCCCGGCGGCATCGTCTCGCGCCGCGACGGGGCGGCCAATCCGGCCCGGACCACCACCGCCTTCCGCCGCAAGGCGGAACAGTTGGGAACGACCGTCCGCGAGGGCGTAACCGCGACGAATATTCGCCGCGAGCGTGGCCTTTGGCGAGTCGATGCAGGCGGCGAGACGTTTGAGGCGCCGGTTCTGGTCAACGCGGCGGGCGCATGGGCCGGGCGCATCGCCGCTGATCTCGGCGAGCCGGTGCCGCTCAAGGCCGTCGCGCCGATGCTGATGATCACGTCGCGCGTGCCGGAATTCATCAAGCCGGTGGTCATTCTTCGCGGGCGCAAACTCTCCTTCAAGCAGTTTCGCAATGGCACTGTGCTGATCGGCGGCGGACATCTCGGGACGGCCTACCCCGACACCAACGAAACCGTGCTCGACTGGCGCAAACTGCGGGCAAGCGCGGCGACGGTGTTCGAACTCTTCGCCGTCATGCGCGAGGCGACCATCGTGCGCGCTTGGGCAGGCATCGAGGCCCGCATGGCCGACGATCTCCCCGTGCTTGGCCCCAGCGTGCGCCATGAGGGGCTTTATCACCAATTCGGCTTCTCGCTGCACGGCTTCCAGCTCGGCCCCGCTGCCGGGGCCGTCATGGCCGAACTGATCGCCACCGGCAAAACCGTCACCCCCATCGATGGCCTCTCCATCGGCCGTTTCACCCCATCCCAAACCTGAGAAAGAGGAAAATCCCATGACGATCACCCGCAACATCCGCACGCCCATCATGCACCGCGCCGTGGAAGCCAATGGCTTCGTCTTCATCGGCGGCACCATTGCCGACGACACCAGCGTCTCTATGGGCGAGCAGACCCGCAACATCCTCGGTAAGATCGCCGCCTATCTCAAGGAAGCGGGCACTGACATCACCAAGGTCGTTTCTGCCTCCATCTTCGTCACCGATCTCTCGCACAAGAAGGAAATGGATGCGGTCTGGACCGAAATCTTCGGTGACAATCTCCCCGCTCGCGCCACGGTCGGCGTCGCGGATCTCGGCGGCGGCGCGCTCATCGAAGTGGTGGTGACCGCGCTCCAGGCGTGAAGCTGGAAGACAAACCCCGCTGGATACCGGCGGGGTTTGCAAGAGATAGAGCGCCCCGCTCTGACTTTTCGGGATCGTGCTTCGGGCGGCGGAACGATGTAATTTAAGGCCGAATCGCCCTCAAAAGCGCTAGGCATATGGAAACGTCGCTTTATCTGCCCGTCAAAGCCTTTCTCGAAAAGGCCGGCTACGTCGTCAAGGGCGAAGTCGGCGGCTGCGATCTCGTCGGCTTGAGCGATGGCGATCCTCCTGTCGTCGTGATCTGCGAATTGAAAATGAGTTTTAATCTGGAGCTCATACTGCAGGCCGTCGACCGGGCGGTTGCCGCCGACGAGGTGTGGATCGCGGCGCGCGTGTCCGCCAAGGGCAAAGGGCGGGAGGCCGACAAGCGCTATCGCCATCTGTGCCGCAGGCTGGGGATCGGCATGCTCGGCGTTTCCGATGACGGCGAGGTCAGCATTATCGTCGGCTCCGTGTCGCCAATGCCCCGCGCCGATCCGAAACGGCGCTCGAGGCTCATGCGCGAACACCAGAAGCGGCGCGGCGACCCGGCCGTAGGCGGAAGCACGCGCATGCCCGTCATGACCGCCTACCGTCAGCAGGCACTTGCCTGCGCGGCGGCGCTGGCATCCGGTCCGCTGCGCGTGCGCGACATCAGAGCCGACGTACCGGACGCGGGCAAGATCCTGCTTTCGAATGTCTATGGCTGGTTCGAGCGGGTTGACAGAGGCGTTTATGGCCTGACCGACGCCGGACGCGAAGCGTTGCAACGATGGCCGCAGCCGGAAGCGGAAGCCGTCCCGGCCTGATTTTTTTCCTTTTCAAGCAACGCCCGCATCCGCTTCATGCGGGAGTGGTCATATATTTTATATCGAGAAGCGAAGCTTGATCTTCGCCGTTGGTGAAACTTTGCAGTAGAGGAATGGATCCCAGTGACAAGCACTGGGATGACGGGGTGGAGATGCTTTCACCCGACTAACAACCGTTGTGGAAGACGAACGGCTGGAGATTATCGAGAACAGCCAACCCATTCGTCATCCCAGTGCTTGTCACTGGGATCCATTCCTCTCCGTATCCATGACAACAACGGCACAGTACTTCGCAGATAATTCCTTCAATTATACAAATTGCTTCAAAATACAGTGAATAGAGTAAAGTATTATATAGATATTAATGGCGAAAATATTATGCAGTATTATAACGAAGATATACGCGCAAAGGTCGTGAAATGGGCATCAGACGTCGGGATTTTATCAAGGGATGTGTTGCGGTTTCTGTCATGCCGCTTCCGGTGGCCGCCTCTGCCGCAGATGGGGGCACGGGTAGCGAGCTGACCGCCGGTCTCGATTTGCAGGTTGAGAAATCGATCAAGGCGGGTTTCGGCGGCGGGTTTTCGGTCTTGTCTTATTCCCAGTCAAACGGGCTGACCTACGCCGAGATCGAGCATTTCGGTAACCGCTATGCGGTGGCCTCCGCCGATTTGCAGGAGTGGGAGATCATTCGGTCTTCTCTGAGCAACCCTCGTTTCGCTTAAGTTTCAGCGCCTGATTTTTAGAGGTTGAGCCGTGGCCCAGACGATCAAGAGCATTCGCATTCATCCCGGCATCGGCGTTGCTCGCCTGGGGGACAGCGACGAATTCTACATCGGCCCCGAAGCACCGGGCATTGTGGTAGATCCCGGCGGAAGCAATGGCCCGGGGCCCAAGGGCGGGACATACCGCGACAGCAATGCCCGGCTGAAACGCCAGGCGCAGCGATTCCGGGTCTATGGCTACGATGCCGACGGCAATGTCGTCGCCGAGCTCACCTCCGCTACAGGCCTCGTCCATCATGTGAGGTCCCTCCGCTGGCGGGTTCATGTGCGGAACATGAAGGCGGCGAATTATGCCTTTCAGGGCGCCTATCTGTTCGATCCGGACCAGTTGCGTAATCCGTCGATCCAGCCCGGCCTGAAGCCGATCGAGCGCACCCAGCTCATCATCGACCCGGGTGTGCACACCATTGCGCCGGGCCAGGATGAGCCTGTTGTCATGAAAGGCGATGTCTTTACCGGTGTTACTAACGGCACGCTGCCGGGCGCCCTGCGCTTCGAAGGATTTACACCGAAAGACCGGTCCCAGGACGTCAAGGTCACCTACAAGCCCGCGAAAGATATCGAGCTCGGACGATTGCGGCTCGATTCCAATCATCGCCTGCTTTTCATTCCGGGGGCGGGGAAAAGCGGCTGCGTCACGACACCCAAGGTGGCGCTGTCGAATCCAAGCATGACGGTCGATCCGCCGAACGGCCCGGAGGGCGGCAAAAACGCGCTCACCAACCAGTTCGCCTATTTCAATGTGCCGGGATGGTGGGACGACACCTGCGGCGGCGAAATCGACGTGACGGTCACCTTGCGGGACGGCACCGTCCTCAGCACGCGTGACGGCGTCGCCTCCGAAGCGGACGAAGGTACGCGCAACCCGCATGCCGGTGCCTGGATCGTCACCGCGCCGCCGAAATATGCGCCGCACATGTATCATGTGGTGTCGATACTGGATCGCGTCTATGAGGCGTTTCCCGAGGCGTATCCCTATGCCGGGCAGAAAACGAATTTCTATCGCGATGTCTATCCGATCTTCGCCAAGGCGGTGAACTATGGCTGGGTGAGCGCCGAGGCGGCGGGCGTGACGCCGGAAACCGACGGCGCGGCCCATGGACCGAAGCAGCCCGGCAATTTGCTCGATAGCACCTACATGGCCTCTTTCACCGATCCGGGCGCGAACAGCCAGCCGACGCGGCAGATGGTCTATAATCTGATGCGCCATGCGGCGGGAAATAACGGGCGTCTGGTCGACTCGCTGATGCCGCCGCCGCCCGAGCGCCCGACCAGTTGGCAGAATGCTGAGTTCAAGCGCGACGAGGAAGACTGGAAGATGCCCAAGCTGTGGGGCACGGCGGGCAAGCCGTTGCAGAACCAGCAATTGGGCAACAGCTTCCCCAACCAGTTCCTGAGCCTCACCGGCTTGCAGCTCAACCACATGAAGGATTGGGCGGACGGCAACTTTGAAGTGGGCACCCCGCCGGAGCCTCAGGAGCTCGAAGCCCTGCCGGTGGCCGCGCAGCCACGCGCGCTGGATGAGGCGGCGCTGGAGCCCACCATCGGCGGCGGCTTCCACCCGGGCATCGAGTTTCCTTATCTGATCATCTACCGGGAGAATTTCGCCGAAGCCTTCCGGGTGGGTAAGGATATCGAGCCCGGCTCGCTCGCGGCCTATATGTCATGCCCCTGGCAGGGCGATTTCTGGTCCTGCAACACGGCATGGTGGCCGGTCCAGCGGCCGGATATCGTTTTCGATTACGACCAGAAGAACAAGACCCGCACCTATAAGGAATGGTTTCGCGGCTATGACCAAGAAGGCGAGCCGCTATCCGCCACCGATGGCTACAACCAGATGCCCTATGCCTGGTCGAAGCTGGGGATGGTGATGCCCGTCAGGGGCGACGACGGCACCTATCTGAAAGACAATGGCGAGATGGTGTTCGTCGAACAGGAGCGTAACCCGGCGCTGGACAAGCCGCCGGCCAGGATCGTGGCCCCGGCGGTGGTCAAGAAGAAATAGGCCGTGCAGGCCATGCCCGGCCGGACCGATGCCGTGTGGGATGCCGTCATTGTCGGTTCCGGGCCCGCGGGGTCCGCAACCGCCATCACGCTGGCCGCCTATGGCTGGCATGTGTTGATGGTCGAGAAGCGGGAGGCGAGGGGTTTCAAACTGGGTGAATCCCTGCCGCCGTCCTCGCTCGGACTGGTCGAGCATTTCCTCGGAGAAATCGGGCAAGAGCAGTCTGCCGGCCTTTTTCGCACGGCGGGAAATATCTCGCTATGGGCGAGCGAGCAGACTGAAATCGCGGATTTCTTCTTCTCATCGACGGGCCATGGCCTATGCATCGACCGTCTGGCCTTCGACGACGCCCTGCGTGCAAAAGCGGTTGCGGCAGGCGCAACCCTGCTTGAGGGCGTGAGCCTCCGTTCCTGCGCGCGCATCGATAACGGTTCTGCCCATTGGCGGCTGACGTTTGCTTCGCCCACGGGCGTACAGCAGGTGGACGCCCGTTGCCTCGTCGATTGCTCCGGACGGCAGGCCGTCGTGGCAAGGGCGCTCAGCATCCCGGCCCTTCACAATGACGATCGCCTGTTCGCCTATGCGCAATGGTTCTCCTGCAGTGGGGAGGACGACGATCGCTACACCAGGATCGAGGCCGCGCCGCATGGCTGGTGGTATACCAACCGCTTGCCGGCCGTGGATGGACAGACAAGCCGGCGCCTGGTGGTTTTCCATTCGGACAGGGATCTGCCGGCGGCGAGGCTGGCGGCATCGCAACAGGGCTTTGATGAACTTCTCCAGGACACCAAGCATATCGCGCCCTTGCTCAAGGAGAGGGGCTATCGCGCCTCGGCAGCCATTCGCGGCGCCCCGGCGGGCAGCCAGCGACTGCGGGAATTCTGCGGTGACGTCTGGATGGCGGTGGGCGACGCGGCGCAGGCCTATGATCCGCTATCGTCGCAAGGCATCGACAAGGCGCTCAAAAGTGGAAGCCATGCCGGGCACATGATCCATTATGCGTTGGCCGACGACACGCAGAGCATGTCGGCATCGGGCAGCCGCAACGCATTCATCGATCAATATGACGAGCAGCAGCGCCAGCTCTGGGCCGCGTATGTCTCGCAACGGGACTTTTACTATCGCCTTCAGCCCCGCTGGCTCGACCAGCCGTTCTGGCAGCGCCGGGTGAGGCACACAGGTTGAAAATGCGGGCAAACCCGTTATATAGCCCCCTTGAAAGTGAGGACGACCTCCCCCGTTTATCGGGCTCGTTTGCTCGGGACGACCCGAGCTTTCCGGAGGTTGGAAAATGCGCTCCGTCAGCGACCGTATCCGTCACGCACTCAGCTTTGAAATCATCGGACTCCTGCTCGTCACGCCGCTTGGCGCGCTGGCGTTTCACATGCCTATGCATGATATCGGCATGGTCAGCCTCGTCAGCGCGACGATCGCGACGACATGGAATTTCGTCTATAATTATCTGTTCGACGTGGTCCTTCAGCGCCTTTCGGGGACTACCGAGAAGGGCGCTTTCATGCGCGTTTTCCACGCGGTCTTGTTCGAGAGCGGCCTTCTGGTCGTGCTGATGCCGTTCATCGCCTGGTATCTTGGCGTATCGTTCTGGCAGGCCTTCATCATGGATGTCTCATTCGCGCTTTTCTATATGGGCTACGCTTTCGTGTTCAATTGGGCTTACGACCGGATCTTTCCGCTGCCCGAGTGGAAGAATAAAGCCGTGCCGCAGGCTGAGTAGACCAAACCTGCAGCACGCCGTCCGCGACGCTTACCCCTCCGGCGTCGGCTCGCCCAGCGAAAGCATCAGACGGTTGGCCCAGTTGAAGAAGGCCGCGCCGTGGATGACGTCGGAGATTTCCTCGTCCGTCAGCCCGGCATTGCGCAGCCGCGCCACGTGATCCCGGTCGAAGGCGGGCGGGGTCGCGGTTAGGGCGGCTGAAGCGGCGACGACCGCGTTCCAACGCTCGCCAAGGTCCGTCTCGACGCCTTCGTCGAGCAGGCGCTGCACGTCCTCGTGCCGCTTGGAGTGGTGCGAGGCGAAGCGCGAATGCACCGAGGCGCAGAAAATGCAGCCATTGAGGCGGGAAGCCGCCGTTGCCGCCAGCTCCCTCTCCGCGCGCGGAAGGCCATCGGCGGTGTTATAGAAGATGTCCTTGTCGGTCTTCGTGCGCGCTTCCAGAATGTCCGGATCGCGGGCAAGCAGCATGAAATAGGGCGACTTGACGCGGGCGGGGTCGACGAGCGCGGTGCGGTGGCGGTCGGTCAGGTCCTCTTCGGCAAGCGGCGTCAGCCATGGCGTCCAGCCGATATTGGCTTGCGTGAAACTATCAGGCGCGTTTTCGACTGCCGGTTCGATTGTTGTTTCGGTCATGGCTCTCTCTCAGGCGTCGGCGAGGACCTTCAGCCCGCTGACGACGCGAAGCTGGAAGGCGAGGAAGGAAACGAGTTGCGACAGCGTGACGATGCCGGTGGTAGTCCACCCCGCGTCGAGCAGCTTTTGCAAGCGTGCGGGATTGGCGTCGCGGGGATGGAAGACCAGGAGATGGCTATGCTCCAGCGCCGCCGCGAGGCGCTCTTCGACAATGGCCCGCTCTTTTCCGGCAACCGAGAAGGCAAGGCCCGGCTTGTTCTCGGCTGAGAGCGGGCCGGCAGGATAATCGCCGTAAGGCCCGGTCGTTGCGGCCTCATCGGCGAGAACGGTGACGATATCCGCCAGCGGCGTTCCATCGGGCAGCGCCCTGAGCTTTCCTGCATAAAATTCCGCCGCCTCACGCTGTCCATGCAGAAGCGAGACGAACAGCGCCACTGCGAAACGCTCCGCAAGCGTCACATCGCTGGGTGAGACGGGCTCGAACAGCGCGTTCCAGCTCGCCTGCGCGTTCGCCTTTGTGATGGGACGGCGGGCGCGCAGCGCCTCGAGCGGCGAGGCGGCATCGACGCCGGCCAGATGGTCTATGATATCAGCATGTTCACTCATGATTGCACTTTCATTCTGCCGCCGCGAGGCGGGATGGAGATTGTTTGTGCCAGCCCAGCGCCGGGGCGACGTACCGGGCCGTCAGCTCGATGGAACGCAGGATGTCCTCATGCAGCGGGTCGATGGAATGGACCTGGAAGACGATATCCGTGCTCCTCGCCAGCGCCGTATCCTGTTTCAGCGAGGCGATGACGTCGTCAGGCGTGCCGACATGGCTGTCGAGGGCGCGGATCAGGTCTTCGACCGTCCGGCCCGGAATGCGATGACCGAGCGCGGCGAATTTATCGGCGACGCGCGTCAGCCCCGCTTCGGCGAGTTGCAGGGCGCGTTTGCGATCTTCCGCGACGAAAAGGCTGCGCGAGCCGAGAATGCGCGGCGCGCGGCCATCGGGAAGCGCGGCGAGATAGGCGTCGATGATCGGGTTCTGAATGTCCCACAGCGTCGCGTCCGGCTGATCGGCGGGGCGCGGCTGCGTGCGCGACAGCATCAGCCCGTCGCCGCTTGCGCCCGCCAGTCTGGAACCGGTGGCGGAGAAGGTGGCAAGCCATATGCGGTTCAAAAGATGCGGGGCAGAGGGATAGACCCGGTTGCCGCCACCAAGATCATGCCCGGCCCAGCCGTCACGCACGATTTTGAGATTATTCGCGTAGACTTCGCCGCGCTTGTCCGCGTCGATGCCGAAGGCCTCGAAGGATTCCCGAGTGCCCCCGGTGCCGAACCCGACTTCGAGGCGCCCGCCCGAGAGAAGGTCGAGAACGGCGGTGTCTTCCGCCACGCGGATGGCGTTTTCCATGGAGAGGGTGATGACGCCCGTACCGAGCCGAATGGTCGAGGTGCGCGCCGCGACAGAGCTAAGGAAAACCGCTGGCGAAGGGAGACCGCCCTCATCGGCATGGAAATGGTGCTGCGCGATCCAGGCGCTGTCGAAGCCCTGTGCTTCGGCGTGGCCGATCTGTTCCGCCGCCAGCCGGTAGCGCTCGCCGGGTTCGGCGTCATCGAGAAGACGGGTGAAAAAGCCGAGGCGTTTTTGCCCTGATGTTTCGGACATGATCTTATCCTGCTGTTGCAATCGGGTGGGGGAATTTCTTGCCCGGAATGGCGTCGATCAGCTCGCGCGTGTAATCGCTCGCGGGGTTCTGGAAGATCTGTTCCACCGGGCCATATTCGACCTGCCGCCCGCTTCTCAGCACCGACACGGTGTCGGCAATCTGGCGGACGACGGCGAGGTCGTGGGAGACGAAGAGGTAGGTGAGGCCGAGGTCGCGCTGCAATTCCGCAAGCAGCGCGAGGATTTGCGCCTGTACGGTGACATCCAGGGCGGAAACCGCTTCATCGAGGATCACCACTTTCGGCTTCAGCACCAGCGCGCGGGCAATGGCGACACGCTGGCGCTGCCCGCCCGAGAGCGCATGGGGCCGCCGTTCCAAGGCTGCTTTCGGCAGGCCGACCCGGTCGATGATCGCCTCGACGCGCGCGCGGCGCTCCGCCTTGGGCGTGGGCTCGAAATTGAGCAGCGGCTCCTCGACGATGGAAAACACGCTTTGGCGCGGATCGAGCGAGCCGAACGGGTTCTGGTAGACGAGCTGGACCGAGCGGCGGAACTGCCGCAGGCTCTCGCGCTTGAGATCGCCGACATCGAGATTTTCGACCGTGATCCTGCCGCTATCCGGTTTCTGGAAACCGGCGATGGCGCGGATGGTCGTGGTCTTGCCGGAGCCGGATTCGCCGACAATGGCGTGCGTCGTACCGCGCGGTACGGTGAAGGAGACATCGTCCACCGCGCGGAAGCTGCTGTTTCCAATGCGGAATTCCTGCACGAGATTGGAAACCGTGACCGCCTCGCCGGGAGCAGCATTGAGGGGCGTAACGCGCGGTACGGCTGGAGCTAGGGAAGGTGCGTCCGATAACAAACGGCGCGTATAGGCGTTCTGTGGCGCGGCGAGGATGTCGGCGGTGCGGCCCTGTTCCTGAATGCGGCCGTTCTGCAGGACGATCAGCCGGTCGGACCGGTCGGCGGCGACGCCGAGATCATGGGTGACGAACAGGACCGCGGTTCCGTATTCGCGGCGTAAGTTGTCGATCAAATCGAGAATGTGCTTTTGCACCGTTACGTCGAGTGCTGATGTCGGCTCGTCGGCAATGATGAGCGCCGGGCGCAGCGCCACGGCGATGGCGATCAACACGCGCTGGCGCATGCCGCCGGAAAGCTCGTGCGGATATTGGCGCACGCGCAATTCGGGCTGCGGCAGGCCGACATGGCGCAGAAGCGCGACGGCCTCGGCATAGGCGTCCTTGCCCGTGGCGCGGCCATGGATTTTCAGGATTTCCGCCACTTGCGCGCCGATGGTAAGCACCGGATTGAGCGAGTTCGACGGGTCTTGCGGCACGAGGCTCACCACCGCGCCGCGGATGGCATTGAGCCGCTTTTGGCTCCATCCAGCGATATCGGTTCCGTTGAGGCGGATCGCGCCTTTCTCGATCCGGCCATTTTCCGGCAACAGGCCGATGATCGCCTGCGCGGTCGAGGTCTTGCCCGAGCCGCTTTCGCCCACCAGAGCCACCACCTCGCCGGGGGCGACAGTGAATGAAACGTCATGCACCACGCGGGTGAATCCGCTACCATCGCCATAGGCGACATGGAGGCCGGAGACTTCGAGAACCGGAGCGGTCATGATTGCCTCCCGATGGAGCGGCTGATGCGGTTGGCGGAAAGCACAACGGCGACGACCACGAGGCCGGGAATGGCGGTGAGCCACCAGGAGGTCGCGACATAATTGCGTCCCTCCGCGATCAGAAGCCCCCATTCCGGCGTCGGCGGCGGTGCGCCGTAGCCGAGGAAGCCGAGGGTCGAGATTTGCAGGATGGCCCAGCCGAACTGCACCGCCGCATAGGCGATGACCGAGGTGAGCGAATTCGGCAGGATGTGCCGCCAGAGGACGCTGAGGAATGTGCCGCCGCTGCCGAAAGCGGCCTCGACGAATTCGGCGCGCCTGACGCGGATCACCTCCGAGCGCGTGAGACGGGCAAAACCGGCGATGGCCGTCGCTCCGACCGCGATGGCGACATTGAGGGTGCCGAAGCCGGTGAGAATGATGATGCTGAGCGAGAGGAGCAGCGTGGGGATGGCGAGGAGCACATCGACCGCGCGCATGATGATATCGTCGACGCGCCCGCCGGTGGAACCCGCAATGAGCCCCAGCAGGATACCGCCCGCAAAGCCGACGCCGACAGCCGCCAGTGCGCCGGAGAGCGAATGCACCGCCCCATAGACGATGCGGGCATAGAGATCGCGGCCAAGCGAATCCGTGCCGAGCAGGTGAAGGCTGCTGGGCGGTTTCAATTGTCCGCCTGGGACGCTCTGCAACGGGTCGTAGCTGGTGAAGAGGCTGGGGACGATGGCCCAAAGTAGCACTGTCGCCAGAATGAACCATGCGACGGCGAGGCCGGGCTGGAACTTCCCGGCGCGCGCGAGGAAGGATCTGCGGCCGGGGAGATGGGCTAAATCATCTTTTACGGCTGGAAAACCGGAACCGAGGGTCTCTAAGCTGCTCATGATCTTGCTCCCGTGGCGCTTTTCAGGCGCGGATCGAGAAAGGGATAGGCGAGGTCCACCGCCAGATTGACGAGCACAAAGACGGCGGCGCAGAAGACGACGATGGCCTGCAGGACCGCGACATCCTGATTGTTGACCGCATTCACGGTGAGGCTGCCGATGCCGTTGAGACCGAAGACGGTTTCGGTGACGACCGCGCCCGCCAGCAATTCGCCGAAGAGCACGCCCGCGACAGTGAGGACGGGAAGAACGGCGTTGCGCGCCACATGCATCCACAGCACGCGCAGGCGTGACGCGCCCTTGGCCCGCGCCACCGCCACGAAGGGCCTTGTTTCGATCTCATCGAGATTGTGGATCAGGATTTGCGCCAGCGGCGCGGAGATCGGCACCGCCAGCGCCAGCACCGGCAGGATCAGGCTTTCCCACGGGCCGGGATTGATGACGGAGACGAGCTTCAGCCGGAAGGAAAAGATCTGGATCAGCATGATGCCGAGCCAGAAAACCGGCACGGAAATGAAAAGCGGCGGCAGCGACTGGACGAAGTTACGCAGCCAGCGGAAGGGCAAGGTAGAAGAGAGGAAGGCAATCAGTCCGGCGAGAAGAACCGCGGCAGCGAAGCCGAGAAAAGCAAGCTTCAGCGTGGCCGGAATATTGGTGGCAAGCTGGGCGGAAACCGGCACGCCCGCCTGTATCGAATAGCCGAACTGCCCTTGCAGGAAATTAGCCAGCGAGTGAACATATTGCGTGATGACTGGCGTATCGGAGGCATAGGCGGCGCGGATGTCGGCGATCTGTTCGGGGCTGAGACCATATTCCGGGTTGAGGAACTTGATCAACACCGCATCACCCGGCAAAGCCCGCAGGAGGATGAAGGACAGCGTGAACGCCGCCCAGAGCACGATGACGGCCTGTCCTATCCGGGAAAGAACATATTTCGCCATGCTGTTGCCTCCTTATTGCCACGATTGGCCCCGCCATCAGCACCGATAGCGGGGCTTAAACCCTACTTTTCCAGCCAAACGCTGTAGAAACTCGGACGTCCGACCGCCTCGAAAGCGACGCCCTTGACATAGGGTGCGCCGGCATAGACCTGCGGCTCCTCGAAGATCGGGATCGCATAGGCCTGATCGAGCACATAGGCCTGAACGTCATCGACCAGCTTCAGACGCTTCTCGCGGTTGGGTTCCGAGGCGATGCCGTCGAGCAGCGCGTTCAGCTTCTCATCCGCAAAACTCTGTACCTTGTCGCTGCCGCCATCCTTCTGGCGCAGCACGTCGCGGTTCTTCGGGTGGTACTGGCTCTTGATCACATCAGGGTCAGCGCGGCCCACCATGGCGGGCGAAACGGGCGTCTTCTGCGGGTCCAGATCGTCGATGGTGCGGCTGCCTGCATCGCCTGCCAGCACGTTGAGCTTGACGCCCACTTTTTCCCATTGCTGGGCGAGAAGCTGGAGCGTCGCGCGGTTCTGCGGCTGCGGCGGGGATTCATAGGCCGTCAGGATGAGCTTCCTGCCGTCCTTTTCGCGGATGCCGTCAGGCCCCGGCTTGTAGCCGGCCTCGTCAAGCAGCGCCTTGGCTTTTTCGAGGTCGAAGCCGAGCTTCCCGGACTGGTCCGTATAGCCGATCGCATTCGAAGCGATGATCGAAGTCGCGCGCGGATAATTTTCAGAGAACAGCGTGGCGATGATCTCGCCGCTGTTGGTGGCATGGAGCAGCGCCTGGCGCACCTTCACATCGGTCACCAGCGCGTTATCCGGACGGAACACCACGCTGTTGTTCACGCCGCGTGTCGGGGCGGCATAGATGGGGAAGCCCTGCGCCTTCACCTGCGGCTCATCATAGGCCTGGATCTGGCGGATGAAATCGGCCTGCCCCGCCAGCAGCGCGCCGATGCGCACGCTGTCCTCGCCGGTGATGATATATTTGATACCGTCGAGATAAGCGCGGCCCTGATGGGATAAGGATCTGGGACCCCAGTTATAATCCTCGCGCGCCTTCAGCGTCAGCTCCTTGCCGAGCGTTTCGCTGTCCACCACGAACGGGCCGGAACCGATGATCTTGGTCGCATCGCCCAGTTCCGTAAACGGCCGTTCCAGCGTCTTCGGCGAAACGAGGCCGGAACCGATGACCGATGTTCCCTGCAGGAACCCGGGAGATGACTTCTTGAAGTAGAACTTGACGGTGAGCGGATCGATGACTTCGCTGCGGTCGTAATTGTTGACGACTTCGGAGACCGGATATTTCAGCTCCTTGTTGCCTCGACCATAGACGTCAAAATTCTTCGCCACCGCCGCAGCGTCGAGCGGCGTGCCGTCCGAGAAAGTCACCCCCGGACGGATTTTGAAAGTGTATTCCGTAGCGTCCGCATTGACCTCCCAGGATTCGGCGATCCACGGCTCGATCTCCAACGTCCTAGGGTTCTGCCAGGTCAGCTTGTCGGTGATCTGGTTGAGGACGCCGCCATTGGGATAGAACCCGCCTGCCGGCGGATAGAGATTGGTATGGGCCAGCGGCTCCAGATAGATAAGCGTCCCGCCCTTCACGGGCTCCTGCGCTCTGGCGCCTGACAGCGCAAGGCTGGCGGCAGCGATTGCGGCGAAACCGATACCGGTGAAATAGCGCGATCGTTTCATGAATACCCTCGAATTTTCAATTCCTGAAAGGGTATTCCTTTGCCCTCTGCGGGCAATCAGCCGGGGTAAATTACTCTTCCAATTTAAGAATGCGAGTTAGCAATTTTGTTTAATTTCCCGCCGTTGAATGAAAGGCGGCTAAAAGACCCCTCTAGGCCCTTACCGTCGATACCCTCAGATGAAACAAGGCCCGGCGTTCCCGCCGGGCCTTGTCCTCATGATTATCGCGCGTAGATCAGGCGCTCGCCTGCTGCTGCCTGTTATAGCGGATCGACGACCAGAGCGAGATGCCGATCAGCGCCGCGCCGCCGAGGCCGGTGATGACTTCCGGAATGTGGATCAGCGTCTGGAAATACATGACCACCGACAGGATCAGGATGGCGTAGAAGGCGCCGTGCTCCAGATAGCGGTATTCGGCGAGCGTGCCCTTTTCCACCAGCATGATCGTCATCGAGCGCACATACATCGCGCCGATGCCGAGGCCGATGGCGATGATGAAGAGGTTTTGCGTCAGCGCGAACGCGCCGATAACACCATCGAAGGAGAAACTCGCGTCCAGCACTTCCAGATAGAGGAAGGCGCCGAGACCGCCCTTGGCCGCCTCGCTCATCGTTTTCTGCGAGGCGTCGAGCAGGCCGCCGATGACTTCCACGCCGAGGAAGGTCAAAAGGCCATAGATGCCGGCATAAACGAAGGTTTGCGCTTGCTCCGGCGGGAGCAGCCTCGAAAAGCCGAGGATGAGCGCCAGCACGAAGGCGACCTCGATGCCCTTGACGGTCGCAAAGCGGGCCATCCGGCTTTCGAGCCATTTTATCCAGTGCACGTCCTTTTCATGGTCGAAGAAATAGGTGAGGCCGACCATCATCAAGAATGTGCCGCCGAAGGCTGCGATGGGCAAATGCGCTTCATGCATGATCCGCGCATATTCCTCTGGCCGGCTCGCGGCGAGGATGACGGCCTCGATGGGGCCGATCTTGGCGGCAATGACCACGATGAGCAGCGGAAAGACGATCCGCATGCCGAAGACCGCGATGAGAATGCCCCAGGTCAGGAAGCGCTGCTGCCAGACCGGCGTCATGTCCTTGAGCTTGTTGGCATTGACGATGGCGTTGTCGAAGGAAAGCGAGATTTCGAGCACCGCGAGCACGGCGCAGATGAAGAAGGTCGAGGCGATGCCTGCAAGCGTCCCGGTGGATTGCCATCCGAGCCACGCGCCGAGGATCAACCCAACGATGGTGACGATGTACGCCCATTTGAAATAATGAAGCATCACCGACGGGCCTCCCCAAAAACAGTCGCGCGTGGGAAGGCACATGCGTGAAGCATGAGACAAGTTTTCATAGCAGCTAATTCCGCCGGCTTGATTTTGCTGGCGGTACCGACATCACGAGAGCGCCGTAAACTCTCGCCAGAGGGGCCCGGCACCTTTGTTCATCCCGCGGTCCGATGCCTGGAGGCGGGGTTCTTTTTACTTAGCAGCGCCGCGCCGCACGTCAAGAGGCGAAGACGGCCGGGATGTCGCCCGGCCGTCTTGAGGTTAGCCCCGCTTACTGGGCGGGCTTGGTCGCCGGAGCGGGCGCCGCGGGGGCGGCCGGAGCAGCAGGCTTTGCCGGCTGCTTTCCCGTGCTCGCGGTGCTGGGCTCGTTCTCGGTAAGCGACCGGACCGAAATGGCATCATCAGCCTTGATCAGGCTGAGATTCGCCTCATAATAATTTTTCTTGTCGAGATCGTTCATCGCCGTCTCGACCACCTTGGCAAGAGCCGGAAGCTTTGCGTCGGTCTCGGTGACGAAGATGTTGACTTCGGCAAGCTTCAATTCCTGGATCGCTTCCTGGGTCTTGCCGCTGCCAAGGTGCTTGTTGGCATTCTCGACATGCTTCGCCTTTTCCGGCGTCACATTGTAATCGTCATTGATGCCGACGGAAAAATCGATCGGAACCTGGCCCGACTGCACCGCGGCAATTTCGTCCTGCGAGCTGTTCGCCTGCTTGAGCTTCTGCACCAGGTCGGGTGTGCCGGCCTGCGCCTTGTCGATATTCTCCTTGACCGCCTTCAGGATGGTCTTGGCGCGGTCGGGTGTGCCCTGGAAAATCGCTAGCCTGGCAAGGGCAATTCCGCGAACCGCGGCATAGCCCTCGTCGGAAACCACATCCAGCTTCTTCATGGCAGCCTGCTGCTGCGGCGAGAGCTTCTCAGCCAGAGCGGCTTTCGACGCCGCGGCATTTTTGTCCGCTGGCGTGGCACCCTTGTCCTGAGCCTGCGTCTGCGGCGCCGGGGTCTGGGCAAAGCCCTGCGTTACGGGCGCCACGACAAAAGAAGCAACCGTCGCGGACAGAAGAAGGGCGGAGAGAGATTTCAGTTTCATGGGATAACTCCGTTTTGGAAAATAGTCCCCCTATTTTCGCATAAAAAATCCCATGTAAATCACGGTTCTGGCTGCATAGTTAACCCTCCATCTCCCAATTATTATTACATGATTGCTGATGGTGGCGTAATTTTACTGATGTAATGCACTATAAGTCTTCCGCCTCCATCCATGTACATGGTGGGGGAATGGGGGCTGTTCGCCGCCAAGCCCTGTCACCGCCCGGTGGAAAAATGCATGAAGCGGGCTCAACTTCCATGAACGATATTGTGAGGAGAGGACTCTGCGCCACTCCGGGAACTGCGTGCAAGTTCCGGCGTGGAGGCATAAGGTTTCATAAATTTATGGTTGTGCGCCGCATATATACAATTTCTAATTACAAACAGACGTGTTACGATATGCCTTGTAATAGAGGCCGACTGTTTCCGAAGGGAGGACGCCATGGCCAATGAAGCCGCTTTTCAATGGGATCCGAATGCGGACCAGACCTATAATGGAGATGACCTGACTCTGTCGGGCACGCCAGAGAGCTTTAAAAAGGTAGCAGGAAAATCGTTCACGATGGATGCTGCTTTTTCGACGCTTATTCTTCAGGTTCCGCAGCCGGGCGATACGATCTGGGGCTTCGGTGATTCGGACGAGCCGACCACCATCCTCGTGAGGAATGGCAACCTCGTTTATGAATGTACTAGCGCATGGGCGGTATTGTCCTTCGAGGGCGGAATGTTGCCGGCAGTGAAATTAACTGTAGAAAATAGTGCTACTTTTACGGCGAGGAAAACACCCGATGCCAGTGCCCTGGTCGTGTACACCGGAGATGTGTTTGTTTTAACGCTCAAAGACGCCGCGGTCGCTGAATTCTTTTGTGACACATTCGGCCTTTCCCAGGACGAGGAGGACTTTGCTGAAATTAATATCTCCGGCATGGCGCGAATGCGGGTCGTCTCTCAATCCGTTTTTGGACTGATCAACGCGACTGTTTATGTGAACTCCAACAGCGGCGGCTCGACTTATTCATTGAACTGGATGACGCGATGCCTCGATCCCCAGCAAGGAATGATCCTGTATACGTCCAGTATCCGCCTGGCGGGAGCATCAACAGGCCTTCTCGCAGGCCCCTTCCTAACACTTCAGGGTGATAGCCGCATCGAGGTGGTGGATACGGTCACACTACAATTGATGTTCGATTCCGTTTCGGTTGAGCAGGGATCGCAATTTATTCTTGGAGGAGGCGCAGCCCAGGTAAAATTCGAAGGCTTTGGGAATGGTCAGCCATTCGATTTCTTCAACACGGTTTATCCCAGTGGAATGTTTGAGATCACCTCGCAGGGAAGTATCAATAGGGGTGAATTTATCATCTTTTCGATGGGACCAAGCCCTATATCCAGGATACTCTCCAAAGGGCTTATCTCGATCGATGGCGTGCCTCAATACAACACGAGCCGGATATCCTGCGCGTATGAATCCCATGGCGTCTATATCGTCATCCGCCAAACCAGGGTTTGATTGGGGCGAACATAGAAACGTAATAAGGTTAATATGGCCAGATGATCTGGTCTCGAAAGAGATCCGTGAAATTTGGAATAATGTAAACGATTATTGAAGGAGACGGTATTAGCGTTTCCATGTTTCGAATATTTACCGGAGTATGGATTGAACGGCAGGCACAATACATTTTATTTCGCCGCCGCTATCGGATTTCTTGTGCTGGCGGCGAGCCTGTTATTTGCGCCGCATATCGCTTATGCGGTCACGGTCGATATGTTCTTTGTCACCTATCTGGCGCTTACCCTGCCGAAAATGCTGGGGTCGACGCCGGAGCAATTGCGGGGCAGCATCGCGCGGTCCGACGAGCCGGTTTGGCTCATCTTTACGCTCACCTTCGGCGCGGTGGTTGTTGCGGTCGGTTCGCTCTTCGTCTTCATCAATTCGCCCCGGCGTTTCGACCCGCTTGAACTTACTCTCACGCTTGCGGCGGTGCCGCTCGGCTGGCTGGCGCTGCATATGATGGCCGCGGTTCATTACGGGCATCTCTATTGGAGGGAAGCGGGGAGGAAAGGCGGCAGGCGCGGCCAGCATGCAGGCGGTCTCGCCTTCCAGGGCGGCAAAGAGCCCGGCGGCATAGAGTTCCTCTATTTCGCCTATGTGATCGGCATGGCGGCGGAAACATCGGATACCGCGATTACGACCACTGAGATGCGCCGGACCAATCTCATCCACGGCATCGTTTCCTATTTTTTCAACATGGTGCTCGTCGCCGCCGCGGTGAATGTCGCCGTTTCGCTTGGACAAGTGTCACAAAACTAGAATAGCTTCCCCGAAAACGGGGATATGGCATGAACGATAGAGCGGCGGCGGAGGAACGCCTGGGCGGGCGTGGGCGGGTGACGGAAATATTTTCCGCTTTCCTGAAACTGGGCCTTACCTCCTTCGGCGGCCCGATTGCGCATCTGGGCTATTTTCGTGACGAGCTGGTGGTGCGCCGCCGCTGGATCGATGAGAAAATCTATGCCGATTTGGTGGCGCTCTGCCAGTTCCTGCCCGGCCCGACATCGAGCCAGACCGGCTTCGCGCTCGGCCTCATGCGCGGCGGCCCGCTTGGCGCGCTCGCGGCATTTACGGCTTTCACCCTGCCTTCGGCGGCGCTGCTCATTCTCTTCGCCTATGGCGCGGATCTGTTCGGCGGGCCGGTTGGTTCGGGGATCATACACGGGCTCAAAGTGGTTGCCGTGGCCATTGTCGCACAGGCTGTGTTCGGCATGGCGAAGACCCTATGCCCGGACAGGACCCGCGCCGGAATCGCGCTTGGCGCCGTGCTTGTCGTGACATTAGTAGCGGGATCGTTCGGACAGATTGCCGCCATCCTCCTCGGCGCGCTTGCCGGACTTGTGTTGTGCCGTGTTTCCGGCGAAACCGCCGGAGGGCATATCCGTTTCCCGGTCTCGCGCGTGGCGGGGGCGCTGTGTCTCGCGGCGTTTTTCGCCTTGCTTATCGGCCTGCCGCTTCTGGCCGGGATCGTTTCGAGCCAGGGGCTTTCGGTTTTCGATGCCTTTTATCGCGCGGGATCTCTGGTGTTTGGCGGCGGCCATGTCGTGCTGCCGCTGCTCGAGACGGAGGTGGTGCGCTCGGGATGGGTGGCTGAAAGCCGGTTTCTTGCCGGCTATGGCGCAGCGCAGGCTGTGCCGGGGCCGCTCTTTACCTTCGCCGCCTATCTCGGCGCGGTCCTCAATACGGAGCCCAATGGGCTCTGGGGTGCAATGATCGCACTTGCCGCCATTTTTGCGCCCGGCTTCCTGTTGCTTGTCGGGATCATCCCCTTCTGGGATGCGTTTCGCGGCAAGGCGGGTGCAAAGGCGCTGATGCGCGGCGCCAATGCGGCGGTCGTCGGTATTCTCGGCGCGGCGCTTTATAATCCTGTCTGGACCAGCGCGATCACCGGGCCGCGGGAATTCGCGCTGGCGCTCACCTGCTTCGTTCTGCTCATGGCGTGGAACTGCCCGCCATGGGCCGTCGTTCTTATCGGCGCAGCGGGTGGTGTGTTGATATCGGCTTGAGGAAAGCGCCCGGCAGGGGCGCTTTCCGTTTTTGTCTCAATCCCGTCAGGCCGCCGCGGCTGCGGTCACTCTGGTGCGTACGCCAAGCCCGATCATCAACGCCGCTGCCAGCAGGAGGCTGCCGCCCGCCGTGAAGACGCCGGTCGCGCCGCCCGCGTCGAAGATGACGCCGCCGAGCCCGGCTCCGGTAGCAATCGCGAGTTGGAAGGCGGCGACGAGGAGGCCGCCTCCGGTTTCCGCCTCATCGGGGACGGTACGGGTGAGCCAGGTCGACCAGGCAACCGGCACGGCACCGAAGGCGAGACCCCAGAGGGCGATCATCGCAGCGGCGGGAAGCGGCGCGCTGCCGGCAATGGTCAGGCCCAGCCCGAGAATGCCCATCATCAGCGGCATGGTGAAAAGGGTAAGGCGCAAATTCCGCTCCAGCATCATGCCGCCCAGATAGGTGCCGAGAAAATTGGCGACGCCGAACCCGAGGAGGATGGCGGAGATCGAGGCGATGCCGACGCCGGTCACCGTCTCCAGGAAAGGGCGGACATAGGTGAAAAGCGCGAAATGCCCGGTTATTTCCAGCGTGAGGGCGAGCATGCCCAGCCCGACGCCGGGGCGCAGCAGCACGTCAACGAGCGTACGCAG
Source organism: Brucella sp. IR073 (assembly GCF_049065735.1). Taxonomy (NCBI): domain Bacteria; kingdom Pseudomonadati; phylum Pseudomonadota; class Alphaproteobacteria; order Hyphomicrobiales; family Brucellaceae; genus Brucella; species Brucella sp. IR073. The sequence goes on from NZ_JBAKHD010000010.1 coordinate 74,663, forward strand.
CCGGGCCGAGCCGGTCGGCGCAAGCGAGGGCAATGCGGCGAACTGGACGATGAGCGTCAGCACGCCAAGACCTGCCGCGATGAGGAAGACGCCGCGCCAGCCCATGGCCTCACCGAGCAGGCTGCCGATGGGCGCGGCCAGCACCGTGGCTGCGGAGACGCCACTGAAGAGGATCGACAGCGCGCGGGGAATGAGCGCTTCGGGCACAAGCCGCATGGTGATTGCCGCAGCCATGGTCCAGAACCCGCCAAGGGCGATGCCGAGGAGGACGCGGCCCGCGATCAGGATGGGCAGGCTGGGCGCGAAGGCGACCAGAAAATTGGATATGATCAAAAGGACCGAGAAGGCCATAAGCACGTGGCGGCGATCGAAGCGTCGCGTCACCGTCGCGACCAGCAGGCTTGTGACAAGGGCGACCATCGCCGTCGCGGTCACGGCTTGCCCTGCCGCGCCTTCCGTTACATGCAGCTCCGCCGCCATCGGCGTCAGCAGGCTGGCGGGAAGGAACTCCGCCGTAACCAGGCCGAACACGCCGAGCGTCATGGAGGCGACCGCCGCCCAGGCCGGTTTTTCCCGGGCCGGCGCGTCGCCAGATAGGGATGGTGGTGTCCATTCGTTCATGGAAGAAACGTCCTTTCTGAAGACAGTGGACAATATGAAGGCCGGGGACGAACGATTAGCCGCATAAATTCGATTGCTTCTATGCAGGAAGGATATAAATCCGCCTTGGATCTCTATCCTTCGTCGTCGCGGTCCCCGTCCGATATTGTGCGTCGCAACAAGGATAGGATGGACATTTCGGACTTTCTATGCCAACAAATCCGGAATGATTGATCAAAAGTCCGAAACTCGCTCTGCCTTACGCCCGCAGCCTTCGCCTGATCTCATCAGCGAACTGCTCTTGGGCATGCGCCTCAACGGCATTCAATACCGGCGGATTCAGATGTCCCCGCCCTTCGGCATCAGCTATGGCGAGGCGGAGGGAAGGGCGCAGTTCCATTTCGTGGCGCGCGGCCCGGTGATCGTGCGCACGGCAGCGGGAACCGTGCAGAAGCTCGATTCGCAGGATGCGGTGCTTCTGCCGCGCGGCGGGCGGCACGAACTGCTCTCCGCGCCGGATTTGCCGAGCCGCGACATCGTCACCTATGAAGCGGTTCCGCTTTGCGCGACGGTCGGTGCCATCAAAGCTTGCAAGGAAGAGACCTGCCGGTCGACGGATGCTGTGATCTTCAGCGGCTGCATGGATTTCGATCTGGGCGCCATGCATCCGCTCGTCTCGCTCATGCCCGAGATGATGCATGTCGGCACGCTGCTCGGGCGGCAGCCGGAAATATTGCCGATGCTCGAGGCCATGGAGCGCGAGGCGCGGATGGAGCGCGCGGGCTATGCCGGAATTCTGGCGCGGCTGGCGGATGTCGTCTCCGCGTCGATCGTTCGCGGCTGGGTGGAATGCGGCTGCGGCGATGCGACGGGCTGGGTCGATGCGCTGCGCGATCCCAAGCTGAGCCGCGTCATCGCGGCGCTGCACCGCGATCCGGGCCGCGACTGGACGGTGGCAGAACTGGCGGCGGAAATGGGCACCTCCCGCTCCGTCTTCGCCGAGCGCTTCCTGGAAGTCACCGGCATGACGCCGGTGCGGTACTTGACGGAACTGCGCATGCGCCTCGCCGCGCAATGGATCGGGCGCGAAAAGCTCCCCATCGAAAGCGTGGCGCATCGCCTGGGCTATGGGTCGCAGGCGGCGTTCAGCCGGGCCTTCAAGCGGGTGGTCGGCCATTCGCCCGGCATGGTCCGCGCGGCCTCTAGCAGGGCAGAGCAGCATTTATGAGTAAAAAGCAGATTGCGATCATCGGCGGCGGTCCGGCCGGGCTGATGGCGGCGGAGGTCCTGTCCGCGCGGGGCTATGGCGTGACGGTCTATGACGCCATGCCGACCGTAGGGCGAAAATTCCTGTTGGCGGGAAAATCGGGCCTCAACATCACCCATGCGGAGGAACACGAGCGGTTCCTGACTCGCTTTAGCGCGGCTTCCGAACGATTGCGCGCCGCGCTCGATGATTTCACGCCTGCCAACATCCGCGCCTGGGCGGCAGGGCTCGGCATCGAGACCTTCACCGGGTCGTCGGGCAGGGTCTTCCCAACGATGATGAAGGCCTCGCCACTTTTGCGCGCCTGGCTGGCGAGGCTGGCAGGGCAGGGGGTGACGATCCTCACCCGCCATCGCTGGCAGGGATTTGCGGACGAAGGCTGCATTTTCAGCACGCCGGATGGCGAGAAAATCGTGAAGAGCGACGCGGTGCTCTTGGCGCTTGGCGGCGCGAGCTGGCCGCGGCTCGGGTCGGATGGCGCTTGGGCGTCCCCGCTCAGGAACAGGGGCGTGGAGGTCAACACGCTTCGCCCCGCCAATTGCGGTTTCGATGCCGGCTGGACTAACAATTTCGCGGAGCGCTTCGCCGGCGCGCCGGTGAAATCGGTGCTAGCGACCTCGGACGCAGGCACGATTTCAGGCGAGTTCGTGGTGACGCTAGATGGCATCGAGGGCGGTCTTGTCTATATGCACGCCGCAGCCTTGCGCGATCGGCTGGAAAAGGAAGGCAGCGCCGCGCTCCATCTCGACCTTACGCCGGACCGCACGCGTGACCGCCTCGCGCGTGACCTTGCCCGGCAGGGCGCGAAGACGAGCTTCTCCAACCGCTTGCGCAAAGGGGCAGGGCTCGAAGGCGTCAAGGCGGCGCTGGTGCGACAAGTAATGCCTGAATCCACGGGTTTCGATCCTGAACATCTCGCCCGCATCATCAAGGCGCTGCCGGTTCCCGTTCTGCAACCGCGCCCCATCGAGGAGGCCATTTCCTCGGCGGGCGGCATCGTATGGACGAGCATCGGCGAGGATTACATGCTGAAACCGCTTCCGGGCGTGTTCGCCGCCGGGGAGATGCTGGATTGGGAAGCGCCCACCGGCGGCTATCTCCTGAGCGCCTGCCTCGCCACGGGCAAGGCCGCCGCGCGCGGCATTCAAGCCTGGCTGGAATCTGCCGCCTCACCGCCTTAATTCCGGCTTGTCTTAAGCGTTTGCTGCGCTTCTGGAGGAAACATGAAGCTGATCCTCTCAAGCGCGGCCCTGACGGTTTTTTTGGCGCTCGGCAGCGCAGCCGCCGCCGTGCCGGCGAATTTTCTCTTTCTGGACTCCGGCGCTCTTGAAGGCGCACGGACACTTCTCAACCGTCCCGATATCGGCGGCGCGCAGGTCGTTTACACCTGGAAGTCGCTGGAACCGGCGAAAGGGAAGTATGATTTTTCGCATATCGAGAGCGATCTTGCCGCTGCAAATGCTGTGCATAAGAAGCTTTTCATCCAGATACAGGACCGTTTCTTTTCGCCCGGCGACCGGAATATTCCCGATTATCTCCTGACGGACCCGCAATATGGCGGCGGTCTCGTAGCGCAGACGGATAAACCCGGGATGGGAGCGCCTGCGCAAGGCTGGGTGGCAATCCAATGGAACCCCGCGGTACGCGAACGCTATCAGGCGCTTTTAAAGGCGCTGGCCGCGAAGTTCGACGGCCGGGTGTTCGGCATCAATCTGCCGGAAACGGCTGTGGATATCGACCAGAAACACGACAAATCCGGCTTCAGCTGCGATTCTTATTTCAACGCGGAAATGGCGAACCTGAAAGCGGCGAGAGCTGCCTTTACCAAATCACATGTCGTGCAATATGTGAATTTCTGGCCATGCGAATGGGACAACGATCATGATTATATGGGCCGCATTTTCGCTTATGCGGCGGCGCACCGGATCGGGCTTGGCGGACCCGACATCGTGCCCTTCCGCAAGGCGCAGATGAAGAATTCCTATCCCTTCTTCCATCGCTACAAGGGCAAACTCGACCTTGCCGCCTTTGCCGTGCAGCAGCCGACGCTGACCTACACGAACCCCAAAACCGGCAAGCGCTTTACCAAGGATGAGTTCATCCGCTTCGCCGACGATTATCTGGGAGCGGATGTCATCTTCTGGAGCCCTTCGACGCCATGGCTGGGGAAGTAGTCGCCAGTTTTTAGAGCATTTTTTAAACGGAAGCGTTAGCGGGACAGTACCCCCTCTGCCCTGCCGGGCATCTCCCCCTCAAGGGGGGAGATTGGCTGACGCTACCCTCCGCCTTCACTCTGCGACGTTTGCGATTGGCACCGCACATTGATGAAGGCCAATCTCCCCCCTTGAGGGGGAGATGCCCGGCAGGGCAGAGGGGGGTTGCCTCGCGATTCCGTCAAAACACAATTCCGCAACTCTCGTCACCACCCTCCCGGGGGCGCGGCACAATATCTCATCTTTTGATGTTGGTCATTCCGGTCGCGGGCCTTAAGAATGCCGCGCATTGCGGAGTGACAGGAATTGACCGTTTTCGACATGACATGGCTCCTGGTGGACCTTGTCCTCTTGGGATTCGTTGTTTACACCGGGCTGAAATACCGTCAGGCCCGGCGGAACCTGAATTCCCGTGAAGCCCATTTGCGGCTGATCCTCGACACGGTGCCCGACGCCACCGTCGTGATCGATATGCGTGGCATTATCATGTCCTTCAACAAGGCGGCGATCCGACAGTTCGGCTATACGGAAGCCGAGGCGATCGGCCAGAATATCAAGATTCTCATGCCGGAGCCCTATCAGGCCCAGCATGACGGCTATATCGATCGTTATCTCAATACGGGTGAGCGCCGGATCATCGGCATCGACCGCATTGTTGTCGGACGGCGCAAAGATGGCTCCACCTTTCCGATGAAGCTCGCCGTGGGCGAGATGAAGACCGGCGGGCAGGTGTTCTTCACCGGCTTCATCCGTGATCTCACCGAACGCGCCGAATCCGAGGCGCGGCTTGAGGAAATCCAGGGCGAGCTTGCCCGCCTCGCGCGCCTCAACGAGCTGGGCGAAATGGCCTCGACGCTCGCCCATGAACTGAACCAGCCGCTTTCCGCAATCGCCAATTATGTGCAAGGATGCATCCGCCTCTTGCGGAACATGGACGACGCGCTTGCCTCCCGCATGCGCGAGGCATTGGAAGAGACCGCACGGCAGTCCTTACGCGCCGGTCAGATCATCCGTCACCTGCGCGAGTTCGTCACGCGCGGCGAAACCGAGAAGAAGCCGGAGGACCTTCACAAGCTCATTGAGGAGGCGGGCGCGCTGGCGCTGGTGGGATCGCGGGAGCTGGGGGTTAGGACGATCTTCGATTTCAAGGCGGAGCAGACGCTGTTCCTGGTCGACCGGGTGCAGATCCAGCAGGTGCTGATCAATCTGATGCGCAACGCCATGGACGCGATGAAGGAAAGCTCGCAGCGCGAGTTGGTGGTGCGCACCGAGCCTGTCAGCGAGGGCGAAGTCATGGTGGAAATCTCCGATACCGGCCCCGGCGTCTCGGAGGAAATCGTCGCACAGCTTTTCCAGCCCTTCGTCACCACCAAGCCGGGCGGCATGGGAATAGGGCTATCGATATCGAAAAGGATCATCGAGGCTCATGGAGGAGAGCTGACGATGCGGCGCAATGAGAAGGGAGGGGCGAGCTTCCGCTTCACTCTCCCTGCGGTCAAGGAGCGGGCAGGCCATGAGCAGTGAAGTTGTGATCCATATCGTCGATGACGAGGAGGCGGTGAGGAAGTCGCTGGCGTTCCTCCTGACGGTTTCGGGCTATGCGGCGCGCGTCCACGCCTCGGCGCCAGCCTTCCTCGCCATCGCGAAGGAATTGGACAATGCCTGCCTGATCACCGATTTGCGGATGCCCGAGATGAGCGGCCTCGATCTCCTGCGCCGCCTGCGCGAGGAGAATGCGATGCTGCCGGCAATCGTCATCACCGGCCATGGCGACGTGCCGATGGCGGTGGAGGCGATGAAGGCGGGCGCGCTCGACTTCATCGAAAAGCCGTTCGAGGATGAAGTTCTGCTCGAAGCGGTCGGCCGTGCGGTGACCGAACTGGAAAAGAAGCCGCGCGACAGCGACACGGCCGCCCGCATACGCACGCGCTTCGACCTGCTCACCGAACGGGAGCGGCAGGTGATGGAGGGCATCGTCGCCGGGCTTCCCAACAAATCCATCGCCTACGATCTCGATATCAGCCCGCGGACGGTCGAGGTGCACCGCGCCAATGTCATGAGCAAGATGCAGGCCCGGAACCTGCCGGAGCTGGTGCGGATGGTGCTGGAAGTGCGCGAGGGTGGGTAGGGTATTTAGTTTTTAGATGGAAGCGTTGGCGGGACAGTAACCCCCCTCTGCCCTGCCGGGCATCTCCTCCTCAAGGGGGGAGATTGGCTGACACGACATTCCGCCGCTCATTCTGCAGCCCTTGCGATTGATGCCGTGCGTCTATGAAGGCTAATCTCCCCCTTGAGGGGGAGATGCCCGGCAGGGCAGAGGGGGTTGCCCCGCGATTCCGTTTCAAATTGCGCAAGAACACCGGCGCGCAAACTTTGATTTATCGCAAGGCGGGTTTGGGTTGCGTCTGGACATGATGTCGAATGGCGCATTCCCAGCCAAACCAGGACATTGCCTTGCTGATCGGTACCACCATTCTCGTCGTCGCGGCGGATTCTGCTTTCCGGCAGTCGCTGGGCTTCGTTCTCGAAGCGGAGGGGCATCGCGTCGAGGTGGCGGGGCAATTGCCGCATCCTGATGACATCATCCGCTATGGCTGCATCGTCGCCGACGACCGCGCCGTGGCGGCGAAGCCGGGCGACCTGCCCGCGCTTTCCACGCTGGGGCGGCCCGTCGTGCTGCTCGTCAACCACGCCGAAGGTACCCTTGTGGGCCATCCCGTCCGCCTGGTGGAGAAGCCGCTTCTCGGGCGCACGCTGGTCGAGGCGGTGCGTCATGCGCTGGGCGATGGCGAGCCACAGCATGATGCGTAGAAGCTGCGGACTTCCAAGACCATGCGGCGAACTGTCTAAGTAGTATCCCGTACGGGCATAACCGAATTTCTTCGCGCGGCGATCCGGGCCACTGATGGGCCACCCAATCGGAGGTTCCAGGATGCTTGCTTACAGCGAAACCGCTTCCAGACAGATGCCCAAGCCCTTCGTGGCCGCGCAACCGCATCAGCTGCTCTTCTATTCGCCGAACAAGGAGATTTACGCGCAGGGCGAGCGGGCGACCGCGCTCTATCAGGTGGAGTTCGGAGCCGTCCGCATCTATCGCCTCCTCTCGGACGGACGCCGCCAGATCAGCGCTTTCCACCTGCCGGGTGAAGTGTTCGGGTTCGAGTCCGAAGGGCATCACCGGTTCTTCGCCGAGGCGCTGTGCAATTCGGCCATCCGGGTCCACCGCATGCCCGTCGAGCCCGACCTCTCGGGCAATGTCCTTTCGGCAGCGGTGTCGGCGCTGGTGCGGGCGCAAGAGCATCTTCTCGTTATCGGTCGCCAGAACGCCGCCGAGCGCGTGGCCGCCTTCCTTCTCGATATGGCCGACCGGCAGGGCGGGGTGCCGCAGGTGGAGCTTCCCATGTCGCGCACCGATATCGGCGATTATCTGGGCCTGACCATCGAGACCGTCTCGCGGGTTTTCTCCAAGTTCCGCCGCAGCGGCCAGATCCGCCTTGACGGCGCGCGCAATGTAATCATCGCAAGGCCGGAGGCGCTGAAGGCGATGTGCGCCTGAGCGCGGCTCTTACTCTGGATTTCTGACCGCCTATCCCATAAACTCCGCCGCAACGATATGGAGGGGTTTATGGGCTTTACGGATGTTTTCGCGCGCTTTGTGGCTGTGGTGGGCGATGCGGCGGTCTATCTGCGCCACCGCAAGGACGGGCCGAAGGTGCAGGCTTTCGGCACCGCGCCGGCCATTCCTCCCGCCAAGCCGCAAGGAATCCCGACGCTGAAAATGCCGACCGCCAAGGGCTGGGCGGAGCATGAGACGCCGGTGGCCGCACCCGGCCTCAAGGTCAACGCCTTCGCGCGCGGCTTGAAGCATCCGCGCTGGATCCATGTCCTGCCCAATGGCGATGTGCTGACGGCGGAGGCCTTGAGCACGCCGGGCGGCATACGCTCGGTCTTCGACTATGCGCAATACAGCACCATGAAGCGAGCTGGCGCGGTGGGCGAAAGCGCCAACCGCATCACGCTTCTGCGCGACGCTGACGGAGACGGCGTTGCCGAAACGCGCGAGACTTTCCTCGCCGGCCTCAACCAGCCCTTCGGCATGGCGCTGCTGGGCGAGACATTCTATGTCGGCAATACGGATGGCGTCGTAGCGTTCCCGTACAAGTCCGGCGAAACCCGGATTACGGCCTCCGGCAAGAAGCTCAACGAACTGAAGCCCGGCGGCCACTGGACGCGCAGCCTGCTGCCGAGCCCTGACGGCAGGAAGCTCTATATCGGCGTCGGCTCGCTCAGCAATATCGCCGAAGAGGGCATGGAAGCCGAGGAGGGGAGGGCGGCGATCCATGAGCTCGACATCGAGACCGGCAAGACGCGCATCTTCGCCAGCGGCTTGCGCAACCCGGTCGGCATGGCTTGGGAGCCGGCGACGAAAACGCTCTGGACCGTGGTCAATGAGCGCGACGGGCTGGGCGACGAGACGCCGCCCGATTATCTGACCTCGGTTGAGGAGGGCGGGTTCTATGGCTGGCCCTATTGCTATTGGGGCCAGACGGTGGACGACCGCGTGCCGCAGGATCCTGCTTTGGTCGCCAAAGCCATCCGGCCGGATTTTGCGCTGGGCGGCCATACCGCTTCGCTCGGTCTCTGCTGGATGCCGGCGGGCACGCTGCCCGGTTTCCCCGACGGCATGGTCATCGGCCAGCACGGCTCCTGGAACCGCAGCACGCTTGCCGGTTACAAAGTGGTGTTCGTGCCGTTCGAGAATGGCCGTCCGTCCGGACCGGCGCGGGATATCCTCACCGGCTTCCTCTCTGCCGACGAGAAAGAATCCCACGGCCGCCCGGTCGGCGTGACCATCGGCCCGGACGGCTCACTGCTCGTCGCCGACGATGTGGGCGACGTGATCTGGCGGGTGTCGGGGGAATGACCGGTTAGAGCGCCATTTTACGGCGTTGCCGGCAGATAGTCCCGGAACCGGCTTTTCTGCAATTCGGCGCTGGCTTCCTCGGGGCTCAAGGAGGCGAGGCGGGCCAGGACGCCGATGGCACCGGCGAGGAGCTGGCGTTCGGCATCGACGAAGGTGGCGTTCTCGGGGAGATCGGCGGCAAGCTCGATGGTGGCGCAGGGGCCGAATTCGGTGCCATCTCCGGCGGAGAGCTGGAGCCGCACCACGCCGCTTACCGTCATGCCATCGGAACCTTCATGATGCCGCAATCCGGAAACCTGTACATCGGTAATCGAGCGGTTGCTGTAATCCATGCCGAAGGGCCTCCTCTGCCTGTCTCCACCCCGCCCCTTAGAGTTGTATGAACGAATCTTGGAAACATCTCCCGATGTGAGGAGCGGGTCAAGTGCGAATTGATGCGCCCCTATTTCCCATCCACGGCCTCGCCTCCTTGACCTGCCACAAATTCGCCAAACTATCCCCAATTTCTTGCCAATTTACAGAGAATGCGAATATACTTAAATATAAGATGTGGGCGGGGAATCGGTTTGCCAGGGGGCGGCCGGTTCCGAAGTGGCAACCGGGGCGGTTCAAAATAAAGTGACAACGGCAAATCAGGTATCGTCCAGTTCCGTCGAGGGCCGGGGCAAGGCTGGTCTCAGCCGCGACATTGCGGTTCGTGCGATGGACATGGACGAGAAATCGCCGGCAAAGCTCAAGACCGAGCTCTCCCGTTATAATGCGAAGAAGGTGCAGTCTTTCATGCGCGAAAATCTTGCGCGGAAGCTGACCGTGGCCGATCTCGCCGAGATCTGCGATCTTTCACCCAGCCATTTCATCAGCGCTTTTACCGAAACCTTCGGGCAGGCGCCCTATGGCTATCTCCTGAATCTGCGCCTCGCCTATGCCGAAAGGCTGCTCGCCCAGCGCGACATGCCGATCGCCGAGGTCGCCTATTTGAGCGGCTTCTCCAGCCAGAGCCATCTGACCACGGCGATGAAGAAGGTGAAGGGGAAAACCCCTTCCGTGATCCGCGGCCGGAAATAGGGCGGCGGCTCAGCGCTTCGGGCGAGGATGGCCCATCAGGGCTTCGTACTCCATGTCGGTCAAGCGCTCGATGGCCCGCAACTGCGCCGGAATGTCCATCCGCTCATGCAAAACCGCAGCGATTACGAAGGTTGCATCGTCAACCGCTATGTAGGCTGCATAGTGATGCTCGATCTTGTAAAGCCGAAATAGCGAATTCCCGGCGCGCTCGTCTTTCCTGTTCTTTACACGTTGATGCGCTTCTGGAATGCGGTCAAACCCGGCTCGAAGCAAGCGGCCATATTTCTTTGCCTGTTGGGGAGACCATTTTCGGGCCGTTTCCCTGATGGCAAGACGATAGTTATCCAGCGCGGTCGGTAAAATATAGACATGAGCAGCCACTAGCGCAGCTCTTCGTCCAGTTCCGCGTCAACTTCGTCCAGAGCCGAAAGAGGCATCATCTCTCCGCGCCGGAATTCTTCTTCTGCCCGTAACAGCGAGCGAATGGCATAACGGCGGTCTTCCTCGCGCGCCATGTCTTCGCGGATAAGCGCGCGTATATACTCGCTCGGCGTGGTGTATTGGCTTTTCCCATTGGCGCGCATATCGACGAAAGCACGCATTTCGTCGGGCAAACTCACATGCAGGCTGCTGGCCATGGACCCATCTCCTTATCGGGATATTGATCGAAGTGTCCTCCACCGGGGGTTCTATGTCAATATTTGACATCCGCCGTTCCTCCGGCCTCCCACCCATCCCAAACGCTTCCTCGCAAATTCTTGCCCCTCTATTAACCTGTTGTTAACGCCGCCTTTCGTTCGAACTCCCTTTTTCAGTTAATGCTTATGAAAACCATAGGATGTTGAAATACAGCCCGGCGCAAATCAGTCTTTTCCTACCCCTTGATTGACTATCCGATGCTCGAGAAGCCTCGGCCGGAAGCGAATCGGGCGGCAAGTGGCGGCTGCCTGGGTTTGGACGGCCCTTTGCAGGAGGTGACGCGGGTCTCGGATGGGTTCGCATTCGAGGGGATCGCTCATGTTTCACTTTGCCCTGCTGCCGACGATGGTGCGCCGTTTCAAGCCCGCCATTGCAAAGCAAGCCTTCATGCCTGCCATGGCGATGCTGGCTGCTTTCGTCTCCGTGAGCGATGTGAATGCTGCGGAAGCTCCGGCGCAGGCATGGCCGTCGAGCATCGCGGGCGTCGGCTCCACAGTCGGCTCCACCCGCACTTTTACGTGGGGCAGTAGTCCTTACGGCGACCCGGGCGTCAGCGCCGTCCAGACCATCACATCGGTTTCCGGTACGGCTCAGTCCACTAATTGTCCGTTCATGGGCGGCGCGGCGGTCGCGTCGAATTTGAATGCCTATGATAACGTCGTCACATATTTCGAACCGGATTTCACCGCCGCCGGGCTGATGGCGAATGGCTGTGTGGTGGGCGGCAACGGCTTCGTTTCAAATCTCGTCTTCAACAAGCCGCTGATCGCACCGATCTTTCATGCCTATAATCTCGATGCCTCGCGGATGGTGGTCACCGGCACCACCACATCAGGCGCGGCGGTCGGCCTCCAGACAATCGTCAAGAATGCCTACATGGATGTCTCCGGATCGACGTTGAACAACGTCCTCCAGACTTCGACCGTCAATGGCTGCGGCGCGAGTGCGACAGACACGATCCATGGCGCTTGCGGCTCGTTCCGCCTGACCCCGGCTTCGGGCCTGGTCAAGTCGCTGACGATGAACCACAATTCCAATCCTGCTGCCGGTACGCCCGGCGCGGCGGGCACCAATGACGGCATGTCTTGGAGCATCTCCTTCCCGACCGCGCCGCTGACCAAGCAGTTCAGCCCGGCCACCATCGTTGCGGGCCAGACGAGCCAGCTCACCTTTTCGATCACCAATCCCAACCAGTCGACATCGGTCACGCTGACGCCGCTCGATTTCACCGACAATCTGCCTGCGGGCATGACGGTTGCCTCGGATGCTTTCACGACCAATGGCGCCTGCGGAAGCCTCTCGGTCACTGATGGCGCGGGCGGGGCGCTGGCGGAAGGCGCGACCGCGATACGCGCGTCCAATATCAGCGTCGTGTCAGGGGCCACCTGCACGATCACCGTCCCGGTCAAGGCCGATGCGGCAGGCAGCTATACCAACGACGCCAGCAACATGTCGTCCAGCGTCGGCAATCTGGTGCCGGGCGGCAGCGCCACGCTGACGGTGACCGAGACGAAGGCCGATCTGTCCATCACCAAGGACGATGGCGTTACGACCTATACGCCGGGTCTCGATGCAAGCTACACCATCGTCGTCAGCAATAACGGGCCGGAAGATGTCATCGGCGCGAAGGTCAACGATCCCTTGCCTGCGGGCTTTACGGGCATGTGGACCTGCGGAAATGCCACTGGCGGCGCGGTCTGCGGCGCGGCGAGTGGTAATGGTTCGCTCGACACCACGGCGGATCTGCCGGCAGGCAGCTCCGTCACTTATGCGTTCAGCATGGGCATACCGGCGAGCTATAGCGGCGCGCTGACCAACACCGCCACGGTGACGCCACCGGAGGGCGTTACCGACACTGATACCACCAACAACACCGCCAGCGATACGGACACGGTCGCGCCCCCGCCGGTTTCGGGCGCGTGCTCTCCGCGACAGGTGGTGCAAGGCGCGACTTTCTCCTTTGCCCCGATGGGCGTCACGGGCACGGTGACAAAATCCGCCCCCAATGGTTTTCAGGATGCCGATGGCATACCCTGGGCCACGAAGGGTGGAGATTACACGCTGACCTGGACGTTCGCCCAGCCTGTTCCGGCGAACTGGATACGGCTCTGGGTCTATGACTATTATGCGGAGCAGTACAAGACCACCCCGGCCTCCGCGCGGATCACACTCGGGTCTGGCGGCACCGCTACGGTAGCCGACTTCGTTCGCACGAGCGGCGAGCTTGCCTATAGCGGCGGTGTGCTGACCTATGTCCGGACCGGGCCGGACCGTCAGGGCGCATTTCTTCAGGGTAATTCCGAGCGGACGGTCAAATCCATCACCCTGACCTCGAGCAATGTATCGCTCAGCGATTACATCGGTCACCACCTCTACACCCGCCCTGCTTGCCTCACCATGGAGAAGGTGAGCCAGAACGGCACGGGCAGCTTCAGTTTCAACATGAGCAATGTGGTGCAGGCGAACGGCGCGGCGGTGCCCTCGACCACGCTGACCACCACGGCTCCCGGCACTGCCGTTGCGTCACCCGCCTATAGTGCGCACCCCGGCACCGCCATGGTGCTGAGCGAGACCGTTCCTGCCGGCTGGAGCCTTGGCTCGGTGGTCTGTACCGACCGGAACGCGGGCGGGACGGGCAATCCGACCGTCATCGGCAGTTTCGCGTCGCCGACGCTTACCGTTCCGGCTGCGAATGTGCGGCCGCAGGCGGATATTCTCTGCCGCTTCACCAACACGTCAGCGACCGACCTCGCCATCACCAAGGATGACGGCGCGGCGGAATATGGGCCGGGCACTGACGTCACCTACAATATAACAGTCACCAATAACGGACCGAGCGCCGTCACCGATGCCGTCGTCAGCGACCCGCTTCCCGCGGGCATCACCACGGCCAGCTGGACCTGCGGCAACGCCACCGGCGGGGCGGTTTGCGGCGCGCCCAGCGGCACAGGCGCCATGTCGACCACGGCGGACCTGCCCGTGGGCGCATCGCTGACCTACCAGATGACGATGAGCGTGCCGGCGGATTTCACCGGCGATCTCGTCAATACGGCCACCGTCACGCCGCCCGCCGCGCTGATGGATTCCGACCCCTCCAACAACAGCGCCACCGATACCAATAAGCCCGGCGAGGCTAAGGTGCGCGTCAAGAAGGAGCTGGTTGGCGAGAGCGTCACCACCAACAATATCGCCGAGCCGGGCGAGGTGCTCACCTATAAGGTGACGATCACCCATGAGAGCGGCATCGCCTTCAAGGATTTCGATTTCATCGAAAACATCCCGAACGGCGCGACCATGACCCGCGTCTCGGGCGCCGATGGCTTCACCGACCCGGTGGCGGGCGCGTCCACGGTGCAATTGCGCGTGCCGGAAGTGCCTGTCGGCGGCACGGCGGAAGTGGAGATCGATCTGACGGTCGCCGCGCCCATCCCGCTCGGCGTGTCCAACATACGCAACCAGATCAGCGGCGGCGATGTGCCGACGGATTGCGCGGAATGCTCGGTATCGACGCCGGTGCCTCCCTATACGCCGGTTTCGCCTCCCACCATCTCCTGCTCGACCGAAGGCGCCTATTTCAACACTGCCTATAATGGCGCGGGCGGCATGAAGGCGAGCGGCACGGACGACTATTGGGAAGTGGCGCTGACGCGTACGGCTGTGACCGGCGCTCCGCCCGCCGGCCTCACCTGGGGCCGCGCCACGGTCGCGTCCACCACGCCGGCCAATTACATCAAGTCGCCTTTCGGCAATGCGAACTGGATTTCGCACGCCGCAAACACTCTGCACGTACCCAACAACGTCAATTACGACATCTTCTATCGCTTCCGTTTCAATCTCGATTCCGCGGTCGATCCGAAGAGTCTCGACCTCAAGATGAACTATTATGCTGACAATGCCGTCTACCAGGTCTGGGTAAATGGCGTCGCGCAGAACATCCGGTCGAATTTCGGAGCGTCGGACCCGTATTTCTACGCAGGCTTCGCCGCCAACGGTGTCGCCGCCGGTTCGATGAACCGCAATTGGAAGACCGGGGCGAACGAGATCATCGTCCATGTGAAGTCGGGTCCGGGCGCTCAGGCGTTCATGGGCCAGATCAGCGCGGGCGCGATCTGCCAGCCGAAGATCACGCTGCGCAAGGAGGTGATCAATGACGGGGAAGGCACTGCCACACCGGCAAACTTCACCCTGAGCGCAACGGGCAAATCGCCGCTCACAAATGCCATACAGGGCGTGGTGGGCGATACCGCCATTACCAATGCACCCGTTCCCGCGGGCACCTACACGCTCGCCGAAGTGAACCAGCCCGGCTATGTCGCGAGCGCCTATAGCTGCGCGGTCGATGGCGGTGCGTCCACGGTTCTCACGAATAACGAGCTGACGCTCGCAAACGGGCAGAACGCGATCTGTACCATCGTCAATGACGACCAGAACCCGTCGCTGACGCTCGATAAGACCGGCGCGTTCAAGAACGACCGCGACGGCGACGGCTTCGTCGATGCCGGTGACACCATCACCTACAGCTTCCTCGTCAAGAACACCGGCAATGTGCCGCTGACCGAGGTGACGGTGAAGGACGATCTCCTCACCCGCGCTGGCGTGACGGTGACGCCGGGGCCGCAGACGCTGCAGCCCGGTGCCGAGGTGACCTTCACTGCCACCTATACGGCCGTTCAGGACGACATCGAGGCAGGCCAGGTCACCAACGTTGCGACGGCCACCGGCAAGCCGCCCGTGGGCGACCCGATCGAGAGCGAGCCCGACACGGTCGTGATGCCTCCCGACAGCCAGCCGGTCGTCAGGGTCAAGAAAGAGCTCATCAACGAAAGCATCAATGCCAACAATGTGGCCGAGGCGGGTGAAGTCCTCACCTACCGGGTGACGCTCACCCATGAGAGCGGCGCCAGCTTCAAGGATTTCGATTTCATCGAAAACATCCCGAACGGCGCGACCATGACCCGCGTCTCGGGCGCTGATGGATTCACCGCTCCGGTGGCGGGTGCGTCCACGGTGCAATTGCGCGTGCCGGAAGTGCCTGCGGGCGGAACGGTCGAGGTCGAGATCGACCTGACGATGGCTGCGCCCATCCCGCTCGGCATCTCGCAGATCCGCAACCTCGTCAGCGGCGGCGACGTGCCGGCGGATTGCACGGAATGCTCGGTGGAAACGCCGACGCCGCCCTATACGCCGCAATTCCCGGAGACGATCTCCTGTACGACGCCGGGCGCGTTCTTCAACACCGCCTATAATGGCGCGGGCGGCACCAAGCCGAGCGGCTTCGATACCTACTGGCAGGTTGCCTCCAACACGACCGGGACGCTGCCCCCTGTTTCCGCTTACTCCGGTGCAACCATCGTCGATAACCCGAACTCGGGATGGGCGACCTCGCCTTACGCCAACGCGCGCTGGATTGCGCGCAGCGCCAACGGCACTCCCAACGGACCATACGACGCCTATTACCGCTATGTGTTCAATCTGGATTCGGCTGTCGATCCGGCATCGCTCAGCCTGAAGATGAACTATTACGCCGACGACAACGTCGTTCAGGTCTATGTGAACGGCGCTGCGCAGGGCATCTCCGCAACCTCGGCCTATGCCACCGGCAGGGGCGCGTCCGGCACGCTCAACAGGAACTTCAAGACCGGCCTCAACGAGATCATCGTCCACACGCGGAATACCGGCGGCGTGGGCGGCTTCATGGCGCAGATCGATGCCGGCAATATCTGCCAGCCGAAGATCACGCTGCGCAAGGAAGTGATCAACGACCAGAAGGGCACCGCTGTCCCCACCGACTTCACCCTGCGCGCGACGGGCAAGTCGCCGCTGACGACCGTCATCCAGGGCAAGATGGGCGAGCCGGCGGTCACCAACGCCTCGGTTCCCTCGGGTACCTTCGTCCTGGGTGAGGACAACCAGCCGGGCTATCTCGCCAGCACCTATAGCTGCGCCATCGATGGCGGCGCGGAGACGATCCTCACCAATAGCGAGTTGACGCTGGTGAACGGGCAGAATGCGATCTGCACGATCATCAATAACGACCAGGCGCCCGAGCTGAAGCTCGAAAAGACCGGCAAGCTCAACGACCTCAACGGCAATAACCTCATCGATCTCGGCGAGACGATCACCTATACGTTCGTCGTCGAGAATGTGGGCGACGTGCCGCTGACCGACGTCACCGTCAATGACGACCTCTTGCAGAAGAACGGCATCACGGTCACGCCGGGCCCGCAGACGCTCGAGCCCGGCGGGAAGGCGACCTTTACGGCCACCTACACGCCCACGCAGGACGATGTCGATGCCGGCAATGTCGTGAACGTGGCGACCGCCACCGGCACGCCGCCCGTTGGCGATCCCGTTGACAGCAACGAGGACACGGCCACCATTCCGCCCGACCGGACGCCGGGCCTGACCATCGACAAGAAGGGCACGCTCAACGACAAGGACGGCGACGGCCTTATCGATCTCGGCGAGACGATCTCGTACACCTTCCTCGTTACCAATACCGGCACGGTCACGCTGACCGATGTCACGGTCAACGACCCGTTGGTCGAGGTCGAGGAAGATCCGGTGACGCTTGCGCCGAAGGGCACGTTCACCTTCCACGGCACTTACACGCCGACGCAGGAGGACATCAACACCGGCAATGTCGTGAACACGGCCCATGCCACGGGCACCCCGCCATCAGGCACGCCCATCGACAGCGAGCCCGACACGGAAACCGTGCCGCCCGACCAGACGCCGCGCCTGATCATCGACAAGGTGGGCTCGCTCAACGACACGGATGGCGACAATGTCATCGATCCCGGTGAGACGGTGAACTACACCTTCACCGTCACCAATACCGGCACCGTGACGATGTCTGATGTCACCGTCGACGATCCGAAGCTGACGGCGGCGGGCTTGGCGGTGGTCGAGACCCCGCAGACGCTGGCGCCCGGCCAAAGTTTCACCTTCCATCTCTCCGGCAGCTATCAGCCGGAGCAGGCGGAAATCGACGCCAACCTCGTGATCAACACTGCGACGGCGACAGGCAACACGCCATCGGGCACGCCCTATCGCAGCGATCCGGATTCGGAGCGGGTGCCGCCCGACCAGACGCCGGGCCTCTCCATAGACAAGATCGGCAAGCTCAACGATCTCGACGGCGACAACAGGATCGATCTGGGCGAGACGATCAGCTACAGCTTCATCGTGCGCAACACCGGCGCGGTGACGCTCACCGACGTCACCGTCGAGGACACGCTGCTGGCCGACCGCGGCATCAGCATCGATCCCGGCCCGCAGACGCTGGCGCCCGGCGGCGTGGTGACCTTCACCGCCACCTACACGCCCACGCAGACCGACATCGACGCGGGCAATGTCGTGAACACGGCGAAAGCCATCGGCAAGACGCCATCGGGCACGCCGGTGGAAAGCGATCCCGACAGCGAGACCGTGCCGCCGCAGCAGACACCCGGCCTCACCATCGACAAGGTGGGCACGCTCAACGACACGGATAATGACGGCAAGGTCGGCCCCGGCGAGACGGTGGATTACACCTTCACGGTGACGAACACCGGTACGGTGACGATGAATAATGTCACCGTCGACGATCCGAAGCTGGCGGCGGCGGGCTTGAGCGTTGTCGAGACTCCGCAGACGCTGGCGCCCGGCCAGAGCTTCACCTTCCACCTCTCCGGCAGCTACCGGCCTGAGCAGGCGGAAATCGACGCGAACCAGGTCGTCAACACGGCCACGGCCACGGGCACGACGCCGCAGGGCAGCCCCTTCCGCAGCGATCCGGATACGGAAACCGTTCCGCCCGCGCAAAATGCCGGGCTGCTCATCGACAAGATCGGCAAGCTCAACGATCTCGACGGCGACAACAAGATCGATCCGGGCGAGACGGTCAGCTATTCCTTCCGCGTCACCAATATCGGCGCCGTGACGCTCAACAACGTCATGGTCGACGATCCGAAGCTGACGGCGGCGGGCGTGACTATCGTGCAAGGCCCGCAAACGCTGGCGCCCGGCGCGAGCTTCGTCTTCACGGCGACGGATTACAGGCCCGTACAGGCCGAAATCGACGCCGGCGAAGTCAGGAACACCGCCACCGCCAAGGGCGTGACGCCGTCAGCTGATCCGGTCGAGAGCAACCCCGACGAGGAAACGGTGCCGCCCGACCAGAGCGCCGCACTGACCATCGACAAGGACGGCCTGCTCAACGACAAGGACGGCGACAACAAGATCGATCCGGACGAGACGATCACCTACACCTTCACCGTGCGCAACACCGGCAATGTCACGCTGGTCGGCGTCACCGTAAAGGACGACCTGCTGGCCGCGCGCGGCATCTCCGTAACGCCGGGTCCGCAGACGCTCGCGCCCGGCGGACAGGCGGTCTTCACCGCCGTCTATACGCCTACGCAGGCCGACATTGACGGCAACATGGTCAAGAACACGGCCACCGCCACGGGTTCTGACCCCGACGGGAACCTCGTCGAAAGCCCCGAAGACACCAGCCAGGTGCCGCCTGACCGCACGCCCGGCATCACCATCGACAAGACCGGCACGCTCCAGGACAAGGACGGCGATGGCCTCATCGATGAGGGCGAGGACATCACCTATACGTTCCTCGTCAAGAACACCGGCAATGTCACGCTAACCGGTGTGACCGTGGACGATCCACTCGTGAAGGTGGTCGAAGACCCGCAGACGCTTCTGCCCGGCGGTACGTTCACCTTCCATGGCTCGTATACGCCCGTCCAGGCGGATATCGACGCAGGCAATGTCAAGAACACCGCCCATGCCATCGGCACGGTTCCGTCAGGCGATACGGTGCGGAGCGAGCCCGATTCCTACACGGTGCCGCCCGACCAGGCGCCGGGGCTCGTTCTCGAGAAGCAGGGCACGCTCAACGACAGCAACGGCAACCAGCTCCTCGATCTCGGCGAGACGATCTCCTACACCTTCACCGTCACCAATACGGGCAAGGTCACGCTCTCGAACGTCACGATCGACGATCCGCTAGTGGCGGTCGTGGAAGGCCCGCAAGTGCTGGGACCGCGCGGAACCTTCGTGTTCCACGGCACCTACACGCCAGACCAGGCCGACATCGACGCCGGCAAGGTGCTCAACACGGCGGTCGCCAAGGGCGTCACGCCTGACAACACGCCCGTCGAAAGCGAGCCCGATTCCTATGAGGTCATTGCCGAGATCACGCCCGGACTGACCATCGACAAGACCGGCACGCTCAACGACCTCGACGGGGATAACCGCATCGATCTGGGCGAGACGATCAGCTATTCCTTCGTGGTGAAGAACACCGGTGCCGTGACGCTCAGCAATGTCACGGTGGAGGACACGCTGCTCGCCGACCGCGGCATCGCGGTGACGCCGGGGCCGCAGACCATCGCGCCGGG
>NZ_JBAKHD010000011.1:0-62123 GCF_049065735.1 Brucella sp. IR073
GGGGTATCGAAGGCTTCTTCGCCAAACTCAAGCAGTGGCGGCGCATTGCCACTCGTTACGACAAACTCGCCGCCAACTTCCTCGGCT
Source organism: Brucella sp. IR073 (assembly GCF_049065735.1). NCBI lineage: Bacteria > Pseudomonadati > Pseudomonadota > Alphaproteobacteria > Hyphomicrobiales > Brucellaceae > Brucella > Brucella sp. IR073. Next base: position 88 of record NZ_JBAKHD010000011.1, read on the forward strand.
TCATCAAGCTCGCCAGTATTATGCTCTGGATCAAATAGTTAAATTGTCACTACGGCCTAGAACTCAAATTACGCTACCCCCCTCCTTACCACCTGACCCTCAGCCCGATATTCCCCGTGATGACATAGTTGTCCGCGAAGTCCTCAACGGTGGTTCTGGCCAGCGCCTCGCCGTAGAGCGAGTAGCGGTCGTTGGCCCAGTTGTAGCTGCCGCCCAGCCCAAGGCCGGCCCAGAGGGGTTCGGTCTTGGTGACGAAGGGGGTGGAGGCGACGTCGACGGTGTAGCGGCTGTCGAAGTCGTAGTAAATATTGGCAAGGCCGTAGCCGTGGAGACGGCGGGTCTGGCCGGAGGCGTCCTGCCATTGGCGCTCGTGGTCGACCGACAGGCCCATGCGGGCAAGCAGGCTGTCGCCGTCCTTCTGCGTCACCACGGCGTCGAAGCCGTCGGAGAAGCCGTCGAACTTGACGCGCGACCAGGCGAGCTGCGCCTGCGGCGTGATGAACCAGTCCGGCTGGATCGGGATGCGCTTTCCGGCTTCGATGGAAAGGCCGTAGCCATTGCCGTCATTGCTGGAGGGCGTGCCCCGTGCATCGAGATCGGATTTCAGGTCGCTGTCATACCAGGTGGTGCGTGCCTGGGCATCGACATAGATGCCGTTATTGCCGTACCAGGTGAGCGTGCCGCCGATACCGTAGCCGGTGCCGTCGATCTTGCCGTCGCCATGCGGCGAGGAGGTATCGGCATTATAGGTGCCGTAGAACATGCTGGCGCCGCCGATGAGCCGGCCCATGGCGTTCTCGTAGAGTTGGCCGTCGATGCCGGTTTCCGCCCGCCAGACGGCGACGTCATAAGCGGTGCGGCTGGTCGAGGTCTCGGGCCGGTAGCGGTGGTCGGAAGCGTCGATGCTGGCCCAGACGCCGATATTCTGCTTGGCGCCGCCCATTTCCGGGGCGACCTCCTCGGAGAGACCATCGGCGCCTTGTGCCTCGATGGTCCAGTTGCGGTTGCCGAGGCGGTTCTGCAGCGAGTCGATATAGTTGAAGGCCTGCAGCACGCCGGCATAGGCTTCGTAGACGGGGACGCCGGCCTGGAATTGCGGCTCGTCGCTCTCCAGCAGCTTTGAGCGCAGGAACCAGTCCGGACCGCCTTTATAAAGGCGATAGGCATAGGCGCCGGCGACGATCGCCTGCTCGCCTTCGAAGGTGTAATCACCGTTGAGCGTGAAGTTGCCGTTGGAAGCGCCCTCGACGTCGACCAGCAGGATGCCATGGTCGGTCTGGGCGCCGCCGCCGCCGGCATTCTTGACCGTGAGCGTCGTGTTGCCGGAGGTGGAACCGCCGACGACCAGACGGTCGGTTTTGGAATTGTCGCCTTCGAGCTTTGTCGAAAGCGTGATTCCGCTTCCATCCTGCCCGGTGTAATTGCCCTTGACGGTAAGGACCGCGCCCGGCTCGGCTCCGGCCATATCCACCGTGCCGCTATTGGCGAGCGAGCCGACCTCCTGCGAAAAGCCCCGGAGCGCCAGCGTCGTCCCCTGCCCGACATTGAAGGCCGAATTGGCGGAGAAGGCATTCGCGGCGCCCGCGGCCAGCGTGCCCTGGTTGAGATTGGTCGCGCCGCTATAGGTCGATGCGCCGGATAGGATCAGCTCGGCTGCGCCGGTCTTGGTAAGCGAGGCCGCGCCGTCGATCGGGCCGGTGAGGGTCAGTTTCTGGTCGGTCTGGAAGGTGCCGCCGCCATTGCCCAGGGTCACCTTGCGGTTGGATGTGGTGATTTCGGCGGTGTTCTGGAGCGTGCCGCCGGAAAGCTCGAGCGCGGTATCCTTGGCGCCGAGATTGGCGTCGCTGGAAATTTGCAGCGTGCCGCTCTCGATATTGGTGCCGCCGGTATAGGTATTGTTGCCTTTTAGGATCAAGGTGCCATTGCCGGCCTTGGCGAGCTGGCCCGCGCCGGCAAGCGTTACTTCGAGCGTGGCGAGCGTGTTCACGCTGTCATAGACGGCGTCGCCGCTATAGTCGCCGACGGTGATGGGCGTGCGACCCGGCAGGAGCGTGATGGCGTCATTGGCGGTGGCGCCCTTGACGATATAGTTCGGGGTGACGAACTGCATGCCGATGACTTGTATGGCGCCGAAGGTCCGCGAATCCACGGTGACGGTGCCGGCCGTGCCCATGAAGATCGGCTTGCCCCCCTGGACATAGTCGTCGGTGATCTGGCCCTTAAGGTTGGTCCAGTTTTCCGTGCCGCCCGGACCCTGCCACAGGCCGGTGCCACCAGCGGGCGCGTTGGTGGTGGTCTTGCCGCCGACGCTCCAGAACTCGCCGACCTGGCCGGCATTATAGTAAAGACTGACACGACCGTTCGCGATCAGGATTTCATAGTCCGAGGCGTTGCCCGGCAGGGTGCCCTTCGTCAGGCCGTTGCCCGTGAGGTTGCCGCCGTAGCTAAGGAGGCCATAGATGCCGCCGACATCGAAGGGCGTGCCCGAGGTGTTGGTGACATTGAGCGTGCCGTTCAGGTTGAGATTGCCCTTGACCTTGATCATGAGGGCATCCTGGTTGGCATTGGGATCGAGGCCGTAGTTGTAATTGAGGTTGGAAGCCGGATCGAGCGAGAGATTGCCGTTGATGGTGAGCGCGCTGATGCCCGTGCCGCTTTCATCCTCAGCCGTCAAATTGCTGTTCGGGCCGATATTGACATTGCCGCCGATGATGCCGCCGCCGCGCAGCGTGGCGCCATTCGTCACGTTGGTATCGCCTTTGGCCGCCGTCTGGTTGCCATTGACGATGAGCGTGCCCTTGGAGACGGAGGTGGTGCCCGTATAGCTGTTCTCACCGGTGAGCGTGGTTTCGCCCGCGCCGATCTGGTTCACCGTGCCGGAGCCGCTGATCTTGCCGCCATAGGCGAATTTATCGGAGCGGTTGAAGTTAAGCACGCCATCGTCGACGATGTCACCCTTGATACTGCCGCCCGCACCGCCATTGCCGAAGTCGAGTTCGCCAGCTTGGATGGTGAACGTGCCCGCATAAGTGCTGTCCGCCGTCAGGGTCAGCTTGCCCCCACCGGTCTTCTTGAGGGGGCCGGCAGGAGTGCTGGAGCCGCTGATGAGACCCGTAAGCGTCAGATTGGCGTCGGTCTGAAGGGTGCCCCCGCCTGCCCCGACGGTCACATTGCGGCCGGTCACGATCTCAGCCGTGTTCTCGAGCGTGCCGCCATTGAAGGTGATGCCGCCGCCGGCATTGCCGAGATCGCCATTGTTGGAGATCGAGACGGTGCCCTCATTGATGAATGTGCCGCCGGAATAGCTGTTACCGGGGTTTTTCAGCGTGAGCGTGCCTGTACCAGTCTTGGTCAAGGCGCCCGCGCCCTCGATCTTGCCATTGAGCGTCAGGGCGGCGCGGGTGTCGAAGGTGCCGCCCTTGTCGCTTAAGGTGACCGGGCGGATGGTGACGATGGCGCCAGTGTTGCGCAGCGTCGCGACCTCGTTCGGCTGGCCATCCAGCGTGATGCGCGTGTTGAGGTTGCCTGCGGCATCGGCGCCCAGATTCTGGTCGGAGGAAATCTCCAGCACACCGTCGTCGATGAGCGTGCCGCCGGTATAGGTATTGGTGCCCGCGAGCACCAGCGTGCCGAGATTGTCCTTTAGAAGCGTTGTGTTGCCTGCGAGTTTCGAATTGATGGTCGCGGTATAGACCTGCCCGCCATTGTTCTCGCCGACCGCGATTCTGGTTTGGCCCTGGGTGTCCGCTATGAGCGTCAGCGTGCCCTGGTCTTTCGCGGCGCCGATAATATAGCCGTCAGTGGTGAACTGCATGCCCGCGACCTTGATCGGATGGGCAGCATCGCTGCTGGTATCGACCGTGACGACGCCGCCCTGCTCCTGGAAGATGGCTGCGGTGCTGTCCTGGTATCTGGCGTTGGTCGTGCCGGTGGGATCGGTCCAGTTGGTCAAAGATGTGCCCGGATCCGCCGTCCACAGACCCGCACCTCCCTGGATGCCTTGGGTCGACGAATCGGGATCCCAATAGTCGAGCTGCATGCCGCGCGTGTAGATGAAGTTGACCTCACCGGCGGCTGCCCCTGACTGCCCCACATAAAAGCTGGGATCCGGCAGAGTGCTGAAGTCGAAATTGACGTTCTTCACGTCCTGACCAGCGATGCTGGCATCGTACTCGATGAGCCGGTAGACGCCCCAGGTGTCGATGACGGCCCCCAGGTCGGTGGTGACTTTAATGGTGCTCGTGCCGAGGCTGATATTGCCCCCGACATCGATGCCCAGCGCGTCGGTGTCGTTGGCCGGATTGGCGGCATAGGTGTAGAGCAGCGTGCCGGTATTGGCGACGGTCAGGTCCTTGGTGATGGTCAGCTTGTGGGCGAGGAAGCTGGGGTCGAGCCGGGACGAAAGCGTGCCCTGGTCGTTGACATTCACGCTGCCGTCGATCCTGCCCATGCCCTGCAGCGTTGAAGTGCCGTTGACATTCACCGTCCCGCCCAGTGTGCCGTCGACCTGCAGCTTGCCGTCGCCGATGTCGGTGATGCCGGTAAAGGCCGAGCTGTCGCCGGTCAAGGTCAGCGTGCCCCCGCCTTCCTTGTCGAATGTGCCCGACCCGGCGATCTTGCCGTCGAAGCTGGTATCGGTCAATTGCGTCAAGGTCAGCTTGTTGGTGCCCAGGTTCAGCGCGCCGCCCGCAGCGCCAGAGTCGTTCTGAAGCGAGCCCAATTTGATGTCGTGGCCGTTCAAATCGACCGTGCCGCCATCGAGGGTGAGCGCGTTCGTTGGGTCTCCGAAAGCCGAGGTGGAGCCGGCGAAGAGCGTGCCTTCATCGACCGTCACGCCGCCGATGAAACTGTTGGTGCCGGAGAGCGTCTGGCTGCCCGCGCCCTTCTTGACGATATAGCCTTTCGTGGTCGCGGTACCGCCGGTCACGTTGCCGGAATAGGTGTAGCTTTCGCCCGAAGCGACATTGAGGGTTAGCTGCGCACTTGGCGGCGGCGTAGCCGTCGGGTCGGTGCCGAGATCGACCGCGCCGCCGGTGCCGGAAAGGCCCGCCACCGTGACGCTCTGGCCGTTCAGGTCCGCCGTACCGCTATCGACGGTCAGCACACCCGCGCCGAAGGCGGTGCTGGAGCCGGCCGTCACCTGACCGGCCTCGATGTGCAGACCGCCTGTGAACGTGTTGTTGCCCGAAAGCACCAGGGTGCCTGCGCCTTGCTTCCGCAGGCTGCCGTCACCTTCGATATTGCCCTGATAGAGGTCGTCAGTTGCGGTGTCGGTGTAATTGACCGTCAGGGTCGGCTTGCTGCCGCCGGCACCGGTGTTCACATTGACGATGCCGCCGCTTCCGTAAAGCTGTGACAGGGTCATGGAATAGCCGTTCAGATCGGCCTCGCCGGTATCGACCTCGAGGATGCTGCCGAAAGCCGTGGCGGAGCCTGCCTGCAGGACACCGTTGATGACATGCATCGTGCCCTTGAAGCCGCTATTGTCGCCTGAGAGCAGCAAGGTGCCGTCACCCTGCTTCTCGAAGATGCCGGCGCCGGCGATGGTGCCGGGGGTGCCCGTGGTGGTGATCTTGCCGCTATATGTATCGACCGTGTTGGCGGCATCCTTGGCGAAATCGACGATCATCTTGCCGCCATCAGGCGATCCGGCCTCAATCGCGAGACCGCCGTTGCCGATCAGCCCGCCCACCTTCTGCTCCGTATTCGCCGTCACTTCGACCGTTCCGGGATTAGTGATCGCAAGCGGGCCTTTGCCCAGCGCCCCACTCACCCCCGCCGTCACGGAGCCGCCTTGCACATTGAGGCCGCCCGCGAAGGTATTCGCGGCGGAAAGGGTCAGGGTGCCCGCGCCGGTCTTGGTGAGCGCGCCCGCGCCGGAGAGCACGGCCGACGCGTCCACCGCATTGCCATTGGAATCGATGGTCATGCCGCCGGTACCGATGTTCAACTCAGTACCGGTGAAGCCGCTGATCGTCGTCGTCGCGCCGGTCGCCTTCAACGTACCGCCGTCGAAGGTGACGGATACGCCGTTGGTCTGATTGCTGCTGCCGCGCGCCAGCGATTCGACGGCCAGCGTGCCTCCATTCTGGACCGTGAGCGTACCTTTTGACGATTGGGTGTTGCCGACGACTACCTTTTTAGCGGTAACCGTGCCGCCTGCAGCCGTTTGGGTGCCGATATTCAGATGGCCCGTACCGGTCTGCCCCACACGGACTTCCCCGGTGTTGCTCCACTGCGAGGTCGCGCCGGTGATTGTCACGGTACCCGTTCCATTTTGGCCCGCAGTATTGCCGCCGACACTCGTATCGCCGTTGGTGGTCAGCAAGCCGCCGGTGGTAACGTCGATCTCGCCTTTACCAACCTGACCCACGATCAGGCTCGTAGTCCCGGTGCCGGTGCCGGAAGCGCCAGCCGTAAAGCTCGACCCGGCGCCTTCGATTTTGGCAGTCCCATCCGACCCGCTATTACTGCCAAGGATGGCGACACCCGCGGTCACCTTGCCGCCTGCGTCCGTGCCGGTGCCGCCGATCGTGAGATTCCCGGTTCCGAAATTACCCACATAGAGAGTACGGCCGACAGACCACTCCGATCCGGCTCCCAAGATGGTTGCATTGCCTGTGCTGACTTGGGCCGACGAGGTGTCCTCGCCGCCGAGAAAGCCGTTTCCCGCAGTCGTCAGCGTTCCGCCGCCGGAGATGTTCAAATTGCCGGTGCTTCCGGTTTCCCGCCCGATAAGCGTATAGCCGTTGGTGCCGGTGGTCGTAACTTTCCCGCCGTTGGAAATGTTGAGAGTGCCCGTTCCAAACCACCCGACGAGGATAGGGTAGTTGTTGGCAGTGAATTCCAGCGTGGCTCCATCCACATTGACGGTACCGTTGGAAGTGTCGTCCGTGCCGGCAACGCGCAGGACACCGGCGGTCTTTACCGTCGCACCATCCTTGATCGTTAGGGTTGCCGTCTGGCCTGAACCTCGTGCGACATTGATAGTTGCGTTTCCCGAGGTGCTGTTAAATGAGCTGCTCGCGCCGTAAAGGAGCGTACCCTCATTGACGCCGATGCCATTATCTCCCGAGGTCGCGGTCTTCATCGTCAGCGTGCCCGCGCCGGTCTTAACTATCCCCCCGGTTCCGGATATTTCCGAATCGATGCTGACGTTTTTTCCGTTCGTATCGATGGTTATCCCGCCCGCCCCGGTCGTGATCTCGCCGGACTTGAACCCGCTGATAAGGGCGACATTGTCGGCGAGCGCCCTGATCATGCCATTGTTGAAATTGACTTGGACACCGTTGGCAACGTTGCTCGGACCACGCTTTAGAGTTGTGGTTTCCAGAATGCCAGGACCAGCAGCGGTAGTTCCAGTGACGCTGAGTTTGCCGGTTGCACCATTTTCGTTCGTCAGCTGCACGCCCCCATTGGCGGTAACGGTGCCGCTATTTTCAATGTTAAGCTCACCGTGCGAGGTTCCATTGCGGCCCACAAAAATGATCGGGGTACTGGTCCATTGCGAGTTTGCTCCGGTAACAGTCACTTTGCCCTTTGAGTCATTAAGATTACCAATGAAAGCGTAGATATTGCCTCCGGCCGTCCCCGTCTCGAGCTTGCCACCATTTGTTACCATGACCTCGCCGCTCATGCCGGTTCCGACACCAACTTCAAATTGTCCGGCGTTCTTTACCGTAGCGTTGTCGATTGTGAGTACAGACCCTGCGCTCCCCGCGTTGCTTCGACTTATAAAAATCGAGGCACTTACCGTCAGGGTACTGCCGTTTTGCACCGTCAAGGTGCCAACGGAGTTTTGGCCTATGGTCAAATTGTTCGCCTGTCCGCTCGCAGCGGATGCAACGCCTAACACAGGCTGAAGCTTAGGCGTGACGTTATTGATGTAGACATCATCGGTCCCGGACGGAAGATTTGTTGATGGGTTCCAGTTGCCTTTCTCCATCCAATCCGAGTTGACATTACCCGTCCACTGCGCTGCCTCGACGGGTCCGGGTATCGCAAACACCAGCGCCAGCGCCGATGTCCCCGCCAGCGCGGCGCGGAGGAAGCGGGAGAGGCTGCCTTGCTTTTTGAAAGGTGCGGAGCGCGCGCGCGGAAGGGGGATGGCTTTTCCACGGTCCCCGGCAATAGCTGTTCGCGGCGCATCTACGATATGCGGCATCATCCCCTCGCAATACTTCCAATTCAGTCCAATAAATTGCCAGCATCAGAGCAATACCGGTCAATACGAATCCAGACAAAGCCTTACTTGTAAATGTATACTTAGATAGATCCTTACACAAACTTAATATTTTAATCAATATAGCAGTATTGTCTGATAATTACCTTCTGTTGCTTAGATGTTTCAGTTGGTTATTTTTGATACAAAGAGGGAATGTGGAGGATGCCTGAGTTGCGGCGGTGCGGCCCGCTAGAGTCCGTCAGCCACAGGATGAATCGCGAGGCGGAACAAGCCTCTGCCGTCATCCTCGGGCTTGTCCCTGATATCTGCCATAAGAGCGAAGAATAGCGATGACCGTCCTGAAAACCGTACCGTCGCAGATTCTCGGGACAAGCCCGAGAATGACGGCTAGGGAAAACCGCCCCGATTATCCCTGACAGACTCGAGGGAGTGGCAGGGCGAGAGCGATAGCAGGGACCTGCCCGGCGATAGGGCGGTTCATGTTTTAATGGAATCGCGAGGCGCCCCGCGTTTCCGATTAAACGGATCTACTATTCCAGAATGCACCGGGAAATGATGGCGCGCCCGAAAGGATTCGAACCTCTGACCCCCAGATTCGTAGTCTGGTGCTCTATCCAGCTGAGCTACGGGCGCTTGACCATTTGTTGGCGCCGCATCAATCGGCGCAGCGCGGTACCTAATGGGTTCGGCTTTTAAATGCAAGCCGCTTCTGACAAAAAACTGTAATCAATCGCCGATTTCTTTTTGCGCCGCGAAAAGGCGATGGCCGCTTCACGCGCTGCGGCCTGCCTCGGCGGCTTCCGCCGCCTCTTTGCGCTTGCGCCAGTTCGCCAGCGAAACCGGCATGTCGGGAATGCGGATTTCGAAATGGGTGCCGCAGGCGCGGTCCTCGCGCAGCTCGATGGTGCCGCCATGGGCACGCACCAGCTCATGGGCGATAGCGAGGCCGAGCCCTGTGCCGCCGCTGCGGGTCGAGCCGCGGAAGGCGGTGAAGAGGTTGTCGCGCGCCTTTTGCGGCAGGCCGGGGCCGGTATCCTCGACGCCGACGATCGCCACCGAGCCGACGCGGCCCGCGGTGATCGTCAGCCGCTTCACCACGCTCCCGTCGCCGGGCCGGTCGGCGGCCATGGCCTGCACCGCATTGCGGCAGAGATTGGTGAGGATGCGGAAAAACTGCTCCGCATCGGCGTCCAGCTCGAAATCCTCGGGCACGAGATTGCGGAACTCGACGCTGCTTTGCGGATCGATCGACAGCGTTTCCTCGACATCGGTGACGATGGTGTGAAGCCGCACGCGGCGCTGCTTCGGAGGGGCTTCCTGCGCCCGGCCATAGGCAATGACGCTTTCGGCATAGCCGATCGCGCGGTTGAGCGTGCGAATCAGCTTCGGCGCCATGCGCTGCACCACCGGATCGCGGGCATCCGACAGATGGTCGGACATCAATTGCGCCGAGGCGAGGATGTTGCGCATGTCGTGATTGATCTTGGAGACGGCGAGGCCGAGATCGGCCAGGTGCTTCTGCTCGGAGAAGGTGCGCTGCAGATCGGTCTGTATCGCCGCCAGCTGGCTTTGCGCGACGCCAAGCTCGTCCTTGCGGGGGTCGGGGATGATGATGCGCGTCGGATCATCGGGTCCTTGTGCGAAATAGATCATGTTGCGATGCATGCGCCGCACCGGGCGCAGCAGCATCTCGTTGATGGCGAGATAGACGAGGCTTGCCGCGATCAGCGAGATGATCAGCGACAGCAGCGCGACATTGCGGGCATAGTCGAGCATCGCCGTGCGCAGCGGCGCGTCTGAGGTGACGAGCTCTATGATCTTGCCGCTATGGCCGACCGGTCCATAGACGCGCAGGGTGCGGTTGCCGCCGGCGAAGAGCGTATCGAACGCATCCCATATCGCCGCCGCCTCACTGGTATGGGCAAGGTCGATATGCTGGTCGATGGTCTTCGGCACCTCGGACATGGCGAGCAGCCGCGAAGCATTCTGCTCACGCAGCGCGATGGCCTTGGTGCCGGTGGCCAGAAGCACGCTGTCCTGCACCGCGCGCGGCACGGGCGGCGTCTGGCCATCCGCCAGCACGAGGCTGACGGCGGCCACCGTATCGAGCCGCGCCGTCAACCAGCGCATCCGCATGCTGGCGATGGAGGGCACGAAGATCAGCACCTCCGCCACCAGGACGGATAGAACCGTCAACAGCAGCACCTTGCTGGAAAGGCGGTGGCGCAGCGGCAGCTTGATGAGCGGGCGGTTCTTCTCGCAGGCGGCGGCGCGGCATGCGGCGCCCGGCGCCTGGTCGGCTGCACCAGCATTCGCCTTGCCTTCTTCTTTTTCGGCCATCGATTTTGTCCGGGATAATGCCGGCCTTGCCAGCGAATGCGGCATATATACGTTGCCGATTTTGGGTTTTCCATGGCACCCATCAAAAACAGTTGTTGTTACGATAGTCAGATGTTGATAAAGGCGTGAGGACCGCTCCCGGAGAGACAGACATGGACGACCTCGGCGCGCAGGAGCGCGCGGTTCTGGAGATGATAACGGCCAATCCCTTTGCCGGGCAGCAGGAAATCGCCGACAGCCTCGGCCTTGCGCGCTCCACGGTGGCGGCGCATGTCGTGCAGCTGATGCAGAAGGGCTATATTCTCGGGCGCGGCTATGTGCTGCCGGCGCAAAAGCGCATCGCCGTCATCGGCGGCGCGGTGTTCGACCGCAAATATCACGCCCGCGCGCCGCTGATACCGGGCACATCCAATCCCGTCACCGGCCATCGCAGCTTCGGCGGGGTGGCGCGAAACGTCGCGGAGAATCTTGCCCGGCTCGATATCGCCACCAGCTTCGTTTCCATCGTCGGGGATGACGATACGGGCCGCGCCCTCGTCCGCTCCTTGCGCGCCCTTGGCGTCGATGTGAGCCAGGTGATCGTGACGGGCGAAGCGCCGACCGCCGAATATGCCGCCATATTGGGGCCGGAGAACGAGTTGGCGCTTGGCATCGCCGACATGGGCATTTTCGACCTGTTCTCGCCCGCCCATCTCGATCGTGTCTGGCCGCATCTGGCCTCGGCGGCCTATGTTTTCGCCGACTGCAATCTGCCTGCGGAAACGCTGAAGGCGCTGATCGAGCGCAAGGCGTCGGCGCGGTTTCATCTGGCCGTCGACGCCGTTTCCTCGCCCAAGGCGCGGCGGCTGCCGGAGGATCTGACCGGCGTGGATATCCTCTTCCTCAATCTCGACGAAGCCCGCGCCATGCTGGGCTTGCGCGAAAGCGATCCCCGTCTCGCTCCGGAAGCCGCCGCTGACGCGCTGCGCGCAAGAGGCGCAGGCGGCGTGGTGCTGACCATGGGCGCTGCGGGACTGCTCGTTTCAGACGCGGACGGCGCGGCGCGGGTCGAGGCCGTTCCCGCCCAGCCGGTCGACGTCACCGGCGCGGGCGATGCGATGATTGCCGGTACGCTTTCGCGCCTGCTTTCCGGCGCAAGCCTCATGGAAGGGGCGCGCACCGGTTCCCTGCTCGCCACGCTCACCGCCGAGAGCGAGGCGAGCGTACATCCGCTCCTGTCGCCTCGCTTCCTTGCGGCCCATACACATCGAATTCCCGTTTGAGAAAGGCATTATCCATGAACGCATCGCTTCTTCACCCCACCGAGGAGATCCGGGCCGCGATCGCCGACGGGGCGCCGGTCGTGGCGCTCGAATCGACCATCATCACCCACGGAATGCCTTACCCCGCCAATCTGGAGATGGCGCGGAAGGTCGAGGCGGTGGTGCGCAGCCATGGCGCGGTGCCCGCGACGACCGCCGTGGTGGCGGGCAAGCTGCGCGTCGGCCTTGCGGACAATGAAATCGAGGCGCTGGCGCAGGCGAAGGATGCGGTCAAGGCATCCAGCCGCGACCTCGCCGTCGCCATGGTGCAGGGCCGCTCTGCCGGCACCACGGTTTCGGCGACCATGCGGATCGCGGCGCTCGCCGGCATCGATATTTTCGCCACGGGCGGCGTCGGCGGCGTGCATCGCGGCGCGGAAGCGACCTTCGACATTTCCGCCGATTTGACGGAACTCGGCCAGACGGCCACGACAGTGGTCTGCGCCGGGGTGAAGTCGATCCTCGACATTCCGAAGACGCTGGAGTTCCTGGAGACGCAGCGCGTTCCCGTCATCGCCTATGGCAGCGACGATTTCCCGGCGTTCTACACCCGCTCCAGCGGCTGCAAGGCCGACCATCGGCTCGACACGCCGGAAGAGATCGCCAAAGCCATGGCGCTCCATGCGGAACTTCGGTCCGGTACGGGCATTCTCGTCGCCAACCCGATTCCCGAAGCCGACGCGCTCGACCCCGCCTTCATCGACGGCACGATTGCCGAGGCGGTGGCGGAGGCGGCAACGCGCGGCATCGGGCGCAAGGAGTTGACCCCTTTCCTCCTCGCCCGCATCAACGAGCTGTCAAACGGCGCGAGCCTTAAGGCCAATATCGCGCTGGTGCTCAACAATGCCGATCTTGCGGCAAGAATTGCGGTGGCTTATGCGCGGCTGAAGCGGGGGTAAGGAACGCATTGTCCGCGTTTCATTGGCAAAAACAGGCGGGACAGGTAGAGTGGTACCGGCACGGTTAGGAACGACGGAGGCAAGCCATGGCCCAGCCTGCAATGACCGAAAGCGAAGTCCACGATCTCCTGCACCGCCTGTTTGCAGCGCTTGCTGATCCGGCGGCGACGGCCGAGCAGTTCGCCGAATTGCTGACGCCGGATTACATCCAGCGCGTTGATGGCAAGGAAATCGATTATGCGGGCTTCATCAGCCATATCGAGGCGCTGCGGACGCATCTTGCTTCGGTGGACATCACTTTCCAGCATATCGTGACTGATGGCCGTTCCGCGGCGACGGTTCATCTCGTCGATGCGGTCAAAACCAGCGGCCAGCGCTCCCGCTTCAAAGTGATTGCCTATTACCAGTTCCGTGGGAAGCGGGTGTGCCTGATCGATGAATTGACGCATCTCATCGAAGGCGAGGCGGAAGACAGGGATCTGGGGTCGAGGGTGGCGGAATAGCGCCTCACCCCTCCCCAAATACATATTGCGTCACCTGCCGGTAGATCTCCCCCGGCCTCAGCACCGCGCCGGGGAAATGCTTGTGGTGAATGGCGTCGGGGAAGCGTTGGGGTTCCAGGCAGAGGCCGCCATGGCGGCGGCCTTCGCGTCCGCCGCGCAAGGCTTGCGGCAGCGGCAGGAAATTGCCGTCGTAGAATTGCAGGCCGGGCTCGGTGGTCCAGATTTCCATTTCGATGCCGCTCGCCACGCCTTCGAGGCGCGCGGCAGGACGCGGCGTCACGGCGGGCTGCATGGCGAGAACGAAATTATGGTCATAGCCGGCATGGGGATGATCGGGGTCGCCGGAACGGATCGGGCGGGGCGTGGTGAAATCGTAGATCGTGCCGGCAACAGGCGCGATTTCGCCTGTCGGAATCAGGTCGCCGTCAACAGGCGTATAAGCATTGCCCATGATGGTGAGGCGGTGGTCGAGAATCGTGTCCGAGCCGTCGAGGTTGAAATAGGCGTGGCCCGCGAGGTTGACGAGCGTCGGGCGGTCGGTTTCGGCGGAAAGTTCCAGCGTCAGCGTGCGGCCTTCGATGGCATAGCGGCATGTCACATGCACCTCACCCGGATAGCCCTGATCGTCATGGGGCGAGACGAGCGTCAGCGTGACCGAGGACGGGGTGATCTCCTCGATGTCCCATAGCCGGCTGGAAAAGCCTTCGACGCCCCCATGGAGATGGGTACGGCCATTTTCATTGAGGCTTAATTGGTGGTCCACACCGTCGAGCGTGAAGCGGCCCCCGGCGATGCGGTTGGCGCAGCGCCCGGCGATGGCGCCGACATAGGCGGTCTGCGCCAGATAATCCTCCAGCGTGTCAAAGCCGAGGATGACCGAATGCGGGCCGTTCGCGGTTGTGAGCCGAAGGTCCGCCAGCGTCGCGCCATAGGTGAGGATGCGCGCCTGCAAATCCGCATTGCCGATATCGACCGCGTGAACCGCCTGCCCGCCCGCCAGATGCCCGAACTCCGTCCTGTTCATCTCAAGTCTCCTCCCAAGGTCCTGTCCCACACTTTCCCACTACTCTGCGATGCCCGCAAATCACATAGGGAAAATCGCAAATAGCGGCTTCTCTTTTCATATTACTATATGATAATAACTTTCTTAGTTCGGGAGGACAGCGTTACGGAGGCATCCTGCTTTTCAGGATGGGGCGCTGGGGCCGGACGTTGGAAACATGATCCCTTGGAGTCGCAGACTTTTCGGAGGGATTCATGGGGCAAACGACGACAAGGGAGGATCTTATGTCGTATTTCAAACGCATGATGTTGGCGACGGTGGCTACGGTTGCTTTTGCCGGAGCGGCACACGCCGCCGAGATGACGGTCGGCTTTTCGCAGATCGGTTCTGAATCCGGCTGGCGCGCGGCAGAAACGTCCGTCACCAAGCAGGAAGCGGAAAAGCGCGGTATCGATCTGAAGTTCGCCGACGCGCAGCAGAAGCAGGAAAACCAGATCAAGGCTATCAGAAGCTTCATCGCGCAGGGCGTGGACGGCATCTTCATCGCGCCTGTTGTGGCGACGGGCTGGGATGCGGTGCTGGAAGAAGCCAAGGATGCCGAAATTCCAGTCATCCTGCTCGACCGCACCATCGAGACCTCGAATCCGGATCTTTACCTGACCGCCGTGACCTCGGACACGGTGCATGAGGGCAAGGTCGCGGGCGACTGGCTGGTGAAGACGGTGGGCGACAAGCCCTGCAACATCGTCGAACTGCAGGGCACGGTGGGCTCCAGCCCGGCGATCAACCGCAAGAAGGGCTTCGAGCAGGCACTTGCCGGCCATGACAATCTCAAGATCGTGCGCAGCCAGACCGGCGACTTCACCCGCTCCAAGGGCAAGGAAGTGATGGAAGGCTTCCTCAAGGCGGAGAATGGCGGCAAGAATATCTGCGCGCTCTACGCCCATAATGACGACATGGCCGTCGGCGCGATCCAGGCCATCAAGGAAGCGGGCCTCAAGCCCGGCAAAGATATCCTCGTCGTCTCCATCGACGCCGTTCCCGATATCTTCAAGGCGATGGCCGATGGCGAAGCCAACGCGACCGTCGAACTGACGCCGAACATGGCCGGCCCGGCCTTCGATGCGCTCAAGGAATTCAAGGACAGCGGCAAGGCCCCGCCGAAGTGGATCCAGACCGAATCGAAGCTCTACACGCAGGCCGACGACCCGATGAAGGTCTATGAGGAGAAGAAGGGGCTGGGGTACTGACCCGCACCCTCCTTCCCCCTTGCGGGGAAGGTGTCTGCGGAGCAGACGGATGGGGGTGGTAAAGGCAGCGCGCTGTGATCACCTGTCGGGTACAACCGTCACCACCCCCACCCGACCCTTCGGACCACCCTCCCCGCAAGGGGGAGGGAGGGCGCGTGTGATCTAAGGGAGCGGCGGCATGACGGAGAATGCGCCTGCGCGAGAAGCTGCGCGGGATTTGAGCCAGCACGATGTGCTGCTAGGCGTCGAGAAAATCCATAAATCCTTTCTCGGCTTCAAGGCGCTGGATGGCGTGGATTTCGATATCCGCGCCGGGGAAATCCATGCGCTGCTGGGCGAGAACGGCGCGGGCAAATCGACGCTGATCAAGGTGCTGACCGGCGTGCACAAGCCCGATGCTGGCGTGATCCGCTTCGAGGGGCGCGAGGTCACGATCCGCGATACGCTGCAGGCGCAGCATCTGGGGATCGGCACCGTCTATCAGGAGGTCAATCTCCTGCCCAATCTCTCTGTGGCGGAAAACCTGTTCGTCGGGCGCCAGCCGAAGCGTTTCGGCTTTGTCGCCAGGCACGAGATGGAAAAGCGCGCCCGTGCACTGCTGGCGCAATATGGCATGGATATCGATGTATCCGCCGATCTCGCGCGCTATTCCGTGGCGGTGCAGCAACTGGTCGCCATCGCCCGCGCCGTCGATCTCTCAGGCAAGGTGCTGATCCTCGATGAGCCGACCGCAAGCCTCGACGCGCAAGAGGTTGAGATGCTGTTCGCCGTCATGCGCCAGTTGAAGGCGCGCGGGATGGGTATCGTCTTCATCACCCATTTCCTCGATCAGGTCTATGCCGTCAGCGACCGGGTAACGATCTTGCGTAACGGCCGGCTGGCCGGCACGGCGCTGACCGCGAACTTAAGCAAGATCGATCTCGTCTCCATGATGCTGGGCCGCACGCTCGCCGAGGCGACCCATGCCAGCCATCGCACCGCGCCCGATAATTCCGAGCGGCGCATCTCGTTCAGGCAGTATGGCCTGTCGCGCAGCATCGCGCCGTTCGACCTCGATATCGGGGCGGGCGAGGTGGTGGGGGTCGCCGGGCTGCTCGGCTCGGGACGCACCGAAACGGCGCGGCTGCTCTTCGGCATCGACGTGCCCGACAGCGGCAAGGCCACCATCGACGGGCAGGAAATCCGCATCCGCAACCCGCGCGATGCGGTGGCGGCGGGCTTCGGCCTCTGTCCCGAGGACCGCAAGACGGACGGTATCATCGGCGACCTCTCGGTGCGCGAGAACATCGCGCTGGCATTGCAGGCGCGGCGCGGCTGGATGAAGCGCCTTTCCAGCCGCGAGCAGGAGGAGCTTGCCGACCGCTTTATCAAGGCGCTCGATATCCGCACCACCGATATGGAAAAGCCGGTCAAGTTTCTCTCCGGCGGCAACCAGCAGAAGGTCATTCTCGCCCGCTGGCTCGCCACCAATCCGCGCCTCCTCATCCTCGACGAGCCGACACGCGGGATCGATGTCGGCGCGCATGCGGAGATCATCGCGCTCATCAACCGGCTTTGCGACGAAGGCATGGCGCTGGTGGTGATCTCCTCCGAAATTGAAGAGATCGTCGCCTATTCCACCCGCGTCCGCGTCCTGCGCGACCGGGCGCATATGGCGGAACTGACGGGAAGCGACATCAACGCCGGGACGATCATGCGCACGATCGCGGCGGATAGTGGGAAGGGGCATTAGAAGTGGGAGCGTTGCTTAAAGTGGAACCGTTGCTCACCCCCCTCTGCCCTGCCGGGCATCTCCCCCTCAAGGGGGGAGATTGGCTGACACAGCTCACCGCACTCATCCTGCAACGTTTGCGATTGGTGCCAATCGTTCATGAAGGCGTAATCTCCCCCCTTGAGGGGGAGATACCCGGCAGGGCAGAGGGGGGTGTCTTGGCGCTGGCGTCTCATCATGAAAGGGCCCCCCAATGACCCGTTTCATCCCCCCCTCCCTCACCAAAGCCATGCCGCAGCTCCTCTCGCTGGTCATCATCCTCTTCTTCAACTACCTCGCCTTTCCCGGCTTCTTCGACATCCGTTTCCAGGACGGACGCTTCTTCGGCAGTCTCATCGACGTCCTGAACCGGGGCGCGCCCGTCGCTATCCTCGCCATCGGCATGACGGCGGTCATTGCCACCAAGGGCGTCGATCTCTCGGTCGGCGCGGTCATGGCGGTGTCGGGCGCGGTGGCGGCGACGCTGGCGGTTGAGGGCTATCCTCTCCCCGTCATCGTGCTGACGGCGTTGGGGGTCGGGCTCGCCTGCGGCCTGTGGAACGGGCTGCTCATCGCGTTTCTCGACCTGCAGCCGATCATCGCCACGCTGATCCTGATGGTGGCCGGGCGCGGCATCGCGCAGCTTATCACCGAGGGCTCCATCGTCACCTTCAACGATCCGGGGCTCATCTTCTTCGGTACCGGCTCCCTCCTTGGCTTCCCCATGCCTGTCGTGCTGGCGGCGGCGCTGGGGCTGGCGGCGATCCTGCTGGTGCGGCGCACCGCGCTGGGGCTGCTTATCGAGGCCATCGGCGTCAACCGCAGCGCCAGCACCTATTCCGGCATTAACAGCCGGCTGATCCTGCTGCTCGTCTATGGGTTCAGCGGGCTTTGCGCGGGGCTCGCCGGCATCATCATCGCCGCCGACATCAGGGGCGCGGATGCAAACAATGCCGGGCTGTGGCTGGAGCTCGACGCGATCCTCGCCGTCGTCATCGGCGGCACCTCGCTTCTAGGCGGGCGGTTCAGCATCCTGATGTCGATCCTCGGCGCGATCATCATCCAGGCGATGAACACGGGCATCCTTATTTCGGGCTTCCCGCCGGAATATAATCTCATCCTCAAGGCGGCCGTCATCATCATGATCCTGCTGGCGCAATCGGCCTCGGCTTCCGGCCTTTTCGGCTTCGTGAAGCGCGAGCTGAAGCCAGCCAAGACGGAACCCAAGGAAGTTCAGCCATGAACACCCGGCTTTTTCCCTTTTACGCCACGCTGCTGATCTGCGCGCTGCTCTATGCGGCCTGCGTGATCCAGTTTCCGAACATGCTGTCGACCCGCGTCATCGGCAATCTCCTGACGGACAATGCCTTTCTCGGCATTGCCGCCGTCGGCATGACCTTCGTCATCATCTCCGGCGGCATCGATCTTTCGGTCGGCTCGGTCATCGCCTTCACGGGCGTGCTCATCGCCGTGCTGGTGACGCAGCATGGCGTCCATCCGCTCACCGCCTTCGCCATCGCGCTGGTGCTCGCCACGGTTTTCGGCGCGTGTATGGGCGCGATCATCCATTATCTCGACGTGCCGGCCTTCATCGTCACGCTGGCGGGGATGTTTCTGGCGCGGGGCCTCTGCTTCGTATTGACCACCGAATCCATCCCCATCAACCACCCCTTCTATACTGAGTTGCAGGGGCTTTACTGGCGCATGCCCGGCGGCGGCAGGCTGACGCTGGTAGGCCTGCTGATGCTGGCCGTGTTCGCGGCAGGCATCCTCATCGCCCATTTCACCAGGTTCGGCTCCTATATCTACGCCATCGGCGGCAACCGCACATCGGCGGAGCTGATGGGCGTTCCCGTGGGGCGCACCACCATCGGCATCTATGCCCTGTCGGGCTTCCTCGCCGGGCTTTCGGGCATTGTGTTTTCGCTTTATACCTCCGCGGGCTATTCGCTCTCGGCTGTCGGCGTCGAGCTCGACACCATCGCGGCGGTGGTTATCGGCGGCACATTGCTTACCGGCGGAGTCGGCTATGTGGCGGGGACGTTCTTCGGCGTCCTGATCCAAGGCATCATCCAGACCTATATCGTGTTCGACGGCACGCTTTCGAGCTGGTGGACCAAAATTGTCGTCGGGATATTGCTGTTCGCGTTCATCGCATTGCAGCGTATCCTGGTATTTTTGCCGGAAAGGCGGGTAGCGGGGGGCGCCAGGGCATGAATCGGATAAGATCATGCCCGGAATCAACGAGGAGTAACGGGTGACGATCGATAGAACGAGGCTTGGCCAATATGATTTCAGCACGGCGGCGCCGTCGCGCACCCATCATGCCCATGTCATGCATGATCTGGGGCTGGGCATCGTCAAAGGTCTCTACGCCGAGAACAGCATTTTGCCCGGTGACGCCGAGCTTCTGGAACGCTTCGGCGTGTCGCGCACCGTTCTGCGCGAGGCGCTGAAGACGCTTGCCGCCAAGGGCCTCATCCAGCCCAAGGCGAAGATCGGCACGCGGGTGCGCGAGCGCTCACAATGGAATCTGTTCGACCCGGATATCCTCATCTGGCATTTCGAGGCGGGCGTGGATTTGAAATTCATGGAAAGCCTCGCCGAAATGCGCCTGTCGCTGGAGCCGGAGGCCGCGGCCCTTGCGGCGCAGCGGCGCACCGACCAGCAATTGGCCGATCTCTACCGCTGGGCCGACCGCATGGGCGACCGCAACGATACGGCACAGGATTTCGTCTATAGCGATTTGCAATTCCACCTGACGATTGCGGAAGCCTCGGGCAATCCGTTCATGCGCTCGCTGAGCGCGCTGATCGAGGTGGCGCTGGTAACGGCCTTCACGCTATCCTCGCCCATCCCCGACACGGAACGCCATGTCGCCTCCGCCCGCAAGCACCGCGCCATCGCCGACGCCATTGCCGCGAAAGACCCCGACGCCGCCCGCACAGCGATGCGGCTTGTTATCTTCGAGGGCGCGGAACGGGTCGCCGCGGCGGAAAAGGATAAGAACGAGGTGCCGAGGGTGCGAACGCTGTAAGGGAGGAGAAGGATATTCATGCCCGACGATCCCGAGACGGACAAATCCATTCTGCCGTGCAAGCCGGATAGCTGGGAGGGCCTCTTCCAGCTTTACGGCAAAGATCAGGTGCCGGGCGACTTTCTGAACGCCGCCGACCGCCGTCAGCCTCCGCAGGACCGCGATCCGTTTGAGGGCTGGAAAGAATAGCCGGCTGGAGACGAATGAACTCAACCAGAGACCCTGCCTTCAGTGGGGGCCTCAAGATAGATTAATGCATTGCACGTTTAGAATATTTCTTTCTTAGATCGAATCGCCAAGTACTCTTTCACCGTCCGCTACGCGACACGTACTCAGATGAAAGGCATGCTGTACACTTGGAGAAATTCTGCAAGGATTTTAATTTCATATAAAAACGATACCCCCTTCGTCTCCGAAGCTACATTGATTAAATCAATTAATATAATTACTTAGCATGGCAACCTAAATTCACTTAAAAATAAGTTTTATTTATATTACAACGACTTGTTATTGCTTCATAAATAATCAATTTATACAAGGAGTATTCAGTATAGTTAAAAATTCTCTATTGCAAAAAGTAAAATTCAAGTACAAATTCCTTATATCTGCGAATCATGCAAACATCGCCAGCATAAAAGCGCCTATGGAGAAGAAATGTGCTCGTAACCATTGCCGCATTGCTTCTGCTTGCAAACATCGTTTCTCTCATCGTGGAGAGGCGGCGGTTTGCGCTTAGCGGCGATAGCTGGGCAAAGAGCATGACGGCGCCGGACCGGCTGGACTATGTTCCAACCGGCTTTGGCGGCGCTATGGTGATCGATCATGATGCGACGGGACGGGAGCTTCCGCCCAATCCGCTTGCGCCCGACTATTGCCATTCGACCGCGCCGCCGGGCACGGGGGCCGTGCTTGACGATGTGCGGTTCCGCGCGGCCTTACAGCAGGCCGCGTGTGGCGAGGTTGCGCATGAGGGCAGCGGTGCCGAATACCCATGGCGGGCACTCGGTCGAGAGCCGGACCGTATTCACCAAGCTGCCCAGATCGGGATTGGAGATGGTGACGACGTCGCCCATCTTGTGCGTGAAGCCCTCGCCTTCGATGTCGCGGTCCTCGACGGGCGCAAACAGCGTGCCCATGAAGAGCATAAAACCGTCAGGGTATTGATGGTGGGCGCCGATGGTCTGCGCGACGAGGTCAAGCGGGTCACGGCTGATTTCGCGCATGGTGCTGTGGCCCTTGAGAATAAAGCCGTCCTTGCCTTCGATCGAAAGGTCGAGATCGGCGTTGCGCACGTTGTCGATGGTGTAGGTCTCGTCGAACAGGCGGATGAAAGGCCCGAGGGCGGCGGAGGCGTTGTTGTCCTTCGCCTTGCCCAGGAGAAGCGCGGAGCGGCCCTCGACGTCACGCAGGTTGACGTCATTGCCAAGCGTGGCCCCCCTCACCTCGCCGCGGCTGTTGACCGCCAGCACGATTTCCGGCTCGGGGTTGTTCCAGCGCGAAATCGGATGCAGGCCGACCGAGGCCCCCCAGCCGACCGCGGAAAGAACCTGCGCCTTGGAAAAGACCTCCGCGTCCGGGCCGATGCCGACTTCGAGATATTGCGACCAGACGCCCTCCTCGATCAGCGCGGCCTTGACCTTGGCCGCCTCGGGGGAACCCGCCTTCAGGTTGCGCAGGGAGTCGCCGATGATCGCGGTCACGCGCTCGCGGATTTTCAGCGCCAGGGCGGGATTGCCCGCGGCCTTTTCCTCGATCACGCGCTCGATCATCGAACGGGCGAATGTCACGCCGCAGGCCTTGACCGCCTGCAAATCATTCGGAGCCAGAAAGTGAATCTTCGACAAATCGCCCGCCGCTTCCACCGATTGCGCGGCGACCTCGTCAAGGAGCAGAAGCCGTTCGCCGGCCTGGGCACGGACGAAGGCGACCGGATCCTCCATTTCGAGGAGATCGCGCATGGTCGGCGCCTGCCGGGTGGTGATGTCGTAAAGCACGCCATCGCGCAGGGCGACCAGCGCCGGTCCCCTCACGTCGGGGCGCCATACGCGCCCGACAAACGTTCCGGTGCTGAAAGCTTCAGCCGATATGGTCATGGGTCTCCTCCGAATGCTGCCGGCGATGCTTCGGCCGGCGCCTGTCAAATCCGTGTTCAGGTGGGCACTGTCATTGCAGAGGATGCCGGTTCGTTCAAGCCTCGCGAGCCAGGACGAGAAGAAACAGCCCTGCTGGAAATGAACGCATCGACCTCGGACAGCGGCATCGGCCTGCCGGTCAAATAGCCCTGCACCTCGCCGAACTGCTCGCTCTTCAGGCGGTGCAGTTGCTGCGCGGTTTCGACGCCTTCGGCGGTGGTGGTGATGTTGAAGCCCGAGCCCAGCACGGCAACCGCCTGGATAATGGCGAGGTTGCGGCTGTCGGCCTCGATGCCCGAAACGAAACTGCGGTCGATCTTGATCTTGTCGAATGGGAACGACCTGAGATAGCCGAGCGAGGAATAGCCGGTGCCGAAATCGTCCATGGCGATGCGCACGCCGAGCTCGCGCAAGCCGTAAAGGAGCTGGATGTTCTGGCGGCTGTTGGAGAGGAAGATGGACTCGGTGATCTCCAGCTCCAGCCGGTGCGGTTCCAGCCCTGCTTCGTCAAGCGCCCTCGTCACGATGTCGAGCAGTTCCGGCTGGCCGAACTGCACCGGAGACAGATTGACGGAGACCTTGATCGGCTTCGGCCAGCGCGCCGCCACCCGGCAGGCCTCGCGCAGCACCCATTGACCGATGCCGGAGATGAGCCCCGTTTCCTCGGCGACCGGAATGAATTCCATCGGTGATATCATGCCGCGCTGCGGGTGACGCCAGCGGATCAGCGCCTCGAAGCCGGAGATGCTGTCATCGGCGAGTGAAAAGATCGGCTGGTAGTGAAGTTCGAACTGCCCCTCGTTCAGCGCCTGGCGCAGTTCCAGAGTCAGGAGATGGCGCTTTTCGGCGGCGAGCCGCATGGAGTGCTCATAGAAGCGGAAGGTCGAGCGGCCATCGGCCTTGACGGCGTGAAGGGCCAGATCGGCATTGCGCAGCAAGAGGTCCACATCGTCGCCATGCTTCGGCGCCAGCGCGATGCCGACGCTGCAGCTGACATATTCCTCCTTGTCATCCAGGCGGAAAGGTTCGGCAAAGGACGCCAGCAGCTTTTCGGCGAAGAGGCTTATCATGGCCGTATCGCCGCTCATGAAGACAATCGCGAACTCGTCGCCATCGATGCGCGCGAGAAAATCCTTGGGCGAAATCAGCCGGAGCAAGCGCGCGGCGACTTCGCGCAGCAGACGGTCACCCGCGGGATGGCCAATGCTGTCATTGACCTGCTTGAACTGGTCCACATCGAGATAAAGCAGGGCAAAGGGTTCCGCTTCATGTTCCCTGATCAGGAGCTTGCTGACATGGCGGGTGAAATAGGCGCGGTTGGGCAGGTCGGTCAGCGCATCATGCAGCGCGACATGCTCGATGCGGGACAGGATTTCCTGCCGCTCCGTCACATCCTCCAGGAGCCCGATCAAATAGCGCGGGCGGGAGCCGTCATCGGTGGGGATGCGGCGCTTGATGGTGCGGATGATCCGCGTCTGGCCATCGGGGCGCACGATTTTCTGCTCGAGCGCCAGCATGTCGCTGCGGCGCATGGCGACCTGATCCTGCCGGTTCAAGCGGACCGCCTCGCGGCGCGGATATAGGGCGCTGGTCGTCTTGCCCAAAACCTCGGACGGCGCGCGGCCGCTGATCCCGCCGGCGGCCTCGTTATAGAGCACATAGCGTCCGTCCTGCTCCATGTCCTTGACGAAAACGCCGAGCGGCAGATTGGCAATGAGATTGTCGAGAAGCGAACGGGTGTGATGGGCCTGACGGTAGGCCTCGCTCACCTCTGTGCGGTCCTGCACGATGGCGAGAATGGCCTCCCTGCCCCGGAACCGCACCAGTCGGCCATAAGTCAGCACATCGATGATCTCGCCATCGGCTTTCAGATGCTGCCAGCGCTCCGGATGGTCGAGATCGGATTTCTCCCTGATCGCATCGAGCATGCGATCGCGCTCGGCGGGCGGGCGGATGTCGAGGACGGTCAGTTCGCGGAATTGCTCGCGGCTATAGCCATAAAGCTCGATTGCCGCCTTGTTGATGATCAGGAATTTGAGGGTTTTGGGGTCATAGACCCACATGGGCGTCGGATGGGTGGTGAAGAGAACACGGAAATCCTCGTCCGGCTCCGCCTCCAGGTCGATATTCTTTTTTGACCGCGACATCCCGATTATTCCCCTCGCGTATGTATTGTCCCCCGCGAAGGAAAGCATCAAATTCTAAACAAACAATGTTGTCCTTTGATTTTGCTTGATCTTTGGTGTCTTGACGGAATCTCGAGACACACCCCCCTCTGCCCTGCCGGGCATCTCCCCCTCAAGGGGGGAGATTGGCTGACATGGCTCGCGGCCTTCATTCTGCAACGTTTGAGATTGGTGCCACGCATCGATGAAGTGTGATCTCCCCCCTTGAGGGGGAGATGCCCGGCAGGGCAGAGGGGGGGCAATGTCCCGCCGATGCTATCAGTTTAAAAACAGAATGCCCGCGCCCGGAAGGCGGTCACTCCTTGAAGATCGGGTCCTGCGTGAACATGCCGCCCTGGTAGACCGACATCGGCGAATCCGGTGCCGGGCGTCCCTGTTCAGCGTCGAGCTCGGCGCGGTAGCGTTCGGCATTATCCTTCGGACGCCAGCCGAGATAGGCGGCGTGGGAATTGTCCCACCATTTGCTGTCATTGTCCGAAATGCCCCAGATGATCGGGCAGCCCAGCATCGGCGCGCGGAAGACGCACTCGATCAGCGAGGCGAAATCGTCATAGGACATCCAGGTCGAGAGCATACGATGGTTCTTCGGCTTTTCCATGCAGCTGCCGATGCGCACCAGCGCCGTTTCCTGCCCGAATTTTTCGAAATACATGCGAGCCAGCGCCTCGCCGAAGCATTTCGACACGCCGTAAAGCCCATCGGGACGCATCGGCGCTTTCGCGTCGATATACTGGTCCTGCCGGTAGAAGCCGACCGTGTGGTTGGAACTGGCGAAGAGAATGCGTGGATGGCCGTTGGCGCGGGCGGCTTCGTAGAGATTGTAAAGGCCGAGCAGATTGGCGTTGAGGATCTTGGAGAACTTGTCCTCCACCGAAATGCCGCCCAGATGCAGAATGCCGTCGCAGCCTTCCACAAGTTTGTAGACCGCATCGGCATCGCCGAGATCGCAGGTCACCAGCTCTTCATGTGGCGCAGCCTCGCCCAGATCGGTGATATCAGAGAGCCGCAGCACATCGGCAAAACCCTTCAGGCGCGGGCGCATGGCGCGGCCCAGCCCGCCGGCCGCGCCGGTAATCAATAGTCGCTTCACGATATTCCTCCAGTTCCCATGCCGCGCGAGCTCAGCCGCAATCGGCGTCAAACTCATCATACAGGTTGACGAACCGAGGTCAATAAGTCGTATATGTTAGAAAATACATCGAAGTCCGGAGGAGACGGCCTGATCCGTCAGGCAGAAGGTGGAGACGTTCCATGAGCATCGAGGTCCATAGTACGCTGACGACGCGCCTTGCCGACGCGCTGCGCAGGGCGATCGCCACCGGCCAGTTTCCGCCCGGCAGCAAGCTGCCGAGCGAGGCGCAGCTGACCGAGACGCATGGCGTCAGCCGCACCGTGGTGCGCGAGGCCATCGCCGCGCTGCGTGCCGACCGGCTGGTGGAAACGCGCCAGGGGGCCGGCGTGTTCGTGCTGGAGGGACGCGCGCAGCCGCCCGCGCCGCTGTCGCTGCGCAATATCGACCATGCGCGCGTGTCCTCGATGATCGAGCTTCTTGAGCTGCGAACCGCCGTGGAGGTCGAGGCCGCCGGACTTGCGGCGCTGCGGCGCTCGCCCGCGCAGGAAGAAGTCATCCTGGAACGGCACTATGCGGTGCGGCTTTGCCTCGAGGCGGGGCAGCCGACCAGCGAAGCCGATTTCGCCTTCCATCTAGCGATAGCCGAGGCGACCAATAATCCGCGCTTCCGCGAGTTCCTGGCGCTGATCGGCAAGAATGTCATTCCGCGCGCGGCGCTGCGCAATGACGATTCCGAGTCCGACCAGGAATCCTATATCGGGCTTCTTCTCGATGAGCATGAGGAGATCGTCACGGCGATTTCCAGCGGCGACGAGGACGGCGCGCGCGAGGCGATGCGGCGGCATCTGCGCGGCAGCCAGGGGCGCTATCGCGAGCTGCTGCGCGAACAGCGCAAACATGTATGATAGGTTATTGACAGCGTATTGTGGAAATCATATGACAAGTTTGCCTCGGGAGGCATAAGGAGGAAAATCCAGAAAATGACGCCGCAAGAAATCAAGGCAGCGCTCGGCTCGGGCCTGCTGTCATTCCCCGTCACGCATTTCGACGCAGAGGGCAAATTCCAGCCCGAAAGCTATCAGCGCCATATCGAGTGGCTGTCTGGCTTCGATGCGCCGGTGCTCTTCGCAGCCGGTGGCACGGGTGAGTTCTTCTCGCTGGCGCCTTCGGAAATTCCCGGCATCGTGCGCGCCGCCAAGGAAGCGGCGGGCAAGACGGCCATCGTCTCGGGCTGCGGCTTCGGCACCCATGTCGGCGTGGAGCTGGCGCGTGAAGTGGAAAAAGCAGGCGCCGATGGCATCCTGCTGCTGCCCCATTATCTCATCGATGCCCCGCAGGAAGGGCTTTACAACCACATCAAGCGCATCTGCCAGTCGGTCGGCATCGGCGTGATGGTCTATAACCGCGACAATTCGGTGCTCTCGGTGGATACGCTGAAGCGCCTTTGCGACGAGTGCCCGAACCTGATCGGCTTCAAGGACGGCACCGGCGAGATCGGCCTCGTGCGTCAGATCACGGCGACCATTGGCGACCGCCTCACCTATCTCGGTGGCATGCCGACGGCGGAACTCTTCGCCGAAGCCTATCTCGGGGCCGGGTTCACCACCTATTCCTCCGCCGTGTTCAATTTCGTGCCGCAGCTGGCGGTCGAATTCTACAAGGCGCTGCGATCAGGTGAACGCGCCAAATGCGAGACGATCCTGCGCGATTTCTTCTACCCCTTCATGGCCATCCGCAACCGCCGCAAGGGCTATGCCGTCTCCGCCATCAAGGCCGGCGTGCGCTTGCAGGGCTTCGATGCAGGAAAAGTGCGCCCTCCCCTCGACGATCTGGCGGCGGAGGAAGAGGGTATGCTTGAGGCGCTTATCGCGCCTTACAAGCGGTAAGGGTATCCGGATGCGAACGACGCTCACCCCCCTCTGCCCTGCCGGGCATCTCCCCCACAAGGGGGGAGATTACGCTTTCATGAATGTTCGGCACCAATCGCAAATGTTGCAGAAAGAGGGCGGAGCGTTGTGTCAGCCAATCTCCCCCCTTGTGGGGGAGATGTCCGGCAGGACAGAGGGGGGTGTCCTGGCGCCAGCATTTCCAAAGGCTTCCACATGAAAATCGCCGCCGTCCGCACCCATCTCCTCGAGCACCGGCTCTCCGTGCCGTTCGAAAGCGCGTCGATGCGCTTCGACCGTCGCTTGCATGTGCTTGTTGAGATCGAGTGCGACAATGGCCTCATCGGCTGGGGCGAATGTCTCGGACCGGCGCGGGCTAATGCCGCCGTCGTGGCTAGCTACACGCCCTGGCTCATCGGCACGGACCCGCTGGAAACCGAAAAGACCTGGGCGCGGCTCTATAACGCCCTACGCGATCAGGGGCAGCGCGGGCTGACGATAACCGCGCTGTCGGGCATCGATATTGCCCTCTGGGATATCAAGGGCAAGCATTTCGGCGTGCCGGTCTCCACCCTTCTGGGCGGCCGGTTTCGCGAGGAGGTGCGTGCCTATGCCACCGGCGGGTTCAAGCGTCAGGGCGTCGACCGCGTGGAAGACAATGCCACCGACGCAGCGCGTTACCGCGACGAAGGCTTTCACGCCACCAAGATCAAGATCGGCTTCGGCGTCGAGGAGGACCTCGCCGTCATCCGCGCGGTGCGCGAAGCGGTCGGGCCGGATATGCGGCTGATGGTGGACGGTAACCACGGTTACGATGTGCTCGAGGCCATCGAGCTTGGCCGCCGCGCGGCGGAATATGGCATCGACTGGTTCGAGGAGCCGGTCGTGCCGGAGCATCTGGATGCGTACCGGGCGGTACGATCAGGGCAGCCGATCCCCGTCGCGGGCGGCGAAACCTGGCATACCCGCTGGGGCATGAAGGAACCGGTCGAGACGCGCGCTGTCGATATTCTCCAGCCCGATCTTGCCGGCGTCGGCGGTTTCACCGAGGCAAAGCGCGTCGCCGACATGGCCGCGCTCTATGGCGTGCGCGTCGTGCCGCATGTCTGGGGCACTGCCGTACACATCGCCGCCGCGCTGCAATTCATGGCGGCCATGGTGCCCAACCCCGTGCGCGTCAACCCCATCGAGCCGATCCTGGAGTTCGACCGCACGGACAACCCGTACCGGCAGGCGGTGGTGAAGTCGCCGATCGAGCATGTGCGCGGGGTGGTCAAAATTCCGGATGCGCCGGGGCTCGGCATCGAGATCGACCGCGATGCGCTTGCCGAGTTCCGTATGGGAGACGATTGATATGCTGGTGAGACCACTCTCCGGAAACCCGCCGAAAATCAAACTGCCCAGGGGCACGGTCGATACGCAGATGCATATGTATCTGCCCGGCTTCCCCGCTCAACCCGGCGGCCCGCCGCTCCCCGTCGGCGCCCTGCCGGATGCGGACCAGTATCGTCAAGTCATGCGCTGGCTCGGCATCGACCGCGTCATCATCACGCAAGGCAACGCCCACCAGCGCGACAATTCCAACCTCGTTGCCTGCCTCAGGGAAATGGGCGACATCGCCCGCGGCGTCGCCGTCATCGATGGCGACACGCCGGAAGCCGAGCTGGACCGGCTCTCCGAGGCGGGCGTCGTCGGCACCCGCATCATGGATCTGCCGGGCGGCGCTGTCGGCCTTTCGGCGCTGGAAGCAATCGACGAGCGGGCGGCTGCACGCGGTTGGATGCTGGCCGTGCAGTTCAACGGCAGCGATATCCTCACCCACGAAGCCCGGCTGAAGAAGCTCAAATCCCGCTGGATATTCGATCATCACGGCAAATTCTTCGGCGGCGTCACACCCGAACGGCCGGAGATCGACGCCGTCAAGCGGCTGATCGACACCGGCAATTGCTGGTTCAAATTCGCGGGCGTCTACGAATCCTCGAAAAGCGGCGCGCCGCATTATGAGGACGTCGCGGCGATTGCCCGGGTGATCTCAGCCTACGCGCCGGAGCGGATCGTCTGGGGCACCAACTGGCCCCACAATCTGGCGAAGACGCAAGAGGAATATCCCGACGACGCGGCGTTGATCGACACCGTGCTGTCCTGGCTGCCGGATGAGGCTGCCCTGAAGCTCGCTCTCGTCGACAATCCCGAGCACCTTTATGGCCTTCCACCATTCAGGGACCAGGGGGACTAATCACCCATACGCCCGAAGCAAGGAGGCTTCGGTGTTTCAAGGAGGAGGAAAGACATGAATATCGCCAAACCACTCTACCTTGCCCTGGGCCTCGCCCTCGGCGCAGGGGCCGCTCAGGCGCAGGAGATCACGCTGCGCTCCGCGGACATTCATCCGGATGGCTATCCGACCGTCGAAGCGGTCAAATATATGGGTCAGCTGGTGTCGGACCGCACCAATGGCCGCATCAAGATCAACGTCTCCAACAATGCCTCGCTCGGCAGTGAGAAGGACACGATCGAGCAGACCCGCTTTGGCGTCATCGACATGAACCGCGTCAACGCCGCGCCGTTCAACAATCTTGTGCCGCAGACCGTCGTGCTCGGCCTGCCCTTCCTGTTCCGCGACACCGATCATATGCATAAGGTCGTGGACGGTCCCATCGGCGAAGAAATTCTCGCCGCTTTCGAGCCGCATGGCCTCGTCGGCCTCGCCTATTACGATTCCGGCGCGCGGTCCTTTTACAGCAAGAAGCCGGTCGAGAAGCTGGAAGATCTGAAGGGCATGAAGATCCGCGTCCAGCAGTCCGATCTGTGGATCGCGATGATGGATGCCTTCGGCGCCAATGCCACGCCGATGCCCTTCGGCGAGGTCTATTCCTCGCTCGAGACCGGCGTCGTCGACGGGGCGGAAAACAACTGGCCGTCCTACGAGTCCTCGCGTCACTTCGAAGTGGCCAAGAACTTCACCCTGACCGAGCACTCGCTCAATCCGGAAATCCTCGTCATGTCCAAGATCAGCTGGGACAAGCTGACACCCGAGGATCAGAAAATCATCAAGCAGGCCGCGAAAGATTCGGTCGGTAAGATGCGCGAGCTGTGGCAGGCCCGCGAGAAGGAATCCGAAGCCAAGGTGCGCGCGGCCGGCGTCAACGTCATCAAGGTTGACAAGGCGCCCTTCATCGAGGCGATGAATCCGGTTTACGACAAGTTCGTCACCGATCCGAAGCTCAAGGACCTCGTCGAGCGCGTCCGCGCCGTAAAGTAATATCGTAATACGACCGGCCCGGAAATTTTCCGGGCCGGTTTTTTTTGTAATGGTGGAGGCGCTTGCGCCTGAGCCCCATGCTCTGCCGGAGAACGGCTCGCCCCTTCCCTCCCCCTTGCGGGGAGGGTGGCCCGAAGGGTCGGGTGGGGGTGGTGACGTTTGCGCGACGGTTCTTCGAAGCAAGCGCAAACGTCACCACCCCCATCCGCCCGCTAACGCGGGCACCTTCCCCGCAAGGGGGAAGGAGGGCGCGTACCTGTCGCCGCAGGGCAAAGGGGGTATCTGGCAAGCGTTTTCGCCGCCTCTGGAGGAAAGGCAATGTTGCGTTTCATGCAATCCGCCCGGCCCGTGCTGGCCGGATTAAGCCGGGCGTCGCTCTATGTCGCCGGCATCGGGATGGTCGCCATGACTGTCATCGTCGGCTGGCAGGTTTTCGCCCGCTACGTGCTCAACAACACGCCAAGCTGGGCTGAACCGCTGTCGCTCTATCTGATGTCGTGGTTCATCATTCTGGGCGCGGCTGTTGGGGTGCGTGAATCCGTCCATCTCGGCCTCGACTTCGTTCGCCATGCCGCACCACCGGCAATGCAGCGGACCATGGATCTCGTCAGCCTCGGGCTTATCGTACTCTTCGGCCTCGCCATGGCCTGGTATTCCACCTCGCTTGCCATCGGCACATGGGGCGCGAGCATTCCCGTGCTCGGCTGGCCGGGCGGTGTCGATTTCTTCCCGATGATTGCGGGCGGCCTGCTGATTGCTCTCTTCGCCGCCGAGCGCTTCGTCGATGTCGCCGCCGGTGAGCAGACCGCCGCCGAAGTGATCGTGCAGGAGATGGCGTGATGGCTTACACCATACTCTTCGGCATCTTCACCGTCCTGATGTTCATCGGCATGCCGATTGCCTTCTGCCTCGGCATCGCCTCGCTTGCCACGGTCCTCTATATCGGCCTGCCGCCCATCGTCGTCTTCCAGCAGATGAACTCCGGCATGAATGTCTTCGCCATGATGGCGATCCCGTTCTTCATCTTCGCCGGCGATTTGATGGTGCGCGGCGGCATCGCCGACCGGCTGATCCGCTTTGCCGCCGGTATCGTCGGGCACCTGCGCGGCGGCCTCGGCCAAGTCAACATCGTCGCCTCGACGCTTTTCGGCGGTATTTCCGGCTCCGCCGTCGCCGATGCCTCGGCTGTTGGCGGGCTGATGATCCCGCAGATGGCGGCGCGCGGCTATGACCGCAGCTATGCCGTCAACGTCACGGTCAACGCCGCCATCATCGCCCTGATGGTGCCGCCGTCGCACAACATGATCCTCTATTCCATCGCCGCGGGCGGAAATGTCTCGGTCGCCGACCTCTTCACCGCCGGCATCATTCCGGGCCTGCTTCTCGCCGGCGCGCTGATGGTGACGGCCTATATCGTCGCCCGCCGCCGCGGCTATCCGGCTGAGCCCTTCCCCGGCTTCCGCCGCCTTGGCTATTACATGCTCGCCTCATTTCCGGGGCTGCTGCTGATCGGCATCATCTTCGGCGGTGTCCGCTCCGGCGTTTTCACCGCCACGGAAAGCTCCTGCATCGCCGTGTTCTACGCCCTGCTGGTGTCGCTCCTCGTCTATCGCGAGCTCGACTGGCATGGCTTCGTCGAGGCGGTGCTTGGCGCGGTGCGCACGACGGCGATGGTGCTGCTTGTCATCGGCGCGGCGGCTTCATTCAGCTGGCTGATGTCGTTCCTGCAGGTGCAGCAGGTGCTGGTTCAGGCAATCGGGGCGCTCTCGGACAATCCGATCATCGTCCTCCTGATGATTAACATCATCCTGCTGCTGCTCGGCACCTTCATGGACATGGCGCCGATGGTCATCATCTCGACGCCGATCCTGCTGCCTGTGGTCAAGGCCTTCGGCATCGATCCCGTGCATTTCGGCGTCGTCATGATCCTCAATGCCGGCATCGGCCTCAACACGCCGCCGGTCGGCACCGTACTCTTTGTCGGCTGCGCGGTCGGCAAGATCACGATCCGCGAAGCGATGCGCACGATCTGGCCGTTCTTCGGCGCGAGCATCGCCGTGCTGCTGCTCGTCACCTACATCCCCGCCCTGTCGCTGTGGCTGCCGAGCCTGTTCAAATAAGCCCGTCGCCAGCCCCAAACTTCCAAAGCCTGCCAATCCGTTTGGCAGGCTTTGTTTTATGCGGGCGTTTCGCCCGAGCGCCGAAAGAGACTGGCAATAAGGGCTGAAGCCGTGCCATCTTCCAATCGAGACATGATGTGATAACAGGCGACGCATGACCGACAAACCGCGCATC
Source organism: Brucella sp. IR073 (assembly GCF_049065735.1). Lineage (NCBI taxonomy): Bacteria > Pseudomonadati > Pseudomonadota > Alphaproteobacteria > Hyphomicrobiales > Brucellaceae > Brucella > Brucella sp. IR073. Next base: position 33,189 of record NZ_JBAKHD010000011.1, read on the forward strand.
ACCATCACCTACTGCACCCAATGCGCCTGGCTGCTCCGCGCCGCCTGGATGGCGCAAGAGCTGCTCTCGACCTTCGGGCAGGACTTACGCGAAGTGGCGCTCATTCCCGGCACCGGCGGGATCTATGAAATCCGCGTGGACGATGCGCTCATCTGGGAGCGCAAGCGCGATGGCGGGTTTCCAGAGGCGAAGGTCTTGAAGCAGCGCGTGCGCGATATCGTCTGGCCGGAACGCGATCTGGGGCATTCGGATCGGAAGAAGGAAGAAGGGTAGCCCTACTCTTCCTCCACCACACGCAGGCGCAATTGCCCGGTCTTGCTCTCGGCGCTACGGGGAACGCTCGGCGCAGACGCCACGGGCACGGGCGTGTCGGCCATGGGCTCGCCGAGTTCCAGCGCCTCGATCCTCTCGCCGCGCCGCGTCACCTTGCCGGAGGAGACGAGGATATCGTCGATATCCTTGTTGGCCTGCAGGAAATGCGCCTGCAATTTGCGCACACGTTCGTCGAGCCGGGCGACGTCTTCCATCAGCCGAATCACCTCGCCCTGGATCAGATGCGCCTGCTCGCGCATCCGGGTGTCCTTCAACACGGCCTGGATGACCTGGATCGACAGCATCAGCAGCGAGGGCGAGACGATGACGATGCGCGCGCGGTGCGCTTTCTGCACCAGCCCTTCGAAATTCTCGTGGATCTCCGCGAAGATCGATTCCGATGGCACGAACAGGAAGGCTGTGTCCTGCGTCTCGCCTGTTATCAGATATTTTGCCGCGATGTCGCGAATATGGACTTCCACGTCTCGCCGGAACTGGGCGATTGCGATCTTCTTCGCTTCCGCCCCTTCGGCGTCCCGGATCATGCTCCAGGCCTCCAGCGGAAACTTGGCGTCGATGACAAGCGAGGGGGCGCCGTTGGGCATTCGCACCAGACAGTCAGGCCGGTTGCCGTTGGAGAGCGTCGCCTGAAATTCGTATGCGCCATGCGGCAAGCCATCGGCGATGATCGCCTCCATGCGCGACTGGCCGAAGGCGCCGCGCGTCTGCTTGTTGGCGAGAATGGCCTGCAATTGCACCACCTGCCCCGCCAGCGCCTGGATATTGTTCTGCGCGGTGTCGATCACCGCCAGCCGCTCCTGCAGCTTTGCAAGGTTCTCATGGGTCGATTTGCTCTGCTCGGTCATGGTCTGGCCGATGCGGCTGGTCATGCCGTCGAGGCGCTCGCGGATCGATTTATTCAGCTCGGCCTGCCTTGCGCCGAACACCTCCGCCATGGTCTGCATCCGGCCCTGCATTTCCGCTTGGGATTTCAGGATTTCGGTCATGCGCATCTCCGCGTCGCGAGCGCGCTCTGCCGCCTCGACCTCCGCCATGGCCCGCGCCTGCGCCATCCGCCATCCCATGACGAGGAAGAACAGTCCGAAGAGCACGACCAGCCCCAGCCCGCAGAGCAAGGTCGCGCCGACGGAAACGGCATTGCCGCCAAATTGGAACAGCGGGGCTGAGAGAAGCGTGTTTGTGTCCATGCAGAATGCTTAGCCGATTCCGCATGAGAGTACGAGATCAAAACAAGAACACAATGGGGAATAGGGGAATAGGGGAATAGGGCTCTGATTCGTTCGAAGCTGTCCACTTTCTTCCGAAATGATCTCTTATTCCCATACTCCCTTATTCCCTTACTCCCTTTCCTTGACGCTTAGCTCCCGAGCAATTAGGTGATGATGCATGTCTGTTTTGCCGCTTGTCATTCTGCCCGATCCCGTCCTGCGCCAGGTGTCGAAGCCTGTGGAGCGCATTGACGACCAGTTGCGCGCCTTTGCCGGCAATATGCTGGAAACGATGTATGACGCGCCCGGCATCGGGCTTGCCGCCATTCAGGTCGGCACGCCGCTGAGGATGCTCACCATCGACCTTTCCAAGGAAGGCGAGGAGCGGGCGCCGCATGTCTTCATCAACCCCGAGATCGTTGCTTCCTCGGACGAGCGCAGCGTCTATGAGGAAGGCTGCCTGTCAATCCCCGATTATTACGCGGAAGTGGAGCGCCCGGCGCGCGTGCGCGTGACCTATCTCGACCGCGACGGCAAGCCTCAGGAAATCGAGGCCGAGGGGCTGATGGCGACCTGCCTGCAGCATGAGATCGACCATCTCAATGGCGTGCTTTTCATCGACCATTTGTCGAAGCTCAAGCGCGACATGGTGATGAAGCGGTTCAAGAAGCTTGCCAAGGATCGTCCGCCGAGCCGATTGGCTATTTAGCAGGGGAAGCCCATGCGCATCATTTTCATGGGCACTCCGGACTTCTCCGTGCCTGTTCTGACGGCGCTGATCGGTCAGGGTCATGAGATCGCGGCGGTCTATAGCCAGCCGCCCCGCCCCGCCGGACGGCGCGGGCTGGAACTCACCAAATCGCCCGTGCATCAGAAGGCCGAGGAATTCGGCATCGAGGTGCGCACGCCCAAGAGCCTCAAGAGCCCGGAGGAGCAGGAAGCGTTTCGCGTGCTCGAAGCCGATGTGGCTGTTGTCGTCGCCTATGGCCTGCTGCTGCCATCAGCCATTCTCGAGGGCACGCGGCTCGGCTGCTATAATGGCCATGCCTCCCTGCTGCCGCGCTGGCGCGGCGCCGCGCCCATCCAGCGCGCCATCATGGCCGGCGACCGCGAAACCGGCATGATGATCATGAAGATGGATGAAGGGCTCGATACCGGCCCCGTCGCCATGGTCGAGAAGGTCGCGATCACGCCCGATATGACGGCGGGAGAATTGCACGACCGCCTGAGCATGATCGGCGCCGATCTGATGGTGCGCGCCATGGCCGCATTGGAGCGCGACAGCCTGACGCTGACGCCGCAGGCGGAGACGGGTGTGACCTATGCCGCCAAGATCGACAAGGCGGAAACGCGCATCGACTGGACGGGGAATGCGCAGGATATTCACAATCGGATACGCGGGCTTTCGCCTTTTCCGGGGGCGTGGTGCGAGATGGAGATTGGCGTGCCCGCCAGCGGCGGGGCAGACAAACTCGAGCGGGTGAAGCTGTTGAAGTCCACGTTGGCGGAAAGCTCTGGTGGTTGCCCCGGCACGATCCTTGGCGACGGTCTGACTATTGCCTGTGGCGAAGGCGCGGTGAAGCTTACGCTCCTGCAAAAGGCGGGCGGCAAGCCGCTCGGCGTGCAGGAATTCTTGCGCGGCGCGACCGTGATGCGGGTTTTGTGATGCGTCGGCACTTTTCCTCCTACACCCCCCTCTGCCCTGCCGGGCATCTCCCCCTCAAGGGGGGAGAATACGCCTTCATAGGCGCTAGGTACCAATCGCCAGCGTTGGAGAGTGAAGGCGAAAAGTACTGTCAGCCAATCTCCCCCCTTGAGGGGGAGATGTCCGGCAGGACAGAGGGGGGTGCTGCGACGGCACACTCCGCACGGGAGTCCTTCTGACGTGCCGCGCTACAAGCTCACGGTCGAATATGACGGCACGCCCTATGCGGGGTGGCAGCGGCAGGAGAATGGGCATACGATCCAGGCGGCCATCGAGCAGGCCATCGCCAAATTCTCCGGCGAGCAGGTGACGCTAGGCGCTGCCGGGCGGACGGATGCCGGCGTCCATGCGCTGGCGCAGGTGGCCCATGTAGACTTGACCAAGGACTGGAGTGCGGCCCGGGTGCGCGATGCGCTCAACGCCCATCTCGTCATGGCCGGGGAGCGCGTGGTCATTCTCAATGTCGAGCGCGTGCTCGACAGTTTCGACGCCCGCTTTTCCGCTACGGCGCGGCATTATCTCTACCGCATCGTCAACCGCCGCCCGCCCATCGCCGTCGAGGCCGACCGCGCCTGGTGGGTGAAGCAGCCGCTCGATGCGGCGGCGATGCATGCGGCGGCGCAGCGGCTGCTGGGCCAGCACGATTTCACCACCTTCCGCGCCTCGCAATGCCAGGCGAAGAGCCCGGTCAAGACGCTCGACCGGCTGGATGTGACGCGCAAGGGCGAGCTTATCGAAATCCGCGCCTCGGCCCGTTCCTTTCTGCACAATCAGGTGCGCTCGCTCGCCGGAAGCTTGATGGAGGTCGGCGTCGGGCGCTGGACGGCCGACGATCTCGTCGCCGCGCTAGACGCCCGCGACCGCGCCGCCTGCGGCCAGGTCGCGCCGCCCTATGGGCTGTATCTGATCGGGGTGGATTACGGGGTGGAGTAGCACAGTTTTTCCTCTTGATTGAAATGCCTGCGCTCTACGCCGCCCCCCTCTGCCCTGCCGACGTTATATCCCGAAATACACCCTACCGATGCAGCAGTGTGCTGTCGGCCTGGGCGGCGTATTCAATGCCGAAGAGGTGCTGCAGCGCGACCGTGACCAGGATCGAACCGATGAAGAGCGCGATGTAGAAGGGCAGCGCGAAGGTGTGCGGCCTTTGCAGCGCCACTTGTGTCAGGCGGTAGGAAAAGACGATCGACAGCCCGAACAATATCACCGAGCACAGCGCCATCACCTCCGGCGCGACGGGCAGGAACAGCCGGACGAGCGTGATGGGCACGAACAGCCAGGCGATGAGCGCCGTGCCCCAGTTGGATGCGATGACATAGGGCGCGAAGCGGCGCGAGATGCCGATGCGGCGGGCGAGCAGGCCCAGCACGAGGATGGGCACCACCCAGGAGATCATGTCGACAAGGGCGGTGCGCACCACGATGCTGAGACGCAGCCCCGCCTCGTCGTCGCCGCGCGCCAGATCAGCGGCGTAGGCGACCCAGCCGGCGAAGAGCGGCGGCACCGCCACCAGCATGGCGTAAAAGGACTGCCAGAACCCCTCCGCGGAAACATCGAGCAGCGGCAAACCGTCCGGCCGCCCGCGCATCATGCGCCAGCTGCCGTAGAGATAGCGGTAGATATCGTCGAGCGTCGGCATGGAACCTCACGCAGAAAACCGGCCGGAGCATAGTCCTGAAAAGTTGATAGAGTTTTCGGGACTATGCTTAAACAATCGCCTCCTATTGAGCGAAAAACCGCTCAAGGAAGTCCTGGTAGATTCTGGTGAGCATTTCCAAATCAGACAAGGCGGCGCGCTCATCGACCATATGCATGGTCTTGCCGACGAGGCCGAATTCCACCACCGGGCAATAGTCCTTGATGAAGCGCGCATCCGATGTGCCGCCGGAGGTGGAAAGCTCGGGCCGCCTGCCGGTGACCGTCTCGACGGAGGCGCTGAGCGTATCGACCAGCTTCTCATCGCGCGTCAGGAAAACATGGCTCGGGCGCTCGCGCCAGGAAAGTTCGTAGCGGACCGGCGTGTCACGACCGGGCCGCAGCTTGCCGCTCTTCGCTGCCCGGTCGAGACGGTTCCCGATCTCGGCCTTCAGCGTCTCATCTGTCCAATGATCGTTGAAACGAATGTTGAAGCTGGCCGTTGCCTTGGCCGGGATGACATTGGTTGCGGGATTGCCGACATCGATGCTGGTGATTTCGAGATTGCTCGGCTGGAAGTCTTTCGTTCCCTCGTCTAGAGCCGGGTCGAGCAGCGCCTCCACCAGAGCGACGAGGCCGCGCACCGGATTGTCGGCAAGGTGCGGATAGGCGACATGGCCCTGCACGCCATGGACCGTAATCGTGCCGGAAACAGAGCCGCGCCGGCCGATCTTGATCATGTCGCCAAGCCTGTCCGGATTGGTCGGCTCGCCGACGATGGCCGCATCCCAGCGCTCGCCCTTCTTCGCCGCCCAGTCGAGCAGTTTCACCGTGCCGTTGATCGCCGGGCCTTCCTCATCGCCGGTGATGAGGAAGGAGACTGTGCCCTGCAACGCGGAGGTCTCTGCCCCGCCCGTAAGCTCCCTTCGGTCGCTGGCGGGGACCCCATGGGCCTCGACATAACGCGCGACGGCGGCGACGAAACAGGCGATACCGCCCTTCATATCAACGGCACCACGGCCGTAGATTTCGCCGTTCTCGATGGCAGCGGCGAAGGGCGGATGTTTCCATGCGCTCGCGTCGCCGGGCGGCACCACATCAGTATGGCCGGCGAACATCAGATGCGGGCCATTGCCTGACAGCGTCGCATAGAGGTTTTCGATGTCAGGCGTGCCGTCTTCCGAAAAGACTGGGCGCTCGATGGAAAAGCCGAGCGGTTTCAGCATGTTTTCCAGCGCCTTCAGCGCCCCGCCCTCGGCGGGCGTGACGGACGGGCAGCGGATGAGGAGGCTCAGGTTTTCGACAGGATCGGTGGGGAGAAGGGTCATGGGTTCCATCGGCTCGCGTGGGTTCGAATCCGCTATATAGCGGCTGACATATAAATTTAACTTGACCGCGCCGCCCCGGCCATCGTTAGTTAACGGAATATTGATGAGAGCCCGGTCCACGGGCCAGCCGCAACGTTTGAAAAAACGCACAACGTTTGGCGCAAGATCTAGAAAAATCGGAAGCTTTTCCGATAAGATCATGCCAGCAAAGGGGAACGACGATGCGCAAATATGCGGTCGCGGCATGTGTGGCGGGGTTTCTCGCCGGGGCGATGGGAATGGCGAAGGCAAACGAGCGGCTGTCCGAGGGGGGCGCGACGAGCATTCCCTATGGCCATCTCGATTATTGCAAGCGCAATCCGCGCGATTGCGGCGCGCACCGGATCATGCCGGCGGTGGCGCTGAACGGGGTGCGCTGGCGCAAGCTCGAGCGGGTCAACCAATCGGTCAATGCCGCCATCCAGCCGAAATCCGACCAGGAGGTCTACGGCAAGCGCGATTACTGGGCGATCCCCGCCAACCGGATGGGCGATTGCGAGGACTATGTGCTGATGAAGCGGGCAAGGCTGCTCGGCATGGGCTTCAGCGCCTCGCAGCTCTTGATCACCATGGTTCGCAACCGGGGCGAAGCGCATGTCGTGCTGACGGTGCGCACAGATAAGGGTGATTTCATCCTCGACAATCTGCGCAACGAGATCCTGCCGGTCGAGAAGACGGGCTATCAATACGTCAAGATGCAGGCGCCCAACCATTCGGGCCGCTGGGTCAGCATATCGGGGAGAGCCATCGAGGTGGCGGCGAATTGAATACAAGGGCGGCACTTCTCCCGCACCCGTGATGCGGCGGGGATTCTACACTGAGAATCAATCCGGCATGATTGTCATGTTCCTGTCATGGAAATCGGCCATGTAGCGCGGCGTCCGGAGTGCCAAAACAAGGCATCGTTTTCGATTATTGAACGCTGCATCAGAACAGACTGTTCAGAACATCGGAACAATGAAGCAATGCTCACGATCCCGTGATCAGACGGTGATCCAATAAGCGATTGATAATAAACATTAATCTCTTCCATTAGAATCCTATTCCACGATTTCAAGCGCACAATGGCGTGAGTTCGGGCACATTTTCGTTATTGGCACTAAAGCGCATTGTCTCCCATCTGAACGTCATCGGAAGGGCGCACTTCCTCCCAAACAAGCCCCTGCCGAAAAAGTTCTAGGAGAGATTATCATGAAGAAGACCATTGCTCTTGCCACGGCTGCCCTTATCCTGAGCGCCGGCGCCGCCTTTGCTGAAAACCCGTCGGTCGGTACGCCGAGCGATCTTTATGCCAATGACAGCACCCCCGCTGCCGCTGAGAAGGCCGGCCAGAAGGTCGACTACACCGCTCCGGCTTCGATCAAGACGGGCACCGTCAACGACACGAACCCGGCGGCCCACCGCTTCGGCGACGCCTCCCCGGCGAACCAGCAGTAACAGTCAATGAATAGGGGAATGGTGAGATAGATTTCGCTAGCTCACTGTCCCCTCCCCCCCCCATTCCACCCAATCAGGAACATGACCATGAACAAGTTCGTGCTTGCCGCGACCGCGCTTGCCTTGAGCGCTGGTGTCGCCTTCGCTGAAAACCCCAATTTCGGCATCAACGATCAGGTGGCGTCCGCCCCGCAGACCCGCGTCGATCATACGGCGACGGCCGCCATCAAGGCTGACGCAGCCAACCCGGCGGCCAACCGCTTCGGCGATGCTTCGCCCGCCGTCGGTCAATAACAGGCGTTCTCGCTAATCCAATTTACTCAGAGGAGTATCACATCATGAACAAGATCATTCTCGCCGCTGCCGCCCTTTCCTTGAGCGCAGGCGTTGCCTTCGCCGAAAACCCCAATTTCGGTATCAACGACCACGCGTCGTCCGCCCAGCAGACCCGCGTCGATTATACCGCAACGGCGACCGTCAAGGCTCCCAAGACCACGCTCGAAGCCACCAATCCGGCGGCCAACCGTTTCGGCGACGCTTCACCGGCTACCGGTGAATAATGAACAGGACAGAAGGCACTCTGTTCTCCAGTACAATTGCCGAACTGTCCATAAAGCGGCGAAGCCGAAGCTTCGCCGCTTTTTCGTTGTGTTAGAGCGTTTTGTTTTTGGACGGAAGCGGCCGCGGCACGACACCCCCCTCTGCCCTGCCGGGCATCTCCCCCTCAAGGGGGGAGATTGGCTGACGCTACCCTCTGCCTTCATTCTGCGACGTTGGCGATCGGTGCCGGGCATCGATGAAGGCGTAATCTCCCCCCTTGAGGGGGAGATGCCCGGCAGGGCAGAGGGGGGTGTCACGCGATTCCGTCAAAACACAATTTGCTCCAAATCAATCGCGTAGCAGTTCGTTGATCGAAGTCTTCGAGCGTGTCTTCTCATCCACCCGCTTGACGATGACGGCGCAGTAGAGGTTCGGGCCCGGCTCGCCATTCGGCAAAGGCTTGCCCGGCATGGTACCTGCGACGACGACGGAATAGGGCGGCACTTCGCCGTAGAAAACTTCGCCGGTGGCGCGGTCGACGATCTTGGTGGACTTGCCGATATAGACGCCCATGCCCAGCACCGAGCCTTCGCGCACGATGCAGCCTTCGACCACTTCCGAGCGCGCGCCGATGAAGCAATTGTCCTCGATGATGGTCGGCCCTGCCTGCATAGGCTCCAGAACGCCGCCGATGCCGACGCCGCCCGAGAGATGCACATGCTTGCCGATCTGCGCGCAGGAGCCGACGGTGGCCCAGGTATCGACCATGGTGCCTTCATCGACATAGGCGCCCAGATTGACAAAGGACGGCATCAGGATGACGCCGGGCGCAACATAGGCCGAGCGGCGCACCACGCAATTGGGCACGGCGCGAAAGCCGGCCTTCTCGAATTCCAGCGCACCCCAGCCCTCGAATTTCGAGGGAACCTTATCCCACCAGGAGGATTCACCCGGGCCACCCTTGACGATGGACATGGGGTTCAAACGGAAGGAAAGGAGCACGGCTTTCTTCAGCCATTGATTCACATGCCAGCTGCCATCAGCCCTTTTCTCCGCCACGCGGGCTTCGCCGCGATCGAGCAGATCGAGCGCATGGTCGACGGCGTCGCGGATTTCACCGCGCGTATTCACATTAATGCCATCACGTTCATCGAAGGCGTTGTCGATGGTCTTTTCGAGGCTGGCGAAATCTGGCTGGGACATTAGGGAACTCCTAACGGGCTATTGACGATCAAGCGGCTATCATTGGCCGGCGGACTTTGGATGACCTATAGCATCGGCACCAAAATCGAAAATGGTTTTAATGGAATGGGAATGAAGAAGAAAAAGATGAATCCGATGGAAAAGAACGGCTGGACGCCATTTCCCCATTCGCGCGAAGACGTCAGGCACGCCAGGGCGGTGCCCGAGACGCCGCAGACCGAGGCGCCCTCCTACCGGCTCGCTTTCACCGACCAGGAATTCATGACCCGCCGAGAGCTGCGCCCGATCAGGCTGCAGCTCGAGCTGCTGAAGCCCGAAATGCTCTTCGAGGAGCATGGGATCAAATCGACGGTGGTGTTCTTCGGCGGCGCGCGTATTCCTGAGCCGGGCGGCGAGGCATGGGCCGCCAAGAACGAGACGCAGAAGAAAAATCTGGAAGCCAACTCCCGCTATTACGAGGAAGCACGCCGCTTCGCGAAACTCTGTTCTGAATATTCGGCGACGACCGGCTACCACGAATTCGTCGTCGTCACCGGCGGCGGGCCCGGCGTGATGGAAGCAGGCAATCGCGGCGCCGCGGATGCCGGCGCGCCCTCCATCGGCCTCAATGTGGTGCTGCCGCATGAGCAGGCGCCCAATCCTTACGTGACGCCGGATCTGTGCTTCAATTTCCACTACTTCGCCATCCGCAAGATGCACTTTCTGATGCGGGCCAAGGCGGTGACCGTGTTCCCCGGCGGCTTCGGCACGATGGACGAGCTTTTCGAAACGATGACGCTGATCCAGACCGGGCGCATGGAGCGCGTGCCGCTGCTGATGTTCGGCAAGGAATTCTGGACCCGCGCCATCAATATCGAATACCTGGCGGAACAGGGCACCATCGCGCCTGCCGATGTCGACCTCATCACCTTCGTCGACACGGCGGAGGAGGCATGGAGCGAGATCAAGGGGTTTTATGCACTTTGATTACGGCCGCCTGATTGTATCCGCCTCCAGCGGGCGGGGCGGATGCACCCAGGTCACCAGCACGACGGAAATAATCATCAGAAGGTACCAGGAGCCGAGTTTCGAGAACGAAACCATGGTCCAGCCTGCCTCCTGGCCGGGATAGAGCCATGCCCGGGACCAGGTGCCGATATTCTCCGCAATCCAGATGAACAACGCCACCAGCAGGAAGGCCAAAAGCAGCGGCATGCGGTGGCGGAAGCGGAAGACGCGATAATGCATGGTTGCCCGCCAATAGAGAAGTGCCGTACAGGCGAAGAGCACCAACCGCACATCCGGCAGATAATGATGCGTGAAGAAATTGAGATAGATCGCAACGGCAAGGAGCGCGGTCGCCCAGAACGGCGGATAGTGATTGAGGCGAATATCGAAGATGCGGTTGATGCGCGCCATATAGGAGCCGACCGCCGCATACATGAACCCTGAGAAAAGCGGTACGCCACCAATACGCAACAGATTATGCTCAGGGTAGATCCATGAGCCTGCATGCGTCTTGAAGATTTCCATCACCGTGCCAACCACATGGAAGATCAGGATAACCTTGGCTTCCTCCAGCGTTTCCAGCTTGAAAATCAGCATCCCCAGCTGAATGGCCAGCGCACCGATGAACAGGAAGTCGTAGCGCGCCATTGGAATGGCGTCGCTCCACAGGAACTTGGTCACGATGATGAGGCCAAGCATTGCGCCGCCGAAAAGGCAGGCCCAAGCCTGCTTGAGCCCGAACACCAGAAACTCCACCAGCGCGCCTGATAGGCCGTGGCGCGGCAGCCGGTCGAGAAGCACGCGGGCTGCCGCGTCGATGCGCTGCTCGACCGAGGTGAAGCGTTTTGCGTCCGGCAATTACGCCACCTTGTCCGCTAGAATAGTCTCGAGAAACGCTGCAAGGTTATCGGTGACGTAGTCCACCTCATCGGTGAATGCCGGGTCTTTCTCCCATATTTCCGAAAAGGTCGGCTCGAAATTCTTCGGCACGATCAGAACCGTCTTCATGCCGAGCAGCTTCGGCACGACGAGGTTTCGGGCCAGATCCTCGAACATTACCGCGCGGCTGCAATCGACCCGGTGGAGGCCGACGAATTTATCGTAGGTTTCGCGCGCCGGCTTCGGCATCAAATCCGCCGCGACGATGTCGAAGATGTCGTCGAAATGGTCGAGTATGCCCAATTGCCGCGCCGAGCGTTCGGCGTGGCCCTTGTTGCCGTTGGTGAAGATGAACTTGCGCCCCGGCAGCCGCCGGATCGCCTCGCCCAGCGCCGGATCGGGCGCGAGCCAGGAATAATCGATGTCGTGCACCTTTTCGAGGAAATCGTCCGGATCGATCTGGTAGCGTGTCATCAGCCCTTTCAGTGTCGTGCCATATTCCAGGTAGAACTGCTTCTGCAGCGCCCGCGCCTCCTCGCGCGGAAGCTGGAGAAGCTGGGCGACATAGCTCGTCATCTTCACGTCGATCTGCGAGAACAGGTTCGAGGCGTGCGGATAGAGCGTGTTGTCGAGGTCGAAAACCCAGTCGGTGATATGGGCGAAGGCTTGCGGGTTCGGCGTATTGGTCATGCCGGTGTTATGACACGAAAAGTGAGATAGTGAATAGTGAGCAGCGAGATAGTGAGGTAGTGCTAATGCCCACTGCTCATCATTCCCTATTCCCTATCCCACTATCCCATCATGGAACTCTGGATACCCGTCACCATCGCGGCGGCCTTTCTGCAAAATCTGCGGTCGGCCTTGCAGAAGCATCTGCGCACGTCGCTCAGCACCACCGGCGCGAGCTTCGTGCGCTTCGGCTATGGGTTTCCCGTAGCGCTCGCCTATGTCTTCGCGCTCCATCATTTCGCAGGCTATGCCTTTCCATCGCTGGGCGCGACATTCGCCCTTTGGTCGATCATCGGCGGGCTGGCGCAGATCTTCGCCACCATCCTGCTCGTCTATCTCTTCTCCTTGCGCAATTTCGCTGTCGGCACCGCCTATTCAAAGACCGAGCCGGTGCAGGCGGCACTGTTCGGGCTGATCATTCTGGGCGAGCGGATCACGCCGGGCGCGGTGGCGGCGATTGTGGTCGGGATCGTCGGCGTGATGATGATTTCCGTGGCGCGGATGCCGCTCACCTGGCGCAATCTCGGCGCGGCGCTGATGAGCCGGACGGCGCTTATCGGCATCGCCTCGGGCGCGATCTTCGGCATTTCCGCCGTCGCCTATCGCACCGCCGCGCTGACGCTCGATAGCCCGCATCCGATCATGCAGGCGGCGGTGACGCTCGCCTTCGTCACCGTGTTCCAGACAATGTTCATGCTCGTCTGGATGGCCGCAAAGGATGCCGCCGAGATCGGCCGCGTCATCCGTTCATGGCGCTCGTCCGCGCTGGTGGGGCTCGCGGGCGTGCTCGGCTCCGCCTGCTGGTTCACGGCCATGACGCTGCAGCAGGTCGCCTATGTACGCGGGCTGGGGCAGATCGAACTGGTGTTCACCTTCATGGCGTCGGTGCTTGTCTTCCGCGAGCGCATCAACCGGATGGAAGTGGCAGGGTGCCTGCTGATCGTGTCGGGGATTTTGCTGCTGTTGATGTGGGGGTGAGTGCATTAAAAACGAAACGTCGGCGGGACAGAGGGGGGCGACGTGGAGCGCCGGCGCCCCTATTTAATTCCTCACGGCACGATCAGCGTGCCCGCTCCATGCTCGGTGAAAAGCTCCAGCAGCACAGAATGCGGGGTCTTCCCGTTCAGGATCACCACGCCTTCCACCCCGCGCTTGATCGCCTCGATGCAGGTTTCGACCTTGGGGATCATGCCGCCGGAAATCGTGCCGTCCTTAATCAGCGCCAGAGCGTCCGCGACGGAGAGTTCCTTGATCAGTTGCTTGTCCTTGTCGAGCACACCAGGCACATCGGTCAGGAACAAAAGCCGCGAGGCCTTGACGGCCCCGGCGATGGCGCCTGCAAAGGTATCGGCATTGATGTTGTAGGTGTGGCCGTCGCGGCCCGGCGCGACCGGGGCGATGACCGGGATCATCTCGGAGCGGGCCAATAGGTCGAGCAGCGTGCGGTCCACTTCGACCGGCTCGCCGACGAAGCCCAGGTCGAGCACCTTCTCGATATGGGAATCGGGATCAACGACCGTCTTCTTCGCCCTCTGCGCGAAGACCATGTTGCCGTCCTTGCCGCAAAGGCCGATGGCCCACTCGCCCTCGGCGTTGATGAGCGCGACGATCTCCTTGTTGATGGAGCCGGCGAGCACCATCTCGACCACTTCCACCGTCTTCTCGTCAGTGACGCGCAGGCCACCCTCGAAGCGGGATTCGATGCCGAGCTTGGTGAGCATGGCCGCGATCTGCGGGCCGCCGCCATGGACGACGATGGGATTGATGCCGGACTGCTTCAGCAGCGCGATGTCGCGGGCAAAGGCCTTGCCGAGCTCCGGATTGCCCATGGCATGGCCGCCATATTTGACCACCACGGTCTTGTTCTCGTAGCGCTGCATGAAGGGCAGCGCGGCGGAAAGAAGTTGCGCCTGGATTGCCGCGTTTTCAGGAGAATGGGCCATGATGGGCTCCGCAGGAGAGAGGGCGGGTCAATTGGCGGTCTCTTAACGCATGTCGCGGCGAAGTGGAATATCCTTCGCCGCATGATCTCATCCGAAAATCTTTCACTCTCGCGTCAAGAGCACGATCGCGGCGCGCAGCTCATCGAGACCGGCGCCTTTTTCCGACGATGTGGCGATGATGCCGGGAAATGCGGCGGGACGCTTGGCGATGGCCTTGGCCGTCTCTTCCATCAGCCGCGGCACGCCGGCGGGCTTGATCTTGTCGATCTTGGTCAGGACGATCTGGTAGGAGACGGCGGCCTTGTCGAGGAGGTCGAGCACCTCGGCATCGTTCTTCTTGATGCCATGGCGCGCGTCGATCAGCACATAGACGCGCTTCAGCGTCGTGCGGCCGCGCAGGTAGTCGAAGACGAGCTTGGTCCATGCATCGACCTGCGCCTTCGGTGCTTCCGCAAAGCCGTAGCCGGGCATATCGACCAGCGCCAGCGGCGGCAGGTCGCTGCCTTCGCCCGAATAGCCATCGGGCACGAAGTAATTCAGCTCCTGCGTACGCCCCGGCGTGTTGGAGGTGCGGGCAAGGCCCTTCTGCCCGACCAGCGCATTGATGAGCGACGATTTGCCGACATTGGAGCGGCCCGCAAAGGCAATCTCGAGCGGCCCTTCCGGCGGCAGGAACTTCATCGACGGCACGCCGCGGATGAATATCCAGCCCTTGGCGAAGAGCATGCGGCCCGCTTCGATGAGTTCGGCCGGGATTTGGTCTGGTTGGGTCATGGCTGGTCCGCTAGGCTTTACCCTCCCCCTTGCGGGGAGGGTGGCCCGTAGGGCCGGGTGGGGGTGGTGACGATTGTTCACCAACGCATAATCACAGCGCGCTGCCTTTGCCACCCCCATCCGCCCGCTCCGCGGGCACCTTCCCCGCAAGGGGGAAGGAAGGGGCGCTAAACGCTACTCCGCCGCCTTCGGCTTGCGGCTGAACAACCCTTTCAGATTATCCCACAGCTCGATCTTCGCGCCCTGGCGCTTCATGATCACGGCCTGCTGGATGATCGAGAGCGTGTTGTTCCACGCCCAGTAGATGACGAGGCCCGCCGGGAAGGTCGCCAGCATGAAGGTGAAGATGATGGGCATCCAGGTGAAGATGGCCGCCTGGGTCGGGTCCGGCGGCGTCGGGTTCATGCGCATCTGCAGGAACATGGTGACGCCCATGATCAGCGGCCAGACGCCGATCATCAGGAAATGCGGCGGCACGAAGGGCAGGAGGCCGAACAGGTTGAAGATCGAGGTCGGGTCCGGCGCGGCCAGATCGTGGATCCAGCCGAAGAACGGTGCATGGCGCATTTCGATGGTGACGTAGAGCACCTTATAGAGCGCGAAGAACACCGGGATCTGCACCAGCACCGGCCAGCAGCCGGCCAGCGGGTTGATCTTCTCGGTCTTGTAGAGCTCCATCATTGCCTGCTGCTGCTTGACCTTGTCATCAGCATATTTCTCGCGGATTTCCAGCATCTTCGGCTGCACCAGCTTCATCCGCGCCATCGAGGCGTAGGACTTGTTGGCGAGCGGGAAGAAGATCGCCTTCAGGATGACGGTGACGAGCAGGATCGCCACGCCGAAATTGCCCGAGAGCTTGTAGAGCCAGTCGATGAGGTAGAACATCGGCTTGGTGATGAAGTAGAACCAGCCCCAGTCGATCAGAAGCTCGAACTGGCGGATGCCGAGGTTCTTCTCATAGGCGTTGATCTTCGCCACTTCCTTGGCCCCGGCGAACACATGGTTCTCGACCGAGGCCGACTGGCCCGGCTGGATCGTCACGGGATTGGCGAGAAAATCCGCCTGATAGCGCGAGCGGCCATCGGGAAAGAAGGAAAAGCGCGCCTGATAGGTCTCATTCTGTGGCGGGATCAGGGCAGCAGCCCAGTATTTGTCGGTGATGCCGAGCCAGCCGCCGGCCGATTTCGGCGGCGCGACTTCCTTCTCGTCGGCCATCTTGGAATATTTGATTTCCTGCAGACCGTCATCGCCGATAACGCCGATCAGGCCCTCATGCAGCACATAGGTGGCGCTCGGATGGGCGGGCGGCTCGAAGCGGGTCACGCGGCCATAGGACTGGAGCGTCACCGGCGCGCCCGAGGCGTTGGTCACCGTGTCGTTGACGGTGAACATGTAATTGTCGTCCACCGAGATGACGCGCTTGAAGGTCAGGCCCTTGTCATTGGTGTAAACGAGCGTGACGGGCGTGGAAGGCGTCAGCGTGTCGTTGCCGTCGACCTTCCAGACGGTCGTCGGGCCTGGCACGGCGCCGGTCTCGGCATTGCCGGTATAACCCAGTTCCACGAAATAGCCTTGCTTCAGCTGCGACGGAGCCAGCAGCTCGATATTGGGCGAGGAGTCGTTGACCGTCTCGTGGTAGCCCTTGAGATAGAGATCGTCGAGACGCGCGCCGGTCAGGTTGATCGAGCCCCGAAGGCTCGGCGTATCGATCTTGACGCGGCCCGACTGGGCAATCGCCGCCTCGCGGGTCACATTGGCCGCGCCGTCCGTGGACTGGCCGGGAATGCCCTGTTGGGTGCTCGTGCCGGGGATATTGGCATGGCTGTCCGCCGGAGCCGGCTGCGCCTGCCCGGCAGGGGCCTGCGTCTGCGCCTGCTTTTGCGCCTGTTCCTGGCGCTGCGCCTCGATGCGGGCCTGTTCCTTCTGGGCTTCGACCTTGGGGTTCATATAGAACACCTGCCACAGGGTCAGGATCAGGATGGACAGGGCAATGGTTATGAAGAAATTGCGGTTGTTTTCCATCGATGGTCCCAGGTCCGGTCGGGCCGGATCAGCGTTTCGTTTCAGTCTTGGCAACCCGTCTGGCGAGTTCCCTGACAAGTTCGGTGAAGGGCGCATCGAGCGCCTCACGGCGTGCAACGATCACATAGTCGGTCCCGTCCGCCATGTCACCTGCATTGGCGCGCATTGCTTCACGCAGGCGCCTGCGAATGCGATTGCGGATAACCGCGTTGCCGTTTTTCTTGGTGACGGTCAGCCCCACGCGCGGCTTATCGCCAATTTTCGCGGCGGCGGATTCCGCCGGCTCGCGCTTTTTGACTTCCAGCAGAAAGAACGGCCCCCGCCGTTTTTCGCCATTCCTTACAGCCAAAAACTCCGCTCTCTTGCGAAGGCGGAGTGGCTTTGGTTCTTTCATGGTTTCTTCGGAGCGCCGCGTGGAGACACGCGGATCGGCTTTAAGCCGAAAGCCGCTTGCGGCCGCGGGCGCGGCGCGCGGCGATGACCTTGCGGCCGCCGGGCGTAGCCATGCGGGAACGGAAACCATGACGGCGCTTGCGGACAAGCTTGGACGGCTGGTAGGTGCGCTTCATTTATTTAATACCGCGGCGTGCGGCCCTTCTTGATTCTGTCAGATTGAACAGGAGCTGGCCCGGCCGGCTTTCAGGCAGCAAAAACCACCGTCAGGCCAATAGTGTCCGAACGTGGGGCGGCTTATAGATGCAACGTACCCTCAAGTCAATTGCAGTGCGCACAAGTTCTACTTCGTCAGAAACCCATAGGGAACGGCAAGCTCTAAGGTGGTCGAAGATGGTATTGACGATAGTAACGTCACTCCTCCGATAGTTGAAAATTCTATCTTTACAACCGAGCTGAATCGTGACTAAATAAAGCAATCGAAGGTTGATCTGCCGAACCGGCACACTGGCGGGTCCCTTCGAGCATCCGCGGAGCCAGAGGGGCTTTTCCGGCTTGGGAGGAGGGGGCCGGGAACACGGATGAAATTGCAGGACGCCTGTTGAGCGCATGAGTATCCCATCGCTTCGTGCGCTGACGCCCTGCATTGCGGACCACGGCCTGGCTGGATGGGGCCAGGCCGTGGCGCCTTTCGCCGAAGACTGCCATAAACTCCGATCTGTGATAAGGGGCTTTTGCCCAGCGTCGTCACGCCGGGAAGAAACCAGAACAGGAGTTTGTAATGAGCATTCGCCGCATCGAGCCCGGCCCGCGCATGAGCGAGGCCGTCGTCCACGGCAACACCGTCTATCTCGCCGGACAGGTCGGCGAGCCGGGCCAAAGCGTCACCGAGCAGACCAAGACTATTCTCGCGGAAATCGACCGGCTTCTGGCGGAAGTTGGAAGCAGCAAGTCGAAGCTGCTGCAGGTGATCATCTGGCTCGACGACATGGCCAATTTCGCCGAGATGAATGCCGTCTGGGATGCATGGGTCGATCCGGCCAACACGCCCGCGCGCGCCACCGGCGAGGCGAAGCTTGCAAGCGCGGATTATAAGGTCGAAATCATCGTCACTGCGGCGATCGACTGACAGGCGCGCCCTTTATCCCTCCTCCTCGCGGGGAGGGAGAAAGGCGTCGCGGACGCACCGCCCTCCACAAGAGCAACGCCGCGATGATGGCGGCATAGATGACCGGCTCGGCCTGCCAGGTTTTCTTCGACAGGATGAAATGGATCGCCCCGCCGGCGGCGGCGAGGTAGACGAGCCGGTGCAGCAGCACCCAGTTACGCCCGAGCCGCCGTATCGACCAGCTATTGGACGTCACCGCGAGCGGAACCAGGAGGACGAGGCTCGCCATGCCGATGGTGATGAAGGGCCGCTTGACAATATCGGCAACGACCGCATCCAGATCCAGCGCCTGATCGAGGATCATGTAGACGCTGAAATGCATGGCCGCATAGTAAAAGGCGAGCAGCCCGAGCGCGCGACGATAGCGCAGGAGGTTGATGGAGAAGAGGTCGCGCAGCGGCGACACCATCAGCGTCAGGATCAGGAAGCGCAGCGCCCATAGCCCGAGCGCATGCTCGAACGCCTTCACGGGATCGGCGCCAAGGCCGCCGGTGCTGCCGAGATAAAAGCTCCATAGGGCGGGGAGAAAACCTACGCCGTAGAGCGCCCAGACGAGCTTGTTTCCGTGCTGTTTGGTGAAACGGGAGAGATCGGCGCCAGTCATCTTAGAACGCCCCGCCTGATATTGAAAATGTTGGCGCAACACCCCCCCTCTGCCCTGCCGGGCATCTCCCCCTCAAGGGGGGAGATTGGCTGACACGACGCTCCGCCCTTATATTGCAACGTCTGCGATTGGTGCCGCGCGTCTATGAAGGCGTAATCTCCCCCCTTGAGGGGGAGATGCCCGGCAGGGCAGAGGGGGGGTGAGCAGCGGTGCTGTCAAAACAAAAACCTAGGCCTAATAATAAACCTTCAAATCCATGCCGGAATAGAGCGAGGCAACTTGTTCGGCATAGCCATTGAAAGGCAGCGTCTTGCGCCGGCCCGAGCCGAAGAAGCCGCCCTCGCCGATGCGCCGCTCCGTCGCCTGGCTCCAGCGCGGATGGTCCACGGCTGGATTCACATTGGCGTAGAAGCCATATTCCTGCGGGTTCTGCTTGTTCCATGAAGTCGGCGGCTGCTTGTCCACCAGGCTGATGCGCACGATCGACTTGATGCCCTTGAAGCCGTATTTCCACGGCACGACCAGCCGGACCGGCGCGCCGTTCTGGTTGGGCAGCGTTTCGCCATAGAGCCCGACGGCGAGGATGGTGAGCGGATGCATGGCTTCGTCCAGCCGCAGCCCCTCGACATAGGGCCAGTCGAGCGCCTGGAACACACCCTGCTGGCCCGGCATCTCGTCCGGGCGCACCACAGTTTCGAAGGCGACATATTTCGCCGATGAGAGCGGCTCGACCTTGTTCAGGAGTTCGGAGAGCTGGAAGCCGGTCCATGGAATGACCATCGACCAAGCCTCGACGCAGCGCATCCTGTAGATGCGTTCTTCCAGCGGCATTTTGGCGACCAGATCGTCGATGTCGAATTCCATGGGCTTCGCGACAAGCCCGTCCACCTTCACTTTCCACGGCTTGGGCTTGAAATTGCCGGAATTGGATGATGGATCGCTCTTGTCGACGCCGAATTCGTAGAAATTGTTGTAGCTAGTCACATCTGCGAGCGGCGTCGGCGCTTCATCCGTCGCATAGGGTCCGCGCGGCGCCTTGAGGGTCTTGGCCTGCAAGGGCGCTGGCGAAGCGCCGATCAGCCCCGCCGCAACTGCTCCGGCCAGGAACTCCCGGCGGCGCAGGTAGACGCTTCTGGGTGTGATTTCGGAAGGAAGCACAGGCGGGATGCGATAAGCCATGGCGTTTCTCTGTTCGCCCACGATTTGCAAGAGAGCATACCAGCTTTGTGGCCGAAATGGATCGGCCCTTGCGAAAAATTGCGCCGGCCCCATATGCGGGCTCGAAGCGCACGATCTGTTGCGCTAGATTACATTGCGTGATGACGGCTTCTAAAACTTGGTTAACTTCTCAATGCCAGGATAGGCTTTATGGTGAAGAGTTGTATAACAGGCGTATTGTCCACCCTTCTTTGTCTGGCGCCCGCCCTGCCCGCGGCGGCGTCCGGATTGCCTCAAGCCGCATCCGATCCTAAGGTTCAAAATGAAGCTTCCGGCGCGAAACCGGCTGCTGCCTCCGGCATGAAGACGGGGCCCGGCGGTATCCGGCTCGGCGAAGGGGTGACGATGAAAAAGAAGAATGAAACGGCGGGGCCCGAGGCGGCGCAGAAGATCGTCCGCAATCCGCAGTTCCTCTACCGGTTCTACCGTCCGGAGAACCCGACGGCCCGGACGGTGATCCTCCTGCACGGCTCGGGCGGCGACGAGACAAGCCTGGTGCCGCTCGCCTCGAAGATCTGGCCCAATGCGGTGCTGCTCGGCGTGCGCGGACGGGTGCTGCAAGAAGGGCGTACCCGCTGGTACCGCAGCATCACGCCGGTCAAGTTCGACCAGAAGGATGTGCGCGCCGAAGCTGACGCCTTCGTCATCTTTCTCACCAAGCTCGCAGAGAGCCACGATATCGATCTCTCCCGCGCCACCTTCGTCGGCTATTCCAACGGGGCGAACCTGCTCGCCGCGACGATGCTGCTGCATCCCGATCTCGTCAAGCGTGCGGTGCTGATGCGTCCGATGCCAGTGCTGGACGAAACGCCCGTCGCCAACCTCTCCAAGGTTAATGTGCTGACCGTGGCAGGCGCCGAGGACAAGATCTATTCGCCCTATGCGCCAGCGCTCTCGGCGATCCTCAAATCCAGCGGCGCGCGCGTCGCCTCCCGCACCGTCGCGACGGGCCATCTGCTCGGCGACGAGGATGTGCGCATCGTCAGCGAATGGCTGGCGGCGCAGGGACCTGATGGCGCGCCCACAGTGTCGATGCAGACCGACAAGCCGGTAACCAAGGCCAGCGCGCCTGCGCCTTCGAAATAGAGCGGCTCATGTTTTGATGGAATCGTCTGAATTCCGTTTTGGGACCGTTGTTGTCGTGGAGAGGTAGATGCATGGATCCCAGTGACAAGCACTGGGATGACGGATTGCTTGGCTGTTGGCAAGCATCCTCCAACCTCTCCGCCTGGCAGAAGCATATCCGGTAGTGGATAAAACGTCTCCACCCCGTCATCCCAGTGCTTGTCACTGGGATCCATGCCTCTACCGTGACGCGGCCGCATCGATAAGAGAATAAGTCAACCATTTCCGTCTAAAGATGAAATGCGCTAGCCGTCATGGCGCGGCCTCTTGTCAACCAATTATCGTACTTTTGGCCTTGAAAGCACCCGGTCCGGGACGTAGGTAACGACGGCAATCTTCGTTGCAATCTGCATATTCAATTCACGCATCATGTGCTCGGAAAAGCGATTCCGGGCCGGGTGCCGCCGCAAGGCATGAACGGAGGACGGGCAAATGACATTTCACAAGAACCTGATTGACGGCGAATGGATCGGTGAGAGCGGCGTGCCCAACATCAATCCCTCCGACACCAACGATGTCGTCGGCGAATATTCGGACGCGGGCGTGGAAGAGACCAAAGCCGCCATCGCCGCCGCCAAGGCCGCGTTTCCGGCATGGTCGCGTTCGGGCATCTATGAGCGTCATACCATCCTGCGCAAGGCGGCGGATGAAATCCTCGCCCGCAAGGAAGAGCTGGGCCGCCTGCTCTCGCGCGAGGAAGGCAAGACGCTTGCCGAAGGCATTGGCGAGACCGTCCGCGCCGGGCAGATTTTCGATTTCTTCGCTGGGGAGGCGCTGCGCCTTGCGGGCGAAACCATTCCATCCGTGCGCCCGGGCATCGGCGTCGAGATCACCCGCGAGCCGATCGGTGTGGTTGGCATCATCACCCCATGGAACTTCCCCATCGCCATCCCGGCGTGGAAGATCGCGCCCGCGCTCTGCTATGGCAACACCGTCGTCTTCAAGCCGGCGGAACTGGTGCCGGGCTGTTCCTGGGCCATCGTCGACATCCTGCATCGTGCCGGCCTGCCGAAGGGCGTTCTCAACCTCGTCATGGGCAAGGGCTCGGTCGTCGGCCAGGCCATGCTCGACAGCCCCGACGTCACCGCCATCACCTTCACCGGCTCGGTCGGCACGGGCAAGCGCGTCGCGGCGGCCTCCATCGAGCATAACCGCAAGTTCCAGCTGGAGATGGGCGGCAAGAACCCGTTCGTCGTGCTTGATGACGCGGACCTCAACGTGGCTGTCGAAGCCGCCGTCAACTCGGCCTTCTTCTCGACCGGCCAGCGCTGCACCGCGTCCTCGCGTATCATCGTGACCGAAGGCATCCACGACAAGTTCGTCGCCGCTATGACGGAGCGGATGCAGGGCCTCGTCGTCGACAACGCGCTGAAGCCCGGCACGCATATCGGCCCTGTGGTCGACGAGAAGCAGTTGAAGCAGGACATGGACTATATCGAGATCGGCAAACAGGAAGGCGCCAAGCTCGTCTTCGGCGGCGAGCGGATCGAGCGCGAGACACCGGGCTTCTATCTGCAGCCAACGCTCTTCACCGAGGCGACCAACGACATGCGCATCAGCCGCGAGGAAATCTTCGGCCCGGTGGCGTCCGTCATCCGCGTCAAGGATTATGAAGAGGCGCTGGCGCTGGCCAACGACACGCCGTTCGGCCTCTCCTCCGGCATCGCGACCACTAGCCTCAAATACGCCACCCACTTCAAGCGCAACGCGGAAGCGGGCATGGTGATGGTCAACCTGCCGACCGCCGGCGTCGATTTCCACGTGCCGTTCGGCGGGCGCAAGGGCTCGTCCTATGGTCCGCGCGAGCAGGGCAAATATGCCGCCGAGTTCTACACGGTGGTCAAGACGGCTTATACGCAGGCTTGATCGAACCCGGCCAAAAAATACGAAACCGGCGGGTGACCGCCGGTTTTTATGCCCTTTGCGGCCATGCTGCGAGCTTGCGGGCAAAATGCGAAACGATGCCATGCAACAGCATGGTGAAGGCTGCCAGCACGAAGAGGCAGGCGAACATCAGGTCGACTTTCGCCCGGCCATTGGCGAGCAGCATCAGATAGCCGAGACCTTTCGAGGCCCCGACCCATTCGCCCACCACCGCGCCGATGGGCGCATAGACGGCGGCGAGGCTGAGGCCGGACGCGAGCGCGGGAAAGGCCGAGGGAATGCGGATGCGGAACAAGATGGTCGTCCGCTTTGCGCCGAGGATTTCCGCCGCGTCGATGAGGTTCCTGTCGGTCCGGCTCATGCCGTCGAAGAAGGTGGAGACGACGGGGAAGAAGATCATCAGCACCGTGACGGCGATCTTCGAGGCCGGGCCGTAGCCGAGCCACAGCGTCAGGATCGGGGCGAGCGCAAAGATGGGAATCGCCTGGCTGAAGATCAGCGCCGGCATGACCAGCCGCTGCGCAAGCGGCGACATCATCAGCCCTATAGCCGTGACAATGCCGACCGCGCTGCCGAGGAAAAGGCCGCCCAGCACCTCACCGATGGTGACGGCCGCATTGTCCGCGATGAGCGCGGCATTGTCGATGAGCGAGCGGGCGACATCGAGCGGACCCGGCAGAATGAAGCGCGGCATGTGGCCGATGCCGACCGTGGCCTGCCAGACGACGAGCACCGCGACCGCCGACAGAGCTCCGTCGGCGATGCGTTTCAGGCGGGAGCGGCTGGCGGGCATCTACGCCGCCTTCAAGCCCATCTGCCAGAAATCCGCCTCGAGCCTGCTGGCGGTCGCGAAGATCCGGCAGAGTTGCGGCCAGCGCGGGCTCTGCTCGAAATCGGCTCCTATGCGGTCCTTCGCGGCTTCGTCGAAGAGCCTGCCGACCGTGTGGCACATGTCCTGATAGCCGGGGCCGGCATAGGTATCGATCCACTCCTGATAGGGCGTGCCTGGTATAGCGGTGGCGGCGAGGTTGAGGCCGATCTCGCCATAACCGAGCGCGCAGGGGACGAGCGCGGTCAGGAGATCGAGGAAATCCCCCGCCTGCCCGCAATCGAGCACATAGCGGGTATAGGCGAGGTTCTCCGGTTCTTCCTTCGTGTTGAACAGCTCTTCCTCACCGATCCCCTCGCGGGCGCAGATGCCGACATGCAGGGGCAGTTCGGTGACCGCCAGCCGGTGCATGGTACCGGCGCAATGGCGCGTTTCCTGCAAGGTGCGTGCCTTGATGACGCCGAGCGCCCAGGCGCGGGCGTAGTGATGCAGGTACACATAATCCTGTTTCAGATAATGCAGGAAGGCGGCCTTGGTCAGCGTGCCATTGCCGAGCTTCAGCAGGAAATCGTGCTCGACATAGGACTTCCAATCCTCGAGCGTGGCCGCGCGGAGTTTCGTAAACAGTTCCGACGAATAATGGAGTTGCGGCTGGCTCATGGCTTGTCGCTCCCCGCGGGTGCGTTCACATCGATGGCGAATTGATCGACCGGCAGAATGGATGGGACGAGGCCGTTCTCTTTCAGATAGGCTTCGTACCGGCTCCAGCGGCCGTAATCGAGCGCGGCGGGCGAGCGCGAGAAGCGGGCGACCGTATCGGCCCATGAGCGCTTGTTGAGGTCGTCGTTCAGTTCCGTGCTGTAGGAGGCGTAGACCTCGAAGCTCTTTTGCGGATGGTTGACGATATATTGCGCGGCCTTCTCGGTTGCGGCGAGGAAGCGGGAAATCTTGTCCTTTTCCGCCTTGTCGAGCTTGTCCTTGTTGGCGACATAGACCAGCTCGTCATAGACAGGCACGCCTTCCTCCTCGACAAAGAAGCATTTGCCCGGCACGTTCTCCACGGCCATCTGGTTCAGTTCCACATTGCGATAGGCGCCCATGACAGCATCGACCTGCTTCGACATCAGCGACGGCGCGAGCGAGAAGTTGACATTGACGAGTTCGACATCGGAGAGCTTTAGCCCATGCTTGGCGAGGATGGTGCCGAGCAGCGTCTCCTCCACGCCCGCGACCGAATAGCCGATCTTCTTACCTTTCAAATCCTCGATCGATTTGACCGAGCCGTCATCGCGGACCATCAGGCAGTTGAGCGGCGAGTCGATGAGCGTGCCGACGCGGATGAGCGGCAGGCCCTGATGCACCTGCATGTGAACCTGCTGCTGGTACGACACGGCAAGATCGGCCTGCCCTGCAGCGACCATCTTGGAAGGCGTCGAGGCATCGGCGGGCGCGACGATTTCCACGTCCAGCCCTGCATCCTTAAAATACCCCAGCTTGTCCGCGACGATGATCGGCCCGTGATCCGGATTTACATACCAGTCGAGGATCAGTTTCAGCTTGTCATCGGCGTGGGCCGACGTGGCCATCATCAGGCTCGCTGCCATGGACAGGCCAAGCGCAATCTTTCTCATTGGAAAGCTCCATTGCTGTAAGGGCGGGTAATCTCAAGCCATTGCCTGACCCGCGCTTCCGGGTCGGCATTCAAGGTGATGTCTGTGACGACGGAAACGATATCGGCCCCGGCGGCAAAAGCGCCGGGCGCGCGCTCTACGCTCATGCCGCCGATGGCGACGAGCGGGATATTGCCGATGCGTGCCTTCCATTCGGTCAGCCGCTCCAGCCCCTGCTGCTCCCACTTCATCTTCTTCAAAATGGTGGGGTAGATCGGGCCGAGGGCGATATAATCGGGCTTGACGCTCAAGGCCCGTTCAAGCTCCGCCTCGTCATGGCTGGAGACGCCGAGCTTCAGCCCCGCCTTGCGGATGGCCTCGATATCCGCGCCATCGAGATCCTCCTGGCCGAGATGGACATAATCGCAGCCTTCCTCGATGGCGAGTTGCCAGTAATCGTTGACGATCAGCTGGCAACCATATTCAGCGCAAAGATCGCGCGCGCGGCGGATTTCATCGCGCAATGCCGCCTCATCCTTGTCCTTGATGCGCAATTGCACGAGCTTCACCCCCAGCGGCAGCAGCCGCTCCAGCCAGTTGGCGGAATCGAAGATCGGATAGAACGGATCGAGCGTCATTTCAGAGCGCCGCCTTGCCCGCGAGAGGCGTGGAGGGCGTCGCCACTTCCCGCGCCTCGATGGGACCGGCTTCATAGGCGAGCCGCCCGGCTTCCACGGCCATGGCGAAGGCCTTTGCCATTTTCACCGGATCGCCCGCCTTGCCGACGGCGGTGTTGATGAGGACGGCGTCATAGCCCAGTTCCATCGACTGCGCCGCATGGGAGGGGACGCCGATACCGGCATCGACCACCAGCGGAATGCCGGGAAACCGCGCCCGGAGCGTCTTCAAGCCGAACAGATTGTTGAGCCCGCGCCCGGAGCCGATGGGCGCGGCCCAGGGCATCAGCACCTTGCACCCCGCCTCGACCAGCCGCTCGGCGGCGATCAGATCCTCGGTGATGTAGGGGAACACCTCGAAGCCATCCTCCGCCAGAATACGGGCGGCTTCGACCGACCCGAACATATCCGGGCACAGCGTCTCCTTGTCGCCGATGACCTCCAGCTTGATCCATGGCGTGCCGAACAGCTCGCGCGCCATATGCGCCGTCGTCACCGCCTCCTGCACGGTATAGCAGCCGGCGGTGTTGGGGAGCACCCGCACGCCAAGCTCCTTGATCAGCGCCCAGAACTCCTGCCCCTGCTTGTCCGGCCCGGTTTCGCGCCGCAGCGACACGGTGACGATGCTTGTCCCTGAGGCGCGCACCGCATCGGCAAGGATGGCGGGCGAAGGATAGCGCGCGGTGCCGAGCATGAGCCGGCTCGCAACTGGGGTACCGTAAAATTCAACCATTTCAGCCTCCTTGCATGGGTGCGAGAATCTCGACCCGGTCATTGTCGTGAAGGGCGGTTTCGCCACGCTTCGCCGCGCGGACAAATTCGCCATTGAGCGCCGTGGCGACGACGGCCTCAGTGAGTTCGAGTTCGGCGAGCAGCGCGTTGAGCGTGGCCGCAGAGGTTTCATGCGGCTCGCCATTGAGGATGATGTTCATGGCCGGGCTCCCATGGACCAGAGGGCGTGGAAATGATGCACCGGGCCGTTGCCCGAGCCGACGCGGAGCTGGCTCGCCGCCCGGATCGCGCCCTGCAGATAGGCGTGGGCGGCGATGAAGGCGTCTTCGAGGGTCAAGCCTTTCGCGAGCCCGGCGGCAATGGCCGAGGAGAGCGTGCAGCCGGTGCCATGGGTGTTGCGCGTGTCGATGCGCGGAGCCGTCAGCCGCAAGGGTTCGGCGCCGGCGCGCAGGAGGATGTCGGTGCAATCTTCCGCTTCCGCGTGGCCGCCCTTCATCAACACAGCGCCCGCCCCAAGGGCAAGCAGCGCCCTGCCCTGTTCCACGGCTTCGCCCTCGCTCTTAGCGACTTCGCAATCAAGCAGGCAGGCGGCTTCCGGCAGGTTGGGGGTGAGCAGGGTGGCGCGGGGCAGAAGCTTTTCGCGCAAGGTGGAAATGGCCTCCAGGCTCAGGAGCCTGTCGCCGGACTTCGCCACCATGACAGGATCGAGCACGATGGGCCCAGTATAGCCCGCCAGCCCCTGCGCCACCGTTTCGATGGTCTCCGGCACGGACAACATGCCGATCTTGACCGCATCGACGGCGAGGTCGCCCAACACTGCCTCCATTTGTGCGGCGACCATTGCAGGCGGCATATCCTGCACGGCGGTGACGCCGTGCGTATTCTGCGCAACGACGGCGGTGATGACCGACGCCGCATACGCGCCGAGCGCGGAAAAGGCTTTGATATCCGCCTGAATGCCCGCCCCGCCGGAGGGGTCAGTACCTGCTATGGTCAGGCAGATCGGTATGGCCGAAGTGGAAAAGGCACGTGGCTGTTCGGTTCTCGTCATGGCGTTCTCATTCCCTGAACGGAACTCGAACCGCCTCGAACTGAATGGAGCTATGCTTCCAACGGGAAAATAATCCCGGTCCCAAGACGAGCCAAACTCCGTTCCCTACGCAGGTATTACCCTGGATCAGGTTCAATGGGTTGGCGCGTTAGCACCTCTCAGCCTTTCGGCACCCCAACGAATTTTGCTGGATATGAGATAGGCGGAAAATAGGGGGCGGTCAAGCGGGTGGGGAGGCCAGCTAATCCACCATTTCTGATAAGAGCTAGTTTTTAACGAGACCAGAAAGCTTCTAACCGTTCCGTCAATCTTGCAAGAGGGGGAAGTTGCTCGCCCTGAGCAATTACCCTTGAAACGGCCTCCGATAAAAGCATCGGATCTTTTTTCATCTCGCTTAACGACCATCCCCATTCCTGCGCAATAGTGGATTGTATTGTATCCCATACTGCACATTCTTCCGCCAACGTGGCCTGAATGTTATGTCGCCAACCAAAGAAGGCACTTCCAGCAAACTCATGTTCCGGCGGGTTTGGGATAACATCGCCCGCTTCAACAGCATATCGAACGATCTCATCGTTTCTTTGATTCTGAATTGCTTGATTCAAATCGAAATCGACTACTGAAAAAACATCAATACGAAATCCCCTAGCCAACGCAATAAGCATCGGCATTTTGAGTTTTCCTCCGGTCTGGACAAGATGACAGCCACCGCGCAAAAATTCTGTCAATTTTCTGACCTGAGACCCTGAACTTCCTCCAGATTTTGGTAGAGTCCGTCACAACGAGGAGACGGACGAATGAAGCGTTCACGGTTCACGGAAGAACAGATCATCGGGATATTGAAGGAGCAGGAGGCGGGCGCGAAGACGGTTGATGTCTGCC
>NZ_JBAKHD010000012.1:0-49527 GCF_049065735.1 Brucella sp. IR073
ACAACAGGAACAGACCCCACTCGTCGCTGGGCAACATCACACCCGGAGAGTTCGCAATGAAGATGGCTATGGAAAAACAGGCCGCATGAGGCCAGATTAAAAACCCAAGACTCTCCCGAAAAATGGAGGGAAGTTGGGTCTCAGGTCACCTCCTGCACACCGTAGAAACTTTTCGTATCAACGCCCCATTGGATGTCGGACGTGATGTAATAACGCCCGTCCGGCGAGAAACGGCCGACAAAAGGGAAATTTGTTGGTCTGGATCCGATTGCCCCACGGCAATATTTCCGACACCGATCCGTCGTCGCCGCGCACGATCTCGTAGAAGGCGATTTGCGCGCGATCGACGAGATTGACCGCGATGTAGCGGCCACTTGGATGCCATTGCACCCAGGTCGCTTTGAGCGGGATGAAGCCGCTTGAGGGCGGCAGATCGAGACCGAACCGTGCGACCGTGCCGAACCTGCCGTCCCGCACATGCACGAAGGATAGTTCCTGGTCGGCATCGACCGTGATCGCAACCATGAGGTCGCCGGACGGGCTAAGCTCGATGGCCTGCGGCTGCGTGCCGATCTCGACGGTATCGATGATGGCAGCGCCTCCTTCAGCACGCAAATCAACAGAACGAATGACATTGCCCTGCGGCAATTGATCAAGGCGGGTCGCACCTTTGGGGCGCTGCCGATACGTTTCGGCGACATAAGCGAAGCGACCGTCGCCCGATAGTTCGAGTGCACCGGGCGGTCCATTGGTGGAGTTGGAAATTTCGATAGCGACTGGCCCGCGACCGTGATCCACAGGAAGAGGAATGATCGAAAGCGTGTCACTGTGGTACGGGTCGACCGGACCGAGATTGCCGGTTTCATAGACGGTCGGCGCCATATCAGTGTCGGACAGGACCGCTAAGAAGGAACTGTCTGCAGCAGCAGCCGGCGCGTTCCCGTTCGACGGAGCGACCAGCAGGAAGCAGGCCGCAAGAAGAGAGAGCGCCGGTGTCGCCAAGATCGTGTTTCCGTTCTTCTTTATCATCATAACACCCGTCATTTGGTGCCTGCGACCTTGGCGGCAGCCTCTTCGACGAGCTTGCGATCTCCGCTTTCGTCGGCAAGGCGAAGCGTCATCCGAGATACCTGCCAACCGGCTTCAGACCGGACAAGTGCGTAGTCATAAGCTCCCGCCACAACCCATGTGCGATCACCGAGCCAATGCGTTGCGCGAACCTTGGCCTGTGCCGCGGCCGCGTTGTCGCCGATCCGAACTTGAATGTCGGAGAGCTCATGACGGGTGGCATCAAAGCCGGGCAGTAAACCAGCCCAAGCTCTCATCAACGCCGAGGGCGCGAAGCGCTGCGGCTCGCCACCCCACAAGGACGTGTAGTCGATCGTCGTTTCCGGCGCGAAGAAGCGTTCGAGAGGGTGAAAATCTTGATTGTCAGCGTAAACGGCAATGGCGGCAATCACACTGGCGACGCGGGCTTCATCAACGGGTGAAGCAAAGGACGTGTCCGCGCCGATTATTGTAAGCAACCCGGCAGCCAGTAGCGCGGCCTTCGTACGTCGGATTTTTTGGCCGAACGGCGGCCTTGGTGAGCTAAGATGAAAAAGGTCCATGGCGTTCTCCTCATTAACGAAAGTTTCACCGCCCCGACTGGTGCCCGACGGGTATTGAGCCGGGCTATCACTGAATGCCCGCTCAATCCGCAAGGCGCTCTGACAGCGGCTTCAGCGGATAATGCGCCCAGTAGAAGGCGTCGGATTGGTGCATGTCGGTCAGGAAGTTGGTTGCCTCCACAATCTTGCCGCCTTCAATGCGAAACATCAGCGCATAGAGCTGGTCGATCTCGGGACCGCCGCCGATATTGCTCCAGCCACGATGGATATCGACGACGAGGTCGCCATCGGCCTGAAAGAAGATCGGCTCAGCCTGAAATTTTCCTTTGGCAAGGCCGGAAAAGAACGCGACGACCTCATCCTGGCCACGCTTTTCGCCAGCCAGCGGGTGATGGCCGGGAACGCGCCAGACCACGTCTTCTGCGAGGAATGGTCGGACGGCTTCCGGGTTGCCGCTCGCGTAAGCGGTGTAATAGTCGCGGATGAGTTGGATATTGGCTTCCGGTGATTGCCCGGACGCGGCATTGGCCGAGGCGAGCAGGATAATGCCGATAGCGAGACTCTTGAGCTTGGACATGAGCTTCTCCTCAATCTTCATTTGTGGGTGACGAACCGGTTAGAAGTGCAGCGTCAGAAACCGCTATTGATCCGGTGGAAATGCGCGGCAACGGCCTCGACGGCCCGCGTCACGTCTTCGGGATTGTCGTAGAAGTCGAACTGGGAGACGTCTTCCAGCCAGAGTGCGGATTTTTGCCCTTGGAGAAGCGCGAAGAAGGCATGCGCACCCTGCGGGACCGCAGCGGCTTCCGAGTGGACGATGAGCGTCGGCTTGTCGAGCCGCGCGCCAATAGCCACTGAATCAAAGGTTAGCCACGGCTCCCATGAGGCCACGTTGAATTTGTTGTCATAGGCAGGAATGAGGCCCCGGTGGCTCTCTGTGTAGTAGGGGATCTGGTACATTAGCGAATTCTGGTCAGTCATGCTAGCGGCGGCGATGATTCGCGGCTGGCCGTCACGCTCGGCGGCCTCGGCCTCCTGTGAGGTGGCAATCAGAGCGGCCACGCCCTCCGGGCCACCATAAATCTGCTGGACGATACCGGCATCGTGCAGCCAGGGCGCGACCAACGCTACGCCGACAAAATTCGCATTGCCCGATGCGGCCTGCGCCATGTAGCCGGCTGAGGCGCATATTCCGAGGCCAGCGATCCTGCCCGCGTCGACCTCGGGTAAACTCGCAATGAAGCGACCGGCGGCAACAATATCCGACGTCTTGGAGACGGGATCTTCCTTGAACCGGATTGTCCCGCCTGACTCCCCCCAGCCGCGGAAGTCAAAGGCCAACGCCGCGTAGCCGCGCTCTGCCATTTCCCGGGCATAGAGGCCGGACATTTGCTCCTTGATCGAGGTCCAGGCGCCTGTCACCAGCACACCGGGACGCCTCTCGCCGGGCCGGTAATCGGCGGGCAGGTAAAGCGTGCCGACCAGGGGCACGCCTTCATTGTTGAAAAAGACCCGGCGGGTCTGGATATCGTCGGCAAACGCACCCCCGGCGAAGAATATGGAAACCGTCGCGGTGATAAGTGATGAGCGTATAGACATGAGGAAGACCTCTTCAGGACAAGTCTTCCTCCAGCATCGCCTCATGATTTCCGATTGTCAGCGCCCGTTCTTGCGCTTTACCAATCCGATCTTGCTGTTCCCGCTGGCTGGCGGAGTCTTCTGTGGCTCACCGCATTCTTGCGCTTCAGTGCCCGCGCCAGGCTCCCGGCGTAGCGCCGGTGAGCTTGCGGAACTGTGCCGCGAACTTTCCCGGATTGGCATAACCGACCCGCCACGCTATCTCTGTTACGGAGAGTCGAGTCGAACGCAATAAATCCTTCGCTCGCTCTATCCGGCGGGAGACGACATAGGCATGTGGCGGCATGCCTACCGCCTCACGGAATGCGCGCGCGAAATGGAACCGACTCATAGCCGCTATCGCCGCTAGATCATCGAGCGATATATCGTCCGCAAGATGCGCCTCGGCATAATCAAGCGCTCGCAGGACACGCGGCTCGGCTGCAAGCGGTTTGGCTGCCGGTCGGCCCGTGACATGCGCAAGCTGCGCCGCGAGTGCAACGGCCAAGGCATCGCGATAAAGCCGAGGCGCAGCATTGCCAGCAGCGTGAAGATTGACGGCCAGTTGGGCCACCAGGGCATCGATTGTTCCCGACCGCGGCGCAAAGGAAAGCGCTAGCATACCGGCATCGGAGAGGAGGCCGTCGTCAATCTCGACATTGAGGAATTCGTTTGGCTCGTCCCATCGGCACCAGCCCTCGAAGCCGATGGGGAAGACCCACCCTTGGCCTGGCAGCAATGGCAATGCCCGGCGGCGGTCACTTCCATAAGCGGCATGATGGCTTCCAAGTGGCGTCAACACTACGCCCACGGTCACACGCTGAAAGCGGAACCCACCCTCGCCGGGATCGGACTTGAGAAACGTAGACGCGCCTCCCGACCATTCATATGAACCGGTGTGTAATTCTCGCCTAGTCTGTTCCAGATCGATCAGCATGGGTTCAACATAGCGACAGGGGCAACAAGCTTCCAGTAGATCCTTCAAATCGGGTCATAATATTGATAAGACTGGCTGAGTACAACTAAAGGAATGATCCGCAGCCCAGCACCGGTGTGATGGACAGCCAGTCGGTCAAGGCGCCCGCCGCCGGCGGCACGCGCGGTTTCGATGGGAGCAAGAAGATCGTCGGACGCAAACGCCATATCGCCGTCGATACCGGTGGCCGCCTGCTCATGGTGAACCTGACGACCGCCGACATCTCCGACAGCGCCGGCGCACAGGCCATCCTCGATGCGATCCGCAAGCGATGGCCGGGTATCAAGCATTTGTTCGCAGATGGGGCTTATGACCGCCGTCGATTGCTCGACAAAGCGGAGTTCCTCAACTTCACGGTCGAGATTGTCCGGCGCATCGACGAAGGTTTCAAAGTCCTGCCAAAGCGCTGGGTAGTCGAGCGGACCTTCGGCTGGTTGACACGCTATCGCCGCCTCGTGCGCGATTATGAAGCACGCATCGACGTGTCCGAGCCATGATCTATGCCGTAATGACCAGTTTACTCATAAGGCGGATTACTCATTGAAGTTGTCAAACGGACTTTTAGACAATTGTTTCCCCCGCAAAGTGCCCTTGTCGGATACCCGCGGCCATCAGGATCGCTACTTTTCCCGCTAATTGGGTTTTCCATCCAAGGCCGAGAATCTCAAACTCCATGGTACATTCTGCGAAACTAATTTCAGCTGATGCTAGAGGTGCGAAAAGCCATCAGTTGCACTCTGTTAACCTGCGTTCGGAGCCCTGAAATAACACTCACGCGGCGGCGTAAAAGTCGCCATATTTTATATCGCACTTGCAAAACAAATTACCTGTAGTTCAGGAATTCGATTCTGATGTATGCTTGATTTTTGCCATTGCCCTCGCAGGGCGGTTTCAGGAGGTGCGGGTTTCCCGATTAACGCTTTCCTGCCTCGCTCCGGTTCGGTGCGCGAGCCGCCTGAGCAGCCCGAGCAAATCATCGACGAAGGTGAAGATGACGGGGATGACGATGAGGCTGAGCAATGTCGAGGTTATCACGCCGCCGATCACCACGATGGCCATCGGCTGCCGGACGCCCGGATCGCCTCCCGTCAGGCTAAGGGCGACGGGAAGCATGCCGCCTGCCATGGCTATGGTGGTCATCACGATGGGCCGCGCCCGCTTGTGGCAGGCATCGACGAGCGCGTCGAACCGCGCCATTCCCTGACGCCGCGACATGATCGCATATTCAACGAGGAGGATGGAGTTCTTCGTCACCACGCCCATCAGCATCAGCAACCCGATGACGACAGGCAGTGAAAAGCTGGTCCCGGTCACCACAAGCGGCAGCAGCGCGCCGCCCAGTGACAGTGGAAGCGCCATCAGGATGGTGAAAGGCTGCAGGAAGTCGTGGAACAGCATGACGAGAACGGCATAGATGCAGAACACACCGATTGCCATGGCAATCCCGAAGCTCTGGAACAGTTCCGTGCTGCGCTGAAGTTCGCCCTGTTCCACAATCCTCACGCCATTAGGCAGGTTCCGAAGCGCCGGCAGCGCCTTCGCCTCGTCATAGACCTCGCCGAGGATACGGCCATTGAGTTCCACCGACAGCGTGACATTGCGCATCCGGTCGATGCGGTCGATCTGGGACGGACTGCCGCCGATGCGGATATCGGCGACCGATCCGAGATCGACGCTGCCATTCGCGCTGGGTAAGCGCAAATTCCTGATATCGTCGAGGCTGGCGCGTGTTTCGGGATTGAAGCGGACGACGATGGGAACCTGCCGTTGCGGCAGGTCGAGCTTCGGCAGGGCGGAGGAATAGTCGCCGCCAGTTGCCACCCGCACCGCCTCGGCGATGGCGCTCGACGTCACGCCCAGCGCGGCGGCACGGGCAAAATCGGGGGCGATCTGAATCTCCGGTGCCTGCCGCGATGCGGTAGATGTCACGGCTCCGATGCCGGAAAGCGTCCGGAGTTGCTCTTCAAGCGCGGAGCTTGTATCATTGAGGGCAACGGGATCGTCGCTTGCCAGAGTGATGTCGAGTTTGGTTCCATTGCCGCCGCCGCCAACCGCAACCCGCACGCCGGGCAGCACGGAGAGCGCCTGCCGGATGTCCTGCTCGATTTCGGACTGCGTGCGGTCGCGTTCGCCGATAGGGGTCAGCATGACGACCAGCGTGGCGGCTGCGATATTGCTTGTTGTCGTCGCACCGGGGCCGCCGCCCGAAGACGTCGATCCGACCGAGGTGAAGACATGCGTCACGTCGGGGAGCCTGCGGACGATCTCCGATGCCCTTGCGGCTGTCGCCTCCGTCCGCGCGATGGTGACACCGGGCTGCAGGGTCAGCGTAATTTGCGTGCGCGCATCGTCGGAGGCGGGCAGGAAGCCCGACTGCAGGAAGGGGATGGTAGCAAGCGAAAGCGCGACGGTGACGGCGGTGAGGAGCGCGGTCGTCTTGCGGTGATTGAGGGCCGCCTTTACCAGCGCCATGTAAGCGCTCATGATGCGGCCATCCTTTTCCTCGACCGGATGATTCTTCATGAAATAGGCCGCCATCATCGGCGTCAGCAGACGCGCGACGACGAGCGAGGCAAGGACCGCGACGGCGGCAGTGATGCCGAACTGGCGGAACAGCAGCCCCGGTATGCCGCTCATGAAAGCCGTTGGCAGGAAGACGGCCACCAGCGTGAATGTCGTGGCGATGACCGCGAGGCCGATCTCGTCTGCCGCTTCCAGCGCGGCATCGACCGGCTTCTTGCCCATCCTGAGATGGCGGGCGATGTTCTCGATCTCGACGATGGCGTCATCCACGAGGATGCCGACCACGAGGGACAGCGCCAGCAGCGTGAGGGCATTCAGGCTGAAGCCGACCATATCCATGACGAGGAAGGTCGGTATGACCGACAGGGGCAACGCCACGGCCGAGAGCACCGTCGCGCGCCAGTCGCGAAGAAAGAGCCATACGACCACGATCGCGAGGATCGCCCCTTCATACAGCATGTGCATCGAGCCCTCGTAATTGTCGAGGGTCGGCCCGACGGTGCTATAGGCCTCCTCGATCCGCACATCGGGATGCGCGGCGGCGAACGCATCCATCGCCTTCGCTACCCCGGCGGCGACGCTGGTGTCGGAGAACCCGTTCGAGCGCTTGATTTCGACGGCAATCACCGGCTGGCCGTCGAGAGAGGCCATCGAGGTCCGGTCGGCGAAGCTGTCCGTGACGGTGGCGACATCGTCGAGACGAACCTGCCGCCCGTTGGCGAGGGGAATGTGGAGCGCCTTCAGGGCTTCCACCGACGGCACGGCGCCGAGCGTGCGTATGGTCTGACGGGTGCCGTCCACCTCTCCGACGCCGCCCGACATATCCGCCTGGACCGACCTTAGCTGCGCTGACACCGTGGCCGCCGTCACGCCGAGCTGCGCCATCCTTACGGGGTCGAGATCGACATGAACCTCGCGGTCGATGCCGCCCACGCGGCTGACCTGTCCCACGCCCGGCACCGACAGGAGCGCCTTGGTCATGTCATTGTCGATAAACCAGGAGAGTTCGGTCTCATCGAGACGCGACGAGCGGACCGCATAGGTGACGAGCGCGGCGTTCTGCAGGGTGACCTTGGTGACGCTCGGCGGCTCCATCTGCGCCGGCAGATCGGCCCGGACGCTGTCCACGGCATTGCGAACCTCGTTCAGCGCCTCCTCGCTGTTCTTCTCCAGCTTGAAGGAAACGCGGATCGAGACGGTTCCGTCGGTGATCGTCGTGGTGATGTGGTCGAGATGGGTGAGCGAGGCGAGGTTGTCCTCGATGATGCGCGCCACTTCCGTTTCGAGCTGCGGCGGCGAGGCGCCATCGAGCCTGGCGGTGACGCTGATCGTCGGCAGGTCCATGTCGGGGAAATCCTGCACCGCCAGGTGCTGGAACGCCAGCAGCCCGCCCGCGGTCAGCATCACGAACAGCAATATCGCCGGAACGGGGTTGCGGATCGACCATGCGGAGAAGTTCATCGGTGTTCCTCCGCAACGCTCACCAGCACATTGTCCGAGAGGAAGGCGCCGCCTGACGCCACCACTCTGGCGGCGCGGTCCAGGCCGGAGACGATCTCGACATCGCCATCGTTGCGGCGGCCCGTCTCCACCCGGACGCGGCGCGCCCGGCTGGCGTCGTCAACCGTGAAGACATAAGTGAGGCCGTCGCGGAACACGATGGCCGTTTCGGGAACCGTGAGGGCGGCTGTGGTCTGGAGCTCGATCCTGCCGGTCACGTAAAGCCCGGAGCGCAGATGGAGGTTCGAAGGCAGCGTGACATAAACGATAGCCCGGCCGGTATCACTGCTGACCGAAGGGCCGACGAGCCTCACCTTGCCCTCAACGGGATGGCCGTCCAAGCCGTCGATCCGGGCGACGAGGCCTGCCGAAATGCGCGGCAGATAGCGCACTGAGACCTCCGCCTGCCATTCGATCCTGTTCTGGCGGATCATACGGAACAGCTCTGTGCCGGTGGCGACGACTGCGCCCAGTTCGGCGGATCGTGCGGTGATGAGACCGTCATCGACGGCGGTGATGGTGGTTTGCGCCAGCCTGATCTTCTGGCTTTCGAGCCCTGCCTCTTCCGCGTCTAGGCTTGCCATTGCCGTCTGCTCGGCGGTCAGGCGATCGGCAATGCTCTGGTCGGAAACGGCGCCGGAGGGGCGAAGCTCTCTCGCGCGGTCCGCATCCGCCTTCGCTTTCGCCAGATTTGCCCTGGCGGTCGCGACGGCCGCCTCCTGCTTTTGCACATCCGCCAGCACGCTGTCCTGCGAAAGCCGGACGAGCGGCTGCCCCACGGTCACGACGGAGCCGACATCGGCCAGAATCTCCGTGATGCGAAGGCCGCCGATCTGCGAAGCGATCGTTGCTTCCTGCCAGGGCTTCAGCCAGCCCCCGGCAGGAACCGTTTCGGGCCATTCCCGCTGCACAGGGCGGATGAGGGAGACGGTGAGGGCAGGGGCCTCGGGCTGCTGAGCCCCGGCACTACCGGACGGCAGAAAAAAGGCCGCCGCGGCAAGGGCGGCGGCGAGCGAAAGGGAAGGTGCTTTCACCAATCATTCCTCATCGTCTTCGGTTTGGCCGCATGAGGCCGGCATTGTCCGTCCACGACTAGCCGGGTGAACGTTAAGCGCCGTCAAGTTTGTGTTAAACTGGGTAAAAATCCGCCGCCCGCCCGCATTTCTGCATTATGGGTGGCCGGCATGAAGGACGGACGATGCAGATGAACAAGGTCCTGCTTATCGACGACGATGTCGAACTGACGACGCTGCTGCAGGAATATCTGGCAGAAGAGGGCTATGATGTCGCGACCGACACGGACGGGCGCGCCGCCATCGCCGCTGCCGCCCGCAACGCGGCGGACCTGATCGTGCTCGACATCATGATGCCGCGCATGAACGGAATCGAGGTCCTGCAAAGGATCAGGAAGCTGAGCCAGGTTCCCGTGCTGATGCTGACGGCGAGAGGCGACGATATCGACCGGATATCGGGGCTGGACCTCGGGGCTGACGATTATGTGACGAAGCCGTGCTCCCCGGGCGAACTTGCGGCGAGGGTGCGTGCAATCCTGCGGCGGGTAAACCAGCCGGCGGCGGGCGCCTCCACCGGCACGCTGCGGGCCGGGCGTCTGGTCATCCATCCCGGCAATCGTACCGCCGAATGGAACGGAGAGCCGCTGGAACTGACCGGCACGGAGTTCAGCCTCATCGAAGTTCTCGCCCGCAATGCCGGTCAGCTGGTTTCCAAGCAGGAGATATCGAAACGGGCTTTCGGCAAGCCGCTCACCCCCTTCGACCGCCGCATCGACGTGCATATCAGCAGCGTGCGCCAGAAGCTCGGGCTGCGGGCGGACGGCCAGTCCTGGATCCGGTCTGTCCGCGGCCAAGGCTACCAATTGCTTCTGGATTGAAATGCCCCGGCTCTTCAAGAAATTCTTCGTGATCATCTGGCTGACGCTGGCCGCCTCGGTTGCGGTCATCATCCTGATCGTCCATCTCCTGCAGACGCAGCCCTTCGCCGCCAAGCTGGAACGCCAGAAGCGGGAAATCGTCCTCAACCTGACTGAAAACATCCTCGTAGGGGAGGGCGAAGCCGTTGCCCGGCGCTTTGCCCGGACCAGCGAGGAAACGGTGCCGCTCGGCCTTGTGATTTCCCGGGTCGCGGAGTCCGGCGCATGCACACGGGCGAACACGGCGGAGACAAGGGACGTGCCGAAGGACGGCGTTTGCTATCGCATCTCCGTGTCGCCCCAGACGAGCTTTTCCGGCAGGCTTGCCCCGTTCATGCTCTGGTTCGCGATCTTGATATCGAGCACGATATCGGCAGCCGCCCTCGCCCGCTATCTCATCCGTCCGGTCGTCCATCTCCGCGATGGGCTAAGCGCGCTGGCCCATGGCCGCTTCGACGTGCGCATCGGCGACAAGATGGCGGGGCGCAAGGATGAGGTTACGGCGCTTGCGCATGACTTCGATTCTACCGCCGCCCGGCTGGAAGAGTTGCAGGCGGTCCAGCAGCAGCTTTTCCACGATGTATCCCATGAATTGCGCTCACCATTGTCCCGCCTGCAGGCCGTTGTGGGGGTTTTGAGGCAGAGCCCGGCGAAACTCGACGCCATGCTCGACCGCATGGACCGGGAAGTTGAACGGCTCGATATGCTGGTGGGCGAGGTGCTGACCCTCGCCAGGCTGACGATCCGCTCCAGCCTGCCGCTGAAGACGCAGACGCTCGACGTCATCGAGCTTCTCAACGAAATCCTGGGTGATGCGGCGTTCGAGGCCCAGGCGCGCGAGGTGTCGATCACGGCCTGCGTCGATGGTGTGTTCCTTGCCGCGGTTGAGGGCGAACTGGTCTACAGGGCGCTGGAAAACATCATCCGCAACGCCGTCAAATACACCGCCGAACATTCGCAAATATCCGTGCAATGCGAAACGGAGGGTGCGCTTCTTCGGGTCTGCGTCACGGATCAGGGGCCGGGCGTCGGGCGGGACGAACTCGAGCGGATCTTCCAGCCATTCTCCCGCGGGACGAATGCTATGCCGCGCGGCGGATATGGCCTTGGCCTTGCGATTGCCCGGCAGGCCGTCGAGCGCCATGGCGGGCGCGTATACGCCTCCCTGCCGCCGGACGGCGGGCTCGCGGTCACGCTGGAGCTTCCCCGCCAGCCGCTGACGTTCGCGCCGGTCGATACCGCCGCCTGACGGCAGGTTTTAACCAACTTACACCGACTTTACCGCGGTTAACCCTGAAATCGTTAAGCCTTCAACCGGAGATACCGTTCGGAAGGTTCGGTAATGATCTCAAGGTTTCGCATCCGCCTCATGCGTTCACGGCCGGTTCTCGGAGTGGCTCTGCTCGCATTGCTTTCCGCTTGTGCGAGCGTGCCTTTGCCGAACGCACCTCCCCTCACCGCTTATGAGAGGATGGCGCCATCGGGCGGCACGCTCACAAAGGCTAAGATGCGGATGGATCGGGTGGCTGGCGGCCTGTTGATTTCCACTGAGAGTTGGCCCGGCATTCCCACCGAGAAGTGACCCGCCTTAGGTATCGTTCGTGTTAGTCGTGGTCGTCAAGTTCCTTCGTTTTTCCTTCGCTGTTTTGGGCTCATCCGCCGAGCTGTTTTTGAAGCGGAAGCTGTCGTTTCCTGTTTCGAGGATGTGGCCGTGGTGGGTAACGTCATGTCGATCACTCCAGAGCCCTCGCTGAAAACCCAGGGGACGGTTGAAATATGGGTCAATTCTCATTGGAAATATCAGGCTGTGCCGGGTCAGCTCTCAGTGGAAATCAACAGCGTTAGAAGCTGTCATCCGCGCATCGCTTCGCTTCTGCTATTTTGATATTCGTCGGAGCGGTGAGGACGATTGGTGGGGCAAGATGAATCTGAAACGGCTGAGCATCGGTACATTCAATCTTTACAATCTCAACGAGCCCAGCCTCCCGATTTATTCTGACGCGAATGGGTGGTCCAGAGAGGAATACGAGCGCAAAGTCGACTGGACGCAACGCATGATCCGGACCCTGCGGCCCGATGTTATGGGCTTCCAGGAGCTATGGCACAGGAACTCGATCGCACGCGCTCTCGAAGATTCCGGTTTGACGGACGAGTACGACCTCGTTACTCCCGTGGAGGCCGACGGCACCCGGATCGTCTGCGCCGCCATTGTCCGCAAGGGGCTTCTGACGGGAATACCGGATTGGATCGTCAAGTTTCCGGACAAATTCACGCTGAGGAGCTCCGGGGACGATCCGCAGACCCCGGCCATCAGCGTGGCGATCGGCACCTTCTCCCGCCCCGTGCTGCATTTTATAATACAGCCGCGCGACGACCAGGAGCCGGTGCATGTCTATGTCTGTCACTTCAAATCGAAGGCACCCACACAGATCTTTCGGGAGGACTGGTTCACAGCCGACGAGGCTGCATACAAGAAGCATGCGACCAATCTGGGAGCTGCGATCTCCACCATCCGGCGCACCGCTGAGGCAGCCGCGCTGCGCTTTATCCTGACGGAACAGATGAAGGGGAGCCGGACGCCCGTGATTGTATTGGGCGACATTAATGACGGCCAGCACAGCAACACCGCGAACATTCTGACCGAGCAGCCGCGATATCTGGTAGGCGACTCCGTGGGAGGAGGGGACGTAAGCCTCTATTCGGCGCAAACCCTGCAAGAATACCGCAGTACGCGCGACGTTTACTATACGCACATCCATCAGGACATCATGGAGTCACTCGACCATATTCTGGTCAGCGAAGAGTTTTACGACAACTCACAACGGCGCGTATGGATGTTCGACGGAATGAACGTTCACAACGACCATCTCAATTTCAGCGACCATAAGGAAACCGGCACCAACGACCACGGCGTGGTCTGCGCCGCCTTCAAATACAAACCCATCCGGAGGGAAACACAAGAGATGACCGGCGGTCGTTAAGCCGAAGACGATCGTCAGTGACAACCGCAGCGAGTTCACGAGAAGACGCGGATCAGGCTGGGAAGGCACATATGTTGGCATCTCTGTCTCCGGAACACCTCGTATCGTCCTTACGGCCCAAGGTTCCCATGTGCCGCGCTGTCACGGTGATATAGATGCGGGGAACCTGCGCATCGAGGGCGAAAGCAGCCGGTCCATGTTCTGCGTGCACCTTTGGGAGTGCCGACATTCAGGTTTGCCAGACCAAGGTCCCAGGCCGGCAAGAAGCCTTCACTTGTGATTCGACGCGGACCTGACGATCAAAACACCGCCTGGCCATGGCTGCAGATCATTCCCTCAGGCCGAACCGCCCGTAGAGGCGACGTAGCGGCGCCGGGGACCACCAGTTGAGATCGCCAGCCAGCCGCATGAATACCGGAACGAGCACGGCGCGAATGAGCGTCGCGTCGACGATGATCGCCAACGCTAGGCCAAGCCCCAGCATTTTGAGGAAGACCACGCCGGAGCTGAGATATGTGAGGAAGGAGAAGGCCAGGATGACGGCAGCAGCCGTGATCAACGGGCCACTGCGTTCCAGACCGATGGCGACGGCGCTGGCATTGTCGCGGCCATGGTCGTGCTCTTCCTTGATGCGGGAGAGCATGAAAACCTCATAATCCATCGACAGTCCATACGCGATGCAAAACATCAGGATGGGGATCGAGCTTTCAAGCGTGCCGGTGGGGGTGAACCCCAACAGGCCCGCGAAATGCCCCTGTTGGAAGACATAGACCAGGGCGCCGAACAAGACTGCCAGGCTGACGAGATTGAGTATGGTGGCCTTGAGCGGCAGCAGCACGCTGCCGGTCATCAGAAACAGAATGACGATAGTGGTGCCGAAAACGATCGTCGCTCCCAGCGGCAACCAGGCCATCACCATCAGGCGAAAATCGGCAAGATCGGCCGGATAGCCGCCGACCTGCGTATCGAAGGATGCCGATACCGCGCGTATATCCTGAACGAAGGCTAGGTGATCTCTCTCGAGACGCTCCGAGAGCGGAATTGCGGCAAGCCAGGTGTGTCCGCCGCTGATCCAGCCATCCAGGTCGGCCGGAGCCGGGCGCACCTGCTTACCTCCGGAAAAGGCCCCGGCCGCCGACTCCACTTCGGCTATTCCCGGAATGCGAGACAACTCGGTGGCATAGGCGGCAATCTCGGCGGCGCGCGGCGCGATGCCGTCGTCGCCCGAGCCGAGGATCAGGAAGGAATCCGTCACTTCGGCAGTAAAATTTTGCCGGATGGTCTCGTGAACGGTGCGGCTCGATATGCCCTCTGGAAGAATTCGGTCATCGGGCATACCGAAAGCGATGTCCCGTACCGGTGAGCCAAGCAGTATTAGGATGGCGATGGCGCCGAGGCCGAAAACCAGCGGGCGTCGCATGACGGCAAATGCGGTGCGGTGCCAGAAGCCGGCGGCAACCCCCGCTTTCGTTGG
Organism: Brucella sp. IR073; assembly: GCF_049065735.1. Classification (NCBI taxonomy): domain Bacteria; kingdom Pseudomonadati; phylum Pseudomonadota; class Alphaproteobacteria; order Hyphomicrobiales; family Brucellaceae; genus Brucella; species Brucella sp. IR073. The sequence goes on from NZ_JBAKHD010000012.1 coordinate 14,612, forward strand.
CGGAATCCATCGCCCCACCACGGCCAGCAGAGCTGGCAGGAGCACCGTCGCGCCGATTATGCTGAAAAGTACCACGATAGCGCCCGCATAGGCAAAGGATCGAAGGAAGGACGACGGAAAGACCAGCAGCGCGGCGAGAGAGGCCGCCACCGTAATGCCGCTAAAAAGCACGGTTCGTCCCGCCGTGGCCACGCTTTCGGTAACGGCATCTGCAATCGGCGCCCCGCGCCCCAGCGCCTCTCGGAAACGCGCCAAGATGAAGAGGCCGTAGTCGACGCCCAGCCCCAGGCCCAGGACCAGCGTCAGGTTGAGCGCGAAGGTCGAGACCTCGGTTATTCCTGCCAGAAGGCGCAGCATCGCCAGGGTACAGACCATCGCGAACAGCCCGACGGCGACTGGCAGGATCGCCGCCGCGACATTACGAAAAAACACCAGCAACAGTAGGAACACGCCGGGGAGGATGATCATCTCGGCGCGCACAAAGTCCTTGGCGGCTTCCACGCCGACCTGACGGAACACCTCGTCGCCACCGCCGACTCCGATGGTGAGACGCTCGGTCTCGATCGTATAGCTGGGCGAAAGCTCGCGCATGAACGACCGTGTTTCGGTGGCGTTTCCCGGCAGGCGCGCCAATATCAGCGCATGCCGCCGGTCGGCGGAGACGATGCCGAGCTTGCCGGGCGAGGTCCAGGGCGTCTCCACCGCCGCAACGAATGGCTCACCGGCAAGGCGTTCGGCGATGGCCCTGGCTTCGGCGCTGATCGCCGGGTCGTCCAACGTGCCGTCCCGGGCAGTGACCAGCAGCAGCATGTTGGCTGCGCCCAGGTCGAAGGTTTCCAGCATTTGAGCTGCAGCCAAACGGGACTCGGAGCCGGGCGCCTCGAACCGCGACAAGGACAGCGCCCTCAGCGCGCCTGAAGCCAAGAAGCCTGCTATCACGAGCAGGAGAATGCTCGAGGCGATGACTGTCCAGCGGTGCCGAACAAGCCTGGCGCCAAGGCCGGAAGAATGTGGAAGGGAGAGCGCAATGAAATTGGACATAGTGACCCCATGGCTGACCCCGCAGGTTGCCGACATGAAAGGGGTCACGGCGTGTTTCTATGTTGACACAGTCGTAGATTCTGTCAACATGTCTCTATGAGCACCAAATCCCGCATCCTCGACATCGCGCTAAATGTTTTCAGCCATCATGGCTTTCGCCAAACCAGCATGGAGCTGGTTGCCGAAAACGTGGGTGTCACACGCCAGGCGCTCTACCGCCATTATGCAAGCAAGGAGGCGCTCTTTGCAGCCGTGGCGGAAATGCTGCATGCCGGCGCCCTCGACGCGGCAATTCAAGCGATGGAGGTCGCCGCAAGCGAAAATGCTGACTTGGCTGACGTCGCCGTTGCTGGGTTGCAAGCGCGATTTGGCCATATCCTCAGCCGGCTGGCTGTCTCGCCCTATGCCGTCGAATTGCTGGAGGAGCATGATCGACATTGCGGCGCCATCACCGCGGAATACGGACGCCGCTTCGAAGCCGTCCTTGCCGAGCGCTTGGGTCGCGAGGCGAGCCGGCGCGGAAGAGCGTTCGCCAATGGCCTTACACCGGAGACACTCGCCCGTTACCTTTTTCTTGGCGCCAAAAGTCTCAAGAGCACGGTCCCTCCGCCTCGGCCAGAGGTGTTCGCACCTGATCTCAAACAGTTTGTCGGTGTGATGATCGCTGGCGCCTTCGGCCTGAGTTCTCAACGATGACGGGCTTCGCTTCGGCCTTCCCAGGGTCTACAAACCGCACTTCGTTCACAACTAGGGGGCGTACCTCATTCAGAGTTGAGCCGTCATGCCGCCGTCGATGGAGAGTGTTGAACCCGTGAGGAATGGGAACTCATCGGAGGCTAATGAAAGCACGGCGGTGGCAATTTCCTCAGGGGTTGCCATGCGCTTCAACGTAGGAATGTTTGCTTCCGCCCATTTGCGGGCCAGCGCGGCCCATGCGGCATCGTCAAGACCAGAGCCAGCCATCTCACGCACCATGGGAGTATCGACTGTTCCGGGCGCTATGGCGTTCACCCTGATTCCCCGCGGTCCGTAGTCCAGGGCAGCCGCCTGGACAAGGCCGACGAGGGCCCGCTTGCTCGCGGTGTATGCCGAGCCGCCGGCTCTTGTCGCTACGGCCTGTGCCGATGAAGTGACGACGATAGTGCCGCCTCCTCGCTTCAGGAGATGCGGGATCTGGTATTTCATAGCGAGGAAGACGCCGCGAACGTTGGTGTCGTTCAGCCTGTTCCAGTCCTCTTCGTCTATTTCGTGCAGAGGCCTTGAGAAATTGATCCCCGCGTTATTGAAAGCCACATCGAGGCCACCATAAGCGTCAGCGACCCTATCGACGAACTGTTTGACCTCGGCGGCTATCTGCACATCTGCTTTTATGTAGGTCGCTTCGCCGCCTCGAGCCCGGACTTCCGCCTCGACCTGCCTTCCAAGCGCCGTGCGTCGACCGCAGAAGCCCACCTTCGCTCCCTCACGTGCAAAAGCAAGCACAGTGGCGCGACCGATGCCAGAGGTTCCTCCGGTAACGACCACGACTTTGTTTTCGAAACGGCGAGCGTCCGCCTCTCCCGGCTTCGCCGAGGCGGATACGGGAACTGCGGCCATCGTCGCCGCCATACCAGCGAGCACACTTCGGCGTTTGAGGCCCTGCGTTGTTTTTCCTTCGCTCATGGTCGTTCCCCTTCTGGGTTGTTGCCGTGGCTGCCGCCGCAGCGACGATGTCTTTGTTCCGTGGATTTCCGTGACACTCTTGACAGTTTTGTGATATTTGTCAATATCAAGGCCTGCTTCAATGGCGTTTCAGCGCTCCTCGAGATTCCGCTCCGGGGTGCAGTAACACGAGAGCAAGTAATGCCGATTCCGATCCGTCCCATTTGGAACATTGCTCAAGGAACCTTCGCCATTATTTCGCTGCTGCTGCTCGGTGCGACTACGACAATCGCCGCTACCTGCGTACCGCCTGCGAGTTTTAAAGACAGCTCGGTTCCAGCAGCAGCGAACGAGGCTTGGGTGGCGCGAACCGAGGCGGTCGACGTCAAAGGAAGGTTGCAGGACGTCGTCCGAAAGGTTGAGTCGGCGGACCTGGGCGACATAATCGACGAGCGCGGTAGTCTGCCGCGGGTGCTAGGCACCTATAATCTTACAAAGGGTCAGTTCGGGAAGGCTGGATCGCGACGTCTGGTCTGCCTAAGCGATGGTTCGACGCTGGTCGAGCAGGTGTTGGAACGGACCCTCGCGAGCGACTTGTATACTTTTCGCTACGTGGTCTGGAACTACACTAGCGAGCAGGCAGGAGCGATTGATTACTCGGTGGGAACATTCATCTATCGTCCTCTTTCTCCCGACAGCACCAGCATCGAATGGACGTACGCCTTTCAATTGAACCGAGAACGGTTCCCCGGCAACCTCGGAGCTCTCGGACGTTTCCTGTTTCGTGTGAGCTTCCTCGATCGCGAATACGCCGAGATGATGCGGCGGACTCTGGATAACATACAGACGGTGGCCACGCGTTAAGTCGTTCGCGGCGGAAGAGTTTGGGATGCGGAATCCGGGATCCCGGCTCCTCGATTCGCCGGCTGTTCGAAGCGCTCGACGACGAAGTGAAGGCTATCGTCCGCCCATCGAAGGCAACTGGCCTATCGTAGGATCACGCCACCTATCCGAAAGTCCGGCGCGGCAAACATATCGTCTGCGTCGCTGTTACATCACGTCACGCTCCTGACAGCCCTCGCCAGTCGAGATGTCGGCGGATTGGCGCACGATGCGCGCCCGCGTCTGGCGATATAAGAATGAAGATCTCGATAGTTGACAATAGCGACAATAGTGTCAATATTGCTCGCATAGGCGTATACGAAAGGTGATCGCCGCAGCCATCCGGGATATTCCGCCAACAAGCTACGGACATGCAAGTAGGGAGTTGGCTGCACAAATATGGGTGTATCAAGGCACGCGCGCTACGGGTACTTCAAACGCAAGGAGTCGATGGCAGTGGCGGAAAATCTTTACGCAGGTTAGCTGGAAGGGGCGGAAAGGGTCGCCGCACAATCCGTGGTAAGTGGCGATAGTCAAGGAAATCGCCACGGGGTAAGGCCAGACGCTCTGCCCAGCAACTTTCGACGTTCATCTCCGGGCGCGCCGAGCAGCGGACAAGCAAGATGATCACCACAGATAGCGCGGATGGAGCGCACGGCACGAATTTGGACGGCGATGACGTGGCCCTCCGGCAGAGGGGCGGCTCTCGACCATGTTTGGAGAGCACATGCTCGTCGGGCGACCTGTTTCGCTTTCTTAGGGCGTGGGCTGCAGAACCTCTGAAAATCGCAGCCGTCTCGCCATCAAGTAGAGCATTGGCCGAACTGATGACCGCCGACGTCCTGCCAGGCAGGGGACCGGTGATCGAACTCGGCCCTGGTACCGGTGTGTTTACGCGCACTATGTTGGGTCGCGGCGTTGATGAGCGCGACCTAACCTTGATAGAGTTCGATCCCGATTTTGCGGCGCTGCTACGAAAGCGTTTCCCGTCGGCCAGGATAATAAACATGGACGCGGCGGATCTTACACGGGAGGCTCTTTACGAAGGACCGCAAGCCCAAGCGGTTGTCAGCGGACTGCCGCTCCTGTCCATGCCGCCGCGCAAAGTCATCGCCATCCTGCGCGGTTCTTTTTACTACCTGAAGCGGGGAGGAGCCTTTTACCAGTTCACCTACGGGCCTCGATGTCCGATTCCAAGGCCTGTGCTTGACCGCCTGGGTTTGAAGGCGAGGCGAATTGGTGGTACATTCTTCAACGTTCCGCCTGCTGCTGTCTATCGGATTTCTCGCCGAGGTCCTTCTCAGGTGGCGCACTGAGCCCGGCTGCGAGCAGACAGCGCGGCTGGAGTTCGATCGCCTTGCCCCATTGCTCCGGAGTTACGGCCGCCGGATCCACGCCACGTTGGATCGCCAACCCCATGGTCTGTGCGATGAGGGTCGTCGCCGATCATCCCGCTTCAGCAGGAGCGATCCGTTAATGGCTTCGCCGAAGCAAGCTGGGGAAAGAACCGTCCGGTCCACACTGCACCTTCCGCATCCATCGGTTGAGCAGCCGCCTATACGGGGAGTGAGAAGGTCTGTTTTACCACTTCGCTTGGCACGTCAGTCTTGACGTTCTGGATGCCGTTCTTCCGCGTCAGATGCGTCGACTGGAAGCGACGGTAGTCATCGAGGCCGGACACGACCACCCGCAGAAGCGCATCGCTTTCGCCCAGCATGATATAGCATTCGACGACCTCCGGCAGGCTGCGCATGGCGGCTATGAAGAGGTCGATCGTCTCGGCATCCTGCGCCGTGAGCCAGACCCGCGCAAACATGGAAAGGCGCAGGCCCACCTTTGCCTGGTCGACGACGGCGACGTAACGTCTGATAACCCCAGCCTCCTCCAAGAGCTTTACCCGTCGCAGGCAAGGCGACGGCGATAGGCCGACGCGCTTGGCGAGCTCGATATTCTGAAGGCGCCCGTCGCGCTGCAACTCGCGCAGAATGCGCCTGTCAATATTATCCAATTTCATGGCATTTCATGCTTCTATCAATCTGATTATGCATCTCTGATGCCAACAATTGCATTCTCTGAGCCTTAAACGCAACCCGATGTCATGCAAGGTAACCTATTCTTACGACCACACAGAATGAGGAAACGGCATGGATCTGGGATGGTTAGTGGGATTGCTGGGGTTCGCCATAGCTATGGCGGCAACGCCGGGACCGAACAACATGATGGCCGCGGCATCCGGCGCGACCTACGGCATGGGCCGCAGCCTGCCGTTGAGCGCAGGGATCGCAACTGGCGTCGCTGCGATCATGCTCGTGGTCGCAGCCTTCGGCTCGGCCGTGGTAACAGACCCGCGCATTGGCGCAATGTTGAAGTGGATCGGCGTCCTCTACCTTCTTTGGCTGGCCTGGAAGGTCGGAAACGCCGAGCCCGTGGTGCATGAAGAGGAAACAACGAAGCCGGCTCGCGACGGGTCGCCACTATCGTTCCTCGACGGAGCGCTCTTTCAGTTGGTGAACCCGAAGCTATGGGTGATGGTGAGCGGCGCCGTCGTCACTTACGGCCAAGGAGCCAATGCCGGACGTATGAACCTCGCCTTTCTATTCGCTACCGTCTTCGGTATGGCAACCTTCATCAGCGTGCTGGGATGGACAGCGCTCGGCGCGTCAATCGGACGCCTGTTGTCCTCGCGCCGCTCGATCCGCGTCTTCAACATCGCGATGGCCGCGCTGCTCATCGTTTCCCTGATCCCGATCGTGATCGAGTAGCGGGCATTCGCGTTATGTAAGGTTAGCTGTCCCAAGAATCAGGCCAACCGCTGCGCATCCAGCGAGAACCGTCACCGGGCCGAGCTTGAAGCGGAACATCGCGATAAGGGAGGCTAGCACCAGCGCAGCAGCAGACAGGTTCAATGTGGACCAGACGGGCACTTCGATATTGAGACCGAAGGACGTGATCCTCCGTAGCTCGTCGAAAATAACATGCAAACCAAACCAGACCGCAAGGTTCATGATCACACCCACGACGGCGGCCGTGATCGCCGTCAGAGATGCTGTCAACACTTTGTTGTCGCGTAAGCGCTCGATAAAGGGGGCGCCTAGGAATATCCAGAGGAAGCAGGGCGTGAATGTCACCCAGGTCGTCAGAAGGCCCCCCAGCGTCCCCGCCACCAACGGTGACATGCCGCCCGCATCGCGAAAGGCGCCCATGAAGCCCACGAACTGGGTCACCATGATAAGTGGCCCAGGTGTGGTCTCGGCCAGGCTGAGCCCGTCCAGCATCTCACCGGGGGCGAGCCAGCCGTAGTGCTGCACCGCCTCTTGCGCGACATAGGCAAGGACCGCATAAGCGCCACCGAAGGTCACCACGGCCATGACGCTGAAGAAGCCCGCGATCTGGGCAAAAACATTGGCCGAACCGAAGACGGCAAACAGCAGGGCGACGGGAACCAACCAGAGCACCAGGAACACCGCCGAGATGCGAAACGCCCAGCCACGGTTGACCTGCGTGTGATCCGGCGACTCTTCGCCGAGCAGGGTATCGGCATCATCGACCTGGACTTTGCCAATCTTGCCGTGGCCGCCGCCGCCATGGAAGGCGGGCAGGCCCGCACGGGCACCGAAGAATCCTACCAGGCCCGCCGTCAGAATGATGAGCGGGAACGGAATGGCGAAGCAGAAAATCGCCACGAAGGATGCGGCGGCGATGGCGACCATCGCCCGGTTCTTCAGCGCGCGCGACCCGATTCGGATGACCGCCTGCATCACGATGGCAAGCACCGCGGCCTTGAGCCCGAAGAACAGGGCTTCAACGGGCCCGACATTGCCGTAGAGCGCATAGATCCAGCTGAGTGCCATGATCGCCACGACGCCCGGTAGCACGAACAGGATCCCTGCGATGATGCCGCCCAGCGTGCGGTGCATGAGCCAGCCGATATAAACGGCGAGCTGCATTGCTTCCGGGCCCGGCAGCAGCATGCAGTAATTGAGCGCATGAAGAAAGCGTTTCTCGCCCAGCCAGCGCTGCTCTTCGACGAGAATCCGGTGCATGAGGGCAATCTGGCCGGCCGGACCGCCAAAGCTCAGCAAGCCAATGCGGGCCCAGACCCGAGTGGCCGCGACCAGAGTTGGATATGCGCGTTCCTGAATCATTCTGCCTTCGGCTTGTTCGTGGGTCAGTCGTGGGGCTCGCCGGTTGCGTCCCGTGCCCAGCGATAAGGCGTCAAGAGCAGCAATCCGGCTTCCAGTTGCTTCAGATCGTCGGAATACACCCGCGAAGTCCGAGCAAAGCCGCGAGGAAACCGGCTGCTTCGGGTGCGAGATCGAGCCGGGCGGTATCTGCGCCGCGGACAATGGTCGCGATGCAGGTGAGTTTGTCGAACGAAATGGAATTAGGCGCAGGCACGGGCGCTCCTCCATCGCCGGGGTTTATGTGGAACGCGATCTTCGGCTGGCCTTGGGAGCCGCAATCCCCACAATTTTAGATACGAAAGACCGGGCAGCCAGGTCAAGAACTCTATATGCGTGTCAGCACATAAGACGTGAAGTCGGAATATGGTCTTGGCCGCCAGGTCTCCACCGGAAGGGATGGCGCGGTGCGCATCATGTGGAGGCCAGCCGCCCAGTTGCGCCACGGCTCAGGCTCTTGTCGCCGGCTGCGCTTGGACGGAGTGCACGCACAAATCGGCGCGGCTCGGAAGGAGCCATGTCATTGGTCGGAACTTTGGAAACGGACGAACCCTTCCGGCGTGGCGAAAGGGTTGCGGTCCTCAAATCAGTGACTGTATTCAGGGCGCTTGCCTGTGGAAAGCGAAGCGCTGACAGGAGAGCGCCGGTCGAGAGCACCGCTCCACAGCGTCAGAAGAATCGCCGAGCCGACGAAGATTGCAGCGACCCACGGGGTGGAATGCAAACCCAACGACGAGTTGGAGACTAGTCCACCCACATAGGACCCGATGGCGATGCCAAGATTGAACGAAGCGATGTTGAACGCCGAGGCGACATCGACCGCGTCCGGAGTGTGCCGCTTGGCGAGCTGGACAACATAGATCTGTAGCGCCGGCACGTTGGAGAAAGTCAACAGGCCAAACGGCACCAGCGTCAGCAAGGCCCATGTCGGGGAGGCTGAGGTGAAAGTGAAAACCACCAAGGTGATGCTCTGCAAGAAGAACATCCCGAGCAGCGCCCGGACGGGGTTCGTGTCGGCCACCCACCCACCGCCGATATTGCCGATTGCGATGGCGGCGCCGAACCCGACGAGAATGGTGCTGACGGCAGTTTCGGAGAACCCGGTGACCTCTTGAAGGATGGGCGAGAGGTAGGTCAATGCCACAAATGTGCCGCCGTAGCCGAGGACGGTCATGGCGTAGACAAGCAGCAGCCGGCCGTTGGCCAGGACGCGGAACTGATCGCGAATCCTCATCTTGGCACCCTTGCCCAGTTCTGCCGGGAGTAGGGCTGCGCTCATGGCGAGGGCGAGAATTCCTAAGGCCGCCACGGCCCAGAAGGTGGCGCGCCATCCGAACTGCTGCCCTATGAAGGTTCCAAGCGGGACGCCGGTAACGATCGCGACCGTGAACCCCGAGAACATCAAAGCAATGGCCGAAGCTCGCCGCTCCGGCGCGACCAGATCGGCAGCAATGATGGAACCAATGCCAAAGAAGATGCCATGCCCAAGCGCCGTCAAAACCCGTGCCAGCAAGAGCACTTCGAATGTGGGCGCCATCGCCGCCAGCACATTGCCAAGGGTGAACACGATCATGGTGCCAAGCAGCAAGGGTTTTCGCGGCAGGTGACTGGTCAGTGCCGTCATAATCGGCGCGCTGATTGTCACGCCGAGCGCGTAGGCGCTCGCCACAAGACCTGCAAGGGCGATCGTGACCGACAGGCCGTCGGCGATGGTCGGAAGAATCCCGACACTGATGAATTCGGTCGTCCCGATCGCGAATGAATTGATTGTTAGTGCCCATACGGCGATCGGAGTTTTGGCGGTTGTCATGAGCTGTGAGTCCTCATCATTTGCATGAAAAATGTTAGTGGACGCGGCGCCCTTCGACGCCTCTTGCGCGTTATTATGAAAAATTTTATTGGAGAAGATAGCACATCAATAGTGCACAGTGAGATGACGAAAATTCATGAATGGTGAGCTATGGACAACCGCGCCGGAGAGATGGAAGCCTTTATGCGGGTGGTGCAAGCCGGCAGCTTTGCCGGCGCGGCGCGCAGCCTTGGCTTGTCACCGTCGGCCATCAGCAAGATTATGGCCCGTCTGGAAGACCGGCTCGGCACCCGCCTGATCGTCCGCACAACCCGCACGCTCCAAATGACAGCGGAAGGCGAAACCTATTACGGAAGAGCTTTGCGTATCGTCGCGGACATTGATGAGACGGAGCGGCTGGTCTCCCATGGCGGGCTTGCCGCCCCGCGGGGGAAACTTCGCGTAAATGCGTCCGTATCCTTTGCGGTTCGCAACATCGTTCCGCTGGTTCCTGCATTTTTGGCGGCCTATCCCGGCGTAGAGCTCGACCTGTCTCTCAGCGACGGGCTGGTGGATCTGGTCGAGGATCGCTCGGACGTCGCCATTCGGGTCGGCGCGTTACGTGATTCAAGTCTTAAGGCGCGCAAAATCTGCGAGGCGCGCCACTTCGTGGTCGCGTCGCCTGAGTACTTGAACCGATACGGGGTTCCGGAGGCCCCCGCGGACTTGGCAAGCCACAATTGCTTGGCCTTCAACCTTCGGCGCGCGCTCAACGAATGGCCGTTCTTCGATCCTGAGACGGCAAGCACAAAGCCGTTCGCCATCCGAGGAAACTTTCAGGCCAACAACGGCGAGACTCTCAGGCGGCTGGCCGTTGACGGACTTGGAGTCGTCCGGCTTTCGTCCTTCCATATCGATCAGGATATGGAGCGCGGTCGGCTCGTGCCTATTCTTGAGCGGTTCAATCCAGGCGACCTGCAGGTGATCCATGCCGTCTTTGTCGGGCACGAGCATCTCGCGGCGCGCATTCGAGCGTTTGTTGATTTCCTCGCAGATCGCATCCCGCGGACGGTGGTCGAGAAACGGCTCGGTACACAGAGATCGCCAGTCGATACGAGCATCCGTTAGATGAGCCCGCTTGAATGGTGGAACGTGGCGTTCCCGGGCGCTTCGAACCGTTCGGCTACCGCCAAAGGTCCAGCTTGATCAGGAGTGGAGAGGCGCCCGGCCGCCGCTCAGTTCCCTTACCACATCCAGGAATCGCATTGCCGGCATGGACGGCCGGTCGCCCGCCCAGGCGGCGGCGACCGGCACCTCGGGCGGTGGAGGCTCCACGGTCAGAAACACCACGCCGGGACGGCCCGCTGCTGCCAGCCCTTCTGTGACGAAGCCGAGTCCTACACCGGCGGAGACCAGCCCGATGAGCGTCGTCATCGGCGTTGCTTCCTGTATGATCGCCGGGCTGACGCCCTCGCTGCGAAAATGCGCGATTACCCGGTCATAAATGTTCGGACCGATCCGCCTTGGCGCGATCAGAAAAGGCTGATCCCGCAGTTCCGCGACACGAACGGTTGAGCGCGCGGCCAGAGGATGGTCCACCGGCAGGGCCAGGACGAGTTTTTGCGGCGGCAAGGATTGATGGTTAAGCGACGGCATTTCGAGCGGCGGATGCAATATCCCCAGATCGAGTTCCCCCGAGGCCAGCGCTCGTTCTAGCGAGGGGGAGTTCACTTCCGTCAGTTCCACGGAGACGTCCGGAAACCGGCTCCGATAGACTCTGACCGCTGCGGGCAGAAAGCCATAAAAGGCGATGACGGTAAAGCCAAGGCGAAGCCGGCCGGTCTCGCCGCGCAAGGCCCGTTGCGCCGCCGATTTGGCCAGCATGGCGTTTGCGACGGCTGCGCGCGCAGGTTCCAGAAATGCCGCCCCAGCGGGCGTCAAGGAGACCTGCCGCCGATCCCGCTCCAGCAGTGCCGCTCCGACTTCCTCCTCGAGTGCGCGGATGCGCTGGCTCAACGCGGGCTGGGTGATGTGAACGCGCTCGGCAGCCCTGCGGAAATGCAGTTCTTCGGCGACGGCGACAAAACAGGCAAGCGAACGAATATCCATGACACTTGATTAGAATATCTTATCACAGAGGGGAATCATTCGATTGGATCAAAATCACAGGGTTCGGCAAAATTTATGCTCACACCATCGATTTACGGAGAGCACACCATGACCTACCATCGCCAAGCCATCTCGCTGTTGATCGCCATGCTGATGAGCAGCACGACGGCCGTTGCAGCTGAACCCGCCGATCTCATCCGACGTCTCTCCGCCTCGACGATCATTGCCATATCGGATGGCGACTTCGTCGGGCAGACCTATGCCAGCGGCCGGCTTGCGCCGCGGGAAGCAGGATACCGCGATCTCCTGTCCGTCCTTTCGATTGCCGACGGCAAGCTTGTCACCGGCACGCTGCCGATTTCAAACTCCGTAACATCAGCGCCGGAAATCCTGACGCTGTCCGCTGATGGAAATACCGCCTTCGCCACTGAAAGGCTTGGGGAACGGAATGAAATGGCCGAGACGGTGCGGGATCTTCCCCCGGGCAACCGCCTCTTTGCTGTCGATCTTTCGAACAAGTCGCAGCCCCGCCTCGTCGATACGGTGGAAATCGCCGCGTTCCCGGAAGCGCTCGGCCTTGATCCGACACAGCCCCGGGTAGCCGTCGTTTCCAACACGTCCGATGGTAGTTTCGTTCAAATCGTCCGCTACCATGACGGACAATTCGGGAATGTCGTCCGTTTCAACCTCGCCGGGCTCGGTGTGAGCGCGACATCCGACGGCCCGCGCGGCGGGATTACCGCCACCAATGTTCACTGGCATCCATCGGGGCGGTATCTGGCCGTGAACATCAACACGCAGAATCGGGTTGCCTTCTTCGAAGTGACGGGAACCTTGGAACAACCCTCGCTAAAGCTTTGGGGCAATATCGTTGACGTCGGAAGCGATCCGTTCGTCGGCAGGTTCTCGCCGGACGGCCGGTATTATTTTACCTCCGACTGGGGCAGAAACTTCGCGGCCACCAATTTAGAGGGACGTGTGCCGGACCGCCCCTCGGCCATCAGCGTGATCCGTCTGGCGGAACCCGGTGCGACCGAGGCGCGCCATACTCGCGTCACCAGCGTCGGGACCGATGTTGCGGCGGAAGGAATTTCCGTCAGCCCGGACGGTACACTCATCGCCACGGTGAATATGCGCGGGACCGCCTTTTCCGTTGATAGCGCCCGGTTCCAGCGCGAAGGAACGGTCACGCTCCTCTCGTTCAACGGAGCAACTGGACAATTGACCAAGATTGCCGACTATCCCTTTGAGGGCGTGCTGCCGGAAGGCGGCGTTTTCGATCGGACCGGCGACCATTTTCTTGCGACGGTGTTTCAAGGGCATGAAGAGGCTGGCTCCGATCAAGGCGCGGGACTTCAAGTTTTCCAGGTCGTCAAAGGAGAGAAACCCGCCCTCAAAAGCCTGGGCCGGATTCCTCTTCCTCACGGAGTGCATCATGTTGATCTGGCAAATGCCAGATAGTGCCTAGTCGCCCTTGGCCGCGCGTTTAGCCGCAAGGTCGAGCAAGCCGCGGTCGCTTTCCTCGTAAAGGCGGATGAGCTTCATGGACGTGACGCGCCAGCCCTCCGGCAGGCGCGTCAAACGATGGGTATATGTGCGGCGGAGGCGACGTTTACAATCCGGGCCAGGCGGTGCGACTTAAGGGGTATCCAACTGGTGCGTGAGCAGGAAGGAGGCCCGTTTCAAGCGCATCGACCAGCCCGCGGTCAGCCGCATGGTATTCAACATACGAGGCTTGCGGTGCTCAACGATTCCGGTCTGAAACTCGCCATCTACACGCCGATGCAGAAGGAGACGACCGTGGAAAAGCTGGATCGGCTTCTTTGCAATTAACCGGTTCAAACATATGCAATCGCGCGCCCGAGTGTCAGTATGGCGCTCCATAGAATGAGCGACATGCAGATAGAAATTTTGGTCAGCAAACGTGACGATGATGTGCTGTGGCTCTGGGCAAGGTACTTTTGAAACAGCAACGCGTTGACGATCGCCAAGGAAAAGGCGGCAAGCTTCAGGCGGAAGGCAGGGTTGTTCCAGAATTCTTGCGGATCCGAGCAGAAGAGCAAAAATCCCGAGCAAGCCGCCAGTACGATGCCGGTTTTGGTGACTGCAAGAAGCGGCCGGACGGAAGCCTTGAGCGATGGCGAGCGCAGGGCGCCGAGCAGCGTCAGGTCCGCAACGACGACCGTCCCGAACAGTAAGGCAATGCCGGCCAGATGCGCGATCTCTATTGCCGGAAACAGCCATATCGAGCGGCGCAGGGAGGCTGCGATGGGAAGCGACTGAAGCAGTTCAAACATGCGCCAACGCTATGAGCACGGGGTCGGGGGAACGGGAACCGAGCGTTGGCGGATTGCCCTGTTATTATCAAGGATGACGATTTCAGGCCGGAACTCACGGTCATCGTCGCAGGCGAGATAGCCGATCAGCCGAAGTCGGCGCCCCGGCGCGGCATCACCCTCAGTCATTCCCCATTCTGCAAGCCGTGATGGCGGGGCTAGCACCACAGTATACTCCGCGCCGTCGGTGGCGAGCGGCTGTAGTCCCGGTGGAAGGGGCAAGGGCGGCATGGTTCGAAGGAAACCGCTTTCGGCGCCCGGCATAGCAATGCCGGAAAGATCGGGAAGCTCTGTGCGAGGTGTCGGGCGCAGCACGAGTTCCGGGTGGGGATTGCCCCAGCGGACAGATATAATCTCGCCTTCCAGATAAAAGACCCGGCTGGTGTCGAAATATGTCCAGCCGTGATGCGCCTCTGCCGTTTGGCTGCTCATCGCGAGGAAGGCGGAGAATAACAAAGCTACGAAACCGGTTTTCATTCTCTTACTCCTGCTCTTGCGACGTCGCAGACGGTTCCAGAAAGCGCGTCATGGCATTGACAAAAAGGGCACGGCCGCTTTCGCTGCGATCGAGATGCACGAAATGCGTGGCTCGCGGGATTGTGAGGAACTTAGCCCGCGGAGCTTCGGCGACGATTGCCTTCGCGTCCTCCGGGCGGCTCCAGAAATCATTCTCCGAGCGGATCACAAGGACCGGCATGGAGAGGGCGGAGGCGGGCCATTGCCGCTTCCCGATAGCCAATTCGAAGCTGTCGGCCATCGCGCCGCTCGGAGAGCGGAAAGCCGGAGGCTGGCGGTTTGCCGAGGTGGGGTCCGATGCCAAAGCCGCGTCGACATAAGCCTGCTTGACGCGTTCATCCCGCCACGCCGCCTTGTCAGGAACCGGGATGCTATTGTCCCACGCGGGGAGGAGGCTCGCCCCGGTGTTGAGGCGATAGGCGCCGAATGCCGAAATGTTGAAATTTCCCGGCCGGTTCGGGTCTTCGAGCGGCGAGCCGCGACCTAGCGACTTATGTTCGTCCGCACCCCCATAGAGCGTGTTGTAGAGGACCAGACGCTCTATCGTCCGAGGATATTTCACGGCATAGGCCGCAGCCCAGTGCCCTCCGGTCGCCCAACCCATGATGCCGATCTGCGGGTCGCCGCTCCATTCGATGATTGCGTCGGTCGCGGCAGCAATGTCCGCTATTGCGTCTTGCGTCCGCATCAATGGCGGGGACTGGCCTGGGGCCGCTGCCATAGCCGCCGGCCGGCTTGATCCGCCATAGCCACGAAGATCGAGGATATAGACGAGATGGCCGGCAAGGGCGAGATCGGTTGCGAGGGAACCTCCCGGAACCTGAAGATCGAAGGATGCAACGCCGGGTACGCGCGCTCCATGGATCAGAAGGACCGCCGAGGTGACATCGCCTGGACCACCGGAGCGGCGCACCTCCCTAACGAAAAGGCGTCCGCCGGATTGCAGCTCTACGAAACGATCCGTTCTGACGACCGCCGGCTGTGACGCCGTTGCATCGGCCGTCCCCAAGAATACACCTGCCATAAGCAGGATAACCAATCTTTTCATTTCATCTTCTCCGACCAGCTTGCCGGGATGATTGATCGGGGAGGGGCTACAAATCGATGATGTATCCGAATTTTTTTGATATCGTTGCGATATGGAACTTCGCCATCTTCGTCATTTTCTGGCTGTTGCCGACGAGCTGCACATGGGACGCGCGGCGGAACGCCTCGGCATGGCGCAACCGCCGCTCAGCCAGTCGATCGCCCGGCTGGAAAAAGAGCTGGGCGTACGCCTTTTCGACCGGGCAAACCGGCGGTTGACCTTGACGAGGGCGGGTGTCGTTTTCCTCGATGAAGCGCGATCCTCGATCCGGCATGCCGATGCCGCGCTCGCCCTTGCGCGAGCCGCGGAGCATGGCGAGGCTGGTGAAATCCGCATCGGCTTCGTCTCGGCGGCGCTCTACAAGCATTTGCCGCAACGGCTGACCCGGTTGCGGCAGACCTTGCCCGCGATACAACCGAAGCTTCTGGAATTGTCGACGAACGAGCAACTGACCGCCCTGGCGGAAGGCGAAATCGACATCGGCTTCGCTCATCCGCCGTTCGGAACTGCTGAGCGCTTGAATGTAGTCGAATTCACGCCTGAAAAAAGCGTTGCCGTGCTCCCGGATGACGGCATGACCGGTGGGGTCACGCTGGCGCAAGTGGCGGCATTGGGCTTGATCCTGTTTCCTGCTGCTCAAGGGCCTGTGCTGCATGCTCAAATCATCGATGCGTTCACGCGGGCAGGCGTGGAGATCCGGATCGTACAAGAGGCAACGCGAGCGTTGACCATGCTTTCCCTCGTCGCCGCTGGCTTGGGCGCCGCATTGCTGCCTGAGTCCATCCGGCAAATCCGCTTCGAAGGCGTCCGCTACGCCGAAATTCACGACGCAATGCTGCCGAGCCTGTCACTGGCCATGATTGCCAGACGCAGGGCGCAGGCCCCCATTGTGCGGCGGGCATGGCAGATATTTTCCGAGGAAATGGGGTAAGAGCCGCCGGAACGACGCTAGGTTCCACGCTTTCCAGTATGCGCGCAACGCGCTGATGCGATCGCCCCGCAGCTTGGGATGATGACTTCGCAATATTCACAGAAACGCCGGTATGCTTTCTCCAGCAAATTCAAAGACAGCTGTGTCGCCGCCATAGGTCGAAGCCGGCGGCGACGTCATCAAAACTTCGCACAGGGTTCAAGCAATTGTCGTGCAGCCGAACTAGAGAGGGCCTCATGCAATTATTTTTGCAAAGGAGAGGTGAAATGTCGCGCAAATTGCACACTACGCTCGCAGCAAGCATCGTTGCCCTGTTTGCCGCGGTTGCCCCGGCCCAATCCGCTACGGTGGTCAAGTTCTGGCACAGCTTCAACAAGGATTTCGGCGAAGCCCTGGATAAGATCATCGAGAAGTTTGAAGCTGCCAATCCGGGCATTGACGTCCAGGGTGAATATATTGGCAACTACAATGACATTGTCGCGAAGCTGCAGGCCGCCATTCCGGCGAGGCGAGCGCCTGACGCGGTGATCCTTGAAGTGACGCGCTACGGGCTCTTCGCAAATAGCGGTGTCCTCACGGATCTCACCCCTTATCTGGATGCTGATCCATTGAAGAACGATCTCTACGACTATGCTCGCGAGGTCGGCGTCATTGACGGCAAGGACTATGTCGTTCCGTTCAACTCCTCCACTCCGGTGCTGTATTATAACAAGGACATCCTCGCCCGCGCCGGTATCAGTGAGGCTCCCTCGCTGAAGACCTTCGACGAAATCCTCGCCGTATCCAAGACGATCACCGAGAAACTCGGCTCGGAAGGCATCACCGGTATCGCCGCCCCCGGCCAGTTCGCCCGCTGGGGTCTTGTCATGGCCAATGACAGCGATCTGGTAGACTCGAAGTCCGGCGAGATCCTGCTCGACAACCCCAACACGATCGAAGCCTACCAATGGATGGCTTCGCTCGTGCGCGAGCATAAGGTCGCCTCCCCCGATGGAGTGACCGAAGAGGATAACGGCCTTGATGCGTTCCTGGCCGGCAAGGTGGGTATCATGATGAATTCGACCGGCAACTATGTCGGCGCGAAGAAAGCGATCGGCGAGAATCTCGTCGTCCGCCCCATGCCTTGCAACAAGGTATGTTCGGTCCCGATCGGAGGGGCGGGTATAGGCATCCTGGCAAGCTCGCCGAAGGAAGTGCAGGACGCTGCCTACAAATTCATCAGCTACGCCGCTTCGCCTGAGGCAAATGCCATCTGGTTCGCCGCCACCGGCTATCTGCCCATCAACAAGCACGCCGCCGCGCAGCCGGTTGCCGTCGAAGCGCTGGCCACCCAGCCCGGCATCGACATCGCGATCAATTCACTGCCACACGCCCGCGGCCGCGCACGCACGACGGTCGTCACATGGATGCGTTCCACGGAATACAAAATGTGGGAAGCCATGGCGCTTGGCCAGCGGAACGTAGAGGAAACCATGAAAGAGTTCGCCAAGCAGACCCGCGATGAAGCCGCGCGCGTAAGCCGCTAGAACTCCCGATTGACGCAGCCGCCCGTTTTGTGGCGGCGACTGTTGCACAAAGGCGGACCTGCGCCAGAATCCTCAAACAAGTGCCGGTGGGACCGTGACGGAGCCCATCGGCCACATGATTATTGCCATGCTTCGCAAGATCACTCCCTATCTGTTTGTGGCGCCGCTGATAGTCTTTATCGCGGTATTCACCTACATTCCGATCGTTTCGAGCCTCAATCTCAGCGTCCGGCAATGGAATTTTCTTTCGCCGGATATGCCCTTTGTAGGTCTGGACAATTATATACGGCTGCTGGAGTCCCGCGACTTCTGGAACTCCTTGCGCGTGACGACGATCTTCGCGGTCATTTCGGTGCCGCTGAGGCTAGTGTTGGCTCTGGCGATTGCAAACTATCTGGCTCGCAGCACATTGGCATCGCGTCTTCTGCGCGGCGCCCTGTTTCTACCCTTCGTAACGTCCTCAGTATCCATCGCCGTCGTCTTCTCCTGGGTATTTTCCACGGACTATGGCATGATGAACGGACTGCTCACGGCGCTCGGCTTTGCCAAGCAGCCCTGGCTGCAAGATCCGCAACTGGCTCTATGGGTTCTGATCTTCGTCAATACCTGGAAGCAGCTGGGCTATGACGTAATCATCTATATCGCCGGCCTCCAGGCCATTCCGCAAGAACTCTATGATGCTGCCGCCATCGATGGCGGTCGCCGCCGCCATGTCTTCCGCCGCGTCACCGTACCGCTCGTCATGCCGACGACGTATTTCCTGCTGGTCGTTTCGGTCATTGAAGCCTTCCAGATCTTCACCATCGTCAACGTCATGACGCGGGGCGGCCCGGCTGGCGCAACCGATATGCTTGTCAACATGCTTTACCATGTCGGTTTCGTATTGTTCGACATCGGCACCGGTTCGGCGCTCGCCGTGCTGCTTTTCATCTTTTTGATCGCGCTGTCGATAATAAAGTCCCGCGTTATTGGCCGGAGGGTCCATTATGAAGCCTGAGAATCCGATAGTTGCCGGGCTTTTTCTCCTTGCGGGAATCCTTTTCCTATCCCCCGTGCTTTACTCCATCTGGATGTCGTTTCAGACAGCCCACGCCTACTACACAGGCGGCTTCGACTTCACCATCGACAATTATACGCGCGCAATCGGCCAGTATAATTTTGCGCGGTATCTTTTGAACAGCATCATCGTCTCTGGCCTGGTGATGGTCATCGGTCTGACCTTTGCAACCATGGCCGCCTTTGCCTTTGCCCGGTTCAGGTTCAAGGGCAGCAACCTGCTGTTCGGGGCAACCGTCGCGACGCTGATGATCCCCAGCCACATAAGCCTGATTCCAAATTACCTGACGCTCGCCAAGGTCGGCCTGCTCGACACCTATGCCGGCCTGGTGCTGCCCGCAATCTCCAACGGCTTCGCGGCCTTCTTTCTGCGCCAATATATCCGGGGCATTCCCAAATCCCTGGACGAAGCCGCCTATATGGATGGCGCGTCACCGCTCCAGGTATTGTGGCGGGTCATCGTGCCGATTTCCCGGCCCGCCATCCTCTCCATGGGCCTCTACATCTTTATCGCCGAGTGGAACAACTACATCTGGCCGCTTGTGGCCGTCGGCAAGGACGACCTCTATACACTGCAGGTGGGGCTTGCGAGGCTATACCGGATCAATCCTGGTGAGGGCCTCGTCGACTGGCCGCTCGTCATGGCTGCCTCAACCATCACCCTTTTGCCGGTGCTTCTCGGCTTCCTGCTCGTCGAGCGTCATCTCGTGCGCGGGATCACGATGGGCGCCGTCAAATAAAGAAAGCATGGAAATGACACGCATAGCTTCTCATCGCGGCGGCACGCTGGAATTTGGCGACAGCACGCCCCGAGGATTCGCCGCTACGGCAAAAATGCCTCTGGAAGAGGTCGAGTTCGACGTACACCCAACCGCAGACGGGGCGATCATCGTCCACCATGACCCGACCCTCGACAGCACAACCGACCGAGCGGGCGAGATCGCCGCTCTTACCGAGGCAGAGGTTCGAGCGGCCGTCATCAATTACGGGAGCGGCGGAAACCCGCTCTCGCTCGCTGAGCTCTGCTCGCTCTACGCCGACAGCAAGGTGGACTTCCGCTGCGAGATCAAACCGGGTGCAGGCGGGGCGCCCTACCGGAATTTCGTGCCACGGGTGGTCGACATGCTTGAGCGCTGCGGCATGTTGCACAGGACCACCTTTTCGTCCTTTCTAGTTGAGGCGCAGGACGAGCTGGCGGAAACCTGCGAGCGCCCGAGGCTCTGGCTGGTCAGCCCGCCGGTGTTGCACCAGCTTGGAGCGCGCGCTGTGATCGAGTTGGCGCGCGCGCATCGGATCCTGGAAATCGGCGTCCACGTGGACACGGCCAATGCGGCGTTGATGGCCATGGTGCAAGATGCCGGCCTCGATTTCGGCTGCTGGGCCGCCCATAGCTCGGCGCAGATCGAAAAAGCGCTGATGCTTGGCGTGAAGGTTTTCACGACGGACCGGCCGAGTCTTGCAATCGCAATTCGCAAACGCATGTGCGGTGAGGTCAATCAATGAGCGGTATCATCCTTCGCGACATTCGTAAGTCCTACGCCGGCGGCCCGGAGATATTGCACGGCATTTCGATGGATATCCAGCCCGGTGAGTTCATCGTCATCGTCGGACCGTCGGGCTGTGGCAAATCCACGCTTTTGCGGCTGCTGGCCGGCCTGGAACAATGCGATCACGGAGAAATTACGATTGGCGGCAAGCGCGCCAACGACCTCCCGCCGCAGGACCGGGACATTGCCATGATATTCCAGAACTATGCGCTTTATCCCCATATGACAGTGCGCGAAAATATAGCCTTCGGCCTCGAGCTGCGGGGAATCCCTAAAGCGGAACGGAACGCGCGTGCTGAAAGCGTAGCCTCAATGCTCCAGCTCACCGATTATCTCAACCGCAAGCCGGGCGCGCTTTCCGGAGGCCAGCGCCAGCGAGTGGCCATGGGCCGGGCCATGGCGCGCAACAGCTCCATTTTTCTGATGGACGAGCCATTGTCGAATCTCGACAACGCCTTGCGCGTCGCCATGCGCACGGAGATCAAGGAATTGCACCGCAGGCTTGGCGCGACGATCATCTACGTAACTCACGACCAGACCGAGGCCCTGTCTCTTGCCGATCGGATAGCGGTTCTGAAGGATGGCCATCTGTTGCAGTTCGATACGCCGGATGCGATCTATGACCGGCCACAGAACCGCTTCGTTGCTGGTTTTCTCGGGACGCCGGCGATGAACTTTCTACCAGTCGAGCGATTGCAGGATTGGCCGGGAAACGGAGGGCTGACTATCGGCCTGCGTCCCGAGCTGATGCGCGTGCATACCGAAAAGCCGAACGAACCGGCTCTTCCGGCCCGGGTCGTGCTTACGGAAATGACAGGGTCTGGCACCACATTGCATTGCGACACCCCGGCGGGCCGGCTTACCGCAATTATCGCGCGCAAGGATATGCCGCATGATACTGATCATCTCTGGATAACATACGACGTGACCCAGGCGCTGTTTTTTGACAATCACACAGGAAATCGCGTCGACCTGACGGACCAAAGCCACCCGGCACCCACAGAAGCGAGCCAGAGGACGAACCTGCCAGCATGAAAAACAAGGAGGGGACCGCGCAGTTTCTGGGGGATCTTATCAGCCGCAATTCCACGCGATTGACAGAAGCGGATACGCGCCTGCTCGATGTGTTGATGGAGGATCCGGTCCGTGCTGCGATGGAAAATGGAAAAAACGTATCATTGCGTGCGGGGGTCCATCCAGCTTCCGCTGTCCGTCTCGCACGTCGGCTCGGATTCAAGGGATACCCTGAGTTCAGGAGCTTTCTCCAAGCCAATCTGCTGGAAGGCGGCGGCGATTTCGAGGGTTCCGCAGCACGAATGGCTGCCCGTCTGGTAAGAGCCGAAAATGGAGGGCTTCTGGCGTCGGTGCTGGACAGTGAGATCGCGGCTCTTCAGCAAGTTCGGCTGCGCGTGTCCGACGCCGATATTCGCGCGTTCTCAAAATGCCTGGTCGATAGTCGACGGATTTTCGTATTGGGGCGCGGTCATGCGGGAGCGATTTCCTCGCTTGTCGCGCTGCGGCTAAATCGCTCGGGTTATGACGCCGTCGACCTTTCCAGCCAGATGCACCAGCTAGCGGAAATTCTGACGACGCTGTCGAAAAACGACGTGGTCTGGCTGTTTGCCTTCAGAAAAGCATCTTCCCTGATTCATGAAGTGCGCGAAATCGCTGCGAAAACGAGGGCGAAGACGCTAGCCCTGACAGATTTGAATAACGCGCGTTTTGATCCGGCGCCCGACCATCAAATCTCGATCTCGCGAGGCAATCCCGGAGAATCCCAATCACTTGTGGTTCCCATGACCATTGCCAATGCGGTGATCCTTGATCTCGCCGCCATCGACAATGGCCGCTCATTGCGCGCGCTCGAAGCATTCAAGGAATTCAGAGCGACGGGAGGGTTGTCGCGCGCATTGATATAGGTTTCCGCCTCGACGAGGAGTGGATGACGTCCCCGTTGGGGAAGATGTCAACGACTTCGGTGCGGCGCTTGATTTCGCCGTTGAGCCGCTCGATTGGATTGGTCGAGTGGAGCTTGGTCCAATGCTGCCTGGGGAGGGTCATTTGCGGATGTTATATTTTGTGCGGCAGTGGCGTGTTGCGGTGCGGAGCCTTTCCGGCTGCGGCACACCGCAACACGTCGCGGGTTGATTGTCTGAGCGAATTCGGACGGTGTCATCCAGCCGAGTCCAGAGTGTGGTCGATGATCGTTGTAATCGCTGCGCCAGTCTGAAAGCGCTGATCGAGCATGCGTCAGTGACGAGAAGAGAGTTTCATTCAGGAGATGGTTGAACAGAAGTTGACCGGCGCCTTGAAGACGGAAGCTACGCCGCGGTACGAAATAGACCGCTGCGGTCGCCGGTAAGCAGAATGCTTAGGAGATCATCGGCTGGCGGCAATGATCGCAAGCTAAGATGGGTGGACGCCCCCGCAACCAGTTCCTACGCTATACCATCCCATAATAACCGGGCAATACGATGCGGTGCGCCAAAGCACTACCGGTGATGATATTGAGTTCCCCAGCACAAAATACAAATTCCTATTAAACGAAGCCGCAGCAGGCCAGTGATGATGCACGTGATTGAGCTGAGTTGGACGGACGTAGCAGAGGGTTATCTGAGGAAGCGCCTCAGCCCCTCTATGAAGCTGCGGGTGCGGATCGAAAGATGCCGGCGGCTAGGATAGATCGCATGGATGGCGCCTTCGCTCTTAATGTTCTCCGGCAAGACTTCCCCTAGCTTGCCGGTATTTATTTCCATCTTGACAATGAATGAGGGGAGAAGCGCGATCCCCAGGCTCGCGAGGGCGGCCACGCGCAAGGCCTGGGGCTGGGAAGATCGCGAAGCCCAGCGGAAGATGGTGCCGCGGGTGATTTTCCGCTATGCCTCGCTGACAAAGGCAATCGTCTTGACTGCCTGATACGGGCCGAAGCGATCTTCGGGCAGGTCGTGCCAACGGGCACCGGAGCGACTCGAGCGTGGCATGTGTGCGGTGATGCTTGGCATCGGATGTTGCATTCCCCGAAACTCTCGGCTAGGCAGGGAACATCCGCAAGGACCCGGTGAAACTCCGGGTGGCTCCTCTGGCCGCCGATCCGCCAGATAACACAGCAACGCAACTCTCTTTCCAGGACCGGCTCCAGCCCGGCCCGTTGCATTCAACTGTGAAAACTTCCATATGCCATCTCTTTCCAACTACCGCCGGGAGTGGTTCTCCAACATCCGTGGCGATGTGCTCTCGGGCATTGTCGTCGCGCTCGCCCTCATCCCTGAAGCCATCGGTTTTTCCGTCATCGCGGGCGTCGATCCGAAGGTCGGCCTTTATGCTTCCTTCGCCATCGCCTGTGTCGCGGCGATCACGGGTGGGCGGCCCGGCATGATCTCCGCTGCTACGGCAGCGACAGCCGTCGTCATGGTCTCGCTGGTCAAGGAGCACGGCCTTCAATATCTGTTTGCTGCAACTATGCTCATGGGGCTCATCCAAATTGCCGCGGGTTTCCTCAAGCTCGGAAGGCTGATGCGCTTTGTGTCGCGATCGGTCATCACGGGCTTCGTCAATGCGCTCGCGATCCTCATCTTCCTGGCGCAATTGCCGGAACTCATCGGCGTGCCGGGCGAGACCTATTTCATGATCGCGGCTGGCCTCGCGATCATTTACCTCCTTCCGTTCGTCACCAAGGCCATTCCGTCGCCGCTCGTCGCCATCGCCGTGCTGACTCTTATTGCCTGGTGGACCGGCATGGACTTGCGCACGGTCGCAGATCTCGGCGAGCTTCCCTCGGCAATGCCCGTCCTGACATTCCCGCAGGTGCCGCTCACCTGGGAGACATTGCAGATCATCCTTCCCTATTCGGTGACGCTGGCCGCCGTGGGACTGCTGGAATCGCTGCTGACGGCGCAGATCGTCGACGACATGACCGACACGCCCAGCAACAAGAGCCAGGAATGCATCGGCCAGGGTGCTGGCAATATCGCCTCCGCCCTTATCGGCGGCATGGGGGGCTGCGCCATGATCGGCCAGTCGGTGATCAACGTCACCTCGGGCGGCCGTGGCCGGCTTTCCACATTCGTCGCGGGCGCTTTCCTCCTGTTCCTGATCGTCGTCCTCAACGATCTCGTCCGGATCATTCCCATGGCGGCCCTTGTTGCGGTCATGATCATGGTTTCCATCGGAACCTTCTCATGGCGCTCAATCCTGGACCTCCGGCGCAACCCGCTGCCCTCTTCGGTGGTCATGCTGGCGACGGTTGTCACGGTGGTCGCGACGCACGATCTCGCCAAGGGCGTTGTCGTCGGCGTCCTGTTGTCGGGCATATTCTTCGCGGGCAAGGTAGCGAGGCTCTTCAGCGTCACGCGGCGGGCCGATATGGACGCCGGGACCATGACCTACATCGTTGAAGGCCAAATATTCTTCGCGTCGGCGGAAAGTTTCGTAGGCGCGTTCGATTTCTCCGATAACGCCAGGCAGGTGGTCATCGACGTCAGCGGCGCCCATCTCTGGGATATCACCGCTGTCGGCGCGCTCGACAAGGTCGTGATCAAGTTCCGGCGGGCGGGCGTGGACGTGCGCGTGCTCGGCTTCAACAAGGCGAGCGCCGATATGGTCGACAGGTTCGCACTGCACGACAAGGAAGAGCGGCAGGCCGCCAGCGCTTCTTTGCATTGACAAAAAAGATGACTTGCCGGGCGCTTGCCAGCGTGTCCGGCAAGTCCCATTGCAGGCTTAATCGTCAATATCCGGTATTTTCGGCATGTAACCGCAGGCCTTGCAGTGGCCGGTATCCGGCTCATGGCGCTGCAGCCCGCATTGTGGACAGGGGCACAGGACTTTCTGCGGCCGGCACGTGGCTTGTCTCAGTGGGATTGGGGAAGCCGCAAGCCAATCTCGCCACATTGCATGCCCAAACGCTCGCTTTCCCTCTTGTGTTTTGTTATTTCGTTACATAATGAAACGTTATAACAGCAAATATTACCAATTGGGGCTGGGGGTGTCGAATGCGCGATCATCTGTTGGGAAAATTCTCATTTCTTTTGGCGATTTCGGCGGCCGGTCCGGTCGACGTGTTCGCCCAGACAGCCGAAGATGGCGCGATCGTGCTTGAACCCATCGTCGTGACGGCGACCTCGGGCGAACGGTTCCTGAAGGATGCGCCGGCAAGCGTCACGGTCGTTACCGGAGAGGAGCTGCGCGAGCGGCCCGTCCAGGACCTCGCGCAGGCAATCGAGGGTACGCCCGGCGTCCAGCTCACCGGCATCGGGCTTGGCCGCCGCGGGATCTCCATCCGCGGCATGCTGCCGGAACAGACGCTGGTGCTGGTCGACGGCATGCGTGTCAGCAATTCGGCTTCGGCCATTGCCCACTCGGATTACGAACTGGGATGGGTGCCGCCCGAGGCAATCGAGCGGATCGAGGTGGTGCGCGGACCGATGTCTTCGCTTTACGGCTCGGAGGCGCTGGGTGGCGTGGTCAATATCATCACGCGGCAGGCGACCGACAAATGGCGCGGCTCTTTCTCTACCTTCGGTTCGTTCACGGAACATGGCCGTGGCGGTGACGGCTATAATATCAGCGGTTATGCTGGCGGTCCCCTCGTTCCGGGCATTCTGGGCCTCAATGTCTGGGGCCAATATCGCGGGCGCGAGGAACTCACCTCTCCGCAGGATGCAAGGCTGTCGTCCATGGGTGACGAAGGCGCTTTCACAGGCAATGCGACACTGACCTGGACGCCCGACGCGCAGCAGCGCATCGATCTCTCCTATGGCGCTGGCTACGAGGAGCGCTGGCGCAACACGCAAGGCGCGGGACGCTTCCCCACTTTCTACCGCTCCGACGACGATATCCGCCGCCAGCGTGTCTCGCTGTCGCATGAGGGCGATTGGGATTGGGGCGCGAGCCGGGTTCGCATCTACAGCTCCATGCTGGAACGCGAGAACGAGCGCAGCGACGGCGCACCAGTCTCGGGTCCGCAGAAATTCACCGATACGGCCGGCGATGCCAATGTCAACTTTTCGCCCATCGAGAACCACAAGGTGACGGTCGGCGGCGAAATCCGCCGGGAGCGGCTTGACGATCCGACAGTCAACGATTCCGGGCGCGCGGAGCAGACGCATTTCGCCGCCTTCATTCAGGACGAAATCCGTCTGGGCGATCAATGGGAGTTTGTGGCCGGAAGCCGTTTCGATCATCACGAGGCGTTCGGCTGGCATGCGAGCCCGCGGGCCTATCTCCTCTATCATCTCAATGACGCGCTCACCTTCAAGGGCGGCGTGGGCGCAGGCTTCAAGGCGCCGACCCTGAAGCAGCTTTCGCCGGAATACGAGGCGATTGCCGGCGGCGGCCGTTTCACCATCGTCGGCAATCCTGATCTGGAACCAGAAACGA
The DNA here is from genome assembly GCF_049065735.1 of Brucella sp. IR073. Classification (NCBI taxonomy): domain Bacteria; kingdom Pseudomonadati; phylum Pseudomonadota; class Alphaproteobacteria; order Hyphomicrobiales; family Brucellaceae; genus Brucella; species Brucella sp. IR073. Next base: position 41,632 of record NZ_JBAKHD010000012.1, read on the forward strand.
ACCTCTCTTTCGAGGCCGGTTTCGAATATCAGGAGGGCATCTGGTCGGCCCGCGCCATGGCGTTCCAGAACGATGTCGACAATCTCATCCAGACGGTCTGCGTCATCCGCTGCTCGGGCGCACCCGGCGCGATCTGGTCTTATGAGAATGTCGATGAAGCGCGCATTCGCGGTGTCGAGATCGGCGGCGGCGTCGAGCTGCCGTGGAATATGCGGCTCGACGCCAATTATACTTGGCTCGATCCAATAGACAAAACGACGGGCGAACGCCTGCCCGACCGTTCCCGCCATGCCGCCAATGCTACGGTGAGCTGGGAACCGGTGGAGAAGCTGAAGACCTCGCTGCGCGTCAATTATATCGGATCGCAGAAGACGACGGCGGCATCGGGCCGCCAGCCCGCCTATACGCTGGTCTCGGCCTATGGCGATTATGCCGTGAACGACCATGCCAGCCTTCAGCTGGGCGTCGAGAATATCGGCGATGTCCGGCTGGCCGACGAGTCCGATGATTATGCCTTCGCCGACGAGGGCAGGCGGTATTTTGTAGGTCTCAAGGCGAAGTTCTGACCATGCGCATTCTGTGCCTCATCTCTTTGGCGCTGGCTCTCTTTGCAGGAGCGGCGCATGCGCAGGACACCACGCGCGCTTCTCGCCCGGTCGTGCGCGTACTCACCGACAGTTTCGTCCTGCCCTCAAAGTTCGATGCGCTGCGTCCCATCGCCGAGGAGGCAGGCGTCTCGCTCGAATCCGTCAATGTAGAGACGGCAAGAACCTCGCCGGATGATTGGCTGTCCGGCGCGGATTTGATCGTTCTCGACGTGCCGAGGCCCAATGATCGCGCGCGCGTCGAACAGGCGCTGGGCGAAAGGCTTGCCGCCTCCAGGGTTCCGTCCCTTACCATTGGTGGTGGCAGGCCGGCATGGCAGGGGCTCGCGCCGCGCGAGGCTTCGGCGCTCATCGGTTATTATGCGGGCGGCGGCGCGGAGAATTTCCGTAACTTCTTCGCCTTTGTCCGTACATGGAAGGGGGGCGGAAACCTCGACGGTTTCGCGGCGGCGGAACGGCTCCCGGCAACCGGCTTCTATCATCCGGCAGCGCCGCATATCTTCCCAACCCTCGACGCCTATTTCGCCTGGAGCGCGGACCGTTGGAAGGACACGACGGGCCGGGTTGGTTTCGTCATCCACGAGAATGCGGTTTCCGGCATGCAGACCGGGCTGATCGACGCGCTTGTCGCGCGCAGCGAGGCCGCCGGGCTGATGCCGCTCGTTTTTTGGTTCGATGGCGCTGATCCCGAGGGCCTGACGAAAGTGGCGCGGCCGGCAAGGGCGGACGCTATCGTCAATCTCACCCATATGCAGAACGGAACGGCGCGCAGCGCGGAGTTCCTCAACCTCGACATACCCGTCATCCAGACGGTGGGCTTCCGCGAAGGCGGCAGGCGGGAATGGGCCGCAGCGAAGTCGGGCATTCCGGCGCGGACGGCAGCTGTCTTTCTCGCCGGTCCCGAAAGCTGGGGCATGATCGACCCGATGGTGCTGACGGCGGTGGAGGAAGGGGCGGAGGTGCCGATTCCCGCGCAGCTCGACGCGCTGGTGGGAAAGCTGAAAAGTCTCGTCGCCCTGCGCCGAAAGCCTGCCGCGATGAAGCATGTGGCGCTTCTCTTCTGGAACTATCCCGCCGGGGAAAAGAACCTTGCCGCTTCGAACCTCAACGTGCCCGCGAGCATCGAGGCCATCACCGCACGGCTCTCTGAGGCGGGCTACGATACCGGGCCGCTTTCGGAAGCGGAGATGATCGCCGCCGGGCAGGCGATGCTGGGCGGTCTCTACCGCACGGTGCCGCTGGAAGACCTCATCAAGCGCAATCTTGCGGTGACTCTCCCGGTCGAGGCCTATGAACGCTGGCTTGCGACGCTGACCCCGGAAAAGCGCCGCGCCTTTTCCCATTGGGGCAAGCCGGAAAAACATTGGGCCGTGCGCGTCGTGAATGGCCGGCCGAGTTTCATTATTCCAGCCTTGAAGCGCGGGAAGCTGCTCATCATGCCGCAAATACCGCGCGCGGGGACGATGGGCGCTCATTACCACGACATGGCGAGCCCGCCCGATCACCTCTATATGGCGGCCTATCTCTATTTGCGCGAGACCTTCGGAGCCGACGCCATTATCCATCTGGGCACGCATGGCACGCAGGAATGGCTGCCGGGCAAGGACAGGGGGCTTGCCGCCGATGACGACCCGTTTCTCGCGGTCGGCAATGTGCCGGTCTTCTATCCCTATATTCAGGACAATGTCGGCGAGGCGCTACAGGCGCGGCGGCGGGGCAGGGCGGTCACGATCAGCCACCAGACCCCGCCCTTCGCACCCTCCGGCCTCTATGACGAACTGCGCGATATCCACCGCCTGATTCACGATTACGTCCAGCTTGATGAGGGCGCCGTTCGTGACAGGACTGCGAAGGAAATTGCCGATGCCGCGATCAAGGCGAACATGCATTCCGATCTCGGCTGGGTGCAGGAGGCGGTGAGGCAGGATTTCGGCGGCTTCCTTCCGGTGCTGCATGACCATCTTCACGAGCTTGCGCGAACGGCGATGCCGCTCGGGCTTCATACTTTCGGACAGCCCGCCGAGCCGGATTACCGGTTGGCCACCGTCATGCAGCAGCTCAGCCAACCCTTTTATGATGCTGTGGGCGCAAGCGGCGACGAGCTGTTCGTGGATGATTTCGCCAAGCTCAGGGAGACGCCACCGTTCAAAACCTTGCGGACATATCTGCGCGACGGCGCGGGCCGGGCTTCGCTCGCGGAGCCGCTGAAGGGTATGCTTGCGCGCGCCGACACGCTGGACGCCAATCTCGCCGCGCCTGATGAAATCGAGGCGCTGCTGGCGGGGCTGGAAGGACGCTTCATCGCACCCGGCGCTGGCGGCGATCCCATCCGCAATCCCGGTGTGAAGAGCGGCCGCAATCTCCATGCGTTCGAGCCGGACCGGATACCGGCAAAGGCCGCGTACGAGGCAGGCGGCGAGGCCTTCGGTCAGCTTGTCGAAGCCTTCCGCAAGGAGCATGGCGGGGCATGGCCCACGAAGCTCGCCTTCAGCCTGTGGTCGTCGGAGGCGGTGCGCCATCTCGGTGTCACCGAGGCGCAGGTGCTCCATGCGCTGGGCTTGAAACCGGTATGGGACGAAGGCGGCCGGGTGCGCGCGCTGAAGATCATCCCGGCGGCTGAGCTGGGCCGTCCGCGCATCGACGTGGTGGTGCAGGTGACGAGCGTCTATCGCGACCAGTTCGACGGTTTCATGCGGCTACTGGCCGATGCCATCGACCGGATCGCCCTATTGGACGAGAAGGACAATCTTGTCGCGGCCAACAGCGCGCGTATCGCCGCCGCCCTTGCGGCTAAGGACATCCCACTCGCCGAGGCACAAGAGCAAGCGCGGTTGCGTATTTTCAGCAATGCGCCGGGAAGCTACGGCTCCGGCCTGCCGGATATGGCCCTGCGCTCCGCCACATGGGACGATGATTCCACGCTTGCCGAACGCTTTCTCGACGGCACCCGTTTTGCCTATGGCGCGAGGGCTTGGGGTATCTCTCCGAAGAGCGCCAATCTCCTGAGCGAGCAGTTGAAGGGGGCACAGGCGGTCGTCATGTCCCGCTCCTCCAACCTGCATGGCGTGCTTTCCACCGACCATCCCTTCGAGTTCATGGGCGGGCTGTCGCTTGCAATCCGTCATCTGGGTGGCGAGAGCCCGTCGCTTTACGTCTCGGACCTGCGCAATGGAGCTCCGGCGACCACGCCGCTCGCGCGCTTCCTCTCGGACGAGTTGCGCGTCCGCTATCTGAATCCGCACTGGATCGAAGGCATGAAGGCGGAGGGCTATGCCGGGACGCTGGCCATGCTGGGCGCCGCCAACAATCTGTTCGGCTGGCAGGTGGTCGATCCCTCAACGGTGCGGGCGGACCAGTGGCAGGCGATGTTCGATACCTATGTGGCCGACACGCGCAATCTCGATCTGAAGGCCTATTTCGAGCAGCATAACCCGACCGCGCAGGCCCAGCTCATCGAGCGCATGGCCGAGGCAATCCGCAAAGGCTATTGGGATGCCTCCGATGTGACCCGCAAACAGCTGGCCGAGCGCTGGCAGGAACTCGCCGCCAAGCACGGTGTAGACACCGGCGAGCCGGTGACGAAGGCATTCGTCGAGCAAATCGCCGCCGGTTTCGGCCTTTCAGCATCTCCGGCCACGGCAGCACAGAACGCCACCCCATCTGCGTCGGACAGCAATGCGTCACCGGCTGCGAATGCGCCGCAACCGGTACAGGGGCGGGTGCTAGAGCAGGTCCCGCAAAAAAGCGAGACATCCGATGATTGGCGGCAGTGGCTGCCGCTTCTTCTCATGCTTGGTCTCGTCTTTCTCGGCGCTGGCCTGCAATGGCGTGCGAATGCGCGCCGGACATAATTAATCGCAAGAAATGGTGCTTTATGAGCAGTTTTGAACTCAGTCTGTTCGAGATTTCCCGTCTCTTTCTCGTGCCGGTCCTTGTCCTGATCCTGGCGGCGCTGGCTTATGCCTTCATCGTCCTCGGAATGTTCGGGCTGGAAGCCGTGCAGCGTTGGCGCGGAAGCCATCGCTCCGTGCTTGGGAGCGGCGGTGTCCACAGCGATGATCTGGAGCTCAGGATCATGAAACGGCTGGAATGGCTGCGCATCGTCTCGCGCACCACGCCGATGCTGGGGCTCGTCGCCACGATGATCCCGATGGGACCGGCGCTGCTGGCGCTGGGGGAGGGCAATGCGGCCTCCGTCGGCAACAACCTCGTCGTGGCGTTTTCCGCGGTGATCCTTGCGCTTGTCGCCGCCAGCATCACCTTCTTCGTCCTGACGATCCGCCGCCGCTGGCTGCTTGAGGATTTGCGCTCGCTCGAACGCGCCGGAGGTGCCGCCTGATGCGCTTCCTCGACCATGACGATGCCGACGATCCGATCCTCTCCGTCGTCAATCTGATCGACCTTTTCCTGGTGGTGATCGGTATTTTGATGATCGTGATCGTCACCAATCCACTCAATCCGTTCTCGTCGGGGAAGGTGACGGTTATCGAGAACCCCGGCGAGGCCGACATACGCATCACCGTCAAGGATGGCCGCGAGCTCACCCGCTATGAGGCCAATGGAAAGATCGGCGAAGGGCAAGGAACACGCGCCGGTATCACCTATCGCCTCGATGACGGACGGATGATCTATGTGCCTGAGGATGGCGGCAAGCCATAAGGCGATTGCCTGCCGTCGCCCGGGAAAGGATAAGGATACGGAAGAATGCTGGACGTGATACGGGAGAATATCGTAGGCGTGCTCAGCGTTATCATGAGGGACGGCAATGGATCGTCGTAACCATGATCTGAAGGAAGACATTCGCGAATACTGGTCGAAGCGTTCGAAGACCTTCGATCTGGCATTCGGCCATCGAATCCCACCGGGACCGGAACTGGATGCCTGGGCGGCGGCGGTGCGCGATGCGATAGGGCCAGCGCCCCGGAAGGTTTTGGAACTTGCCTGCGGCACCGGCGAGGTGACCAATGTTCTTTTATCCCTCGGCCATGAGGTGACGGCGCTCGACTTTTCGGAGGCGATGCTCGAGGTCGCGCGCGCCAAGCATGCGGGCAACGAGCGCGTGTGCTTCATTCTTGCCGATGCCGAACGCATCATGGAGCCCGACGAAACCTATGACGCGGTCGTCTGCCGCCATCTCGTCTGGACACTGACGGAACCGGAGCAGGCGCTTGCCGACTGGTTCCGCGTGCTGAAGCCGGGCGGCCGGCTGCTCGTCTTCGACGGAGATTGGGCGAAACTGACACCGCTGGGAAAACTCGCTTCCCTGGCGGTTCGCGGGCTGGAACGCTTCATCGGCCACGATCCCCACTACGATGGGGCGATGAGCGAACGGCACGCCGATATCATGAAGCGTCTTCCCTTCGGTGACGGATTGACGGCGGAAAGGCTCGTGCCCTTGGTGAAGGAGGCCGGTTTTGAAGCAATATCGTTGCCTCCGCGCGATGCGATTGCCGCGGCGCAGCGCAGGAATGCGGATTTACGCAACAAGCTGAGGACGCTGTTTTATCGTCGTTTTATCCTGGCGGCGTCGCGCCCGCATTGATCCAAGCCACCCATATGAGTGGCTGGGAGGGAATAGCCGCCGCCCCAGCCTCGGCTTCAGTCGTCCATGTCTGGTATCTTCAGCATGTAACCGCAAGCCTTGCAATGGACGGCATCCTGATCATGGCGCTGCAGCCCGCATTGTGGACAAGGATATAAGACTTTCTGTGGCCGGAAGATTGCCTGTCCCAACCGAATGAAAAGAGTGACGCCCGCCAGCATGATGACGACCGCCGTCAGCTTGCCCCAGGGTCCCGGCAGCACGATGTCTCCATAACCGGTTGTCGTCATGCTCGTTACGGTGAAATAGAGGGCGTCGATATAGCCTGTGAGGCCGGGCCGTTCCCGGAAGAAGAATGTATAGACGAAGCCGGTGACAACGAAGAGGAAGGTAATCAGGTTGACGACCGACTGAACGACCTCGCGCCAGGAGCCGTAACCGCGCCGGACCCATGGCCGCCAGAACATTCCGCTGCGCGAAAGCGACCATAGACGCATGACGCGCAGGAAGCCCAGATTGGCGAGCCATAGCGGAAAGAGCAGCGTGATCAGAATAAATATGTCGATGACGCTGGTCGGCTGTCGCAGCCAGCGTAGAACGTTCGTGGACGCCAACGCGCGTGCAGCAATGTCGAGGGTTAGGAGCGCTGCGATCGAATAGTCTATCCAGAGGAAGGATGGCTGTTCGCGGAAGACCTGATGCGTGATGAAAAAGACGACGATCAGGAGATCAATGATAAGCACGGCATATTGAAAACGCACGGCGCCGCGCGACTGGCCGTGATAAAGCAAGCGCAGCTGCTTGCGGAGCGCTTCCAGCCCGGTGCTTGGGGAAGGGGCAGTGGTGGGACGATCGTCCATGGCGCCTCGATAATGCAGGATTTTCTGGAATGGTCCGGCCCGGATCAACCATGAAAGACATTGCGTCCGCTCAGTAAATGTCAATCAAGACAAACGCACCTTTTGACGCACTGACAATCTGGCGACAATTTGGCAGACTGGGTCATGCAACATATGCGGCACCTTTTGAAGGACAGGCTGTCGGCAGGCGCTTTTGCCTTGCTGATTGCGTGGCTTCTGGTGCTGCAAAGCCTGCTTGGTGCGCTGGCTCAGGGCGCCATGGCGGCTTCGGCGGCCGATCCGCTCCACGTCATCTGCACGACGGACGGGGCCGCTGCGCTTCAGGCTGAAGAGCAGGATGGCCAGCCGCAAAAGAAGGCGCCGGAATGTCCTTGCGCCTCGCTCTGCCAGATTGCGTCGGGCGCTGTCCCGGCAATCCTCGATGGCGCGCCCAGCGTGCCGGCGGTGTTTCGTTCCGGCGCGGGCAAGCTCGATACCGTCTTTTCCGGTGTCCAGCGGTCATTTCCTCGCGGCCTCATCGGCGAGCCAAGGGCGCCGCCGCTGTCTCTCTGACGTCCGTTCCCATTCAAGAACCTACGTTTGGAGAGATTCCCATGTCCGATCTGACCCTCGGTCGGGACAGTAGCGGCGCAGCCATGCGATCCGCGTCCGACCTTTATCGCGCCGTCTGGCGCTGGCATTTCTATGCAGGCCTGCTTGTCCTACCCTTCATGATCACGCTCGCCGTCACCGGCGCGCTTTATCTGTTCCGCGATGAGATCGATGCGATCGTGCATAGCGATTTGAAGCGCGTCGCCGTCCAGGAAAACATCATCCGCGCAGCACCTTCGGCGATGGTCGCCGCCGCGCTCGCCAAGTATCCGGGGACAGCGGTCAAGTTCACCGATCC
>NZ_JBAKHD010000013.1:0-46309 GCF_049065735.1 Brucella sp. IR073
ACAACAGGAACAGACCCCACTCGTCGCTGGGCAACATCACACCCGGAGAGTTCGCAATGAAGATGGCTATGGAAAAACAGGCCGCATGAGGCCAGATTAAAAACCCAAGACTCTCCCGAAAAATGGAGGGAAGTTGGGTCTCAGGTCACAGACTTTGTAATCGTCGTCGATTCCAACATGGCTTGGTCAAGTCGCGACGCAATCCGGTTCGTTCACCTGATCCAACCCTATGATCCGGAATGGCTTGAAGAGCCAACCCTTCCACGAAACTTTGTAAGAGCTATGCGCGAGGTTCGGTTTAAGACCGGAATTCGGACCGGCGCGGGGCAATCGGAGGTTTCGGTATTCGATGCCTACGAGCTCATCAGATCCGAGGCAGTGGATGTCATCAATCTCACGTATAATCGGGGCGGAGGCATTACTGGATGGGCGAAGCTCGCTGCTGCCGCTGCATTCGCCGATATCCGGATGGGACAAGTCGGCGAACCTCACATCAGCATGCATTTGATGGCAGGTATCTCGAACCCGACTTTCGTTGAATGCTATCCCGACCCAAGCCGAGATCCCATCTGGGCCAACCTCTACAATGATCGCCCGGTGCCGAAAGACGGACATATCGAAGTCCCGGACAAGCCGGGTTTTGGTCTGACCTTCAACGAGAACACCCTGGAAAGTCTCGCGATCGAGCCTTGGTCTTAATCCGGCTCATCCAACTACCGTTGTTTTAGGAATTCTCATGCATCCGATTCACGAAATCGGCGAGCAACGTCCAGAAGCACGTCTGGATGCCAGGCCCGCCAAAGAACTCCTTGACTTTTATGAAGAGCCTCACCTTGAGCGAGAGAAACGCCAGTTTCCATTCTATATAAAGGTGGACTTGGCTCACACGGTGATGCTGGCAGAGCAGGCGATTATTTCGGCGTCTGAAGCACAGGCGATATTAAACTGCTTGCGAGAAGTTGAAGCGCTCGGACCCGACAGGGTCCCTATGGACGCGTCACATGGAAGTCTGCTGTTCCAGATTGAACGGTATCTATTCTCTCGCATCGGTGAGCGCATTGGCGGGCGAATGCACACCGGACGTAGCCGGCTCGATCAGGGACCAACAGCCCGGCGGCTATATAAGCGCGCCGCGACGTTCGAAGTTCTCAAAGGGATAGTGCGCCTGCGCTCTGACTTATTGACACTGGCGTCCAGGCATCATGGGACCATAATGCCTGGATACACCTGCCTTCAACATGCCCATCCCAGCGTTCTAGGCCAGTATCTGCTCAGCTTCTGCAATAAACTTGCGGATGATTTTCAACGACTTGTCGGATCTTACCGGCGCCTCAACATGAATCCGCTTGGTGGGGCGGGGCTTTCGGGTACCTCTTGGCCGATCAACAGGGCGAGAACCACCGAACTCCTCGGGTTCGACGGCTTGGTGAAAAATTCGAGGCTGGTTCGCGAGGCGTACTACGCAGCTGATCTGGCAGGGAATTTGTCGCTTTTGATGGCCACCCTCAATGATCTCGCCACCGACCTGCATATCTGGTCAAGTTATGAATTTGGCTTCGCTGAAACAGCCGACGAACTGTGCGGCACAAGCAGTATCTTCCCACAAAAGAAGAATCCTGCCGCGTTGGAAGCGGTCAAATTCGCGGCCGGAGACGCGGTTACCTGGCTATCAACGGCACTTGCGACCTTTCGGGCAGAAGGCACGGGAGATGTCGTGATGCGGGAGGTCCCGTTGCTCGATAGAGCCTTCGCAGCTGCATCAGGCTCACTGTCGGTAATGTCCGCTGTCATCAAGACAGTGAAGTTCGATGAAAACCGGATGAGGGAGTTAGCGGGGGCAAATTGGTCTACCGCAACAGAGCTGGCAGATGAAATCGTCAGAAAGCGGGGCACGTCGTTCCGCGAGGCCCACAACATAGTTGGTCGGCTCGTTCGAATAGCGACGCTCCGGCACATCGCAGTTTCGGACCTCAACGGAGCACTGCTTGACGAGGCTGCCCGCGAACTGTGTATCGAAGAACCGAATCTGGATGATGTCTCCGTTCGGAATGCTTTTGATGTGGAGGAATTTAGACGTACCAGAACATCCACGGGAAGCATAAATCCTGTCGAGATTGCCGAGCTGCAGGCAGAAGAGAATGATTCTCTCACTATGGATCTGGGGTGGATTGCTGCGACACAGCAGAAGCAGGCCGACGCGGACCAGAAGCTCGAAACGGCGTTGAAGCGCTATCTTTGAACAACGTCACGGGTTCGATGAAGAACGCATCCCATGCGGTGCCATGGATCGGATGGGAGCTCGGGCTCTTCGACGCAGATGGTCGAACGTTACGCATTTTGCCCCGAACGACGGCTGCGAGTACCGGCTTCGATGCCGACGACCCCCGCCTGCTCCGGCGTATCGGAAGTCAGGGATCCTTATGCGGTTCGCTGTCCCCACTCTTCGCACCGACCGCGGCGAGCCGTATGCTGACTCCATTGGGCCGCAGCCAATGTCAGCATATGGCAGGCCCCCACTGCCTCCACGACAACCGGCGGGTTGAGCTCTGAGAGCCTGCTTCGCAATCCATTCTCACCGTCCGCTCCCGGCGCAACCACGACGGACAGCCTATGCTGACGCTGTCCGTTTCAAGCGACCGCGAAATCAGTCTGAGTGACCGACAAGGAGCGCATAGCTGCCGTTCAAAGCCCCTACGACGTCTAGGCGGAGGTAAGTCGACAAATCAAAACCGGACGCGATTCAAACTTTTTCGCCGCCGAACACCGCCGTTATTACGCCTTTTTGCGCACAGGCGGCTCTCTACCTGAGGCAAAGGCGTATGGTCGGCGGTTATAGCGTACTGCAGAGGGCAATCGGCGGTATTTGGCGCACCGCGCCGGGTGATGATGAGAACTATGTCTACGCTATAGCCCTCCTTTGAGCAGTTTCGCCCCAGGATTTCAGCAAACGTGCCGATTGCCCGTTGCACAAAGCGGGCGACTAGACCGCGCGGCCTTAGCTCGCAACGTCCGGACGCATGATGTAGCGCACGTCACTCGAACGTTTCCATACGCTGGCGATATCTGCGAGAGGCATGACCTCACAGGGCGGCGCCCATCCGGCCTCTTGCGCCGCAGCCATGAGCTCGCCAGCGGAGGCCAGATAATCGCGTACGGGAACCGAGCCGATACCTGAGCCAAGAATATCGAGGCCCGAGCTCTGGAGACCGTATCCGGAGAGCGGCACCGTGGCGCCGCCGAGCGTTCCGAGAACCATGTAGATACGTCTCGGCTCGCCTGTAGGCGAACCACGACCTGCCATGGCAGCGGTGAGAACGCGTTCCGCCACCGATCCCCAGACGAAGTCGAGGACGATGTCGACGCGGGCGTCGAACGTCGCCTTCAGAACGGTATCTGCATCCGGTGCGTCGAGCGCGATGCCGGTGTCGGCAGCAAGCCCTTCAAGCTTGTCGGCGGAACGCACCACCGCGATGGTGCGTCCCGCGCCGAGATGGCGTGCAACATTCAGTGCCAGGCGTCCGGCTGCACCGTTGGCACCGGTGACCAGGACCGTTTGTCCAGCTCTGATCGGCACTCGGCGGGTCAGCGCAACCCAGGATGCCAGCCCCGCGGTTGCGACAGCAGCGGCGCGTGTATCGCTCAATCCGTCCGGAAGGGGAACGGTCATCGTCGCCGGGACAAGCGTCCGCTCCGCCAGAGCGCCAAAGGGAGCTTTCGGGAAGAGAAAATAGACGCGGCGGCCCGACGCATCCTTACCCACCCCATCGACGCCGGCCACGAAGCCGTTGCCGTCATCTGACGCCGGTTTCATCGAGGCCCGGGTACGCACGATCGGGCTGATCGGCGCTGCGGTTACGGAAATGACGGCTTCACCATCACCGGCCTCGGGCTCCTTGAAATCGCCGTAGTGGGGGCCAGCCTCAGACGATGTGATGATCGCGGCCTTCATGATGAGTTCTCCAGTTTCTAGGCGTAGATGCCGATGGCCATCCGCTTTGCCCGGGTGCCGCCGGAGGCAGCCTCGGTATCCTTGTTCTGTGCGGAAGGATCAGGACCTGGCGAAATAGGCCTGCATATCCTCGATGTCGCGCTGGTAGATGCCCTGGACCCAGGCTTTGACTTCGTCAGGATCGCCCTCACGGATGGTGAAATTGCCGCACCAATAAACGAGCGCGCGGTTGCCGTCCGTAATCGGAACGACCTGGACCTTACCGCTATAGTCGTGAATCGGAAGCGACGTCGGCGGCAGAAGGGCGTAGCGGAAATATCGCTCGTGGTCCGACAGCGCGATCAGGCGTTCGCGCAATTCATTGCCGCTTTCGAACACCAGGCGACGGACCGCGCCGATCTGATCAACGGCGTGTTCGCCCTCGATATCGCTCGATGCGATGTTGCGTACCCAGCGCGCCGGACCAGAGAAATCCCTCAAACCGGCCCAGACGGTATCTGCATCGGCGTCGATAACACCGCTCGCACAAACCTCGGTCATGTGTTGCCCCTTTCAATGATGCAGGTCGGCCTGCGGCAAAGGCCGCCTGTCGGCATGTGAAACGAGACTGTCAGATAGACACGTCGGGCCATACGATCTATGTGAGATTGTCCCAGAGTTTTACGCGATCGTTCGGATTTGCCATGGACCCGTTGTCCGACCTGCTGTCACTGCTGAAACCCCGGAGCTACATCACCGCCGGTTTCGACGCCGGCGGCGAGTGGGCGCTTTCACTCGATGACCTTGCCGGACGGATCAAATGCTACGCGGTGATCCGCGGCGCGTGCTGGCTGAAGGCGGAGGGGACGGAAAAGGCCGTTCGGCTTGACGCCGGCGAATGCTTCGTGCTGCCGAGCGGGCGGAACGTCATCATCGCCAGCGGCCCTAATGTTGCGCCGCGTCCGGCAAGCGAGGTGCTCGACCCCGACAGCAGCGGCAACGTCATCACCGTCAATGGAGGCGGGGAATGCTACCTGGTCGGGAGTCGCTTCGAGGTCAGCGGACGCCATGCTGCGCTGCTCCTGCGATCGCTGCCGCCCCTCATTCGAATCCGGGCCACCGACGGCCAGGCACGGCTGCGGGGCTTAATCGAAATGATGATGGAGGAGATGCGGGAGGCGCGCGCCGGGTCTTCGCTCATGGCGCAACAGCTTTCGCATATGATGCTGGTCCAGGCGCTGCGTCTTCATGTGGAGGAACAAGGCCCAGACGAGACCGGTTGGCTTGCCGCACTCTCCGATCCACACATCGGCCCGTCAATCCACGCAATTCACGCGGAGCCTGGACGTGCCTGGACGTTGGAGACATTGGCCCGGCAGGTTGGCGAGTCGCGCACCGTTTTCGCGCAACGCTTCAAGCGGAAGGTCGGCGCGACGCCGATCGCCTATCTCACCCGCTGGCGCATGATGCTTGCCGGCGAACGGCTGATCGAAACCCGCGACAGTATCGCCGAAATCGCGACCTCGCTGGGATATATGTCGGAATACGCCTTCGCTGCAGCGTTCAAACGTGAAATGGGGTGTCCGCCGCGTCGCTACTTGCGGGAGACCAGCGGATTGCCGCGTTCCTGAAGCGTTGAATCGATCCAGAAAGCGCGCCGATGGGTGTGGAACTGCGTTGCAGTGGCAGTTCTTCGAAGTCGGACAGCGCCTCAGCGTGGCATGGTGACGCCGACTCGTCCCGAAGGCGGGGAGCCCGGTGCAGACGTTGCGATGCCGACTGGCTGGGCTTCGGCCCTATTGCGACGGGAATGCTTCAAGGCTGGCGGTTGTCGTGACGGATGCGATTGTCTGCAATAGCTTCGCGGTGGGCCGCTGCCCAATCGGCGAGATGCCTTGCCGCTTCGGACAAGGAATGTCCGAGCGGCGTCAGGGCGTATTCGACCTGCGGCGGCGTGGTGTGGCGCACGGTGCGGTCGACCATACCGTCCCGTTCCAGCGTCTTGAGCGTCCTCGTCAGCATCTGCTGCGAAATGCCGCCCACACGCCGCTTAATTTCGTTGAAGCGGTGTGAGCCCGAGCGAAGCGCGACGACCACCTGGATCGTCCACTTGTCGCCGATGCGACTGAGGATCTCGCTTACGGCACGACAGTCGGCGCCGGCTGGCTTGACAGTCATATCCATCTAACCTGCTCCGAAATTTATGCTTTTGACGGCTTCTTTTAAGTCCCATAAATAGCTGTGGTCAACATTTTAGACCTGGTTCCAGGCGTTGCCTCTGGCTGGGTTCAAACACGGAGACCACACGTGAAGCTTTTTTATTATCCCGCCGCCTGCAGCCTTGCCGATCACATAGCGCTCATCGAGGCCGGGCTTGACTACGAGCTCGTCAGCATCGATCGCGAAAAAAGGACCGAGGACAGTCGCGATTTTCTGGCGCTCAACCCGAAGGGCTACATTCCGGCCATTGAAATGAACGACGGCACGATCCTGACGGAGAACCAGGTCATCCTGGCCTATATCGCTGAAAAAAGCGGCAAGCTACTGCCCGAAGATGGCATGCTCAGGTGGCGGACATTCGAGGCGCTCGCCTACATGTCCAGCGAAATCCATGGAGCCTACGCCCCGTTCTTCAGGGATTTCCCCGAACCGGAAAAGCAACGCGCCCGCGAAAAAATCAGGAAGGCTTTCTCTATTCTGGCCAATCAAATGGGCAACAAGGCATTCTTGATCAGCAACGAGATGACGATTGCCGACTGCTATCTCTTCTGGATCCTGATGGTCGCGCCGAGGAGCGGCGTTGATCTGCCCGCAAATCTGCAGAATTGCCTGAACCGCATGAAGGCAATGCCCTCCGTCATCCAGGCGTTCGCGGAAGAGAAGTTGAGCTGACCCAACCCGTTCCGGTTATGAGGTAGCGTTGGCGCGCGCATCCAAATGGCGATGCGCTCGCCACGGCCGTGATCGGACCGCCTTCTCATGGCCGCGTAGCGGGGCGTTCTGATCGTTCAGATTCGGGCGCCACCGGTCGCATCAATCATCTGACCCGTCGTCCAGCGCGCCTCGTTCGATGCGAGGAAGGCGATGACGTCGGCGACGTCTTCCTGGTCGCCGCTTCGAGCGTGGAATCGGCGGCGTTCGGCGTTCGCAGTTTTGTACTGAAATGGCGCACCCGACAGGATTCGAACCTGTGACCTCTGCCTTCGGAGGGCAGCACTCTATCCAGCTGAGCTACGGGTGCCAAGCATCAGCAAATCAGATGCTTGAGGCGTTTCTAGCCGAAGGTGCTTGCCGCTTCAATGGGCTATTTTATCTTTCTGGAACAAAGAGCCGTAGCCAGCGTTTGCCAAGCGTTCCGCTGCCTGAGGAACCAAGGGAGGGTTGCGGCATGGCCATCACACGAGACGAAATCATTTCTGTGCTCGGCCCCGTCGATGAATTCTTGATCGCCGAAATCATGGCATCGGGCGCCACGCTTGAGGAATTGATCCTCGCCTGGGGCTGGATCACCAATGAAGAGGCGCTGGTGCTGCAAGGGATTCCCCGCGCGGGCGGCAGGACGGCGGAGCTGATCGATCTTCTGACGGATGACGACGAAGACGAGCGATAAGGCGTGAAAAAGCCGCCGTCCAGGTCGTGGACAGCGGCTTCTCTAATCTTCAACGCGAAATGGCTTATTCAGCCGCGACGATCTTTCCGTCTTCCCACTTATAGAGCGAGAAGCTGGGCGACGACAGATCGCCGCTCTCGCCATAGGTGAGCTTGCCAATGACCGTGTCGATGGGTTCGCCTGATTTCAGCACCTTGGCCACAGCCTGTGCGTCATCCGCCGAGCCGGCCTTTTCGATGCCGGCCTTCAGCACCTGCACTGCGGCATAGGCATTGAGCGTGAACGCCTCGGCAGGGATCTTCTTCTCCTCGAGCGCCTTGATAACCTCCGCCGCGGCGGGGTTCTTCGTTGCGTCAACAGCGTTGGTGAAGATGGTGCCGGCGGCAGCGTCGCCGCCGATCGCCCAATATTCCGTGTTGGACAGGCCCTCACCGCCGATGATCGTCGCCTTCACACCCTGATCCTTAAGCTGGCGTGCGAGCAGGCCGCCTTCCGGATGATAGCCGCCGAAATAGATCACATCGACCTTGGCTTCCTTGAGCTTGGTGACGAGCGCGCCGAAATCCTTGTCGCCGACATTGAGCGACTCATCGAGCACTTCCTTGACACCGCCCGCATTCAGCGTCGCCTTGAAGGCATCGGCCAGACCCTTGCCGTAGGGGCCCTTGTCGTTGACGATGGCGACCTTCTTGTCTTTGAGGTTCTTCAGGACATATTCGGCGGCAACCTGCGCCTGCTGGTCGTCACGGCCGCAGGTGCGGAACACGTTCCAGAGGTCACGGTTGGTGAGCGTCGGCGTCGTAGCGGTCGGCGTCACCATGAGTGCGCCGTTCTCGGCCAGCACGTCCGAAACGGGCACGGAGGTGCCGGAAAGGACGGGGCCGACCACATAATGGACGCCGTCGCCGACGATCTGGTTGGCGACCGAAACGGCCTGCTTGGGCTCGCCCGCATCATCCATGAGCTTGAGAATGACCTTCTCGCCCTTGATGCCGCCTGCCTTGTTGATGGCCTCGACGGCGCTCTCGGCGCCATTCTTCACCTGAATGCCGTAAGCCGCGACCGGTCCGGTCAGCGGCGCGATCAGGCCGATGGTGATATCGGCTTGGGCGAGCGGCACGAACATGATGCTCGCCGCCAGCGTAACGCTGGAGAACAACGAAAAACGCATGAATTCCTCCTTCATGACAGCCCCCCTGGGGCCATGCTTTGGATATCGCACGATCCCTGAAAGTTGCTGGCTTTTCTGGGCGGGATCATGCGACAAAACACTCTATGCAGGCCGCGCCCGAGAAGCCGGGTGAGCTGCCTGTATCCGGTGAGTTAATGCAGTTCTGCGAGCCGGTTGCAAGAGGCGAACCGGTCTAAGATGGCCGGAAACGCATGAATATTCTCATTTTTCGCCGTTGGAAGCAGCAATCTTCCGGTCGCGGCCTATTGAAAGCATCAATCTTCCGCCTCCAGCATCTCCTTGACCGCCGTCGCCAATTGCTTGAGCGAGAAGGGTTTGGGCAGGAAGCCGAATTTGGCGTCCGCCGGCAAATTCTTCGCGAAAGCGTCCTCCGCATAGCCGGAAACGAAGATGAACTTGATGTCGGGATGCGTTTTACGCAGTTCGCGCAACAGCGTCGGGCCATCCATCTCGGGCATGACGACGTCGGAGACGACAATATCGACACCGCCCTCAATGCTGGCCAGCACCTCCAGCGCCTCCACGCCGGACGAAGCTTCATGCACCGTATAGCCGCGCGATTGCAGCGCCCTCACCCCGCCCATGCGCACCGCATCCTCGTCCTCGACAAGAAGCACCGTCGCCGAGCCGGAGAGGTCGCGTGGCTTTTCGGGCTCCTTCTTCTTTTCCTTCTTGCCGTTTTCCACCGTCGTGCCATCTGCAGCCGTGACGGCAGCTTCCACATGCCTCGGCAGGAATATCTTGAAGGTCGTGCCCTTCCCCACCTCGGAATCGCAGTAGATGAAGCCACCAGTCTGCTTGATGATGCCATAGACCATGGAAAGGCCGAGGCCCGTGCCCTTGCCCACTTCCTTGGTGGTGAAGAACGGCTCAAATATCTTTTCGATCACATCAGGTGCAATGCCCGTGCCGGTATCCTCCACTTCCACAAGCACATAATCGGCAACGGGCAGGTCGCGGTAGTTGAAAGCCGCCGCCTCCGCCTGGTCCACATTGCGGGTCCGGATGGTGATGGTTCCGCCCTCGGGCATGGCGTCGCGCGCATTGACGGCGAGATTGACCGCCACCTGCTCGAACTGCCCCAGATCGGCGCGCACGGGCCAGAGGTCGCGGCCATGGTCGATCTTGAGCTCGATGTCCTTGCCGACGAGGCGGGCGAGCAGCATCCTGAGATCGGCAAGCACATCGGTCAGGTCCAGCACCTCGGGCCGCAGCGTCTGCCGTCGCGAGAAGGCAAGCAACTGCCGCACCAGCGAAGCCGCGCGATTGGCGTTCTGCTTGATGTTCATAATATCGGGGAAGGACGGATCGGACGCGCGATGGTTGGTAAGGAGCAGGTCCGACGACATGATGATCGCCGTCAGCACATTATTGAAATCATGCGCGATACCGCCGGCAAGCTGGCCCACCGCCTGCATCTTCTGGCTTTGCGCCATCTGTCCTTCCAGCGCCTTTTGCTCCGTGGTCTCCACGGCGGAAACGATGGCAGCCTCTTCCGCCGCCTCGCCGCCGACATCCGAGACGGGGCTGACATAGAAGCGGATATGCCGCTGCTCGTCGGTCGGAAGCACCGTATCGATGGGAGATATTTCCGCCTGACCGGCAAAGGCGGCCGCGAGCGCCTTGGAGAAGGCCTCACGGTCGCGTTCATGCACGACATCGGCAAGCTTTATGCCGCCATCGATGGCGTCGCTATCGACAGCGGAAGAGAAGATATCGAGGAAGCGCGCATTGGTGCGCAGCGTCTTGCCCTTGGCATCCACGGCGGCGATCGCCATGGGGGCGGAGTTGAAGAACCGCGTGAAGCGCACTTCCGCCGCGCGGAGCGCCGCCGAAGCATCCTCGCCCTCGGCGCGGTTGAGCACAATGGTGCGGCTCGTGCCGCGCTTCCCGTCGCGCTGCGCCTGCACCCGATGATAAAAGCGCACCGCCAGGCTCTGCCCGTTGAGCTTGGCGAGATCGAGATCGATCACCGTGTTGCGGCTCGAACCCGGATCAGCCTTGACCGAATTGATCAGCGCCATGCCATTGCCCGCGACGATATCATTAAGCATCAGCGAACCCGGCACGAATTTCGTCAGATCGACGCCCAGCCATTCCGCCAGCGTGGCGTTGAGATAGACGATCCGGCCCGCGGCATCGGCGGAGAAGAACCCCGCCGGCGCATGGTCGAGATGGTCGATGGCCTCCTGCAGATCCTGAAAGAAGCGCTCCTGCTCCGCCCTCTCATCCGATATGTCAGCGACCTGCCAGGCAAACAGCGGCCCCTTATGGTCGGGGGTCGAGGCGATGGGCCGCGCCTTGATGCGATACCATGTCGGCCCCACCGCCCGAGGACCGTCGGATGCCGGCGCCATCGCATGGGATAGCCGCACCTCTTCCTGCGCCGGCACGCCGTCGCGCACCGCATTCGACAGGCGGTAGATGGCGTCGGAAGCTGCCGGCTCGCCCGAAAGGATCGTATCGAGGGTGCGCACATCGGTGGCATCGGTCGCGCCTGTCAGCGCGGCATAGGCGTGGTTGGCGTAAACGACACGGCCCCGGCTATCGAGGATAACCGTTCCCTCGGGCTGCGAGTCGATAAAGGCATGAGCCAGATCGTCCCCCAGCACGCGCGGGGTGAACTGGATGATCCCGATGGCGGCACCGAACAGATAGAAGACGCCAACCATGGTCAGCACACCGAGGAGGCCGAGCAGGAAGGCATCGCCCAGCTGGTCGCGGAAGACGAAATAGAGGAAGGCCGCGCCCGTCAGGACGATGCCGAGCACCAGAAGCCGGATCGCCGCTCCGGGCCCCTTGCGTCCCGAGACGATCGGTTTTGGATAAAGATCGGTCCGTGCGTCTTGAGACATATGGCCCTCAACCCTTTTATTCTATTTCTATCGGCCTTTCAGCCGCCATGAAATGCCGAATATCCGATTCGCAATGGCTTGGATCATACATTCCCGGATACGGGAACCCATACGCAGGAAAATCCGGCAATTAAAGCAGGCAGCGCGACCATTGAGTGTAACAAGGCCGCATTCTCGCCCGATTCGCCATGTTTTCTGTTGGTTACAAGGCGATAACAAGAATAGTTCGTTTTCTGATTGTTTCCTTCGACAGCTTTCGTCGGATATCCTGACCGGGAAAATTAAAAAGCATTCCGGCAAGGCAACGGGGATATGCAGCCACGGCTGCAGTTCTTAAGGAGAAGAGTGGATGTACGAGTGGCTGAGTGGAATTGTCGGCGAGAATGCCGCCCGCGTGGCGGGCTTCATCCTCCTGTTCCTGCTGATCCTTGCGGCGATCGTGGCGGTGCTGACGGTCATTCGCCGCGTGACCGGCGGAACTTTCGTCGCTGGCGGACGCGGACGCGCGCCGCGCCTCTCCGTCATGGACGCGGCCGCGGTCGATAGCCGCCGCCGGCTGGTCCTGGTCCGGCGCGACGATGTCGAGCACCTGCTCCTTATCGGCGGTCCGACCGATATCGTCGTGGAGCAAAATATCCAGGCGGCCCGCGCGAAAGACCGCCCATCCGCCGCGAAGACGGAACTAGCGGAACCGGAACCGCGCGCCGAGCGCCCTGCACCCGCCGCTCCTGTTGCCGAAGCGCAGGAAGCCGAACCCTCCCTCGCGCCTGAACCGGCCCCTGCCGCACCCGCCGTCGCCGCGCCGGTGAGTAATCCGGCGCCCGCCGCGAGGCAGGCTCCTCCGGCTTCGGTGACGCCATTCCCCGAAAGGCATCCGGAGCGTCCGCGTCCCACCGTCGCAGCGGTCAGGCCGGCGCCGCAGCCGCAACAACCGGCCCAATCGGCGCAGCACTCGCCTGCGCCCGCCGCCGCCCGGCCCGTGCCGCAATTCAGCCAGCCGCCGCGCCCGGCGCCGGTTCCGCCGCAGCCGCAGTCCCGCACGACCGCGCCCCAACCAGCTGCTCCCCAGCCCGTGCGCGCTCATCCGGCCTATCCGCTGAGCCAGGTGGCGCAGGGTGTGATCAGCGCCACGTCGGGCCTTGCCGCCGCCTCGGGAAGCAGCAGCACGGCGGGCCTCAACGTCGCCCCTGCCCGCGAAACGCCGCAGCCGCGCGCCGAGACGACCCCGGCACGGACCGCCCCGTCCTTCGCAAATTTCGACCAGCCCGAGGCCCGCGCGCCCCGCATCGAGGAGACCTCCGTCACGCCCTTCCCTTCGGCTCCGGCTGCGCGGGAGGACGTCTCCGGCAAGCTCGATACGTTCGCAGACGATTTGCACGATTCCATGTTCGACGAGCTAACCCTCGACGAGATCCAGCTGGATGACGAACCCTCGAACGAACTCAACATCTCCGCTGCCGGACATGAGCCGCAGGACGAAGCGGTCAACCAGCTTGAGGACGAAATGGAAAAGCTGCTCGGCGAATTGTCGAGAAGCAGGAGGAACTGACGGCAGGAAATAAGGGGCCGCGATACCATAGGCAGATGTCACCACAGGAGAGCGCAGCATGAACACCGCCTTCATCGGCCTCGATTACATCGTCGATATCGTGGACCCGAACGGCAAGATTGCCGCCTCGGCTCAGCAGGTAAAAGAGCACGGTGTGATCGCCAAGGCCAATGAAGCCTTGAAGATCGCCCGCGACAAGGGCTGGCTCAGCATTCTGGTCAAAGTCGGCTTCTCCCGCGGATACAAGGACCAGCCGAAAAACTCGCCGCTCTTCGGCCGCGCCAATGAGCTGGACGCGCTGGCGCTCGACGGTCCGGGCACCGGTTTTCATGAAGACCTTCGCTCGGATTTCGCTGATCTCATCATGGTCAAGCCAAGGGTGAGCCCCTTCTACGGCACCGGCCTCGAGGCGGCTCTGCGCGCGAACCGGATAGAACGGCTCATCATTGCAGGCGTCAGCAGCCCATGGGCGGTCGAAGCCGCCACGCGCGACGCGCATGACCGGGATTACGAGGTCTATATTGCCGAGGACGCCTGCGCCGCCGCGCGCGCGGAAGAGCACGAAGCCGCGATGAAGCGGCTCGCCCGCATCGCCAAGATCATCCACGTCGGCGATATGCACACTCTGTGATCCGCCCCGCATGAGGATTGCACTTCCCGGCATCACATGGCGTCCGCTTCTGCGGGCACTGGTATCGGTAGCACCATTCGTCCTTCTATCACTGATCTTGAGCCAGCCTGTCTGGCTCCAGGCCGCCTTAGTGGCGATTTCAGCGCAAATAGCATGGGAACGCACTGGATTGGCGCCCCTTGGGGTAATCCTGCACGGGGTCGCAATAGCCTCCGGCTTTCTGCTTCTGTTCTTTGCGCTTCTCGTCCCGGCAGTTTTTGTCGCAGCTTGTGCGTTGATGGCGGCTGGAACAATCCGCCTTGCAGCCGAGGGCAGCAAATTCCGCTCGCTCGGCAATTTCACTTTCATCCCCGCTCTCTATCTCGCCTGCGAGACGGGAGAAAACCTGCCCCATGATCTTTACTGGCCAACGGCGCTGGCCTTTCTTCCCTACATCACCCTTGCGATCATCCCCGTTATTATCCAGGCCGGGATAGAGCATATGCGCGCGGGAAGAGCTCATCCGGACGGCCTCCGCCATCTCATACGGCTGACCCGAGACAAATCGCACGGAAATCGCAGCCCTTACCTGGAAGACATGGCGGCGGTCATTCTTGCCGTCGGCACGGCTGCATTTCTCGTCGAGTGGCAAGGCCTCGATCATGGACAATGGGTGATCTGGTCGGCTGCCAGCGTCGTGACGGGCGATACGGCAAGCTCGCGGTTGAAATTGCGCGACCGGACGACGGGTGCACTGATCGGCGTTCCGGTCGGGATTCTCCTCGGCTTCGCCATGCCGCACTCCGCGATTGCGTATGGCCTCGCCTCGCTGGGCGCAATCCTGACGCTTGTGGCGTTCGAGCGTTATGTCATCGGCTTCGGCACGCGCTGCGCTTTGATCGCGCTCGCCTTGCTGCTCTCCGGCCAATCGGTTGCAATAGCCAGCGAGCGCGTGCTCAACGTCATTCTGGGAGGAATTATCGGCGTGCTATTCGTCCTGGTCGCTCATATGGTGACGCGGCATATGAAGCTCCCGGCCAGGAAATAGGGCAATTCGCCACCGGGCAGCACAGGATGCCGATTGAATCGGGCATCCTGTTCAATATTCAAGTTTGCACACGATTCTCGAAAAGTCTGCGACCTCTCGAGATCGGACATTAATCGTCGCGATAAACCTTTTCCCGCCGCTCGTGCCGCTCCTGCGCCTCGATGGACAGCGTCGCGATCGGGCGGGCGTCCAGCCGCTTCAGGCTGATCGGCTCGCCGGTTTCCTCGCAATAGCCATATGTGCCGTCCTCGATGCGCTGGAGGGCGGCGTCGATCTTGGCGATCAGCTTGCGCTGCCGGTCACGGGCGCGCAGTTCGATGGCGCGGTCTGTTTCCGATGAAGCTCTGTCGGCAAGGTCGGGATGATTGGCGTTTTCCTGCTGCAAGGCTTCGAGCGTTTCGCGGGCCTCGCGGAGTATGTCATTTTTCCAGGCTATCAGCTTTGCGCGGAAGTAAGACTTCTGCCGCTCATTCATGAACGGCTCGTCTTCAGTGGGCCTGTAGTCAAGGTCGATCAATTCACTCATGTCTGAATCACCCCACATCTAGGAGACGCGAGCGCCTATATAGGTCCAGATGCAACAACGCACAACAAGAAACGAACAAGCAGCACCACTTTTTAGTGCATTGATTTTGCTGAAAATTGCAGCGTTTCCTTTATTACCGTCAACGATGATGCGCTTTTGCATCGCCACCCCGGCGACAATGAGGCAGCGTGTAGGTTATGAATTGCGTTGCCAACCGGGATATCGAAATGACTCGCCTCTATCTCCTCCGTCACGCCAGAGCCGTCCGCGCTGCACCCCGAATGGATGATTTCGACCGCCCGCTGACCGAAGAAGGCAGGCAGGAAGCACGCATAATCGGCAAGGCCATGGAAGCAGCTGGGTTTGTCTTCGATATGGCGATCTGTTCCACTGCGAAGCGCACGCGCGAGACGCTCGAGCAGTTGCGTCCCGCTCTGAACCTTCCCTTCCCCATCGTCGACAGCCGGGAGCTTTATTCAGCCGGCGCGGATGAATATCTCGAAATCATCCGGGAAGCGGCGCCGGCAGCGGCCTCGCTGCTGGTGATCGGCCACAATCCTTCCATCGCCGAATTGGCGCTCATGCTCGTAGGGCAAGGCGATCCGCTCGCGCTACGACGGCTTTCGGAAGGGTATCCCACCGCCGCCCTCGCGGTGATTGATTTTCATGGTCCGCTCGCAGAAGCTGAGACAGGCGCCGGAACGCTCCACGCTTTCATCACGCCTGACGACATCGCTGATATTTAACCGTTTCACCGGCTTTCCTAAGTATATTTCGAACCGGACTGGATTTCGATGAGGGCAATTTGGCGACTCTGACCACCCTGACGGACGAGGCGAAGATTGCCTTGGATACGCTGGTCGACCGTACGGGCGGCCTCGTTTCCCCGTCGCTGCGCCTCGGCGTAACCGGCCTCTCCCGCGCCGGCAAGACGGTGTTCATCACCGCGCTGGTGCATAATCTCATCGCCGGAGGGCGGCTGCCGCTGTTCGAGGCGCAGAAGCAGGGCCGCATTGCCCGCGCGTTTCTGGAGCACCAGCCGGATGATGCCGTGCCGCGCTTCCAGTATGAGGAGCATCTGAAGGCGCTGATCGACCTCAGGGAATGGCCGGAATCGACCCGTGCCGTCTCCGAACTGCGCCTGACCATTGAATATGAATCCGCCTCCGCCTGGAACCGGATGTTCTCCAAGGGGAGGCTTTCAGTCGATATCGTCGATTATCCTGGCGAATGGCTGCTCGACCTGCCGCTTCTGAGCAAGACCTATGCGGATTTTTCGCGCGATTCCTTTGAGCTGGCCCGCCTGCCCGCCCATGCCGAACCGGCGGCGCAATGGCTTGCCGAGGCGCGCACCGCCGACCCGGAAGCACAAGCCGACGAACTGACGGCGCAGCGGCTCGCGAAAAGCTTCACTGCCTACCTTCGCGCCGGCAAGGCGGATGAGCGGGCGCTTTCCACCCTCCCGCCCGGCCGCTTCCTGATGCCCGGCGACCTCGACGGCTCGCCCGCCCTCACCTTCGCGCCCCTTCCTGACCTCCAGGGCAAACACGCCGCCGGCTCGCTGGCCGCCATGATGGAGCGGCGTTACGAGGCCTACAAGACCCATGTGGTGAAGCCCTTCTTCCGCGAGCATATCGCCCGGCTCGACCGCCAGATCGTGCTGATCGACGCCATGCAGGCGATGAATGCCGGCGCGCCTGCCGTTGCCGATCTCGAACGGGCGCTGACCGAAATCCTTTCCTGCTTCCGCCCAGGCCGCACCAATTTCCTGACCGGCCTCGTGCAGCGGCGCATCGGGCGCATCCTCGTCGCCGCCACCAAGGCGGACCATTTGCACCACGAAAGCCACGACCGGCTGGAGGCGATCGTTCGCCGCCTGGTCGACCGGGCAATCAAGCGCGCCGATTTTTCCGGCGCGGAAGTGGATGTGCTCGCCATGGCCGCCGTCCGCGCCACCCGCGAGGCGACGGTGACACAAGGCCGCGACACCCTGCCCGTCATCATCGGCACGCCGCTCAAGGGCGAAATGATCGACGGCGAAATCTTCGACGGAAAAACGGAAACCGCGATATTTCCCGGGGACTTACCCAAAAATCCGGAATCGATCTTTGAAGAAGCCGCCCACCCCGCCCATGACATCATCCGCTTCGTCCGCTTCCGCCCGCCGAGGCTGGAGCGAACCGCCGAGGGGCTGACACTGTCGCTGCCGCACATCCGGCTCGACCGTGCGCTGCAATTCCTGATCGGAGACCGCCTCGCATGACCGGGACACCGCCTCGCAGGCCCGCCGCCTTCCGCCTCGACAGCCCGTCCGTCTCCGCCGAGGGCGGCAAGAAAGAGGACGACGCCGCGCCGGAGAAAAAGCCCGCGCGCAAGCCGACCGCGATCCGCGACATGGCCGTGGTGACACCCGCACCCGTCGATGTCTTCGAAGCCGAAGGCCTCGACCGCG
This sequence comes from Brucella sp. IR073, assembly GCF_049065735.1. Lineage (NCBI taxonomy): Bacteria > Pseudomonadati > Pseudomonadota > Alphaproteobacteria > Hyphomicrobiales > Brucellaceae > Brucella > Brucella sp. IR073. The sequence goes on from NZ_JBAKHD010000013.1 coordinate 17,771, forward strand.
ACGAGATGGACGCGCTCACCCCGCCACCGGCCTTGCCGCCGCGCAGGAAATTCCCCTTCGGCGGCATTCTCGCGGGCGCGCTGGGCATTCTCCTGTCGCTTGCCATCGGCATCTGGACGGATGACCTGATCCGCGCCCTCTTCGACCGCTCCACCTGGCTCGGCTGGGTTGGCCTCGGCGCCGCCGGCGTCGCGCTACTGGCATTTCTGATCGTCATAACCCGCGAGGCGCTGGCGCTGCGACGGCTCGCCTCCGTCCAATCCCTGCGCGAGGAAGCGGCGGATGCGGCGGCGCGCGACGATGCCCGCCTTGCCCGCGACTCCGTGGCCAGGCTCACAGCTATCGCCTCCACCCTTCCCGCCACGGCGCGCGGGCGCGAAATGCTGAACTCGCTCGAAGGCGATATCATCGACGGGCGCGACCTCATCCGCCTCGCCGAAACGGAAATCCTGCGCCCGCTCGACCGCGAGGCGCGCGGGCTTATCCTCGCCGCCGCCAAGCGCGTTTCCGTGGTGACGGCGGTCAGCCCCCGCGCGCTTGTGGATATCGGCTATGTGATTTTCGAAGCGGCGCGGCTCATCCGCCGCCTGTCGGAGCTCTATGGCAGCCGGCCCGGCACGCTCGGCTTCGTCAGGCTCACGCGCCGCGTCATCGCCCATCTCGCCGTCACCGGCACCATCGCAGTTGGGGATAGTTTCGTGCAGCAGATCATCGGCCACGGCCTCGCCTCGCGGCTTTCCGCGAAGCTCGGCGAAGGCGTCATCAATGGCCTGATGACCGCGCGTATCGGGATTTCTGCCATGGATATCGTGCGCCCCTTCCCCTTCATAGCGGAGAAACGGCCGGGCATTGGCGACTTTATCGGCGACCTCGCCAGGCTCACAGGCGAACAGACAGGCAAGAAGAAGGATTGACATTCAGCGCGGCGCAAACCAAGCATTAACCAATCGCGCCGATTATTCGGCATTGAAACGCCCCGTGCAGAGCTCCCGAGTCCGTCCCATGAAAAATTGCGTTGCCGCTTGTCTCTTTCTGTTGCCGCTGGCAGGCGCGGTTTCTCCGGCTGCCGCCGCCGACAAGGATGAGCGCTTCTTCCGCAATGTTGAGGGACAATGGACCGGGCCCGGCGAAATCGTCGCGGGCAAATACAAGGGCACGAAATTCATTTGCACCCTTGCCGGCACCACGCCTGAAAACGATGTCGGCATGACACTCGACGGCTCCTGCCGGGTCGGCGTCTTTTCCCAGCCCATGAAGGCGACAGTCACCCGCAAGGGCGGCACCTATACTGGCATCTTCAACGACGGCGCGGCGGGCAAGGGCCTCGACGTAACCTCGGGTACTGTCAGCGGCGACCGTGTCGTCTTCGGCCTCAACCGCAAACAACTGAACGGCGCCATGCTCGCCCGCATCGCCGACGAGAACACCATGAACGTCACCGTCTCCGTGCGCGTCGACAAAGAGCTCGTCCCCGTCATCGGCATGAGCCTGAAGCGCGTCGACGCCGCGGCAGTTAGCAGCATCGCGAAAAATTAAGTGCCATAGCGCAGGAACCCCTGTGCTATCAGCGCCCTTAACGATGCGACCCTAGACCGGCTTTCTCTGAAATTGCTTCAGACACCCATGTGTTAAGCGAAACGCCGCTTTCCGCGCTCATCATCGCGGCGCGGCGATGTAGTTCTGGCGGAATGCGGACGTTGAACGAGCCCTTGAATGGCTTGTTTGGCTCTCGCCCGAATTCTGCACAATCCGCCAGATATCCGTCGACCATCTCACGAAAAACCTGGTCGGCTTCGCTCGCATTGTCGAACTGGGCCACCAGAACGTCGTCTATATGGAGAACGCGCACGAACAGATGACCGTCCTCAAACTCGACGGCACCTTGATAGCCTTTATAATGCAGCGTCTTCATATCAACCCCTTCGATATTAATGCATCCCGAACTTGCTTGACCAAGTAAAGCTGAATTTCATTGCCGGGATGCGGTTCGTGCAAGGTGATGATGTGGCCGGTATCACGATTGAGGAAGCGCCTCCTGCTGCCTCCGCGGGTGGTTTTCTCCTCATATCCAAGCCCTTCCAGAATACGGACCAGTTTTTTATACCTAAATGGTCCCACACATTGCTTAAACTCCTCGATCAGCTTGTCTAACTGCGTCACTGCGCCCCCAAATTAATGATCTCCACAGAATTCTGCAACTGAAATTTGGTTGCAACCCGGCAAAGCTATCCGAGATGCCACCACACTTTCTCTCCCGCCAGCCTCTCCACCCCCTTATCATCACACGCGTCCCGCCATTCCGCCACCGTCCGGCCATTCACCGCCAGCCCCGCCGCGATTTCCGCCAGCGGCACCAGCACGAAGGCGCGATCGGTCATGCGCGGGTGCGGCAGCGTGAGCGTCGGCGCGTCCAGATGCTCCACACCCTCGAATGCCAGCACGTCGATATCAATCGTGCGCGGTCCCCAGCGCTCCAAGCGCAGCCGCTTCAAGCCTTTCTCGATATCGAGGCACGCATCAAGCAGCGCTACGGGAGAAAGCGCCGTTTCGATTTCCGCGCAGGCATTGTGGAACCAGGCCTGATCCGTCTTGCCCCAGGGCGGCGTGCGGTAGACGGATGAGACCTTGACCACGCGCGCATCCTTGCGCTCGTCCAGCATACGCAGCGCCTGTCCCATCGCCGCGACGGGATCACCGATATTGCCGCCGAGGCCGAGCCATGCGCGCTTCATACTGCTTTATCCCCGCGCGCCTTTAGAACCGCGTCGGCGACCTTGAGCGCATCGCGGTTTACCGGCACATCGTGCACCCGGAAAACATCCGCGCCCTCGAGCCGCAGAATGGCGGAGGTCGCTGCCGTGCCCACATCCCGCTCCGCCATGTCGCGCCCCGTCAGCGCGCCGATGAGCCGCTTGCGCGAGGTGCCGACGAGCAGCGGAAAGCCGAACGCGCGCAATTCCCCGAACCGCGCCATCAGCGCCACGCCCTCATGGGTATCCTTGGCAAAGCCGAAGCCCGGATCAAGCACGATCTGGTCGTCCCGGACCTTGGCCGCGCGGGCGATTTTGAGCGAGCGGTCGAGGAAAGCGAACTGGTCGGCGATCACGTCAGGATCGCGCTCCCGCTCCCGGCCCGTATGCATGATGACGAGCCCGGCCCCCGTTTCCGCCGCTATATCTGCAATGCCCGGCTCGCGCTGCAGGCCCCAGACGTCGTTGACGATATGCGCCCCCGCCGCAACCGCCAGCCGCGCGGTTTCCTCGCGATAGGTATCGACGGAGATAATGCAGTCCGTTTCGCGCGCCAGCGCCTCGATCAACGGCAGGACGCGCGCCTGCTCGGTCGCCGCATCAATGGGCTCAGCTCCCGGCCGGGTCGACTCGCCGCCTATGTCGATGATGACAGCGCCTTCCTCGCGCATGCGGCGGGCCGCTTCGAGCGCGCGCGGCAGGTCGTCATGGCTACCCCCATCGGAGAAGGAATCCGGCGTCACATTGAGGATGCCCATGATGATGGCCTCCTCTCCCAAGATAAGACTGCGCCCATGGGCGAGCTGCCATTCCCTTCGCATGCGTCCGTTTCCTTTATCGATTCCCGCGACAATTATATTTGTCTTGACGATTGTGCGTCATGGTGAACCTATCCGCCACCCGATTGTTATATGGGCGATTTCATTGGCATAAGCCGCAAAGGAACCGGGTTGAAGATAATGTTTATGCATAAGGTTCTGGTCGCAACGGCTCTCTTTGCCGGCGCGGCCACTGCGGCGGATGCGGCAACCGTTTTTCGCAGCTACAGCTACTACACCGTCCAGGGCAAGACCGCGGCCGATCTCGACCGAGCCCTCGCGCGCGGCGGTCCGCTGTTGAAAAGCACGGGACAGCATCATCCGGGCGCGGCGCAGATTCGCTTCGATGCCAAGGCGCGCTACCGTTCGGACAAGGGCGCGTGCCGCGTGACCGGTGTCTATGTCAATGTCTACGCCAAAATTATGCTGCCGCGCTGGAAGCAGCGGCGCCGGGCCGGGCCGGAACTGGCGCTCGTCTGGGACACGCTGGCGCAGGACATCAAGCGCCACGAGGAGAGCCATATCAGCATTGCCCACAGCCATGCGAGCGAGATCGAACGGGCGATCCGCGCCCTACCCTCGCGCCCTGACTGCGCGCAGCTCCGGGACGACATCAACAAGGTGACCGAACGGCTGATGAAAGCGCATGACATCGCGCAGAAGCGATTTGACTATGTCGAGACGCTCAACTTCGAAAAGCGCTTCGAGCGTCTGCTCACCTACCGGCTGGAGCGGACGCTGACGAAGGCGGTGGATTAGTCGCAGCCTCCCCCTATTAGGGACGGCCTATGGTCTACTGCACCCCAAGCTTCTTCTGCAAGCTCGTCGAAGACGTCGTATACTGGAACACCACGCGCTCGCCGGGGTTGACGATCCGCTTCGCCGCCTGGGTCATCAACGCCGCCTCGTGGAAGCCCGAGAGGATGAGCTTCAGCTTGCCGGGATACCAGTTGATGTCGCCGATGGCAAAGATGCCGGGCTCAGACGTCTCGAACTTCTCCGTGTCGACGGGAATGAGGTTTTCGTGGAGATTGAGTCCCCAATCCGCGATGGGGCCGAGCTTCATCGTCAAGCCGAAGAATGGCAGCATCCGCGTCGCCGCAAGCTCCTTTTCGCCATCCGGCCCCTTGATCGTCACCCCAGAGAGTTCGCCATTCTCGCCCTTGAGGCCGGTCACTTGGCCAAGCTCGAAGGCGATACCGCCGCTGTCAACCAGCTCGAACATTTTCTTGACGCTGTCGGGCGCAGCGCGGAACTCGGCGCGGCGATGCACCAGCGTCAGGCTTTTGGCGATGGGTTGCAGGTTCAGCGCCCAGTCAAGCGCGGAATCGCCGCCACCGACGATCATTACATCCTGGTCGCGGAACGCTTCCATGCGGCGCACGGAATAAAAGACGCTTTTGCCCTCATAGGCTTCGATGCCAGGGACGGGCGGTCGCTTCGGCTGGAACGACCCGCCGCCTGCGGCGATCACCACCACCTTGGTCTCGAAGATCTCTCCCTCGTCGGTTTCCACATGAAAGCCGCCATCCGCCTGCCGCTCGACCCGCGTGACCATGCGGTTGAAATGGAATTGCGGCGAGAACGGCTTGATCTGCTCCATCAGCCGGTCGACCAGCGCCTGCCCAGAGATTTCCGGCCAGGCCGGAATGTCATAGATGGGTTTTTCCGGGTACAGCTCCGCACATTGCCCGCCCGGACGGTCGAGAATATCGATGAGGTGACATTTGAGATCGTAGAGTCCCAGCTCGAAAACGGCAAAGAGCCCGACCGGCCCCGCCCCGATGATCACCACGTCCGTGCGGATAATGTCACTCATTTGGTCGTCCCAACCCCTTCATTTTCTGGCAATGATCTGCTTTGGGATCATTGCTTCAGCTCTGCCGTTCCGGAATATGCACCACGAGGCCGTCCAACTCGTCCTTGACCTTGATCTGACAGGAGAGCCGCGAATTGGGGCGGACGTCATAGGCGAAGTCCAGCATATCTTCTTCCATGGGAGACGGCTCGCCGACAATATCGGTCCATTCCTCGTCCACATAGACATGGCAGGTCGCGCAGGCGCAGGCGCCGCCGCATTCCGCATCGATGCCGGGAATGGCATTGCGAATGGCGTTTTCCATCACGGTGGAGCCGTTTTCCGCCTCCACCTGCGTGCGCGTCGCGCTGTCGAACGAAACAAAGGTGATTTTTGTCATGCCTAGCCCCAAGCGGTACTCTGATCCAGGCAGATACTGCTTTGCATGGTCGAGTGCAACCGCTTGGGCGGCCAAAGCGAATTACCGGCTGATTGCGGCAATGAACTCCTGCACATCCGTCAGCGCATCGCGCAGCGCAGCCGCGGACTTCTCATCGGAGGGATTGGCTTCCACCTTTTCGGCAAGCTCCGCCACCCGGAAAGCGCCGATGGAGCGTGCCGAGCCTTTCAGCGAGTGAGCGAGAAGCCCTCTCTCCTTGCCCGTCACCTGGCCGATCCGGTTGGCCACGCCGCTCGCCTGCCGCGAAAACAGCGACAGCACCTCAGCCTCCAGCGCGCGGTCGCCGAGCGTCTGGCGTGCCAGATGGACCAGATCGATGGCCCGCGCACGGGACCGGCTGGCGACACCTTCGCCGCCCGGCTGGGTGAAGGCTATCGCAGGGTTTGATAGACGGGAAACCTGAGCTTGGCTTTGATGGGCAACCGCCATTGTTAATTCTCCTTGGTTCTTTTGCGGACGGCGAATGAGTACGCCTGAAACAAATCTGAGAGCGGTCTATTTCTTTACAAATGAACAGCCCATGAACGCTTTGTTCATGCCGTAAATCCGCTGTGGACGCAGCCGCGCTGTGCATTTTCGTTTGGCTTGAAAAGTGGCATATTCACGGCTCGCGCCTGTGCCGGGGATCAAGATTTCCACACTCTGGTTAACAGTGCGTAATCGCAAGGGACTTGAGTTTTATAAGGTCTCGGCGCCGGCTCGATCTGGAAGTGCGTCCGGAGCCTTATGTCGAATGATGTGAATTGCAGAACGAGGCCCTAGCGGCCAAGCGCGTTAACCCTGTATTTAAACTTTTAAGCAGTTGCGAATTCAGCTGTTTCATTCCGGTAAATCAGCCGGTACGATGCAGGGTGGCGTTGATAGAGTCCGATGCAGCATCCGCGCCGATGCGCATCAGCGTGAGTACGAGGTAAGTAACGGTGATGGCCCCAAAGACCAAGGCGGAGAAGATCGACCTCGAAGTCGAGGAAGCGCTGGAAAAAGCTCTCGATTTCGATTTCGACGATGACCTGGGAATCGACATGAACCTCGGCTCGCTCGATGAAAATTTCTCGCTGTCCGATCTCGAGGAGCAGATCTCGCGCGCTGCTGCCGAGCTCGCCAATGAGAAGAAGGAAGCGCCCGCCTCTCCGGCCCGGCCAATTCGCGCCACGGAAAGCGCCGCCGCGGATATCGCGAAGAAGCAGCCCGCGCCCACGGCGCCGGCCGATGTCGCCGCGCCTCCTCCGCCGCCCGCCCCGCCCCGTGTGACGGCGGCGCCCGTTTCGGAGATGTCGGCAGCGTCCGCGCCGAAGGCGGAGCCGATGGGCGAGCCGCCCGCTTTCCTGACCAAATCTGCCGAAACCCAGCCCAAGGCGGCTTCGCTCACGCCCGCCAATGACGATCTTCGGCGCGAAGGCGCGCTTCCGCGCGGGCTGGCGCAACGCCCGTCGAACCGCATTTACTGGACAACCACGGCTCTCTCCGCGCTCTGGACCGCTGGAGGCCTTGCCGTCGGCCATTCGCTAAGCCCGTCCGGCCTTACCTCGGCCGGGGCGCTCAGCAATTTCTTCACGTCCCCTGCGGGTCTTGCCGTCGCAACCGGCATTGCCGTTCCAGTCCTGATGTTCTGGGGCTTTGCCCACATGCTGCGCCGCGCGCAGGAAATGCAGTTCGCCGCGCGCACCATGACCGAAGCAGCCTTGCGCCTTGCCGAGCCCGAATCGGTGGCCGGCGAGCGCGTGGTAACTCTGGGCCAGGCAGTGCGCCGCGAAGTGGCGGCGATGAGCGAGGGCATCGAGCGCACCCTCGCCCGCGCCGTCGAGCTGGAAACCCTTGTGCAGACCGAGGTCAACGAGCTCGAGCGCGCCTATACCGACAACGAAATCCGCATCCGCACGCTGGTCAGCGAACTCGGCAATGAGCGCGAGGCCGTTCTGACTCACGCCGAGCGGGTTCGCTCCTCGATTTCCGGTGCGCATGAGCACCTGAAGGAAGAGCTGTCCGTCGCCACCAACGCCATCCGCGAAAGCGTCGCAGGGGCAACGTCGCAACTGACCGAGCAGATGATGCGCTCCGGCGACAATTTGGTGGATCGCCTCAATGACAGCGGCAATTCCATCACAGTCGCCATCGACACGCGCGCCAATGACGTTTCGTCCCGCATCGCCGCGTCAGGCGAAGCGCTGACCAATGTGCTCGATACCCGCATCGCCACCCTTGGTGCACAGACCGAGACGGTGGTGTCCACGCTCGCAGACGTGCTCGACCGGCGCACCGGCAGCATCGCCTCGCTGCTGGGCGACACCACCCAGAACATGGTGAGCGAGTTCGACGCCCGCCTTGCGGCCCTCGACAGTACGCTGGCCGAGCGCGGACACTCCCTCCTCAACGAATTCGAGACCCGCGCCCAGTCGCTCGACGCCAGCACCGAGAAGCTCAACGCGGCGCTGGAAGCGCGTGCTCGTCAGATCAATGAGAACCTCATCGCCCGTACCCGCGAAATCGCCGAAACCTTCTCCGAAGGCCGCACGACGATCAGCGAAGTCATGGACGAGACCAAGACGCGGATTTCGAGCGACCTCTCCGGCATTGCCGAATCGGTGTCGAGCCTGCTCAACGAAAAGGCCCTGAACTTCGCTGGCCAGCTCGCCGAGGGCCGCAACGCGCTCGCCGCCTCGCTCGCCGGCGAAACGGACCGCGTCTCGGCCATCATCCGCGATCATACCGACACGCTCGCCACCCACACCAACCGCATCCAGGATGCGGTGGCTGGAAGCGCGGCGATGCTCGACGGTGTTACCGAGCGCCATGCCTCTCTGCTCGAGGAACGCACCGCCGCGGTCCGCGCCGCGATTGCCGAAAACAGCGCGCTCCTAGATCAGACTTTCGAAAGGCATGGCAGCCTGCTCGACGACCGCGTCGTGGGCCTGCGTGCCGCGCTGGCGGAAAACGACGCCGTTCTGCAGAACGCTTTCGAAACCTATGCCCGCTCCATCGATCAGCACACCCATGGCGTCCGTGATCTCCTTGGCGAGAGCCAGCAGGCGCTCGTTCAGGCGCTCGACGAGCGCGCTCGTGGCATTCGCGAAATCCTCAGCGGCAGCGAGGATGCGATTGCCCGCACCATCGACGAGAAGACCCTGAACGTGCATGGCGTTCTCGTCGCCGGCCAGGACGGGCTCGCCCGCGCGCTGGAGGAACGCACCGCCGAAATCCGCGCGACGCTGGGCCAAAGCCGCGACATGCTGGATGCAAGCCTCAGTGAGCACGCCCGAGCCCTCGACGAGCGCACGGCAGGCTTCGGCTCGGTGCTTGCACAGAACCAGGCCGTCATTGCCGATACGCTCGGCGGCCATGAGCGCCTGCTTGAAGACCGCGCCGCGGAAATCCGTTCCGCCCTCGCCCAGACTGCCGAGACGCTTGGCGAAACGCTTATGGATCAGAATACAATCCTCGAGCAGCGCACGGCCATGCTGCAGCAGACCATCGGCGAAAGCAGCATAGCCATCAGCCGGGTCTTCGACGAGCAGACCGGCGTCATCGACGAGCGTACCTCGACCATGCAGAAGGCGCTTACCATCGGCGTCGACAATGTGCGCAAGTCGCTGGAGCAGAGCGCGCAGGTGGTTGCCGGCGCGCTGCGCGAAAAGATCGTCGAGGCAGCCGGCACGCTTTCCGCCGAGGCCGCGAAGGCCGGCGAGGCGCTCGACGGCTATGGCGAGTTCTTCAGCAGCCATCTCATCGAGAATCTGAGCGCGACGGAAGCCCGCCTCAACGAGCGCGCCGATGCCATCGCCATGAATCTGGGCGAGATCGGCTCGCGCGTCGCCACCGAGCTCGGCTCCATCGAGGCCCGCATCAACCACGTGACGGAAAGCACCTCCGCCACGCTGGAAGAACGCACCCGCGAGCTCAATGCCGTGCTCGCCGCCCGCTCGCAGGAGATCACCCGCATTCTCGCCGACACGGCGGAACCGCTGGTCGAGCGCCTTGCCGACAGTGGCCGCGGCCTCGCCACCCAGCTGGAGGAAGCCACCCATGCCGCGACCGACCGGCTGCGGGCCGAAAATGCGGCGCTCGTCAGCGCGCTCGCCAGCCGCACGGCGGAAACCATCTCCGCCATCCAGGAGGCCAAGAGCGGCCTTGCGGACAATGTCGGCGAGCTCATCGACCGTCTGGCGGCTTCCAACGCCAAGCTTGGCGACCTCATCGACAGCGCCACGCGCAATCTTGGCGATATCGACACCCGCCTTCTCGACACCACATCGTCCTTTGCGGAAAACACCAACCGCGCGGCGCAGACCTTTGCCTCCGCGGGCCGCCTCATCGACGGCAATCTCAATACGCTGAGCGGCCTCTCCAACGAGACGCTGAAGCAGATCAGCAGCATTGCCGAGCGTTTCGAGGAACATGGCCGCATGCTCGGCGCTGCCAATGCGATGATCGGTTCGGCGCAGGACAATCTCGCCGCCACGCTGGAAGAACGCGCCCATGCGCTGCAGGAACTGGCCGCCGGCCTCACCGAGCGCTCGGAAGGCATCGAGCATGTCATGCGCTCGTTCGAGAAGCTGGTCTCGACCGCATTCGAACGCGCCGAAGGCCGTACCCGCATGTCGGCGGAGCAGCTGCGCGCCACCATCTCCGACGTGGTGGAACAGGCGTCGCAGAAATTTGCCAACGCCACCGACGAAATCCGCCGCACGGCGGCGGAAATCCGCGCCGAGCTCGACGAGACGCGCGGCGAACTGAAACGCGGCGTGCTCGACATGCCCGCTCAGGCCAAGGAATCCACCACGGCCATGCGCAAAGCGGTATCCGAGCAGATCAACGCGCTGCGTGAGCTGGCCGAGATCGTCAACAAGTCGGGTCGCCTCATCGATGTCGGTGAGAGCAAGGCCGACCGGCCCGTCTCGCGCCCGGCCCCTCGCCCTGCGCCGGCGCCAGCGCCCGCCCCGGCTCCCCGCGCGGCTGAACGCGGCTTCGGTCTGGAAGACCAGATCGTCCTGAACAACAGCCGCGAGCGTGACCGGGAGCGCGCCGCCCCCGCACCGGTGTCCTCCGCCGCGCGCAGCAGCGGCAGCTGGGTCTCCGACCTTCTCGCACGCGCCTCGCGTGAGGAAGAGCCCGAGCCGGTCCGCGCGCCCGCACCCAGCACGTCGCGTTCCCCGGCTCATGTGGTCGAGTCGCTGAATTCGCTCTCAGTGGATATCGCCCGCGCCATCGATCACGATGCCTCGGTTGAGCTCTGGGAACGCTACCGCCGCGGCGAGCGCAACGTCTTCACCCGCCGCCTCTACACGATGAAGGGCCAGCAGACCTTCGACGAGATCAAGCGCAAGTACCAGTCGGACAGCGAATTTCGCCGCGCAGTGGACCGTTACATGGACGACTTCCAGCGCCTGATCGAAGACGTCGCCCGCAACGACCGCGACAACATGGTGACGCAGACCTACCTGACCTCCGATACCGGCAAGGTCTACACCATGCTCGCCCATGCCAGCGGGCGGTTGCGGTAATAGCTGGATAGATACTGAAGCAGAAAACGCGGCTCTCACGGGCCGCGTTTTTGTTTGGAGGTCTGGCGCTCAGGTTGTTCTTATTGTGGGATCGCCAAGCGCTCTCGTCTTTCGAAGATTCGCTCCGCTTCGCATTCAGGGATGACTGTCGAAGATGAGAGCGCACAACTCAGCGTTCAGGGGAAGCATAACCGCTTCCAGCGCGCCCTCAACCGTCAGATCACCGACAGCGTCCAACTCACGATTTCGCCAGTGACCTTGTCGAAGGCGGCGTTGAGAGCTTGCACATAGGCGGCATTGCCGGTGCCGTTGACCGGCACGGAGGCGGTGAAGACGCGGGTGGCGCGGATTTCACCGTTCTTATCGTTCATCACCTTGGCGCCGATCTCGACGATCGCGATCGGCCTACCGCCAAAAGCGTCAACGCCGAAGGTGCGGATATCGGTGATGATCTGATAATCGATGGCAAGGCCTTCGCCCGGACGCCCGACGCCACCCAGAAGGCCGGTATTGTCGAACGCCTGCACCAAGCGCGACTGCACGATGCTCGGCAGCCGGTCGCCCCATTGCGCGCCCTTCAGATATTCGATCTCGTCGGGGGAGGTATTGACGACGATATTCTGCCCGTCCAGCGCTTTGAGCGCTGCCGGGTTCTGGATCAGGATCTGCACATTCTTGCGGCTCTTCGCCGATACCACCGGCCGCGACGCGTTGAGGTCGAAAGTGTCAAGCGGAACCGTGCCGCAAGAAGCGACAGTCACGGCCAGCAGCACCATGCCGGCGATACGCGCGGTGTGTGAAACCATCGTCAAGTGCGACCGCCCCTTTTCACGTTTACTTAATCTCATGGAAATTCAACGGGATCAACGCCGGTTGCGTGCGTCATATTGCGGGACATTGCCCTGTCCACCGAAAATGAGCCGTTGCGGGTCCCGTTCGAGGTCGGTGATCGCCTGCTCTATGCGCTGGATGGAGCGGCGGCTGTCGGTGACCAGCGCCTGCACGTCGCGCAGGCCCTGCCCGGAAAATCGCTGCAGATTGTCGGCAATGGGCCCGAGCCGCGTATTGAGCGTATCGGATGTGCGCTGGATGGATTGGAGCGTCGCCCTGGTTTGCGCCACGACGCTGTCCTTGCCGTTGTCGGAAACCAGCGCATCGACCTTCTGCATCACGCTGTCGGCCCGCGCCGAAGCTGCATTGAGACGCGCCATCATCTCGCGGGCGTCCTTGACGATCTGCTGCACATCGCCGGTATTGCCCGCAAGCTCGTCAAGCATCTTGGAGTTCTTGGCGAGTGCATCGGTGAAAGTCTTGGTATTCTCCACTGTTTGCGTCAGCGGCTGGCGCACATCCTTGATGAATGCGTCCAGCCCGTCGAGCACATTATTAGCCTTGGCGGCGATATCCTGCGCCGTTTCCAGAAGATTGGTCACCGCGGAGGGGTCGCCATTGATGAGCGCCACCTGGCCAGCCTTTTCCGCCTCCTCGAGAAGATTCGGCTCGTTACGGCTGCCGCCTTTCAGTTCCACATAGGCCTGTCCGGTAAGATTGAGAATGCCGAGCTGCGCCCTGGTCGAGCGGGTAACCGGCGTTGTGCGGTTCACTTCGGTCAGCACATTGACATTGTTCGGATTGATCGGGTCGAGTGTGAGCCTGCGCACATCGCCCACCTTGATACCGTTGAACATGACCGGGCTGCCGATGGAAAGACCGCTGACCGAGCCCGGAATGCGAATCTCGAGCGGCGCCGTATCGCGGTTCTCGCCATAGCGCGCGGCCCAATAGACGAAGGCGAACGCCGCCAGGCACACCAGCAGCGTGAATATCCCCACCAGAACGTAATTGGCCTTTGTTTCCATCTCTTATCCAGTGGCTTTCATGTCTAGCGGGCCTGTGCCCGCCGCCGCGTCGGCGCGGACGGGTCGATCTGGCGCGCGCGCTTGCCGCGAAAGTACGCCTTCACCCAGGGATCATCAACCTCAAGCATGGTTTCTATGGTGCCATCGACCAGAACCCGCTTCTTACCGAGCACCGCAATGCGGTCGCAAACGGAGAAGAGGCTATCGAGATCGTGTGTCACCATGAACACCGTCAGTCCCATCGTATCACGCAAATTGGCGATCAGTTCGTCGAATTCCGCCGCGCCGATGGGGTCAAGCCCAGAGGTCGGCTCGTCGAGGAACAGGATATCCGGATCGAGCGCCAGAGCCCTCGCCAGCGCCGCGCGCTTGATCATGCCGCCCGACAGTTCGGATGGAAGCTTCTCCGCCGCATTCTGCGGCAAGCCGACGAGATCGATCTTCAGCCGTGCCAGCTCGTCCATCAGCCGGGGCGAAAGGTCGAGATATTCGCGCATCGGCACCTGAATGTTCTCCAGCACGTTGAGGGCGGAGAACAACGCGCCGTGCTGGAACAGCACGCCCATGCGCATGTCGATCTCCATCTTCTCGATGTCAGAAACCTTGTCGGTGTCATGACCGAAAATGCAGATCTCGCCCGACGATTTCTGATTGAGGCCCAGAATAGTGCGCATCAGCACCGACTTGCCCGCACCCGATGGCCCGATAAAACCCAGGATCTCGCCGGGATAGACATCGAGCGAGAGTTTATCGAGAACGGTCTGGCTGCCGAACGAAACGGTAACGTCGCGCACGGAAATCACCGGCTCGGCGGCGTAATCCGCTTCCTCCCGCTCTGTTGCCATCGCTTGCGCCATCCGTCCCGCCTAAAAGTTGATCGCCGCATAGAACATCGCGAACAGCCCGTCCACGACGATCACGACGAAGATCGATTTCACGACGGAAGCGGTCACGCGCCGCCCGAGCGATTCCGCGCTGCCCTTCACCTTCATGCCCTCCACCGAGGCCATGATGCCGATGATGATCGCCATGAAAGGCGCTTTGATGAGGCCCGCGAGATAGGTGGAGGTGTCGACGGCGTCGCGCAAGCGTTCCAGAAACGCGGCCGGCGGAATGTGCGAATAGGTCGCCACGACGAAGCCCGCACCGGCGAGCGCCGCGAGATCTGCAACGATGGTGAGAAGCGGCAGGGCAATAACGAGCGCCACCAGCCGGGGAAAGACGAGGACGCCGATGGGATTGAGCCCGATGACGGTGAGCGCGTCCGTCTCCTCGCGCATTTTCATCGACCCGATTTCGGCTGTGATTGCACTGCCCGAGCGTCCCGCCACCATGATGGCGGTGAGAAGCACGCCCAGTTCGCGCAACACCAGAATGCCGACCAGATCGATGACGAAGATTTCCGCCCCGAAATAGCGCAGCTGGAATGCGCCCTGCTGCGCGACGATGCCGCCTACGATCGCCGACATCAGCACGATGATCGGCACCGCTCCGACGCCCATGCGATCAAGCTGGTTGACGATGGGAGCTATGCTGATGCCATTGCCCCGTCCCAGCTTCATCTGGGACCCGCGAATGGTCGCGCCCAGAATATGCATCGCCATCAGGAAATCATCCCGGGCGGAATAGGTAAGCTTACCCAGCGCCTCCAGCATGCCGATGATGAAAAAGGGCGGCTTCGGCGGCCTGTCCTGAGCCTCGCGGTCCACCGCCTCGCCGACCGCCGAGAGCAGCGGCTTCCAAGCCTCGCGCCGCCCCTGCAGCTTCACCTCCACATCCCGCGCCCGAAGAGCGTGACTCAACCGCTCGATCAGCCAAGCGCCTGCCGTGTCGAGACCGACGACATCGGAAAGGTCGATTGTTGCGCTCGAAAAGCCCTGTTCGCCCTGCAGCTTGCGCATCGTGCCATCGACCAGATGGACGCTATGCGACGTCCAGCGCCCGCTGAGCGCAATCGTCGCGCCGGTGGCGGAATGCGTCACCTCGATCCTGGGTGTCGTGTCGGGGGCGGCGCTTGCTTCGTCCGCAACTTCGGTCAACATGTTCTTATTCTTATAGAGTCTTTCGATTCTGATCGAGACTTTTAGCACTCCGCAGCCAAACGGAATTGGTTTGCGCGCACAAATGCGGCCAGGGTAATGCCATTTAAGGCTTTGCTGATCAAAATAATTTTACTTGGGGCCGATTGTCATGTTTTATTGATCGTCGCGTTGCATGGATAGGCGGCACTGATTCACTTTTTTGAGGAAACAACCGTGAGCCATCATACCGATAACCAGAGACTTTTCATTCCGGCCCTCGGCGGCCTTTATTCGTCGCTGCACACTTTTGCCGAAACCTTGCTGCGCGTCATCGGCGGCGGCGCATTGGTGACCCATGGCTATGGCAAGATCATGAACCCGTTCGGCGCAAGCGGCATGGTGGAGAGCCTCGGCTTCTACCCCGGCGCCTTCTGGTCCCCGCTGCTTTCGGCAACGGAGTTCTTCGGCGGCATCCTCATCGCCATAGGCCTTTTCACCCGCCCAGCCGCCTTCGCGGCAATGATCGTGCTCCTTGTCACCGTCTGGTTCCATTGGGGCGTACAGGGTCAAGGATATTCCGGCGCTGAGAAATCCATTCTCTGGACGGCGATCCTGTTCTTCTTCGTCATCCGCGGCGCGAACCGGCAGTCGGTGGACGGGCTGATCGGGAAGCAGTTTTAAAAGGAAAGGGAATAGGAAAGTAAATGCGTAAGGCAGATACGAAACGCTCCCTACTCACTTATTCCCTTACTCCCTTATACTCACGCCACTTCCGCGTCGTTCCCCTCCATCACCGGCGTCAGCGCCCGCTCAAAAATATCGGCGCAATGCTCCCAGGTGAATTCCTTGAGCGCCGCATCGGGATCGACGCGGCCCATCTTCAAAGCCTCGAGGCAGGCTTCGCGTAAGTCCTCGGACAACACCCCTGCCCCCGTCGCGCCGATCACGTCCTTCGCGCCGGGCACCGGAAAGGCCGCCACGGGCAGACCGCTGGCGATGGCCTCCAGCAGCACCAGCCCGAACGTGTCGGTCCGGCTGGGAAACACGAACACATCCGACCCGGCATAATAGCGGGCAAGCTCCTTGCCTTCCTTCTTGCCCACATAGACGGCATCGGGAAAACGAGCCTTCATCTCTTCCAGCACCGGCCCGTCGCCGACGACCAGCTTCGTTCCCGGCAGATCGAGCGAGAGGAAGGCCGGGAGGTTCTTTTCCGGCGCAACACGCCCGACGCAAAGAAAGACCGGATGCGGCAGGCCGAGATCGACCCGCGCGCGCGGCTTGAACAAGGCACGGTCGACGCCCCTCGTCCAGACTTTAAGATGCGTAAAGCCGCGCGCGGCAAGCTCGTCCCGGATCGACGGCGTCGGCACCAGCGTGCAGGCGGCGGCGTTATGAAAGCGCCGCAGAAACCCGTAGGACCATGACAGCGGCACCACCGGAAACCGCTCGGAAAGATATTCCGGAAAGCGGGTGTGGAAACTGGTGGTGAAGTGCCAGCCATTCTTGAGGCAGGCGCGCCGGGCCATGATGCCGAGCGGCCCTTCGGTCGCGATATGCACATAGGCCGGCTGGAGTTTGGCGAGCGCGGCGCGCACGGCGCCGGGATGAGTCAGCGCCAGCCGGATTTCCGGATAAGTCGGGCACGGGATCGAGCGGTAATCGGATGGCGATAGGATCGTCACCGCATAGCCGCGCGCCGTCATCAGGTCGCGCATATGAGTCAGCGTCCTGACGACCCCGTTCACTTGCGGATGCCAGGCGTCGGTGACGATGATAAGGCGCTTCATCAAGCCACGTTTGCCGGCCTTGGCAGGGAGCGCGCCGCCGGACGGCGGTCTTGGAGATCGATGACCGGCGCGAATCCGGCCTTCTCGCCGATGAGATGCGTCCACGAGATCAGCTCCATCGTCCCGTCGAAATGTTCGGCCACTGCCGTGCAACTCTCCACCCAATCGCCGGTGTTGATATATTCGACGCCGCCAATGGTCTCGATCGTGGCGTGGTGAATATGGCCGCAGATGACGCCGTCCACACCCGCGCGCCGCGCCTCCTCAGAGACAATGTCCTGAAACGCGCCGATGAAATTGACCGCCTTCTTGACGCGGAACTTCGCCCATTGCGAGAACGACCAGTAGCGAAGGCCCAGCAGGCGGCGCACCTTGTTCATGACTGTGTTGAAGGCAATGGCCGCGTCATAGGCCCAGTCGCCGAGATAGGCGATGAAGCGCGCATTACGCACCACCACATCGAACTGGTCGCCATGGATGACCAGGAATTTGCGCCCATCCGCGGTTTCGTGGATCGTGCGATCCATCACCTCGATGCCACCGAAATGCGTGCCCTGAAAATCGCGCAGGAATTCGTCGTGATTGCCGGCGATATAGATGATGCTGGCGCCCTTGCGGCTCTTGCGCAGGAGCTTCTGCACCACGTCATTATGCTCCTGTGGCCAATGCCAATTGCGCCGCAGCCGCCATCCATCAACGATGTCGCCGACGAGATAGATGGTCTCCGCATCGTGAAAGCGCAGGAAATCGAGCAGGAAATCTGCTTTCGCGCCCTTCGATCCCAGATGCACGTCCGAGATGAACAACGTGCGGTATTTCTTCGCCTCGTCATCCGCCTGCTTGCCCATCTCCAACTCCGTCCGTCTTTTGATGGTTCAATATTTGGCATGACTAAAAGCCGATTCATGTCACAAGCGTATGACGGCGCCTTTCGGGTCCCTCGCCCGCCTTGATTTCCACCGCGATTGAAAGTACCGCAAACATATCGAGGAGGAGCTCGAAAACTTCCATACGCAGGAGCTATGCGTGACACTTTCAGGCTTCGTTGCTTTTTCCACCGCTCTTGCGATTGCCGCGATCATTCCGGGACCGCAAATTGTCGCCATCGTCGCCCAGTCGGTTCGCTTTGGCTATAAACCGGCCGCCTGGCTGACAGCGGGCATGGTGATTGGCGACCTTCTTTATCTTGCGATGGCGCTGGCGGGGCTCGCCTATGTGGCGGAGGTTTTCACAGGGTTGCTCATCGTCATAAAATGGGCAGGTGTCGCCTATCTCTGTTTCCTCGCCGTGCAATTCTGGCGCGCCAAGCCGGAGGTCGAGGAAGCCGGGCCGGCCATGGCGCAGCGCAGCGGAAGCAGCCTGCTCTCGGGGATTCTGATCACGGTCGGCAACCCCAAATCGGTTCTCTTCTACGTGTCGATCCTGCCCACCGTTATCGACATCGCCACACTGCAATGGTCCGACGCCTTCGCACTCATAGCGCTGAGCGCCGTGATCCTGACGGTTACGCAATATCCTTTCGCGCTGGTCGGAGCCCGCGCCCGACGCAGCTTCCAATCTCCGAAAGCGCTGAAAATTATGAACCGCGGCGCAGCCCTGTGCATTGGCGGCGCGGCAGCGGCAATTGCAGCGCGGCAATAGGCGAGATCAAGCTCCCTGGCTTCTCTTATCCAAGGCATAGGAAACGGCGAAAACGCCGAGTCCCAGCACTGAAAGGGCAGCGCCGACATAGCCGGTGGCCGCGTAGCCATATCCATGAGCGATCACCAGTCCACCCAGCCAGGCGCCAAGTGCGTTGGCAATGTTGAAGGCGGAATGCATGGAGGCGGCGGCGAGCGTCTGACCGTCCCGCGCCACATCCATGAGCCGGGTCTGGATGGCCGGGCCTGCCGCGAAGGTGCAGCCGACGAGGAAGACGGCGAGCGATAGCAGAATCGGGCTCGCCGCCGTCAGGCCGAACATGGCCATGACGGCGACGTTGAACAGCAGCATTCCAAAGATCGTTCCCATCAGCGAACGGTCGGCGAAGCGGGTGCCAACGAGATTGCCTGCATTCATGCCCAGACCAAACAACGCCATGATGACAGGCACCATCGCCACCGGCATCGCGGCGACTTCCGTTGCCGTCGCCGCGATATAGCTAAAGATAGAGAACATCCCGCCGAAACCGCTTGCCGCCACCGCCAAGGTCAACAGCACTTGCGGGTGGGTAAAGGCAGCGAGTTCCCGCAAGACTCCGGCGCGCCCTTGGCTGGTGTCGCGCGGCAGATAGAGGAACAGCAGGACGATAGTGACGATGCCAATCGCGCCCACCGAAAAGAACATGACGCGCCAGTCGAGAACCTGCCCGAAAAGCGCCATCGCCGGCGTGCCGATAAGGGTTGCGACGGTCAGGCCCAGCATCACATAGCCGACGGCCCTTGCCCGCCTGTCGAGCGGCACCAGCGAAGCGGCCACCAGCGCGGCGACACCGAAATAGGCGCCATGCGGCAAGCCGGTCACAAAGCGCAGAATGATGAAGGTGGAGAAAGACGGAGCGATGGCGCTGAAGAGGTTTCCGGCAGCAAACACCCCCATCAGGACCAGCAGCAATGTCCGGCGCGAGCGCCCCGCCCCGATCATGGCGATGATAGGCGCGCCGATCACCACGCCCAGCGCATAGGCGCTGATGGCATAGCCCGCTTCCGGCAGGGTCACGCCGAAGCTGCGCGCCACATCGGGCAGCAGCCCCATGATCGCGAATTCCCCGGTTCCTATTCCAAAACCGCCGCAAGCAAGCGCCAGAATGACGAGCGTGAGTTGGAAGGCGTTAAGCTGCGATGAAGACGAAAGCTCGGGGTTCGCGGAGAGTGAACTGCGCACGGGAAAATGCCTGATTCGAAGCGACGCAGGCCAGGTGGAACCGGACCTGCGCGGGTAAGGATGGAGCGGGGAATCCCGCCTTTGGGACGGCTCCCTTTACACCTATTCGCTGCCTTGCGTAATGGGCTTCCCCCATTGGCCCGCCCTAAAAACGCCCCAGAAATAAAGCTTATTGCTTCGTCTTCCATGCTGGAGTGCCCCCAGGATGAATGCTTCGGTTCGCTGGAAATTCGGGCGCAGACAATCGCGATCGGGCCGCCTGACGGCTATCATCGCAGCCGCCCTCATGCTCTTGCCTTTGCCGGCCCTTGCCGCCCGGCGCTTCGACGTTCCGATAACGGCGCATGTCCTGCCTGATGGCAATGTGCGGTTCACCGTTCCTGTCCGCATCGGCGATGGCAGGCCGATGGCCGCAATGCTCGACACCGGCTCCTTCGGCTTGCGCGTGCTGTCGCGGGCGCTCGCGCCCCATCAATATGAGCCGACCGGCATAGTTAGAAGATACGACTTCCAGAGCGGCGTCGTGCTGACCGGGCCGCTCGCATGGACAAAGGCGCAGATCGGCACGCCCGGCCCCCGCATACCGGCCACCATTCAAGTTGTCCGCTCTATAGAATGCAGCAATGCCAAACCGCGTTGCCCCGCCGCAAGGCTGAGCCCGGCAGAATATGGATTGGGCGGGGACGGCATTCCGTATCAGGGCTTCGACGCGATTCTCGGCCTGTCGCTGCGCGGCGTACAGGCGCGGGTTGCGGCCCTCAATCCACTCGCTGACCACGGCGACCGGCGCTGGATCATCATCCTGCCGAAGCCCGGACAGCGCGCTCCTGGACATCTGATCATCAACCCGGACGAACGCGACGTGGCCGGTTTTCATCGCGTGGCGCTGGACCACATCAGGGGCCCGGGCGGAAGGCCGCAACTGGCCGACGGGCGCATCCCCAACTGTCCCGAAGAACCGCTCGAACAGCAGATGGATTGCCCGAAGATGAGGATCGACACCGGCGCCAGCCGTGGCGTCCAGCCATTCTACGATTACGAGATCCTCTTTAATGCTGCGCGGGGAGCTATCGCTGTCAAGCGACGCGAAGACTAGCCGTAACGAGTCGCTATCCTCCGATTTCCCCAGTTGAAACACCCTTCAGTACCACATATGCGGCAAAACGAACGCATGGGTTTATTTGCAAAGCGCGCTCTTTGGCCTATGAAGCCTGTAACAAGGAGTGCATTGCCATGGAATTGGGACTCAAGGGCCGCAAGGCCATCGTCTGCGCGTCGAGCAGAGGGCTGGGTAAGGCCTGCGCCGCGGCGCTTGCGGAAGCCGGATGCGATCTTGTCATCAATGGCCGCGATGTGGCCGTGCTGGAAAGCACGGCTCAGGAACTGCGCCGCTTCGGCGTATCGGTGACGGCGGTGGTGGCCGATGTCGCGACGCCGGAGGGCCAGAAGGCCTTGCTCGCCGCCTGCCCCGAGCCCGATATCCTCGTCAACAACAATGGCGGACCGCCACACCGCGACTTCCGCGAGCTCGACCGCCAGGCGATCCTCGACGGCGTGACGCAGAACATGGTGACCCCGCTCGAGCTCATCAAGGCAGTCATCGACGGCATGGTGGCGCGCCGGTTCGGCCGCATCGTCAACATCACCTCCACCTCGGTCTATAAGCCTATCCCCGGCCTCGATCTTTCCTCCGGCGCTCGCGCAGGCCTCACATCCTTCCTCGCCGGCGTTGCCCGTACGGTCGCCAAGGACAATGTGACGATCAACAACATCCTTCCCGGCGCCTTCGATACGGACCGCTTGCGCAGCGGCATCCGCTTCGGAGCCGAGAAGGCAGGCATTGCCCCGGATGAAGCAGCACAAAAACGCATGAGCGAAATTCCCGCTCGCCGCTTCGGACAACCTGAGGAATTCGGGCAGGCCTGCGCATTTCTCTGTTCCGCCCAGGCCGGCTATATAACCGGCCAAAATCTGATCATCGACGGCGGCGCCTATCCCAGCGCCTTTTGACCGGAAGCGAATAAAATGAGCAAACCCGTTAAACCCGCCTTTTCCGATTTCGATGAAGCTGCGCTGTTCTTCCACCGCTATCCCAAGCCCGGCAAGCTGGAAATCCAGCCGACCAAACCGCTCGGCAACCAGCGCGACCTCGCGCTTGCCTATTCACCCGGCGTCGCCGCGCCCTGCCTCGCCATCCATGCCGACCCTGCCACCGCTGCCGAATATACGGCGCGAAGCAATCTCGTCGCTGTTATTTCCAATGGCACCGCCGTGCTGGGCCTCGGCAATATCGGCCCCCTCGCCTCCAAGCCTGTCATGGAAGGCAAGGCGGTTCTGTTCAAGAAATTCGCCGATATCGACGTGTTCGATATTGAGATCGACGCAACCACCATCGACCGGATGGTCGAGGTGGTGGCCGCGCTGGAACCCACCTTCGGCGGCATCAATCTGGAGGACATCAAGGCCCCGGAATGCTTCGAGGTCGAGGAGCAGTTGCGCGCCCGCATGGCGATCCCCGTCTTCCATGACGATCAGCACGGAACAGCCATCATCGTCGCGGCTGCAATCCTGAACGGGCTGGAGCTTGCCGGCAAGGATATCGCTTCGGCCAAGATCGTCGCGTCAGGCGCGGGCGCGGCGGCCCTCGCCTGCCTCAATCTGCTCGTCAAGCTCGGCGCGAAGCGCGAAAACATCTTCGTCTGCGACATCGAAGGCGTGGTCTATGAAGGCCGAACCACGCTGATGGACCGCTGGAAAGCCGTCTATGCGCAGAAGACCGATGCCCGCACCCTCGCCGATGTCATCGGCGGCGCTGACGTCTTCCTCGGCCTCTCCGCCGCCGGCGTGCTAAAGCCGGAACTGCTCAAGCAGATGGCCCCGCAGCCGCTGATCATGGCGCTCGCCAACCCCACGCCGGAGATCATGCCGGAGGAAGCGCGCCGCGCCCGCGCCGACGCGATGATCTGCACCGGTCGCTCCGACTACCCGAACCAGGTCAACAACGTCCTTTGCTTCCCCTATATCTTCCGCGGCGCGCTCGATGTCGGCGCCACCGCCATCAACGAAGAGATGAAGCTCGCCGCCGTCCGCGCGATTGCAGCGCTCGCTCGCGAGGAGCCATCCGATGTGGTGGCGCGCGCCTATTCCGGCGAGACGCCGATCTTCGGCCCTAACCATTTGATCCCCTCGCCCTTCGACCCGCGCCTGATCCTGCGCATCGCCCCCGCAGTCGCCATCGCCGCGATGGAAACCGGCGTCGCCACGCGGCCCATCGAGGATATGGAAGCCTATTTCGACCGGCTGAACCGCTTCGTCTTCCGGTCGGGCCTCGTCATGAAGCCCGTCTTCACCGCCGCGCGTAGCGCGGAGAAGAAGCGCGTCATCTATGCGGACGGTGAGGATGAACGTGTGCTGCGCGCCGCACAGGTCGTCGTCGAGGAAGGCATCGCCATTCCCACCTTGATCGGCCGTCCGCAAGTGGTGGAAACCCGGCTCAAGCGCTACGGCCTCAAAATCCGCGCCGGAGTGGATTTCCAGCTGATCAACCCCGAGGACGATCCGCGCTACCGCGACTATGTCGATCTTTTCCTGAAATTCACCGGCAGGCAGGGCGTGACGCCCGAGACGGCGCGCACCATCGTTCGCACCAATTCCACCGCCATCGCGGCGCTGGCCGTCATGCGCGACGAGGCGGATGCGATGATCTGCGGCCTCGAAGGCCGCTTCGAGCGCCATTTGCGCCTCGTGAAGCAGATCATCGGCAAGGCCCCTGGCTTACGCAACTTCTCTGCCCTGAGCCTTCTCATCTCCCAGCGCGGCACGCTCTTCCTGACCGACACCTATGTCAGCGTCGACCCTTGCGCGGAAGAAATCGCCGAGATGACGGTGCTCGCCGCCAATGAAATCCGCCGCTTCGGCATCGAACCCAAGGCCGCGCTGCTGTCGCATTCCAATTTCGGCTCCAAGGATTCCGAAAGCGCCGAGAAGATGCGCCGCGCCACGGCCATACTCGGCGAGCTTCATCCGGAGCTCGAAGTGGACGGCGAAATGCATGGCGACGCCGCGCTAAGCCAAGCCCTGCGCGAGCGCGCCTTCCCGGCTTCGCGGCTGACCGGCGAGGCCAATCTCCTGGTTTTCCCGAACCTCGACGCCGCTAACATCACACTGACAGTGGTGAAAAGCGTCACCGACGCCCTCCACGTCGGCCCGATCCTCTTAGGCGCCGCCCGCCCGGCGCACATCCTGACGCCGTCGGTCACCTCGCGCGGCATCGTCAACATGACCGCGCTGGCGGTGGTGGAGGCGTCGCAAAAGCTGGAAGGCTGAACCCGCTTTACATCTACCTCACCGGCCAGCCCGGTGAGGTAGCGCGATGAATTAGAGCGGTTCATATTCTGATGGAATCAATAGGATATCATTTGGCACCGTTGCTGTAGCGTAGCGGGAGAGGCATGGATTCCTGTGACAAGCACAGGAATGACGGGGTGGAGATTGTTCTGCATCACTGAAAGCCGTTCTTGCCAGACGGAAGGTTTGAAACGGACCGCCAACAGCCAAGCAGCCGTCATTCCTGTGCTTGTCACAGGAATCCATGCCTCAACAGCTGTGCTGCCTCAACGAGGAAGAATACACGATCGCTTCCACCAAAAAAGTGAAATGCGCTAATACTCATTACCTTGGAAATACTTAAAGTTAACCATATGTTAACCATTTATATTTACCTTTTATTCGGGAGCACGGATTCGGGGCGCGCAACCGGGGAAAACAACCATCAAGCCTCGCTATTTCGGAAGAGCGTATGGCCTTGGCTAGGGGCGGATCGCCTGAGCGGGCTTAAAGGCGGTGAAGCACAACTGCCGGGTTTACCGAAACAGGGTGATGGATGTGATGACCAGATTTTTTCTCCTGATTGCCGTGGCGGCTCTGACGATTGCCTCCCTTGCCGCAGCGGTGCGCGAGGGCGAGGCTGCCTCCGCCGTTTGCGTCAAGCTGCAGCGGCAATTGGCTTTTCTCTCGAGCGGCCGCAGCCGGAGTTTTTACGTCCCTGATATCAGGCAGTTGCAGGATGAATTGAAACGAGCCCGCGCATGGGCTCGCTACGACGGCTGCGTGCGGGGATTGTTCAGCCAGCCCAATTATTCGCCGGAGTGCATCAGCCGCAACGCGGAGGTGTCACGGCTGCAGGCCGAGATCGCTCATGCGAAACAGGCAGCAAGATATGGCACCACCTCCTCCGGCTCACCCGCGGAGCGCAGGCGCATCATGGCCGCGCTCGAGGCTTACGATTGCGGCTCCCAGAAACGCTCCAAACGAATGGTCAATCAACGGCGGCAAATCCAGGAGGAAACCTATTTTTCCGACACCGCCTATGCGCCAGCCAAGCGCACCCGCAGCAAAGCCGCGCTTCGCCTCAAGAAAGAACGCGAGCAGGAGCGCGCCCGCGAGCGTCAGCAGGCGCGCGTGAGAGAAAGTGCCGTGGACAGAGAGTGGGAACGCGAGAGCGAACCGGTCAAGCCGCGCATGGAAAAGATAGCGGCGACCAATGAAGGCTCAGAGCCCGTGAAGCCGTATAATGTCAAAGGCGGCCTGCGCACCCTGTGCGTACGCACCTGCGATGGCTATTATTTCCCCATCTCCTTCTCCACGAACAAGAAATTTTTTGCCCGCGACGAAAGCGCGTGCTCCGCAATGTGTCCGGGCACCGAGGTGAAACTCTATTACCACAACGTCAAGGACGGGGACTCGGAGGACATGGTTTCGGCGGAAAACGACACGCCCTATACGGACCTGCCGACGGCCTTCAATTACCGCAAGCTGGCGGCAACACCCGGCTGCAGCTGCCAGGCGGCGACGCGTCAGAGCCATCCCGTCGAGGGCACCGAGGACCTTCTGAAGAGCAAGGAAACGCCCGGCGAAGACAGCCGCAAGGGCGACGCAGCTCCGGCCAAAATGTCGCCCTTCATCGGCATTCCGCGCCCGCGCCCTGACCCGGCGGCCGATCCCGAAACGGTGCTCAACACCGAAGGCGGCCTTAACCGGGAAGACCTGATCAGGCTGACGGAAAAAGATCCGGGCGCCATATCCGGCGCGAGCGGGGCGCGTGTCAGGGTCGTCGGGCCAACGTTCTTTCCCGACCGGCAAGAGGCAAAAGGTCTGCGAGCTCCGGGCCGGAGTGAAGCCCGGTAAGCGCCAGGCGCAGCGGCATGAACAGCGCCTTGCCCTTGCGCCCGGTCTTATCCTTCACCGCGCCGGTCCAGACCTTCCAGGTCTCGCGGCCCCAAGGCTCGGGCGGCAGGAGATCGAACGCTTCCCGCACGAAGTCGAGGTCTTCGGCTGAAAGCTCCGGCGCGGTCTCGGGACCGTCATGGACGATCCGCCACCACTGCGCCGCATCGCTCACCCGGTCGAGATTGCCGCGCACGGCAAGCCAGAACGCTTCTGCCTTGTCGCCCTCTATCCCCAGCGCCGCAAGCCGCGCCGCCACGTCCTCGAACGAAAGCGTATGGATGAGCGCGCGGTTGAGCGTGTCGAGTTCGGCAGGGTCGAATTTCGCCGATGATTTGGATGTCGCAGCCGGATCGAAATGCCCAGCCAGCGCAGCCATATCCGGCGCCGCCATCACATTCTCCGACGTGCCGATCAGGACCGCCAGCGAAGCAATTGCCATCGGCTCATAGCCCGCCTCGCGCAATGAGCCGACCGAGAGAGCACCCGAGCGCTTGGAGAGTGCCTCGCCCGAAATGGTCGTCAGCAGATTATGATGCCCGAACTCAGGCGGCTCCGCGCCCAGCGCCCGGAACAGCGCGATCTGCGCGCCGGTATTGGTGACGTGGTCATCGCCTCGTATGATATGGGTGATGCCCATGTCGATATCGTCTGCGACGGATGGCAGCGTGTAGAGGTATGTGCCGTCCTCGCGCACCAGCACCGGGTCCGACATCGAGGCGAGATCGACGGTCTGCGGCCCGCGCACCAGATCATCCCAATGCACCTCCGTGCGCTCTGGCGAAAACGGGTCGGTCTTGAAATTCGGCAGCAGGAAGCGCCAATGCGGCTTGCGGCCCTCCGCCTCCAAGGCAGCCCGCTCCGCATCGGTCAGCTTCAGCGCCTCGCGCCCATAGACCGGCGGCAACCGGCGCGCCAGGCGAAGCTTCCGCCGGCGTTCCAGCTCTTCCGCCGTCTCATAGCAGCGATAAAGCAGCCCTGCCTTTTTGAGCTTCTCCACCGCGGCGTCGTAAATGGCGAAGCGTTTCGACTGATATTCCACGCGGGCGGGCGCGATGCCGAGCCATTCGAGATCGCTCGCTATAGCCTCGGCATATTCGGTCTTGGAGCGCTCGACATCCGTATCATCGAAACGAAGGATGAACCGGCCATCATTTTTTAGCGCGAACAGCCAGTTGAACAGCGCCGTGCGCGTATTGCCGATATGGATATAACCCGTCGGCGACGGAGCGAAACGAACGGTTATGGTCATATTATACCTTAATTATGCACGGTCCCGGAACCGGTTCGTAACAGGATAACGCCTATCGCGTCCGAAATTCTTCTTTGTGATCTTCACCCCCGGCGCCGATTGCCGCCGCTTGTATTCGGCAAGAAACAGCAGATGCTCGATACGCCGCACCAGCTCGGGATCGTAGCCCCGCGCCGCAATGTCTGCCACGCCCATTTCGTTCTCGACAAGGCATTCGAGAATATCGTCGAGTACCGGATAGGGCGGCAGCGAATCCTGGTCCGTCTGGTTTTCGCGCAGCTCCGCCGAAGGGGCCTTGTCGATGATATTCTGCGGAATGACGGTGCCGGAGGGCCCAAGCGCCGTGGGCGGCACATTTTCATTGCGCCACCGGGCCAAGGCATAGACCTGCATCTTGTAGAGATCCTTGATCGGGTTGAAGCCGCCATTCATATCGCCATAAAGCGTGGCATAGCCCACCGACATCTCGGATTTGTTGCCCGTCGTCACTACCATCGAGCCGAACTTGTTCGAGATCGCCATCAGGATGGTTCCGCGCGCCCGGCTCTGCAAATTCTCCTCGGTCGTGTCCTCTTTGGTGCCCGCGAACAAAGGCTCGAGCGCCTGCATGAACCCTTCCACCGGCGCATGGATCGGCACGATGTCATAGCGGGTGCCGAGCGCGCGGGCGCAATCCTCCGCATCCTCAAGCGAATCCTTCGAGGTATAGTGGTATGGCAGCATCACCGCATGGACCCGCTCCTCGCCCAGCGCATCGACGGCAAGCGCCGCACACAGCGCCGAGTCGATGCCGCCCGAAAGCCCAAGCACGACATTCTTGAAGCCGTTCTTATTCACATAATCACGCAGGCCCAGCATGCAGGCGAGATAATCGGCCTCTTCCTTCTCAGGAATATTCGACATCGGCCCGTCGACGCAAACCCAACCGCTCTCCTCCCGCTTCCATGTGGTGACGGCCAGCTGTTCCTCGAACTCCGACATCTGGAAGGCCAGCGACTTGTCGGCATGGATGCCGAAGGACGCGCCGTCGAAGACGAGCTCATCCTGCCCACCCACCTGGTTGGCGAAGACGAGCGGCAGCCCGGTTTCGATCACCTGCCTGATCGCCGTCTGATGGCGCACCTCCACCTTGCCGCGATAATAGGGCGAGCCATTGGGCACGAGCAGGATTTCCGCCCCGCTTTCGGCGAGCGTCTCGCAGACGCC
>NZ_JBAKHD010000014.1:0-37070 GCF_049065735.1 Brucella sp. IR073
ACCTTCTATGTCGGTTCGGGCACCCAGACCCGTCTCGATCTCTACATGCAGTGGAATGGCAAAAACCTGCCCCGCGCCTCCCTCGCCTTCGCCGACAATGATCCCTCGGCCAACGCATCCCTGACGGCCCCCACCATCAAGGAACTGACGGGTACGGTCCTGAACATCCCGACCGGCTGCCCCATCATGCCCTTCAAGGTCAACCTTCCAACGGACACGACCCTGCGTCCCAACGACAAGGTAGCGTTCATTCTCAACGACCGGATCGTCTATAATGGACGGGCCGAGCAAGCGCTTCCCAACGCCGATGGCATCGATGTCGCCTATGCCACCCTCGACGTCTCGGGCGGCACCAACAAGCTGATCTATGTCGCCTATAACGGCGCCTGGAAGCAGTCGAAGCCCCTTTCCTTTACGGCGCAGGGCACACCGCAGACCGGACCGTGCAACATCAGCGACCGGCCCCTGCCGGCACCGGCGATCGATATGGTTTCCCCTTTTCAATCGGTCACGCCAAGCAAAGTCACTCCGGTCTTCGAGGTCTATGTCGACGCAACCAACCTCAAGGAAGACGACGAGGTCACCCTGTTCTTCTATCTGCAGGGCAACGACGTCCTCTCCGCGCAGATGGGGAAGGGGGCTGTCACAATACATAACGTCGTGCCGGTGACGGAATATACTCTCGAACCGACATTCTTGGACATAGACGCTAATATGTGGACCCCCGCCCGCATCTACACCCTGCCGCAATGGGCCGTCGCCGGCTATGCCAGTGCAACCACCGACACCGGTCCGACCGGCGCAGGCATCATCCAGATCGATTACATGGTGGTGTCGAACGGCAAGACAACCTGGTCGAAAGTGGCAAGCTATACGCTTAACTCGACGATCTGAATAGCGCAAACTGGGCTGCCCCTCCACCGGAGGAGCAGCCCGAACTATGGGAAATGACTGGCTCAGCTACCAGCCCCGGCGAGAACCTGCAAACGCAATGGGTGAACGGTCTTAGCATTGGGAACACTATCTACGATATTGACCGGCACAGGGGCTCCCCAAGACGAGGAAAGCAGTCAGGTGGCACCACTCGCAACACATGGCGCTACCAAAAGCATTACAAGGGGACCGGCACTGAAACGGCAAGCGGACTTTGCGGATCGAACTCCTCCTGCTCGTGCACAAGGCCCGTCTGCTCGATAACCGAGGCAAGCTCTGCGATCGCGCTCTCCGTCATATCGCCGCCGACGTGATTTGAGCCTTGCGCCTTCGAACCGGCCTGCCGAAGAAGATCCGCATTCATCATATGTGGGTGCAAGCTTACTCCGACGGATGCAAGATGTTGCTCGATGTAGCGGAAGATGCGGACACCGCCCGCGTCCATATCTCCCCAATGATAGGTCGGCGCGTCGGCCTGTCCGGCCAGCCTCAAAATCGTCTCTAGCGCCGGCCGCGAGGGGAAGCCGCCCGAGTAGATCACCAACCCACCGTCGCTCTGCCCGATCTCTCGGACATAGCGCACAAAGGAGGCGAAGTTCTCAATCGTAAGCAGGTAGGCCGGCCTATTATGCAGGTAGATCCGACCGGCGCATTCGGTCGGCACCCCGACGAACGGCATTTTCGGAAATGGCTGCTCGTCCAACGCGATGGAACCATGGATGAGCACGGGCTGAGGAAGGCGTTTGATACCAATGCTAGCAAGCAATTCTTCAGTATTCAGCGCAGCTTGTGTCTTCCCCATCGGGATGAGGAGCGAGATCGCTGCCGCCACCGGGCCAAGATTGCGTTCAAGCGCCTTGCTATCGCCTGACGCCAGCCTTGAAAAAGTGCGAAAATCCACTTCATTTCCAGGCGGTTCGGCAAGGCGTTCGTATATGGCCCCGGCCAGCCGAAGGACTTGACCGAACGTTCTGCCCTCCCCCGGCCCGATGCCTATATATGAAGACTTACGGCTCCAGGCAGAAGCGGCTTCATCGATCAGCCGCGCCGCACCTTTTGGCAAGTCGTCCCGCTCACGCAGCATTGCGAGAGATTCCGCCGCCAATTCGGGTGCTGGTCGCCGTGCAGCACGCCGATAAAGCACCTCTGGATTCTGGAGCTTCACGCTCTTTATCGCACGCTCCCATTTCGGACCGGTCCATAGGATAGCGATTCCGCCTGCATCCTCGATACTGACAAGTTCTTCTTGGAACGCATCGCTCGCATTGACGCTCAATCCATCCAGATTAACCGCCGCTGTCCAACGGCTTGCATCCGGATTCTTCTCGTATCGGTCGAGCAGGTAGTCGATCAGGGATGAAATATCAGAAAAGCTACGATGACTCATTCCGCGGCTTGAGTCTCCATGTTCAGGCGCGCCGCCAATTCCTCATCAGTCGCATGTTGCGGATTGACGGCGCGCATCTCCCGACGAACCCGGTCTTTTATCCTGATGGATTCCGCCGCCGAGACATCGCCGCTACGGAAGACGTCGATGATATAATTCAAATTTTCATATACAACGGCACGTTTCTCGGTCGGCGCGGCAATCACCACCTGAAGTCCGATTTCGTGATAGAAATCCAGCAATGTTCGCTGGTTCGGACCATCCATCTTGCTGAACGCCTCGTCAAAAACGGCAAGTCCCATGCCGATACCGGCATGATCTTCCGAATGGCGTGTACCATGATAAGCGCCGGCAAGCGCCGCGCCTATCACCACATAGAATGGTACCTGCCGTTCGGCCCCGCTTGCCACGCCCCGACGCCGGTCAAAGCTCGTGGTGCGATTGGCGACCGCATTGTGAATTTTCAGATCGTAGGTAAAATAATTCTGATAAT
The DNA here is from genome assembly GCF_049065735.1 of Brucella sp. IR073. Classification (NCBI taxonomy): domain Bacteria; kingdom Pseudomonadati; phylum Pseudomonadota; class Alphaproteobacteria; order Hyphomicrobiales; family Brucellaceae; genus Brucella; species Brucella sp. IR073. Next base: position 2,814 of record NZ_JBAKHD010000014.1, read on the forward strand.
CCTGAAAGACTGTGAAATCGAAGGTGTCATCCGCAAGCAATTGCTCCACCTGCCGAATGGCTCTGGCATGCCGCTCGTCCCGAGACTGTGCTCGCCCGAACAAAGCGTCGAGTACGCTGTCGTCGGTTTCGCTATCGCGCACAAGTCGATGAAGATCCTCGAACTCTTGTTTGACCGAGGTTTTGAGACTGTAGGTTTCTCCGTGAAGCGGGCGAGACCGGAGCGTTTTTGCGAGCCTGTCCATCTCCGCTTCCATTTGTCCGAACCGGCTGTTCAGCTCATGAATGAACGTGGTTTTGAATAGCAGCGTGACGCGGCTCGCTGCTTCCTCAGCTTGCTCCCGGTAACGGATGAGTTCGTTGCCTTCGAGTGTGGCAACGCCTTCCGTCACCCAGGACTTAACAGTGGTATCGATCGAGGCTTGCGCATAACTTTCCAGCGAATCCGGAAAATTTATCGCATAGCGGCCCAGCGCGGTCCTGATATCGTGCTCCAGTTCTCGGTGTTCTTCCCGCGCATCACTGGCACGCTTGTCCATATCGGCCGCAATTTTAGCGGGCAAGCGCGGTTTAAGTGCGGAATAACGCTTCCGTATCGATTGGAAGTGCGATACCGAATACACCTCCTTCTTGAATTGGCGGCGGCGATGTGCCAAGGCGCGCCAAGCGCCGGGCAGCATCTCACCTCCCCCCAGTTTTTGCTTGATCTGTTCAATCTCTGTCTTCAGCGTCGCGCAGCCGGTGAGAAGTTCATCCCGATCTTCATTGAGACTCTTGATCATTTGCGTTGCGCGCTGTTCCGCTTCCATAAGTTGCGGATCCATATGCGATGCAACCCTTTCAAGACGTTCACGGGTTTCAGCGCGCCGCTCGGCAAGCTCACTGTAAGTGGATGTGATGGTTTCCAGCCTGTCCTTATCAGCGACCGGCTCGGCACACTGTTCGAGCCGGCGCAAGACATCCTCAAAAAAGCGTTCCTTCTCATGATGGACTTGCAATAAGCTTGTGCGTTCGTTGATCTGCTTTTGCAGCGTCTCGATCATGAGTGGCGCGGCAGCACGACCGATTTTCAGCCCTTGGGCGCGGCGTATTTCCGTGACGAGGCCATCATGATAGGCCCCATCAGCCATGACAGCCCGGCCTGCGGAAAGAAGCTCGTCCTGGCTCTCAGCGAGATGAACGTTTCCAATTCTGAAGACCACGAACGCCATCGCCAGCGGATCATCACTGCGGAGCATCGAAGCCAGTGTTCCGGGAGCTGACGTGGTCGAGCGAGACTGAAGTTTACGGGTGTTTGCGACCCGGCAGCCAGGATAGTCACTCCTGCCGCGCCTTAGAATTTGGGTTGCGCGGTAAGCATGATCGGGATCGACGATCACCGTCTCCCGGTCGCGCCCGAGCAGCGCCTCGACCGCATCGCGCCAATGTTCATCGACCACTTCCGCAACCTCGCAGAGCGTTCGTGGCCGCATTCCCTCGCGATAGAGAGCTTCCATGAATCTCACAGTCGCAGAATCAAGAAGAACCTTTCCTTGCCGTGCGGCTTCGAGCTGTTCGCTGTCTCGTTTTATTTCACTGTCGATCACCCTTTTCTGGTATATCGCATCATCGCGTTGCTGCGTAACTTTTTCTATGCGCGAGCGGGCTGCATCCGCCACAGCAGCAAGCATTGCCTCCATGCCCGCGGGATCCCGGGGCCATTGGGGCGGCGTCACGCCCCGGCTGGCTTCCTCGACCCGTTCCAGCGCGCGAATCAGCTCTCCCGGATTGATAATCGCAAGCCGGTCACGCAATGTGAGCAGTTGCACGGCTCTGGCAGCGGAAAAATACCTTCGGCCAAGCCTCTCCATGACAGCCGCACTCTCACGTTCGAGATCTTTGATCTGCCTCTCGACCTCGTTTCTCTGGGCCTGCGCCCCGCTTGCCGCCAGTTGCCGCCGTATCGATTCCCGTGCCTGTTCTTCCCGTTCTATTTCTTCCTTGACGCGGTTGAGTTCGGCTTGCGTGTTGCGCAGCTCGTCCAGCTTCAGCCGCTTATCCCGGATGTTCCCGAGAAGAGCGCCCAGCGCTTCCACAAGCAAGGCGGTCTTCTCAACAGCGCGGCAGACTGCCTCCTCAGTCACAAGCTTTATGAATTCCTCGATCTGAAGACTGATCGCCTGCAGCGCGTTCAGGCGTTCCTCAAGATTGCTGATCGTCTTTTTGATTTCCTGATAGCGCTGGATCGAGTCCCGCAGTTCCGCTATGTTGATCGGGTTCGGTTCCAGAAGATGTTTCTTGACGAACTGCTCGACCGACGACATGTCCGCAAAGGAAAGCGCTGCAACGAAAGTGCGGATGAACCGTTCGGGATCGCCGCGCAATTTATTCGTAAAGAGCACGCGCATATATTCACGGATAAACGTTCTCACGTCGTCCGGCGTATGAAGACGGCCGTCAGACGAATTACACGCCTGCTCCAGCCGCCGCTTCACCACACGCCACTCTGCCGGTCGTGATTCCCCATCCTTCCCGTCGATCAGCATTCCGGTGTCGAGCCGGACGCCATCGGCGACGAAACGCCCCACTACTTCCGCCGATTGCCCACGCAACGCCTCAATCGCAAGCCCCAGCGTGACTGGCCGACGTTTGCCATCGGTGTCCTCGAAGACCAGCGCGATGTAGCTTCGTGCATCGGGCCGAAGGAACGTATCGTCGTTGAGCTGTCCAAGGCAATATCCGGCAAGGGTGCGCTCCGACCGCTGACCACTCTCACCCGCCGATCGGTTAAACCGATAGAACTTTGACGAGCCGCCAGCCATGACCGCCTGGATCAGGTCGATGATCGTCGACTTTCCCGCCGCGTTCTTTCCGAGAATCGCCGCATCGCCGGCCAAATCAAGGTCGGCGCGCACCATAAGATGCCAATTGATGAGGACAATTCGTCTCAGTTCGATCATGCTTCGCCCCCCGCAGTCGCCTGCTCCTTCGCCTCCTGGGCAATCACGGTGGCGCTTGAAAGAAGGGCTTCAAGCGATGCGACGAAATCATCCCCGGCGACCGTGGCGACGAGCGCGCGGATATCGAGATCCATGTCCTGTGCTTCCGGATCTAGTGTTCCCAACCGCACCAGCGCGCGCTTTTCCAGCATTTCGAGCACCTCACGGAAGACCGGCGGGGCCAGACTTGCGCGGCGTGTACCGGCGACGATTTCCTGATAGGCTGCATAAGCCTCGTTCAGGGTCGTCCGCACTGTGCCTTTGTCTTCAATCTCTCCCAGTTGCAGCGCTTCCTCCCAAAGGCGGCGCATTACGAGCAGCACCACCGTTTCGTCGGTGCGCATCCGTGGGAGTGATATCCGCTCCGGGTCCGGCAATATCCCCACCCACCCTTCGGTTTCGCGATGGACTAGGCGATATCCTGCTACCTCGAAATACGCTTCTACCAGCGCCTTCAGCTGCGGACGATGCAGCGCCTCCAGAAGCGTGAGGGACCCTCGGTCCTCGGCATGGACAAACTGATCACGCATCAGACGTGCAATCAGCTGCGTAACCCGCTGGAAGTCGCGAAAATTGGTATCCTCCAGCGCGGCGAACTCAAGAAGCATGCCCCATCTCCAATGCAATGCTGCCGTCGAGGCGTTTCACAATAAATCCTGGACAGTCCAGCCAATCATTGGAAACGCCTTGCGCATCATCACGAACGAACTCGAAGCGCCCCCGCAACGCCATCGCCAGCGTGGAGTTGTCGTCCATGCCAAGGCCGCCAGCAACCAGCAACCGCACCGCTTCGAATGCAAGGAAATCGTCCACAGTCTCGATGGTCAAGGATGCCCCGGATATTTCGCCATGCGGGGGCACGCGCCGTTCCAGAAACCGGCTCACCTTGACGGGTGAGATGATAAGGCGGTCGAGATATGCCCTTTCCAGCAGACGGCGTAGTTCCATGATCGGGTCGGGCGGTGGTAGCGAAAGATCGGCTTCCGACACCGCAGGGCGCGCACCGCGCGGTTTCGCCAGTAGGTCAGACGCCAATATAGGAATGCGCGGCTCAACCAGCCCGCGGATCGGCACTTCCCTGATACGGCTCACTATTACGTCGTCCAGGCTCCGGATGAGATGCTCGCTGCGCTGAAGAAAACTTGTGCGCCGCCCGGCATACCGAACTACATTGCGCAGCCTTGTCTCAAGCCTTGATCGATGCCGCTGAATAGCCTCAAAAGCTTCCTCGATGCGCTCGAAGACCCGGCGGATGCTTGAAATGTCCTCATAGACAAGATCACGCGCCGCCGCGGCATTCACCACCAGTTTTGCTTCAAGATAGGCGTCCGCGATGGCTGCCGTATCGATGCTGGAGTCCTCAAGTTGATCCAGCATGGTGAGGATGGCGCGGCGATGGCGATAAGGGTGAGCGGTGGTCGTAATGGCAGTGTAGTCGCGTAGAAGCATCTGCTCCACGAAATCTTCGAAATAGTGCCGCAGGCGATCTGCGAGCGTTTCGGAGGAAAGAACCTGACGGTCGATGTCCCTTAGCGCCGAAAGCACACTGCGAAGATATCGTCCGAAGGCTGCCGCGTCACGCGCCGCCTTGTTTAAGCCCAGTGCGTTCTCCGCCGGCTTTTCCTCGACGGCGCGTATGGCATTACGAACCTCAATTACAAGGCCGCCCAGTTGCTCCGCCACGCCTTCCTTGAGCGAGCACAGGAACTCGGCCAGCCGCATCGCGCCGGACGGCATCTCCACGGTCGTCTTCAGCCCGTAATTGGCCTCATCCAGCCATCCGGTCTGCAGCATCCTGTTGTAGATATGCCGGCTGCGACTGATGGCAATCCCGGTCGCCTCATCGTCCACGCCCTCGACCCTGCGCCGCCGCACCCGTCTACCCGTTCGCACAACGAGACGATCCAGATCGACCGCGGCCTCCTCCTCGGCCCACAGACCAGGCTCGCGGCTAATACAATTGTAGATTACATTTACAACCTCCGCTTGAGTGGGAAAAAGCAGGTCAGATCGATAAAGACCATTATAGACCGCAAGGATCGCCCGTTCATAGAGCACACGATTACCCCCGGAGAATAATGTGAATATCTCCGGTCCAAGCTGGCCGAATAACCGCGAGGAAGACATATCCGCCGACAATGTAAAAGCAGCCCCCGCCAAGAATCACCCTTTCCCAAGAGAAGCTTGACGAAAAAATCTGAGGCGTCAAGGACACCTCTCCAGGATAATAGCGTCTGGAAAATCACGCCTTAGCTGCCGCGGCCGTGTATATTATCCACGGTGAGCCTGATTCCTCGAGTTTGCGAAGAAGTTCTCCATGAAAGGAGGTTTTACATATCTCGATCGAGCGGCAGAGGCTTGGTTTGATTACTTCTTTTTAATCTGTAGCTTTCAACCAATCAGCACTTGAAGCAATTTTCGCGGTGCCATCGAAGAAAATGCGGATGGGGCCTCTCGAAAGATCGTGACGGCACGATCGCTCGTCCAGTCTTATTGATCAAGTTTCGAATGCTCTCTGGATCGTTTGCCTGCCGCGAGATTAGAATATCAAGTTCATCCGAGAGGCTGATTAACCCTCGATCAAACATCCAGTGCGCGGTGCCTGAGAGGGCGATACCATTGGTGAGAATGTCAGGGCCATTCGCCTCAACCGGCCTTATGTGAGCAGCGTCGACTTCCGCACGCCCTCCACCGTTTATGAGCTTCAAACCGGTGATCGCGCAGCGCTTGTCGTATGCCTGCAGCACGAGTCGTCGAAACAAGCGGTTACGGACGATCCGCGACGAGAGTTGCGCGACGCGATCACGCTCTTGCTCAAAGATGAAGGGCGCCTGTGCTTCTTCTTCAAAGCCATCCGTAGGGAATACGCTATCTGGTTCGGCCAACCGAGGCAGTTCAGGCTCGTGCTCATCCAGACCGATCGACACGATCCGGTTGAAATCCGCCGCTGAAACAGGTCGCACCGCCGCTTGGGCCCTCCCCGAAATCCGTCCCTCCTCATTCAAAACACCGCGTTCAATGACACCATCCGGACCGCTGAACGGCACGGGATTGATGAAATCCAAATAGCTGCCTGGTTCGATCAGCGCCAAATACATTCCAAATGCCTTCGGATCCGGAATGACCTGGGCGACTTTAGCCACAGCGAAATAGCCTCGTGTCGCCGCGACCTTGCTCGGCTCATAATAGACGATCCAATCGCCCACGCAGGCTTGAACGCGGCCAAGATATTGGCGCGGGAACTGATATTGTTCCGCCGGGCTGTCGTCGTAAATCGAATCGGAACGATGAATGAAGACCCCGAATCCCATGTTCGACGCTTAACACGATAAGACCTGCTCAGGTATGGCAGCTGCGGCTCGCGCAAGCCGAAATCGAGCGGTTTAGAGTTCGTTTACCGCATGGCCTTAGCAGGCCACGCCCTGCATCTGTGCAGGAAATAAGAACTCAAGGCTGCCATGAGAAACCAAACTGATTCAACACTTCATTTTCAACGCAAGATCTCAGAATTCTGCGATGTCCGCGTCGCGCCGTTGGTCTCGAAGCGAGCGTTGGACAACATCAAGCCATATCTCGCCAGCCTGATCATCTATCGCAAACACCCACCCATGCGGACCAGCGGCATGGATTGGCAGTCGATCTCTGATGCCTGCGGTCTTGGAGACGAAATGACGGCAACGCTCAAAAAGGCGTTGCGCCCTGGTCTTGAAGCGATCAAGCGCTGGATCGACAAGGAACGGTCGAAGGACGATGATCTTCCCTCCCGTACCGGGATAACCGAAAAGCCGACCAATACTTCACGGGTGTCAACCGCTCGACCAGGTAAATCCGCCCCTCCCCGTCAAACGCCAGCGCGGGCCACGAAGGCAAAGACCGGTGTGGCACCAAAGCCGGTTGAAGAATTTCCGAAACCGCTCTTCGATTGGACGGATGATCCGGCTGAATTTCAGCATGCTTTGATTTATCATATGCGCCGGCACGGAGACACGTATTGGCATCTCCATCGCGCCGTGATCGGTGAGAACAGGACGTTCGATCGCACGACACTGTTAAGCTGGACGAAAGGCACCAAAGTGCCACGGTCGCTCGACAGTTTCGATATCCTTTCCAGGATCGAGCGCCGCTATCGCCTGCCAAGCGGTTATTTCAAAGGGAAGCTGCCCCATCAATCCCGTTCGGCTTCGGGGCATGACGTCGGAAGCGATATCGGTGCCGCCGAACGGCGCCGGCTCGCCTGGCATCTGCCGGACGATTTCAATAATCTGCCTTTCAGCAAACGTGAGGAAATTCTGGAATGGGTTCGCCGGGTAATCATCTCCGGCTCCACCGATTATCGGCGCTTTCAGGCAGTAGCAACCAGACAGCGATACGCCATCCGGTTTCCCGGCATTTCCTATGGTGGTACGCTCTCATCCCGATCCACCACGGGCGCGCTCGATTATAATGACGACGCCGACGACGGTACGATCGAAGATCCTGATCTGCTTGCCGGCGTTGTCGATGCCCCTCCCCGGCTGGCAATGGAAATGGCAAACCTGGTCCGTTTCAAGACAGCCACGCTGACGACGCTCGGATTTCAGCGGAACGGCGTGTGGGGCGAAGAGACGGCCTCGCAAAAGATCGAGCATCTCGGCCTGATGTTCGGTGCTTTGGCGGCATCGCCAAAAAGCGCTGTTAAAGGGTATGGAGTTCCGCTTGGCCAGTTGACCTTCGGCCTGCTCGTCTTCCCAGGCATTTGGGACTGGTACCTGCAATGGCGCGAAAGGCGCCGCGGCTTTTATACCAAATGGGAAGAGGACATGTTGAGTGTCCTCCTCGGCATGGTACGGCCCGACACTGGCTGGATGTGGCAACACCCGGAACTAGTCGAGAATGTGAAACCGATACCAGGCTTGATCACAAGCGCCGAGATTGCAATCGCCCAGAAGGATTGGCACGCAGCTTGCGATGTTTGCTTCAGGCATGCCTCACAGCGGTCGAGGGAAATTCAGCGGGTGGCGCGTATTCATCGCGATCCGTTCGAACCAATCATGTGCATTCTCGAGGCGGAAAGCCCACTGGCCGAATACCGCAAGATCACGGATGAGATCATCAAGCGCATGCCCGACGAACATCGATATCCTCGTGCGGCGGCCGAAGCAGTCCGATCGTTCGTGATGCTGCGCCTTGGACTTCATCTCGGCCTGCGCCAGAAGAATCTTCGCCAGTTGCTCGTGTGCCCACGCGGTCACTTCCCAACATCGGAACGTCGGCTGGAAGACATGAAGCGTGGCGAAATCCGCTGGAGCGAGCGGGACCGGGGCTGGGAGGTGCTGATCCCTTCCAACGCCTTCAAGAACGCCAACTCGTCGTTCTTCGGCTCCAAACCGTTCCGGCTCATCCTTCCAGACCTCCAGGATCTCTACACATACCTCAACGCCTATATCGAACGCCATCGCGGCGTGCTGCTGGCTGGTGCCGAGGATCCGGGCACGCTGTTCGTTAAGACGGTGAAGACGACAAGCAAGGATGCATCTTATAATCAAACGACCTTCTATGAGGCTTGGCGGCTGGTGATCCAGCGCTACGGTATTTACAATCCTTATACCGGCCGCGGCGCCATCAAGGGACTGCTTCCCCACGGGCCGCATAACGTCCGGGATGTTCTGGCCACCCATATCCTGAAGCTGACGGGCTCCTATGAACAGGCGAGCTATGCAATCCAGGACACACCGGAGATGGTCGCCAATCACTATGGCCGTTTCCTGCCACAGGACAAGGCTGCGCTCGCAGCGCGCATTCTCAATCAGGTCTGGGAGGCAGCATAATCCGACCGCTGCGCTTCTGGCGTGCATGAATTTTTAATGAAAATACTTGCACAATCCGTCCTCTGCCCTATCTTGAAGATCAGGTGACAAAACATGACCAGATTGGACGAACTGAAACAGCATCTTATCCCGGGTAAGGTCTATCGCAGGGGGGACCTGACACGATGGACCGCCTCTGTGGATCGGGATATCAGGAAGTTGCTGGACGCCGGCGATCTGACAAAGCTGTCCGGTGGTGTCTATTTGCGCCCGAAAACCACCAGCTTTGGACGCGCTCCAGCCATTGACCGCGATCTCGTGGAAGCGTTTCTTAGGGATAAGCGTTTTCTGCTGCTGACGCCGAATGCCTACAATGCGCTCGGCGTCGGCGCCACACAGCTTTATAACGAAACCGTTGTGTACAACAGAAAGCGCCATGGCCGCTTCAGGCTTGGCAACCGGGTCTATGATTTCCGGATGAAGCCCGAGTTTCCAGCAGTCGCAACGAAAGAGTTCCTGCTGGTCGATCTGGTCAATAATCTCAAGCGGCTTGCCGAGGACGAAACCCAGATACTGGAATGCGCGAAGGCGGTGGCGAGAGAGCTCGATCCGAATGCCTTGCGGCAGGCCGCTGAAGACTATGGCGGCGTGCGTGCGAAGAAGTTCTTCAAAGACGTCTTCGCCGAGATGGACGCTGCGGATGGCTGATTATCTGCACCGGCACCCGGAATTTCCAGACCTGCTTCGCATCGTCGGCGAGGAAATGGGTATTCTCCCTGCCCTCGTCGAGAAGGATTACTGGATCATGCATTGCCTCTTCGGCCTGAAGCAGGCTGGTTATTCCTTTGAATTGAAAGGCGGCACATCCCTCTCCAAGGGCTTCGGAATTATCGACCGCTTCTCCGAAGACATCGATCTCCGGATAAATCCGCCTGAGGGAATGACAGTCGGCGTAGGTCGCAATCAGGACAAGCCAAAACAGATCGAAAGTCGGCGGAACTTCTATGACAGGCTCGCCGAAGAAATCTCAATCGACGGAATAGTGAGCATCGAGCGGGACCATGCCTTCGACGACGAGAAGTTTCGAAGCGGCGGGATCCGCCTGCATTATCCCGCCGCAACCTCCGACGGAACCGATCTGAAGGAAGGCGTTCTCCTGGAACTCGGGTTCGATGATGTCACACCGAACCGGCCGGTCGACATCAGTTCATGGGCATACGATTTCGCAGCCGACAAGTAGACATTATCGACAATCGCGCGCTCGGCATCGCCTGTTACCATCCCGGCTATACGCTAGTGGAAAAGCTACAGACCATCTCCACGAAATTCCGCAAGCAACGGGAAACCGGCGAATGCCCCGCCAACTTCCTGCGCCACTATTATGATGTCTATGCGCTCCTCGGGAATAGCGAGGTTCTCGAATTTCTCGGCAGCGCCAGCTACTTCGCACGCACGCTTGTGGGTGAACACGCCGAATGGTTGCGTGAGCGGGTAAAAAGCGACAAATGCACTTACGAGGTCTGGCTGCCGAATTGACGGCCCGCGGCCTCAAAACGGACCCGCGTTCGGTGTGGATGTTTTGAAACGAGCCGCCATCCAGCGTGATGCCGCCCGTTCCGAGCTGGCCGTCAGAAGTGGCCGCGATTGCGCCTTCCTTGATGATGGTGCCGCCGGCATAGCTGTTGCCGGCGTTGGTGAGCGTCAGCGTGCCGGCGCCCGTCTTCGAAACACTGGCGCTGCCGCTCAGCACCGAAGATACGCTGACATTATTGCCGTTCGTATCGAGGGTCAGTCCGGCCCCGGTGATATTGATTTCGGTGCCGGTGAAGCCCTTGATCAGGTCCACATTGTTGGCGAGCGCCTTGATCGTGCCGCCGTTAATTGTAACCTCAGCATCGCCCGCGCCGCGTGTCAAACTGCCAACTTCCAGTAAGCTGTTGCCCGTTATACTCACCGTGCCCTTGGGGTTCCATGCGTTTGCTTGCCGTCCCAACATCATCTCTTGTTTGACACTGACAGTTCCGCCGGCCTCAATATTCAAAGTGCCCAAACCAGCGTCGCCAACTACGAATGCCTCAGTTGGGGTACCGCCAACCGGATTGGTAAATGTATTGACCCACTTCGAGTTGGCACCCGTTACGGTTACGATGCCGGACACATTGGCGTTTAGGCCTAGGACAGAAACGTCAGAGTTAGTAAGGGAGCCGCCATTCTGAATGGTCAAGTATATGAAGTTTTTATTTAAGGCAACGTATGTGGAGAGGGCTTCGGCGGCCACTCCGCTAAGCAAAATCGGGTTATTCGTGGTGTAATTGAGCAAGGCTATCTTGGTGCTGTCCGGCACGCCATTGTTCCAGTTGGCTGGTGGATCATTTTGACCGAGAGCAACCGCTTTGCTTGGCCTGGACCGGATATTCAATCGCTTGATACCGAGAACGGCTATTATGGCGCTATCCCTCCGACGCTCTTCGAGAAAGTGAAGAGCAGTTTCATAGAAACCGCCAAAGTGAGCAATCATATGAACCTGGGGCTCATTCACCCCCCAAGCCTAATGAGGCATTAAGCGGGGTTATTCGTCACTTGTCCGAGCCTGTGGGCTGGGGCGTGTTTTCCATCCCGACGAGGTATGTATTGGTGATCGAGGCGGCACCGAAATTGTCGTTGCCGGGTGTGGTGGCTTCAATCTCGTTTTTAGCGTCCTGCTGGAGCTGTGATGGCTGGATGGTAAGATTGACGATCCCTTTCGAAGGATGCTGCGGCTGGCCGATCTGCTCGCCGGTGGTCTTGTTGGTGATGGTCACCAGCAGATCGTCGGCCGAGTGGTTCTGCGCAGTTGCCGGCGACAGCGTGACGGTCAAGGGGAGATCCTGGTCGGCCTCCACTGCCGTACCGTCCGCCGGCTGCATGCTCATCTGCAATTTCACCGGTTCGGCCGGCGCCAGGGTTGTCGTCGTCGTATCGCTGGCGGCAAAACTCAGATCGCCCCGATAATTGGCATCGAGCGCGTGGGTGCCCGTGCCGACCACGGTGATGCCGGTTGCCGTCGCCGTCGAGGTTACGGTCGGCTGCGATAGTGCAACGGTCACCGTGCTGTCTTCCATATTGGCAGTCGCCAAATCGGAGAAGCCGTCATTGTCGAAATCGCCGCTCGCGAGGGCATTCGGCTGCTGCCCGGGCGTCACCTGCGCGCCGACATTGAAGGTAAACGTCCCACCTCCGAGCCATATCTGCAGGAGACGCTGGCTGGAGGAAGCGACATCAACGAAGGCGACGCCTAAATCGGTCAGGCCGTCGCCATTGAAATCCCCCGTCGCTATGCGGGTTTCCGCATTCGGTATGCTGAGAGTAAGTGTGTTTTTCTTGTCGAATGCGCCGGAGCCGTTGCCCTGATAAACCTGGATCACGCTATCCGTGCCCTCGCCGCCATTGCTGCCGAGAGCGAAATCCAGATATCCGTCGGCGTTGAAGTCCGCCACCGCCAATGACTCGGGATAATAACCCGCCGTCACTGGCAATGGCGGCTGAAAGGTGCCGTCACCATTGCCGATGAAGGCCTTTACAGTGCCGTCGTGCTGGTTGGCCACGATCACTGATGGATGATTGCCAGAGCCGAAATTCCCCACCGCGATATCTTGCGTGTACGCTCCCGTTGGGACGGGATCGCCTTTTTGCGCGAAGCTGCCTGTTCCCTTACCGAGCAGCACCATCATGGCGCCGGTCTCGTCGGACTTGTTCGCCGTGACCGCCACGTCCAAAATGCCATTCTGATCGAAATCGCCGACCGCCATATGGCTTGCCGTATAGCTGGTGTCGGTGAAGGGAGTGCCGACCGGACTGGCAAACCCAAAGCTTCCCGTATTGGAAAGGAAGGCCGAAATCTGCGCACCATTGGCGACAGCTACGTCCGTGCGACCGTCATTGTTGAAGTCCGCCGCCAGCACGGCGGCGGGCGTTTCCGAGACAGGCAGCGTAGCAGCCGGCGCCGTGGTGAAAGTTCCTCCCTCTTGGCCCAGATAGACGGTCGCGTTCTTATCGGCGGAGTTAGCCACCACCAGATCGGGCCGTCCATCCTGATTGAGATCCGCGACAATGGCATTATTCGGTGTTTTGCCGGTCGACAATGTCTGCGACGTCTGAAGGTTCATTCCGGTCTGGGCGCTTTCGGACAGCGTTACGCTGGTAAGTTTATAGTTTTGATTATCGGTATCGTGGATATCCACATTGCCACTGGGCACAAGCTCGGCCGTCGGCGGCACGATGCCGCTGACGCTAGCCGTCAGATCGAATGGGCCTGTCTCGCTGGAAGGCGGGCCCAATACCGTCGTGGTGGCATATTGCCCCGTCACGGTCAGCAGCTTGGGATCCGAGGTGGCCGACGGCTCGGCGGTGGTTCCGGCGAACTGGGCGACATATTGGTAGCTGCCCAGACCGCCGAGACCGGGGCGGATGGTCAAGGTCGCCGTTCCATCCGGCGCTTTGAGCTGCGCCTCTCCGATGCGATTGATGTCGGTGCAAAGCTTCGCCCCGTATAGACAGAAATAGACCGTGCCTGTCGTCACAGGTGTATTCCCGTACGTCACTGACGCCGTCAGGGTCGCGGCATCACCGAGATCGACTCGCGACGGCGTGATTGAAAGGTCGACTGTCATCGTAGCCGGCTCGAGATAGGCGACGGTCACGGTGTTGCCGACAAGATCGGCGGTGGCGATATCCGTATATTTATCGCCGTTGAAGTCACCGGTGACGATTGACCACGGCCAACCGCCCGGCTGGTACTGGGTAGTGTGTGTGAAATGCCAGCTTTTGTCACCAGTCCAGATTTCCACGAGTGCCGTGTTTGCTGGATCCGACTCGATATATTCTGCCATGGCGAGATCAAGGTCACCATCTGCATTAAAATCCCCCACGGTGACGCTCATATTCGTCCCAGTCGGCGCGTTGTCCGTCGACGCCCGCTGCGTGAAATTGGTACCGCTGCCATCTCCCTGGTAGACGACCACCGTCGATTTGCCGCCCGTGTTCGTATTCTTCAAACCTGCCGCGAAATCGAGGTAGCCATCTCCATTGAAATCGGCCACGGCTACGGTTTGCGGGATGTAGCCATTGCCCGCGGGAATACTTTTAGGATTTGGCTCGAATGTTCCGTCGCGCTTTCCAAGCAGAATCCAAATCTTGGAGCTGTTGTCGGGAACGATGAGATCGAGCTTTCCATCATTGTTGAAATCGCCGGTGGCCATATTAGCGGCATATTGGATATCGGCAATTCCGATGGGGACTGGGTCGCCATAGGGATGGATTGCGCCGTTCATCGGCCACACTTGCAGGCTGGACCCATGCGCGACTGCGACGTCGGTTTCGCCGTCATTGTTGAAGTCACCCGCAGCAAATACTCTCATGTCGGGCACAGGAGTAAGCCCAAATCCAAGATAGTCGACGAATTCTCCATTGAGGTACGGCATGTACCAGATCCAGCTTTGCCAGTTTAGGCCGACAGCAAGACCGTTATTATCCACAATGGCCATTGGGAAGGCGTTGGGGAAATAATTGTCCGGTTGCGACGGCTGGAATTTGCCATCAGGGGTGCCGAGATATGCTGCTATGACTGTGTGTCCGGCGCTGGTGTCGTTGCCTGCTGTTGCTATGTCAGTGATTTGATCATTGTTTAGATCGCCCACTGCAATTGGATACGGACTAGTGACGGGCAACTGGACCAGATTGACAGCGATACCCTTTTTCGATGCGCCCGTCGTCGCCGCGGACCCGGCGGCCTCGGTTGGCCCGGATGCAATCGTCAGCTCTGTTTTGGCCGGAATGGGTTCATCGGCGAGCGCCTGACTGAAGCAGACAAGCGGCAGCATCAGGCTTGCCCAGCGCATCGCCGTCCGAGTGCTTCCTTCGCGCCGCGCGAAGGTTGTCGCCATGACTCTAATCAGGAACTTTAGGATAATAAATGAATACGTATAGTAAACATATAGAGGTATGTGCCGCAAACCCATAATATAACCCATGATATTTACTCTTTTAAGAAAACTTGCAATCAAATCCGGACCTTCGCCTTCCACCTGCTCATTTGCCTCCGCCCGATATTGTTGAGGAGGCTTTTCCGCTAATCGAAAGCATTCCAGGAGGCGAAGATTTTATAAAAATCGAGCAATCCGCCCCGCAAAAGCGGTAGAGGATATACAAACGTATCAAGTGAGTTCGGCTATACACCTATAACTTGATTAAGTCAATGATATTCAATCATTGAGGGATGACTACCACTTCACCTTCATCCCCAAATTCCCGCTGAGCCTGTAGCTGTCGGCGAAATGCTCGAGGCTGGTGTCGACGGTGACCTCGCCATAGAGCGCGTATTTGCCGTCGGCCCAGCTATAGGTGCCGCCGCCGCCGATGCCGCCCCAGTAGCGGTCGTTCTGCGTGGCGAAGGCCACATCCGCCACGACGATCTTGCTCGCCTTCTGGAATTCGTAACTGAGATTGGCGATGGCATAGAGATTGGCCTGCGTCAGCCTTCCCTGTTCGTCGCGCCAGGACTGGCCGTAATCGGCAGCCATGCCGAGCCGGCCTTTCAGGCTGTCGCTCTGGTCATGCCGAACATGTGCGCCGAACGTGTCGCGGAAGCCCTCGAAATCCACCGCCGACCAGGTCAGCTGCGCCTGCGGCGTCAGCGTCCAGTTCGGTGTGACCGCCACGCGCTTGCCGGCTTCGAAGCTCAGCGCATAGCCGAAGCCGTTGATATCGCTGGCCAGCGAGCGATGCGCGGTGTCCGAGGTCAGGTCGTTGGTATAAAAGGTCGTCTGCGCCACCGCATCGGCATAAACGCCGTCATCGCCATACCAGGTCAGCGTGCCGCCGAAGCCATAGCCATTGGCGTCGACGCCGCCTTGGCCATGCACCGAGCCCATGGTGGCCTTGGCATAGCCGTAATGCATGGTGAGGCCGCCGATGACGCTGCCCATCGCCGTCTCATAGAGCTTGCCGTCTATGCCGGTCTCGAAGCCATAGGTGTTGACATTGTAGCGCGTGGCGCTGGTGGAATAGCGCGGCTCAAAACGGCCATGCGCGCCCTCGATCCGGCCCCAGACATAGGTGTCGGTGTTGATGTCGGCGCCCGCCTCACCGGCCGGAGCCGCGGTGCCATCGCTGTCACCCTCGGCGACTTTCGCGTTGGCCGCGCCGCTCCAGTAGCGGTTGCCTACGCGCTGGCGCAAGGTGCCGACCGCGTTCAGTTCCTGCAGCACCGAAGCATAGGCCTCGTAGACCGACACGCCGGCCTGATATTGCGGCGGCGGGGGCGGGTTGCAGTTGGGGCCGGTGCAAGGCGGCGGATTGATGGAGACCGAGCGCAGATACCAGTCGCTCTCGCTGATCGCCGCATTGCTGGTGTTGCCCAGACCGTCACTCCCCTTGAAGAGGCGGTAGGCATAGGCACCGGCGACAACCGCCGGCTGGTCATGATAGGTGTAATCGCCCTTCAGCACGAAAGTGCCGCCCGATGTGCCGTCCACCTCAACGACCTTGATGCCGTCCTTGGTCGGCGCGCCGCCGCCGCCGACATTCTTGACCGCCAGGTTCGAATTACCGGACGTGCTGCCCTTGACGACCAGCCGGTCGGTCTTGGAGTTATCGCCTTCGAGCGCGGCCTTCAGATGGACGGTGCCGTCCTGCCCGGTGTAATCGCCCTTGACGGTCAGCGTATTGCCGAAGGTGTTGTTGTTGTCGAGGCCGCTCAGCCGCACATCGCCGGCATTGGTGAGCGCACCCACGGTTTCGGAGAAGTTATTGGCATCGAGCGTGGCGCCCTTCACGACCGTGAAAGCCGAGGCTGAACTGAACGCTCCGGCTTTGCCGGCCTGCAGCGTACCCTTCTGGACCGTTGTCGCGCCGGTATAGCTGTTGGGGCCGGAAAGCACGGTCATGCCTGTGCCGTTCTGCTGGACACTGCCGCTTCCGCCGATGCTGTTGGCTGCCGTCAGCGTGTCCTCGCGGTCGAAAATGAGGATGCTGTCGGCTCCGGCAAGATTGATGGCGCTGCTGCCGAGCGTACCCGTCTTGCCGCCATTGCCGATCTGCAGTGTCCCCGTCGAAATAGTCGTCGGGCCGCTGAACAGGTCGTTATTGGCGGTAATCGTAGTGGTGCCGCCGGCAATCTGCTGCAGCGCGCCGGTGCCGGAAATCACATTGCCGATGGTCAAGGCATTGGCATTATTGAACGCCAGAACGCCGTTGCCGGTCACGTTCACCGTGCCTGTTCCAAGATTGGCGCCATCATTCAACTGGATCGTACCGGTGGTGATGGTGATGGGGCCGCTATAGCCGCTATTGTCGTTGGCGAGGATCAGCTTGGCCGCCCCCGTCTTGTTCAGTGCGCCGGTGCCGGAGATCTTGCCGGAAACTGTGAGGTTCTTGTCGGTCTGCAATGTGTTACCGGCAACGTTTTGTATAGATATATTGTGAGAGGTGTCGAGCGTCACTTCGTCTGTGTTTTCGAGAGTCCCGCCCTGGAGGGTGATAGTGCCGGTGGTGCCAAGATTGTTGGCATTGGATATCGATAGTACCCCTCCCTGAATCAGCGTGCCGCCGGTATATTTGTTGACCCCGCCCAGCACCAGCGTACCGCTTCCGCCCTTTACCAGCTGCGTGTTGGCGTTCGCTTCGACAAGCGGAACATTGACCGTCGCGATCATACCCCTGGAATTGCCACCATCGCTGACGGTGATCTTGAACTGCTGGGAGTTTGACATCGGCCACATCGTCAGCACGTCATTCGGGTTGCTCGGATCGTTTGCCTCCAAAGTATAGCCGGAGACACCGAACTGCAGGCCTACAGCGTTGATCGCGCCCTTGCTCGAGTCGAGCTTGACCGTGCCGGGCTGGGACGTGAATATTGCGAGGGACTTGTCCGTGTACTGCCCTTTTTGATCCTGTATCGGATCAGTCCAGTTTGAATTTCCCGCGGGCCCCTGCCAAATGCCCGAGCCGCCTTCCGTTCCAAGCGCGTCGGGAGCCCAGACGTTAAGGGTCTCATTGCCGGGGACGTATAGCCGAACCTCGTTGCTTGTATATTTGATCGCGTCCCTAGTCGATGGGAGGGTCACGTTGAATTGACTGTTCGGATCCACCGACGCCGCCTTGATGAGGGCGTAGTAGCCTGGGCTGAGCGTTACAGCAGTCGATACAACCAGATTCGCTTCCGTATTCGGGGCGATGTTCAAAGCGCCGCCGACATTGATGGCCAGTTCGTCATGATCGCCGGTGGGATTGTCGCTATAATTGAATGTCGTGGTGGAGCCCTGATTCAGATTGAGGTCCCCGGTGATGTGAAGCGTTTTTACGTGGCTTTGCGGGTCCTGCACCAGAAGGTGGCCCTTGTCACCGATCGTAACCTTGTTGTTGATCTTGCCGTGGGTGTCCGGCAGCGTGCCGTTATTGCCACCGGTCAGTGTGCCTCCATCGTGAACAGTGACAGCCGAGTCGATGCTTCCCAGGATATTCAGCGTGCCGTTGTTACCGCTCACATCGGCGATGGATTGGCTGGCCCCGGTCTGGACTCCCAGGATGATCAGCGTTCCGCCGCTGACGCTGGTATCGCCGGCATAATCGTTGTCCGCGGTCAAAGTGATGGTGCTGCCCGCGCCCTTTTGCGTCACCCCGCCGTTACCCGAGATCTTGCCGCCATAGGTGTAGCTCCCCGACGTCTTGCCGAACTCGAGTGTATTCCCGGCATTGCTCAGCTTGATCTTGCTTTGGTTGTTGCTGTCCGCGCCGAGCGTGCCGCCGTCATTGATCTGGAGATTGCCCTCATCGATCTGCAGGGTGCCGGCAAAATTGCCGTTCGCGCCGGTGAGAATGAGGTCGCCGGTGCCGCCTTTGGTCAGCGTCTTGCTGCCCTGCAACTGGTTTGCCCCGTTCAGAACCAGGTCGGCGCCGGTGTTGATCGCACCGTCAGTGGTGAGCTTGATCGGTCCGCTATAATTTACCGCAGCGGTTGTCACGAGGGTGGCGGAAGTTCCGCCGCCGGTGACACCCGTGTTGAATTCAACACCGCCAGTGCCCAGATTGTTGCTTGAACCGATGGAAACGGTCCCGCCGCCGATGGTTACCACGCCTCCATAGCTCGTATTGGTGCCGCCGAGCGCCAGCGTCCCGGCGCCGATCTTCGTCAGGCCGGCAGTGGCGCTGCCACCACCGAGATTTCCGCTCAGCGTCAGCGTGTCGCCACTGTTCTGGACATTGATGATGCCGCCCGTGCTGAACGTCACCGTCTTGTCATAGGCGAAGCCGCCGGTGGCCAGCAAGGTCGCGGTCGCCCCCGAGCCTTGGCCGGTCGTATCGAACGTAATGCCCCCGGTACCGAGATTATTGGCTGCACCGACTGAAACGATGCCGTTGGCGATGGTCACGGCGCCCGAAAAACTCGTGTCGTTGCTCGTACCTGTCAGCGCCAGCGTCCCGGTGCCGATCTTCGTCAGGCCGGCTGTAGAGCTGCCGCCGCTGAGATTTCCGCCTAGCGTCAGCGTGTCGGCGGTGTTCTGGACATTGACGATGCCACCCGTGTTGAACGTCACCGTCTTGTCATAGTTAAAGCCGCCGGTGGCCAGCAAGGTGGCGGTAGGACTTTGCTCGGTGGTCTTGGTGGTATCAAAAATGATGCCGCTGGATGCCAGATTGTCGGCCGCGCCGGCCGACAGGACGCCGTTGGCGATGGTCATCGTGCCGCCATAGCCGGTATTGGTGCCGCCGAGCGCCAGCGTCCCGGTACCGATCTTGGTGAGGTTGCCGGATTGGCTCAGCGCTCCGCCCAAGGTTAATGTGTTCGTACTGCTGACACTGATCGTGCCGTCTGTATTGAACGCCACTGCCTTGTCATAAGCGAAGCTGCCAGTGGCCACCAAGGCCGCGGAAGGGCTATGCTCGGTGGTCTTGGCGGTATCGAATGTGATGCCGCCGGTGCCGAGATTACCGGCTGCGCCGACGGAAACCGCGCCGTTGGCAATGAACGTCACGCCCGAAAAATTCGCGCTGTTGGTAGGGCTGGATAAAATGAGTGTGCCGGCGCCGATCTTCGTCAGATCGCCGCCCCCGTCTATCTGGCCGGAAAGGTCGAATGTCCCGCCCGTATTGGCGATTTCGATGGTGCCGTCGCCCGACATGGTGACTGGGCGGCTCGTCCCGGTGAAACTCCCGGTGACTTGCAATTGTCCGCCGTCGAAACTCAATTTGGAGGTAGAGGCACCCAGATTTCCATTGTCGGATACCGACAAAATGCCGCCCTTCAGCGTGGTGCCCCCCGAATAAGTGCTTTTTGTGTTGGTCAATGTCCAGGTACCGGTGCCCACCTTTTCCAAGCTCCCGCCCGTTCCGCCGGCTATACCGCCATCCTTGATGGGGCCATCCAGCGTCGCATCGAGGTTGTTTCCGCCGACACTAAGCAACTTGCTGCCGAGATAGACCGGGCCCTTGCCCTCCAGGGAGCCGACACTCATTGCGTAGTTGTCAAGCTGGGAGATATCGAAGCCGGGTGCGGTTTCGGGTACGTTGAGAATGAACCGGGCGGCGCCCCCATTTGCGTCGGCACCGAATTGCGCCGTGCCCTGGCTGCCGATTATTGTGATCGTCGCGTTGTCGGCGGTCGCTTCGGAACCCGTATCAACACCGCCACCACCACCAAAGGGCGCCAGTCCAATGCCGAAAAACACCTGCCCCACGGTAATTGTGGAATTTCCGGCCGAGCTTTTGTCCAAAAATATTACCGTTCCTGCCTTGGCGGCCGGATTCGGGAGATCATCGAAGGTGATGGTGGCGGTACCAGCCGTGCTGGTGTCGTCAAACAGCATCGCTGAGTTCGCGTCGACGGTCACGACTGCATTGTCCAGCGTAGCGTCTCCCAACATCTGCAAATAAGTAAAATTTTTGTTCAGGTCGGTGCCCGTCAGATTGAAGACCGGTTTATAGCTCGACAAATTCTTGATCCCACCACCGGTAGTGCCTGTGTAGCCTAAACCGTAATCGCCCGGTGGGGATGCCGTCGCCGTCAGTTTAAAGGTGAAAGCCGGCGCATCGGCATTAAACGTCATCGACTGGGCGCCCCAGGCATAGATATCCGTGACGATTGTCGTGTTCATATTCGACGCCCCCTTGTCGAAGGTCACCGAGTCGGTGCCCGTATCGTTCGGAGCCACCCCTCCCGTCCAGTTCGTGCCGGTATACCACTTGTTATCCGTGGTTCCCAACCATGTTAAATCAGCGGCATACGAAGAAGACCTTCCTGTGAGAGTAATAGCCAACACCAGGCACGAAACCGCGCAAAGCCATTTCAATCGCGCCCGCTGGCGCGGCGCGGGAACCTTAGGGCATCCCGCCCTTCGGTGGAGACAGAACCTTCCCCTCACGCCATTGCCGTGCTTCATGCTCCCCTCTTTCTCCATAATACGATTTTCCAGCCGGCATGTCCCGCAGCCTGCAGGAGCTAGAATATGAGTATTATTCCGTAATATGAGAATTAATATTTAAAAATTAAAGTATTACAATGGTGTCTAGAGGGAGACGGCACTTTTTTATAAAATACTTTGACATTTACTTGTATCACTTCTTTTGCAATTCTTGTGCGCAACTGTGATTAGAGTCTGTCAGAAATTCACTGAAGCACGGCGGGATAACGCCTCGTCCGCCGTCCGGCCGTCATTCTCGGGCTTGTCCCGAGAATCTGCCATAAGAAAATCAAAACAATTACCGTTCAGGCAAACCATGACGTCGCAGATTCTCGGGACAAGCCCGAGAATGACGGCCCAGGGAGAACCGTTTCCGATTATCTCTGGCAGGCTCTAAGGGAAAGGATGACAGCAGATGGATTCGAATGTAGGGAAGAAGAACGCTAGGGTCAGATAGGTTGGCGTTCTCCGCTCCCGCTTGGCGGGGTAGAGGTGGTCGCCTAGGCGACGTTGAGGTACCTGCCGCTGCGCGGAATGGGATGAGAGCCGCCCGGCATTTCCGTCAAAAGTGAAATAGTGTAAGGCGGCCCCGCAATATCGACGGAGCCGCCAGCATCCGTTTTTACTTTACCGCGTCTGATTCGGCTTCACCGGGCACGGTGACCGTCACCTGACCCGAGCCTGTGAAATTCGGGTCATCGAGATAATTGACGACAATGGTATTGGCACCTGTCACAAGATCCCCACTTGTTGTCTTGTAGGCTGCGAGCCCGGTCGGAGTTACCTGAATTTCGTCCAGCACCGCGTCGTTGTTGGTGTGGTTCACAAATTGCAGCCTTCCGGTAAAGGTGTGGCCCTGGGTGGAACCATTCGGCGGCGGAACGACCTGAGCCGTTATGATTACAGGCTCGCCGGGAGCTGGGTCCGACGGATTCGCATATGCATCCACCTGCATGGTCAAGGGTGCCGTAGCGAGCGATTTGGTCGCCTCTGCCTTGCTGGGCAGATATTGCGCATTTCCTGCATAGCTCGCGCCGATATTATGCTGGCCGCTTGCCGGGCCGGCTATCGCGACATTCGTGAGCTCTGCCTGCGCCGAGGTGGTGATCAGCGGCCGGATGAGCCGTCCATTGGCACTCGCGGTGGCCATGAGCGCGTCAAGCTGACCGTTCTCGTCGAAATCTCCCACCACGACAAAACCGCCGGCTGCGGCGCCGGGCGGGCTATTGGCTGGTGGGGTTCGGAAAGTACCGTCACCGTTGCCGAGCAAAACGGTCAGGAGATTCTTAGCCCCATCGGACACCGCAAGGTCCTGCTTTCCGTCACCATTGAAGTCTCCGCCGGCGAGCGCCTTCGATTGCCCGCCAGTGACGGTTGTTACATCCGGCTGCTGGTGGAAGGAGAACAGACCCGTATTCAGCAGCACCGACACCGTTGCATCATTGTTGGCCGTGGCAAGATCCGGATACCCGTTGTTATCGAAATCTCCCGTTATGATGAATTGCGGATTATGAGCCGGATTCATCGCTTGATAGGTCGGAGGCGTGAACGTTCCATCGCCATTCCCCTTCAGCAAGGCGATGTCGCCTTTGCCCGTGTCGGCCACCACGATATCCATGGCTCCATCGCGGTCATAATCGCCGGCGGTAACGGACTGCGGCGCAGCACCGCTTTCCAGCGCGAACGGAGAGCCGCTCGCGGGCGAGAAAGTGAAGCTGCCCTCGTTGAGGAGCACTCCAACCTTCTCTTCCGCACGGCTCACCACAGCCAGGTCGAGGGTGCCATTATCGTCCACATCCGCCACTGCGATGGCAGTGGGCGCGGTCCCGGCATCCTGAGGTGGTTGCTGGGTAAACCCGCCCGCGCCATCGCCCTTATAGGGCACGACCTTTTTGTTGGCGGGGTCGGCTGCCATCAGGTCGATCTTGCCGTCGGCGTCGAAATCCGCCGCCACGACGTACTGGACTCCTGCCAGCGGCAAGGAGGCGGTCGGAAAGGCAGAGAAATTTCCGCTGCCGTCGCCTTTGAGCAAATATATCTTGCCGTCCGTGGGACTGGCGGAGGCGAGATCAAGATGGTGGTCTGAGTTGAAGTCGTCCACCGCAATGGCAGCCGGGCTCGCCCCCGCCGCAACGGGCTTCTCGGTGTCGAAGCCGAATGTCGGCGCCGTTGGGGCACCGAGCGAGGCAGTGCCGAGCGGCCAGGGATTCCCATTGGCCGTGTTGCTTTCGTCAAGGAATGTAACATCCCCCTGCGGGAAGGCTCCGCCTCTGCTGGTCACTGTGGCGTAGAGCGTCCAATTGCCGGCGCTTCCGTCCGGGTCCGGCGCCATGGCCGTCGTCGTCGCATACCGCCCGGTCGGCACCGCGGGCGCAGATTCGGGATCCGAATTGCTGGGCAGCGCCGCAACAGTCCCCACAAACTCGGCACGGAACCAGTTGGCGGCCTGGCCCACCAGATAAGTGTCGAGCGTTGCGGTTCCCGATTGATCGAGTTGCGCCGAACCGATCAGATTCGCGCCTGTGCAGAAGCGCGCCAACACAGCGCAGAAGTTTACGGTGCCGCTCGTAACGGGCTGGCCTGCGACGGTTTTGACTGTGGCTTGCAGCGTAACGAGATTGCTTAGGCCAGGTGTGCCCGTCACGGGCGTGAGGGTTAGGCTCGTCGTCGTGGGCTGCGGTGCCGGGTTGATCTTGAGCGGTTGCGGCTTTGTCTGTCCCGTGGGAGCTGCGAAATTCGCATCGCCGGGATAGGTGGCCGAGATCGTATAGTTGCCCACACCCTCGCTCACGGTTGTCGTGAGCGTGGCGACACCGTTGACCAAGGGTGCGCTGCCGAGAGGACGTCCTCCCCAGGAGCCGCTAAACGCGACCTCCCCGGTAGCCTCGTGCCCTTGCACCTGGTGGGGCGAGAGGCGGGCGGTGAACGTTACGGTCTGTCCCCTGATAATGGTCGACGGGACCGGCGGATCGAGCGTGAGCACCGTCGGCACCTTCTCAGCCGTCAGGGGCACGTCTGTGAGCGAGGCCGACGCCGCATAGGTGGGATCGCCGGCATAACTCGCTACGATGTTATGAGAGCCGGTGCCGACGACCGAGACGCCGGCCGCCGTGGCCGTCGCCGACGTGGCTAGGACCGTAGGCCGGATCTCAAGGCTGTTGTCCTGCGCCTTCTTGATGGCGAGATCGGGCACACCGTCGGTGGTGAGGTCGGTGATTGCGAGCTGGTCTGGAAAACCACCGGTCGAAATCGTCGTGGAAGGAGTGAAGGCTTGTCCTCCCGACTGGCCGAGAAGCACCGTCACGCTATTGCCGTCGGCATCCGCGACGGCGAAATCGAGAAAACCGTCCGCGTTGAAGTCGGCACTTGCAACATCGTCCGGATGGTTGCTCGTCACATTGGCGAAAGTCTTCGATGTCGGGAAGGTTCCGTCCGCCGGGTTTTTTGCGTAGAACAGCGTCACGCTCTTCTCGCCGGCATTGGCGACCAGGACATCCGGCTGTCCGTCTTCGTTGAAATCGTCGACTACGAGTTCACCCGGATAGCTGCCGGCAGTCTGCGTCCAACCTGCCGTGGCGGTAAATGTACCGTCTCCCTGGCCGAGCATCGCAATCAGTTCGCCCGGACCGCTGTCGCTATCATTTGTGATGGCTACGTCGAGCGCACCGTTCCCGTCCAGATCCGCCACATCGACATTGGCGGGATCCGCGGCTGCCGTGATCGGATTTCCGGTCTTCGTGAACCCAAAACCGCCATTGCCTTTGAAAAACTGAAGGTTTCCGGGAGTACTACCGTCCTTAGTGTTGAGGACAATTAGATCGAGAACCCCGTCGCTGTCGAAATCGCCGACGCCGAGCCCATACGTATTGCCGGCGGTGGATGCCTGGGGCTTGGGTCCCGTGAAAGTGCCGTCACCCGCGCCCTGGAATGCGGCAATCGCCTTGGACATACGGTAACCGATCACCAGATCGAGCAAACCGTCATTGTTGAAGTCGCCGGCAACGATGTTGTTCGCATCATATTGTATCGATTCATCGGGATCGAGAGCCAGGGGAACGATGGTTTTCAGCGTCAGCGTTCCATCGGCGCCGCCGAGATAAATCGTGGCGACGTTTCCCCGGACCCCCAGTCCCGTGTTATTATTGCTGAGCAAGGCCGCGTCGCGGTAGCCGTCATTGTTGAAATCCGCAAAAGCCGCGTCCTGCGTGAGACTGCTGAAGGACGAATAAACATAGGACGGGAAGGCAAACGCGGCGGTCGGCGGGGATGGGTTGCTGAGCGTTGCGGTCGCGATCGTGGTGAGATTATTGCTCGCGTCCTGGAAGGCCACCGTGCCCGTCGGCGCAGCTTTTCCGCCGATCCCGCTCACCTCGGCAGACAGCGTGTAATTACCCTCGCTGCCCGATGACGGCTTGATCGCCGTCGTGCTCTTGCCCCCATTGATAGTCACGGTCGCTACCGGGGAAGCCGAGGAAGCATCCGTAGTCGTCGGCAGAAACACGGCGTAGTAGTTGTTCGCACCGAGCGGCGGGACGAGCTTCAGCGTGGCGTCGCCCGGAGTCGTGCTGCTGATCTGCGCCGTGCCGAGCAATGCGTGGCCGTTACACTTCTTCAAGTCTGCAGTGCCGATGCAAAACTTGACCGTGCCTTTCGTGACCGGCGTAACGCCAGCCATCACCTTCGCGGTCAAAGTAATGACGGTGCCCAGAGGCTGCGTCCCAGTGGGCGCGGCCGATAATGCAGTCGTGGTAGCGGTCGGAGCCGCCTCGGCGATCGGAGCGAACCCCGCCGCCATCGCTGTCATCAATATTGAAACCCAGAAACTCTTACGCATGGAAAAACCTCCATAGGCTATCGTTGCGATAGCTTTGAAATGATAAATTTATACGTCTTTGCTTTGCAGTATCTCTTGTTCCACCCCCTATATCGATTGCTCTTGAGCCGCCACATCACTGAGACGTCGGCGGCTTTTCGTCATTTGCCACGGCCTGTCGGCTGGGGCGTGTTTTGCATCCCGACGGGGTATGTGTTGGTGACCGAGGCGGCAGTGAAATAATCATTGCCCGGTGTGGAGGCCTCGATCTGGTTCTTGGCGTTTTGCTGGAGCTGGGATGCCTGGATGGTCACATTGACAGCCCCTTTCGAAGGATGCTGCGGCTGGCCGATCTGCTCGCCGGTGGTTTTGTTGGTGATGGTCACCAGCAGATCGTCGACCGAATGGTCCTGCGCGGTCGCCGGCGCCAGGGTGACGGTCAAGGGGAGGTCCTGGTTGGCCTCCACCGGCGTGCCGTCCGCCGGCTGCATGGTCATCTGGACAGTCACCGGCTCAGCGGGAACCGGCATGGTGGCGGTGCTGTCGCTGGGGGCGAACACGCCGTCGCCCTCATAATGGCCCTGGACGGCATGGGTGCCGGTGCCGACCACGCTGATATTGCTCGCCGTGGCGCTCAGCGTCGCGATGGGTTCGAGCAGTCCCACGCTCACGCTGTTGCTGCCCGGATTGGCGACGGCCACATCGCTGAACCCGTCTCCGTTGAAGTCGCCGACCACGGGAGACATCGCATTGTTTTGAGGCTGTATCGCCGCGTCCTTTGCCGGCGTGAAGGTCCATGCGCTGCCCGCCCCGATGAGAGGCTGCACGGTGCTGGAGGTGGTACTATTGTAAATCGCGGCAGCGATATCGGCCAAGCCATCGGCATTGAAATCGCCGACGGCCAGATTGCTGTTCTGCCAGGCGGGGATGGAATAGTTGGCGGTGTCTTGCCTGGTAAACGTCTTTCCGTCGCCGCTGCCCTTGAATGCGGCGATGAAACCGGCGCTACTATAATTCTCGACGCTGGCGGCGAAATCGAGCCGGCCATCGGTGTCAAAGTCGGCGACGGCGACCGAGGTGGTGGTTTCGCCGAGTGCGAACTGGCTGTAATCGCTTTCGAAAGTCCCGGTGCCCTGCCCGAGCATGACCCAGACATTGCCGCTATTGCCGTCGGGCATGATCAGGTCGGGCTTGCCGTCCTGGTTGAAATCGGCGGCGATTGCATTGGTGGCATAATTCGCCATATCGCTGCCATGCGGCACCGGGGTGCCGGTCGCGGTAAGGCTGCCGGCGCCGTTGCCGAGATAAACCTGCAGAGTGGCGCTATGAACGACGGCGAGGTCCAGCTTGCCGTCGAGATTGAAATCACTGACCGCGAAGGCGGCGAAGTCGCTCGCCGGGCTGTTGACCGGCGGGGTGTTGAAGGTTCCGGTGCCGCTGCCGGTGAAGACGCTGAGGTTGGAATTGGCGCCGGCGACGAGATCGAGCTTGCCGTCATTCGTGAAGTCGCCGACCGCGATAGGCCGGGCGCCGCTGACATTGGAAATCGTCGAAGACGGCGCTGGGGGGAAGGTGCCGTTGCTGCCGGCGAGATAAATGAAGATGGTGTTGTCGTTATGGTTGGCCACGGCCAGATCATCGATGCCGTCGGCGTTGAAATCGCCTGTTGCGATGGAATTGGGCTGTGCGCCGGCGGCGAGCGTCGCGGTGCCGGCGACAATGAGGTCGGTGGCGGCTTTGGTGCCGGGCAGCGTCGCGGTGCCGAGGAGATAGCCGCTATTGTTAGTGTCGAGGATATCGACGGTTTTGGATGGCGCGAGGTCCGCCGTTGGGGGGACGATGCCGCTGACCGTGACCGGCACGCTATAGGGGCCGTTGCCGGTTGGTTTGCCCAGCGTGGTTATCGTGGCGTAGGCGCCGCGCACCGAAAGAGGCTGCGCGGTGGAAACGCCCGCCGGCTCGGCCGTGGTGCCGGCAAAGACGGCGATGTACTGATAGGCGCCGGTGGCGCCGATGCCCGGGCGAATGGTCAGCGTGGCCGTGCCATGGGGCGCGGTGAGCTGCGCCTCGCCGAGCCGGTTGATATCGGTGCACAGCTTGGCTTGGTACTGGCAGAAATACACGGTGCCCTGCGTCACCGGCGTATTTCCATCCGTCACCGTGGCCGTCAGCAAGACCTCATTGCCTACAACCACCTGTTTGGGCAGTGAAAGCGTGACCGTCGGCGGCGCCTTCCCGGTGAGCGGGAGGGTAGCAGAATCGCGCATGTTGAAATGCGCGTCGCCTTCATACCGGGCCAGGACGTCATGCGTGCCCGCGCCGACGGGAACGGCGACATTGCTCGCCGTCACGTTTATTGTCACCGTCGGTTGCACGAAACCCACCGACACATTGGCGCTGCCGACATTGGCCACGGCGACGTCCGAGAAGCCGTCGCCGTTGAAATCGGCCACGATTGGCGACACCGCCCAGCTTCCCGGCGTGAATTGTGCGGCACTCGTGAATTTCCACTGCCCGTTGCCGGTAAAGATTTCGGCCGCAAGCGTGTTGCTCTGGTGCCGGGCCACCGCGACATCGGCGAGGCCGTCGGCATTGAAATCGCCGGCCACGACCGAGGCATTGAGGTAGCTGGCGCCCAGATCGATGGTGGCGGAGGTCTCTTGGGTAAAGGTGCCGTTCGCGTCGCCCTTTCCGGAATAGAACGCTACGACGGTGTTGGTGCTGTAATTCTCAACGGTGGCGGCGAAATCGAGCGTGCCGTTGTCATCGAAATCGGCGAGAGTCACCGTCTGCACAGTTGCGCCCGCGGTGTTATAGTGGTTCGGGCTACCCTTGAAGGTCCCGTCTCCCGCCCCGAGCAGGACCCAAATATTCCCGCCATTGCCGTCGGGCATGATCAGGTCGAGCGTGCCGTCCTTGTTGACGTCTCCGGCGGCCGCGCCGAAAGCATAGTGGCTGTTGTCGCTGCCATAGGGCGCCGATGTTGCGGCCGCCGTAAATCCGTTCTTGCCGTTGCCGAGATAGACCTGCGTGCTCGATGTGTGGATGACCGCGATGTCGAGAATGCCGTCATTGTCGAAATCGCCTGGTACCAAACCCACGAAGTCGCTCACCGCCGTGTTGACGCCGCCATGGTCGAAATTGCCCTGTCCGTCTCCGGCGAATACGGTGAGGTTGGAGCTGTTGCCGATGGCCAGATCGACCGTACCGTTATTGTCGAAATCCCTCGCCGCGATGGGATAGGGCGTGCCGCTCGTGCCCCAGGTCTTCGGCGAGGGCGCGAATTTGCCGTCGGTCGTGCCGATATAGGTGGTGACGGTCTTGTCGGCGGAGTTGGCGACGGCGATATCGGCGATGCCGTCGCTGTTGAAATCACCGGCCGCGATCGAATAGGGCGAGCTGCCGGCTGGCAGGTTCTGGGGATTGGCCGATACGCCATCCACCGCGGCGCCGCTCAGCGTGGCGCTGCCGAGCGTCTGGTTGGGAGTGACGGTGGTGTCGATAATGTCGACCACGCCGCCCGGTGCGAGCTTCGCCGTCGGCGGGGCAAAGCCGCTCACCGTCACCGGAATGCTGTAGGGCCCATTGCCCGTCACCTTGCCGGTCGCCGTCGCGCTGGCATATTTGCCGGTCACCGTGAGCGGCGCCGTGTTGGAGGTCGTAGAAGCGACCGTATTCGAGCCGGCAAACTGCGCCGTATAGGAGTGGCTGCCGATGCCGGGGAAGAATTTGAACGTCGCGGTTCCCTTGCCGTCAAGCTGCGCCTCGCCGATGCGGTTGATATCGGTGCACAGCTTCGCCGCCGTTTCGCAGAAATAGACGGTGCCCGTGGTCGCCGGCGTGATCGTCGCCGTCAATGTCGCCATCGTGCCGACGCTCACGCTCGGCTGCGGCCCGACTGAGAGCTTGAGCGTGCCCGGCGCGCCGCCAACCATATAGGGGACGGTGTTGGAATCGTTTCCATTGAGGTTGGCGTCGCCGTTATAGTGCGCCTTGAATGTATGGCTGCCCGCCGCCAGCCCGCTGGCCGGGTACTGCGCCTGCCCGCCGCTGATCGTGACCGGCTTCGGATTCAGCTTGGTCTGGCCGTCGTAGAAATCGACGGTGTCGCCATCGACCTTCTGGCCGTGCAAGCTGTCCTGGTCGAAGGTCGCGGTCAGCGTCACGGTCTGGCCGTATTTGCCGGGGCTTGGCGGCTGGGCGTTGAGCTTCACCGTCGGCGTCGCTTTGTTCACCGTGTAGGAGACCGGGCTCGAATCCGCCGCGTTGAGATTGGCGCCGCCGTTATAATGCGCCTTGAGTGAATGGCTGCCGGCTGCGAGCGTGCTCGTCGGATATTGCGCCTGCCCGCCATTTATCTTGACCGGGTCGGTATTGAGCTTGGTCTGGCCGTCGTAGAAATCGACGGTATCGCCATCGACCTTCTGCCCGTGGAGGCTGTCCTGGTCGAAGGTCGCGGTCAGTGTCACGGTCTGGCCGAACGTGCTGGGGCTTGGCGGCTGGGGGGTGAGGTGCATTGTCGGCGTTGCCTTCACAGCGGTGAGCGGCTGCGTATTGGAATCGACTGGATTGAAGTGCGTGTCGCCTACGTAATGGGCCTGCACATTGTGCGTGCCTGTCCCGATCGGCTGCGGCACATTGTTTACCGTCACGCTCACCGCTTCGGTTGGTTGCGATAGCACGATCGTCGCATTGTTGCTGGTTGAGTTGCCCGTCGCCAGATCGGCGATCCCATCATTGTTGAAGTCGGCACTGGTGATGGAGAGTGGATCCTGCCCCGGTGTTGCCGATGCACCCGCCGTAAACCCGAAATTTCCATCGCCCAACCAGACCTGGATCTCTTGACCGACAGCCGCGCCGTAATCGGCATGACCGTCGGCATTGAAGTCACCGACCGCAAGCCTCACTTCGGCATTCTGCACGGTGAATGTGTTGGTGGCCTTCAGGGTAAAGGTGCCGTCGCCATGACCCTGATAGACTCGAACCGCGCTGTTGGATCCAGCGCCACGGCTGCCCACCGCGAAATCCAGCATGCCATCGGCATTGAAGTCCGCCACCCCCACCAACTCGGGGTAATAGGAAGAGTCCGTCGTCGCCGGCACCGCCGGCTGGAAGGTGCCGTTGCCATTGCCCATGAGGAAATTGACCGTGCTATCAAACTGATTGGCCACGATCAGATCCAGATGACCGCTGGCGGTAAAGACGCCGGTCGCGACCGCGTCGGTCACTTGGCCGCTCAGGATAGGGTCCTTCGCCGTGAAGCCGCCGCTGCCATCGCCGAGCAGGACCATCACCGCACCGGCCCCCGAGAAGCCATTGTACGCCGGCACGGCGAGATCGAGCGTGCCGTTCTCGTCGAAATCGCCGACCGCCATGGCCAGGCTCGTCCCGTAGGACGTATCGGCAAAGGGCGTATTCTTCGCCGATCCGAAGGTGTCATCGCCGTTGCCGAGATAGATGCTCACCTGGGGGCCATTGCCGGCGGCCACATCCAAATTGCCGTCATTGTTGAAGTCGGCCAGCGTCAGCGCCGTCGGCGCATTGGGAACCTGCAACGTCGTACGCGGAGTATCCCACACCTTGCCATTGCCCCCGCCGGGATAGATCGTGACGGTCTTGTCGTCCGCGTTTGCCACGGCAAGACTGGCGTTATAATAATAATCGAAGGATCCTGACGCGATTGCTTGCGGGTTCTTGCCGACCGTCAGGGTCTGCGCCGTCGGGAGATTCAGCTCGCGCTTTGACGCGGTAGGCAACTGCGCACTGCCGAGCTGCTGGTTGTTCGATGTATCGATGATGTTCACCTGGCCGGTGGGCGAAAGGTTGACCGGCCACGGTACGACGCCGTTTACCGTCACCGGAAGGCTGTAAGGGCCATTGCCGGTGGGCGTGCCGAGCGTGGCGTTGGTGGCGTATTTGCCGGTCACGGTGAGCGGTTCTGCGCTCGACGTCGATGCCGCGGATTCCTGCGTGCCGGCGAATTGCGCCGTGTAGGAATAGCTGCCGATGCCGGGAAAGAATTTGAGCGTTGCCGTTCCGTTGTCGAGCTGCGCCTCGCCGATGCGATTGATATCGGTGCACAGCTTGGCTGCGGCCTCGCAGAAATAGACGGTGCCAGTGGTGGCCGGCGTCACCGTGGCGGTCAGCGTCACCACAGTGCCGACTGTGGTGGAAGACGGTGTAATCGACAGACTCGTCGTCGTCGTTTTGCCACCGACGCTATAGGGCACAGGATCCGAATCCTGCGGAACGAGGTTGGCGTCACCGTTATAGTGCGCCTTGAGTGTGTGGCTGCCGGCTGTGAGCGTGCTTGTCGGATATTGCGCCTGCCCGCCGGTGATGGGAACCGGCTTCGGATTCAGCTTGGTCTGGCCGTCGTAGAAATCGACGGTGTCGCCATTGACGTCCTGCCCATGCAGGCTGTCCGCATCGAATGTGGCGGTCAGCGTCACGGTCTGACCGTATGTGCTGGGGCTTGACGGCTGGGGCGTGAGGATCACCTTCGGCGTCGCTTTGTTTATGGTATAATTGACAGGAGTGGAATCGTTTCCATTGAGGTTGGCGTCGCCGTTATAATGCGCCTTGAATGTATGGCTGCCCGCCGCCAGCCCGGTGGCCAGGTATTGCGCCTGCCCGCCAGTTATCTTGACTGGGTCGGCATTGAGCTTCGTGGCCCCGTCGTAGAAATCGACGGTGTCGCCATCGATATTCTGGCCGTGCAAGCTGTCCTGATCGAAAGTCGCCGTCAGCGTCACGGTTTGACCGAACGTGCTGGGGCTTTGCGGCTGGGCGCCGAGGTCAACCGTCGGCGTCGCTTTACTCACGCTATAATTGACGACATTGGAATCGTTAGCGTTGAGCGTGCTGCCATTGCCGTTATAATGCGCCTTCAGGCTATGGCTGCCGGCGGTGAGCGCGCTGGTCGGATAGGTCGCCGTCGTGCCACTGACATTGGCCGAGCCGAGCTTCGTACCTCCGTCGTAGAAGTCGACGCTCTGGCCGTCGACGCTTTGGCCGTTGAGGTTGCTGAAGGTCGCGGTCATCGTCACCGTGTCACCGAACGTGCTGCCGTCTTCCGGCTGCACGTCAAGATGTACGGTTGGTGTGGAGCTGGGGGGAATGACCGTGTAAGGAGCGTCATTGGAGTCTTGATAGCAAATAATTTCCCCTGTATAATGATTGTTGCTCGCATAGCCCCGCACCCATACATCCAAATCGCCTGACGGCAGTTGCCCCTTCCAGAACAAACAATTGTAGGCACGCTGGTCGGTGCAGGTGTCGAACGTGTCTCCCCGACCGACGACGAGACCATTGGCGTAAATATCACCATATGCTACAAATACATCGAGTGAGCCGGGTGAAAAGAACTCCACAGTAGTTTGCGTACCTTGCGAGACAGGCGGGGATGGAGTCAGAGGGTACATTAAGACATCTATAGCACCTTCACCTACGACTTGATCACATGTCGGCACATCTTGTGCCCGCGCCGCGATTGAGACGAGCAGCGCCACGACGGCTACTGCGAACTGCAGAAAGCCAATACTCCGGTGTTGTTTGGCGGAAAACGATCTGGATTGGCGCGACGAGGCTCCCCTGCCTCGCCACACTGATGCGAGTCGCAGCGCGCGCCCAATGTGAGCGAAAGAGGTCAAGAGCCTAGGCAAAATGGTAAGCACGAGGGCCATCGCCGCGAAGCGCGCTGACCATGCCGTGCCGTTCAAAACAAATAGCTTACGAAACGCAGCTGCAATTGCCTGCAAACCAATCATAATATCCCCTCTCGCCCCGCCATGCGCCCAATCGAAAAGGCGCCCGGCAACGGGCTGAAACATCAATCAAAATATGCGTGGCGGATCATCGGCCACATTGAACAATGGATGATTCATATCATGCAATTATTGCGAGCTCAAGCTAATTGATACATTCGGTAGTTGAGGTGGGGGCTACAAATAGCCGATCTTCAGTGCTGCAGTCGCGCAGAATAACGGCATCGCTCTTCTATCGTTCCCAAGACTCTTAAGACTCTTGACTCTTCGATCGACCGTCTGTCGCTTTGAGTATTTCTGTGCGCTGCTTGCCCGCCGCCGATCACACCGAAGGTGACCTGAGACCCTGAACTTCCTCCAGATTTTGGTAGAGTCCGTCACAACGAGGAGACGGACGAATGAAGCGTTCACGGTTCACGGAAGAACAGATCATCGGGATATTGAAGGAGCAGGAGGCGGGCGCGAAGACGGTTGATGTCTG
>NZ_JBAKHD010000015.1:0-28223 GCF_049065735.1 Brucella sp. IR073
ACGCCCGCCCGGTACAAAGTCCCGTAGCCGCTCCCACTGATCATCCCGAAGTATCTCGCCTTCCACACCAGCCTCCAAAAGCCAGTGTTGAATCTGATTTGCCATTCCTTGGGAATCGTAAAATCATTAAATTGTCACTACGCCCTAGAGCATTTCAAAGCTTAACAGAATCGCGGGGGATTCCCATTAAGCTTGCTTTGTGATTCAAGATGCTGGCTGGGTTGGAGGCCAGCATTGAATGACGAGACCTCTTTCCAATGATCTTCGGGAGCGGGTAGTGGCTGCGGTTTTGGGTGGCGAGAGCTGCCGATCCGTTGCAGCGCGGTTCGGCATTGCGGTTTCTTCGGCGGTAAAATGGTCGCAACGCCACCGCGCCACTGGCTCGGTCGCTCCAGCCAAGATAGGCGGCCATCGCAAGCCCACCCTCGAACCACATCGCGCCTTCATCATCGAACGGATCAATGAGACATCGCATTTAACGCTCCATCGGTTGAAAGATGAGTTGGCAGCGCGTGGAGTACAGGTTTCCCATAATGCCGTGTGGCTGTTCCTGCGGCGCGAGGGCCTGAGCTTCAAAAAAAACGATATTCGCCCTTGAGCAAGCTCGTGCCGACATTGCACGGCGGCGAAAGCGCTGGCGTTCATGGCAGCGCGGTCTCGATCCGGCGCGGCTGGTCTTTATCGACGAGACCTGGATCAAGACCAACATGGCCCCGCTCCGAGGCTGGGGACCGGAAGGCAAACGCTTACGCAGCTTCGCCCCGCATGGTCACTGGCGCACGCTGACCTTCCTCGGCGCGCTACGCTGCGACCAACTCACCGCTTCTTGCGTTTTCGATGGACCGATCAACGGCGAAAGCTTCCGCGCTTATGTCGAACAGTTGCTCCTTCCCGCGTTGAAGGAAGGAGACATTGTCATAATGGACAATCTTGGTTCCCATAAAGGGACAGCCGTCCGGCAAATGATCCGTGCGGCCGGCGCAAGGCTTTGGTTCCTACCTCCCTATTCGCCCGATCTCAATCCAATCGAACAGACCTTCGCCAAGATCAAGCATTGGATGCGTGACGCACAGAAGCGTACCATCGAAGATACTTGGCGACACATCGGAAATCTTGTCGAAGGCATCCAACCCGGCGAATGTCGGAACTACTTCGCAAACGCTGGTTACGTTTCCGTCAAAACGTGAAACGCACTAAGGATTTCACCCAATGCGCCGTTCGCGCAAGGGATGTGTGAACCTTCCACCCGCCTCCCTGCACATGCCGCTGCGCGAGCGCGTTGATTATTCCGGATGCAAGAAAATGGCCTGTGGCGTGGTCGATAAGCTGGGCAGGCAGTGGGCGAGGGATTTCGTCGCCGAAGGCTTGGCCTTCAGCCACATTATATCCGCTTGCCGCTTGGACGAGCGAATCGAAACCGCGCCGGTTTGCCCATGGTCCTCTTGGGCCATATGCCGACAGAGATGCATAAACCAGCTGCGGATTGCGTGCGAGCAATGTCTCGGCGTCCAAGCCATATTTGTCCAGCGCATCAGGCCGATAAGAGTGCAGAAATATATCGGCCTCGGATATGAGCTCATGTAATTTTTCCAGATCCTCGACATTATCCAAGTCGGTATAAGCCGAACGCTTTCCATGCCCCGTGTCGATGTCGAGCGCGTCTATTGTCGGCACGTCGCGGCCAATGAGGCGCAGGACGTCAGCACCGTGCGAAGCCAAGGCGCGCCCGCAAACCGGGCCTGCGATGATGCGGGTCAGCTCGATGACTTTTATCCCTTGCAGCGGTCTATCATGTAACGACAATATTGCCGGTGGAGCATCGGTCAGGCGGTCAATTCTGATCAAGGGCTCATTGGCAAGTGCGAGTGCTTGTTCGGACGCATCCCATTCATCGAAGGAGCGTATCATTGCGACGGGTAACCCCACAGTCGTTGCGGCTATTTCGAAATCGAGCGCATTCCATTTTTCCAAGGCGCTCATCACGGCGCTTCGATCCGGTTCGCATTGCAGCAGCCCAAGGATGCCGTTTCGATGATGCAAAAAATTGGTATGGATTCGGACGAAATTTCCGTCCTTGCATTGATATGCGCCCGCGACAGCGTCCCACAATTGCGGAGCCGGACCCTCATTGATGCGAAGGTGGCGCTCGCTGCGGCATTCGGTGACCGCATGCTGCAGCGATACAGACAGATGCTGCGCCAAGCCACCGCGCAGTTCGTAAAAATCGGCAGCCGCGCTCGCAGATGCCATAACGGCCTGAGCTGCAGCGCTTCCAATCATAAACGACGAGGGCACGACAGGATCGCTGCCCGAAATTTCGATCGACGTGTTGGACGAACTGATAAGACCAAACCGGTGAAGAAATTCGGAGGCGTTTTGCCCTCGCGTGGCGACATGCTCTGATATAGGTGGCTTCCGACCGGCGCTCATGACGTGACGCTCCCTTGTTGTTTCGCCTCGAGTTTTGTTGTGAAGTAAAAGATTATTGTGCCACCCATCAGAGCAATTGCTACCCGACTGGTGCGCTCCCGTAGGGAAATTGCGCAAGATAGGCCATTCCCGCAGCGACGACAGCGCGACAATCCGCTATTGCTGCGTTCGTGACGCCTCAATGCGTCAAAGCCATTTCGGCGGTCTTGTGGACGAGGACGTGACGCGCTACGAAATTCCAAGCTTTGGCGCGCTGAATTTCGTGTTGCGGCAGGCGCTCGGCGGCGTAACCCAGTCTCTCGTCCTCGACGCCCATAGCAAGAGCTTAAATCCGCGCTCCTCGACCTCGAACTGCCCGATGACCTTTCCTTCCCATGGGGTAAAGCATGTCTGACATTGGCGAAATCCTTTGGACCCCTGACGCGAAGCGTATCGTGAACAGCAATCTGGCGCGGTTCGCCCGCGAGGCCGGGTTTGATCCTGACGACTATGCGGCCTTGCACCGCTGGTCCGTCGATGAACCGGAACAGTTCCATTCACGCCTGTGGGACTTCCTCGATATCATAGGAGAGAAGGGCACAACGGTTGTCGAACCGGGCGGTCATCTCCGCAAAACCCGCTTCTTTCCCGAAGCGAAACTCAACTATGCCGAAAACCTGCTTGCGGAGCCAGACGAGCGGATTGCCCTGATCGCCCATCGTGACGACGGCACGCGCCGGGTGCTGACGCGGAAGGAACTGCATGATCTCGTCTCCCGCATGGTGCAGGCGCTCCAAGCCGATGGCATCGGCCCGGGTAACCGCATCGCCGCCATCGTCACCAACGATGTGGAGGCCATCGCGCTTTATCTCGCCGCCGCCGCCATCGGCGCGATCTGGGCCTCGTGCTCGCCCGATTTCGGGCCGGCAGGCGCGAGCGATCGGCTGGGCCAGGTCGCACCGAAGATGCTGTTCGCGGTGCCCGGCTATGGCTATGCGGGCAAATGGATCGACACAAGCGCCAGCATCGATGCCGTCGCCGCTGCGCCATCGATCGAGCGCGTTGTCATTCTGGGCGGGCCGGATAGCGGGAAAGCGCCAGCCAGACCGTATATCTCGCTGGAAGAATGGCTCGCGCCGTTCTCGCCGGAGCCCATCGCCTATCACCGCCAGAACTTCGACGCGCCGCTCGCGATCCTGTTTTCTTCCGGCACAACCGGCAAGCCGAAATGCATCGTCCATAGCGCCGGCGGTCTCCTCCTTCAGCACAAGAAGGAGCATGTCCTCCACTGCGATTTGAAGCCCGGCGACCGGCTTTTTTATTACACCACCTGCGGCTGGATGATGTGGAACTGGCTGATGACAGGGCTTGCCGCCGATGCAACGCTTGTCACTTACGATGGGAATCCGGTCTACCCAGCGCCGCAACGCTTGCTAGATCTCATCGATGCGGAAGCGATTACCATTTTCGGCACTTCGGCCAAATATATCGACGCGATGGCCAAGGCGAATATGACGCCACGGACAACGCATTCGTTTGCGAGCCTCAAAACGATCCTCTCGACCGGCTCGCCGCTGCTCCCGCAGAATTTCGATTACATCTATCGTGATTGGAAGGCAGACATTCATCTGGCTTCGATTTCGGGCGGCACCGATATCTGCGCCTGCTTTCTCGGCGGCGTGCCGACGCTGCCGGTGCGGCGCGGCGAGCTACAGGGCGCGATGCTGGGCATGGATGTCGCCATCTTCGGCGGCGAAGGCCATGGAATTGCCGGCGAGCCGGGCGAACTTGTCTGCCACAATGCCCATGTCTCCATGCCGGTCGGCTTCTGGGAAGACAGCGACGGCAGCCGTTATGAGGCGGCCTATTTCAGCCGGTTCCCCGGCGTTTGGACGCATGGCGACTTTGTCGAGAAGCGGCCCTCAGGCGGCTATGTCATCCATGGCCGCTCCGACACGACCCTCAATCCGGGCGGCGTGCGCATCGGTACGGCCGAGATTTACCGCCAGGTGGAAACGATTCCTGAGGTGTTGGAAGCCGTCTGCGTCGGGCAGGACTGGCAGGGCGACCAGCGCATCGTGCTGTTCGTGAAGCTCCGGCCCGGGGCTGACCTCACGGACGAACTGCAAGCGACCATCCGCTCCCGCATTCGCGCCGGCGCAACGCCGCGCCATGTGCCGGCGCGCATCCTTGCCGTGCCGGAGATCCCGCGCACGCGGTCGGGCAAGATCTCCGAAATCGCCGTGCGCGACACGATCCACGGGAGGCCCATCGGCAATGATACAGCCCTCGCCAATCCCGGCTGTCTGGAATTTTACCGAAGCCTGCCGGCCTTGAGGGAGTGAGCGACCGGGGAGGGGATGGGCGATGGAGCGTACCTGCGGACGGCCAAGTCTCGACCGAAGGGCGCATTTAACTTGGCAAAATTTCCGCCAAATCAACCTCTCCCACTCAAAATCCGTAACAGAGCCAAATCGCTGGTGTCATTTGCGTCGTATAGGCCTGGCGCGAAGGCGACATCCAGCTTGATGAGGGCATTGTTCGGATCTTCGCGCAATATTGGCTGAAGAGAACTTTGCCCTCGGTTGCGTCGTTGCGGGCGAGCTCGACTTCCTCCTGTCCAAGTTTGGCGGCAGGAATTCCAGGAGCCAATTGATCCGCCCTGCGGAAGAATGTAGCCGCATTGTCATAGGCGCCCCACCTGAAATAGGCGGTGCCAAGGCCCAGTGCCGCAGCTGGCGAGGTCGGATAGTGCGCTGCGATTTGGTTCAGAACCGCATAGCCTTTCTCGGAATTGCCAGCTTCGAAATATTGATTACTGAGCTCGAATTGAGGTGTCAGATCGATATCGATACCTGGTTTCGTGATGCACGACACCACGAAAAAGGCGAGCAAAACGAGCGAACCCGCGCGCGAAAAGAACAAAGCTCCAGGAAATTTCATCTCTTTTCCGTAATCGTCACAAAGGCGATCATACGGCGGTATCCGATTATTACACATTCCAAAAAACTTATGGCGGGCTGCGCATCGATGATGGCAGGGCTGCCATAGGTATAAGGAAATCGGAATTTCCTATTCGAAGGAGAAAGTTTTTACTGGGGCAAAAGGAGTCCTATTATGCCCTATCTGGAACTTGCTCGACCGTCATTCACACAAAGCGGGAAAACTATCGAGGAAATCCTGTTCAAAGGCGCTTGCGGCGGCCCAGCGGCGGTTCGTTGCTATTTGCAGACGCGGCGTTCCATGTTTCTGCGCGAAATAGCCCTGGAATCGGAGAGCGATAACGGGGCGGCATTCAGCGAGCAGCTTGTCGCCGCGCTGGACCGTGCAATCGAGATCTTATCCCATATCGAAAGCAATCCGGTTGCATTCGCGAAAGCCGGGCAGGACGCGATGTGAGGGATGTCGCCATGATCATCGCTCAGGTCAAAAGCCCAACCTCGGAAGATCGATATTTCCCGCTGGAGGCGGGCGTTTATTCCTTGGGCTCCGATCTGGCGTGCGATCTTATCTTATTGGAAAAATCCATTTTGGCTCGCCATGCGACCTTGCATGTGGGCGATAAAACTGTGGAGGTGGAAATCGCCGAACATGCCCGCGGCGTGATTTCGCGGTTTTTCCCGAAACGAACGCTCAAAATGGCAGCGGGTGAAAGAAGGCCCTTATTCCTGGGGGATAAGCTGCAGATTGGGGACCTCTTCATGCAAGTGGAGGGCGTCGATCTGGAGAGAGCAAACCGCAAAAGCAGACGAGCAAAGCGGCAATTCTCGCTGAGCCTGCTTTCAAGCGGTGTTTTTTTCATCGGCGTGTTTTTTTCCCCCAGTGCGTCGGCTCCCTACTATGCACCCCCGCCGCTGTCGCGCGAGCATCCAGCCGAGCAAAGAAAGCCGCAACCGGATGCATCGCGTTCCATCGAAGAAAACGTAAGGGCGCTTGGGGTTAAACCAGAAAGCCTGCAACAGGAACCGGACAACAGGTGGAAGGCGGTGTTTCGCGTTGCGACCGCACAACAGAGAGTTGCGTTGGAAAAGAAAATCTCTGCCACCATCCCTTCGCTTGATGCGAGGATTTTTGCCGACGACGAACTGAGTGACGCGGCCAAATTGGTATTGGCGAATTTGCCGGGTCAGGCGCAAGTCCTTTCAGCCGCGCACGGCGTGCTGACTCTACAGCTCCGGCAAGGCGATCAAAAACTGCAGGAAACGCTGGCGCACCAGCTCAGCGAAGATATTCCGGGCGTGGTTAATGTTCGCTTCGGTGGCGATGCCGATGCCGATGCAGACGTGAAGGACATCCGCGCAAGCATCGTCGCCGTGTGGCTGGGAAACCCGCCATATGTGAAGCTGGCCGGCAACAAAATCGTCCGCCCAGGCGAACCGCTGACGCCCAAAGGGCCAAAATTAATAAGCATAACCGCCGACAGGCTTCGCGTTCAAATCGACGGCACGATCAAAGAGGTCCCATTGAATGATTGAACACCCGTCCGATCTGCGGCCCGACGACATATTCGTGCTGGGGAACATCGCTGCCCTGGCCGTGCGAAATGGCAATGGCGAACAGGCCCTTCCTCTATTGAAACTTATTCAGCAGGCGCGCCCTGAAAATGCCGGCGCTTTCATGCTGGAAGCTATGTATCTCGCCGGGAACGGTGAGCGCGAACGCGCCATCGCATTGCTCGAAGACATCGCGTTCGAGCAAATGAAGGTCAATCGCGACGAAACGATCGCCTTTTATCTCTTCCTGTTGCAACAGGACGGGCAGTATGAGCGCGCGGCAAAACTGGGGCACGAACATCTCGATAGTGGCCTGATTGAGTCACCGCAGATGTGCGAGTCGTTCCGTGTCCTTGTCAGCGAATGTGAGGCAGGGATTGCCTCTGCGAAAAAACATCCAGTCCTAGGGAGGAAATATGGCGACCAGCTTTGCAATATCACCGACTGAAACCCAGGCTACATCCCGAATAGACAGCCTGCAAAGCCTCGGCGGCGAGGTGGTCGAGAAATTTAAACGAAGCGAGCAGGCGATCCGGAAGGATATACAGGGAGCGACCGATCCCTCCGGGCCGCTTATGAAGAAGCCACCCTATGTAGAGGAATTATTCCAGCATTTGGCGGCACTAAACCTCCCTCCCGAACAACAGGCGCTGTATTCTTCCATGAAGAAAAATATGGCCGCATTGGAGCAGCAGAGAAAGCAGTTTATAGCCAGAAGCATCTCCAGAAATTATGCGAAAATCCAGATCGAGCTATCGATAAAGGCAATAAGCAAAAGTATTTCTTCAATCCAGCAAATACTAAGTTCACAGTGAGACATATTTACATAAAAACGAGCCGGGCTAATTGCTTGTTAGCATTATGCTTTTCTGCATTTATTCTATCTGGTTGCAAAATGGAACTGAGTTCGGGGCTGGAAGAAAAGGAAGCGAATGAAATGCTCGGCCAGTTGTTGATGCACGATATCGATGCATCCAAGGAGATTGACAAGGACAAGACAGTCAGTCTGTGGGTGGAAAAGGCTCAATTTGCTGACGCAGAACAGCTTCTGAGAGGTCTTGGCCTGCCGCGCCGGCCGCGCGCGACACTGGCGCAGGTTTTCAAATCCGATGGATTGGTGCCGAGCCCGGCCGAGGAATGGGCGAAGCTGAACTATGCCAAGGCGGAGGGGCTATCCCGCATGATCGCTGCAATCCCGGGCGTGGTTTCCGTGGAAGTCGATCTCGCCAATCCTCAAAGAAAGGAACCTTTTGAAAATGTGCCGCCGCCCAGCGCGTCGGTCGTCGTCACCGCTTTCAAGGATATGGTCGGTCCGGAGCTGATCCCGCACATAAAACAACTCATCGCGTTCGGCGTGGAGAACATCTCCTATGATCGGGTGAGTGTTCTCATCGCGTCTGTGGACCGGCCCAAAACGCGTCCTCCCGAGACCATCGATGCCTGGGGCGTCAGGTTTTTTAAGAGCAGCTATCCGGCCGTCTTGCAGGTGTTGGCTGGAGTCGCCGCGCTTGCTGCTGTTCTGACGGGCGTCACCATTTATGGCGTGACGCTGCTACGTCGAAGAAAGAAGGGCAAATCGAAATGACCACGCCGCTCGACGAATCTCCCTGTGATTATATAGCCGCTGAATATATTGAAGCGATGCTGGGCGTGAGCGGGGCCATCGTGGAGGATCTGGTATCCAACCGCTTCCTTCGCCCGCTGGTGGCGGAGCGATTGCGTGCCTGTCTCCTGCCATTGCCGGAGGATCTGCCGACGCAATTGAAAGACTTGTTCGGGTTCGTGTGCATCAGTTCGCCGGATGAGCGTAAGGAGCTATCCCGTTATCTCTGTGTTCTGATGAACCATGAAGCCATCAGGAAAACCACGAATGGCGAATTGCTTCGTGCCTTGGCCGACTGGTGTAGCGACGAGGCGATTATCTACTTGATGCGCGGGGAGGCCCTTCCTGCATTGCGCTCTTTCAGAGTGTTGTCGGGCATCACGCGCGAGAACATCGAGCTTTATGCCGTGCAAGTGGACGCCTGGCTGGTGGGCTGCCTTCCACAGGCTTATCATGACCGTTTGAGATTGCGATTTCGGCCGGACGAGCAGCCTTTTTCATTACCGCTACCGGGTGATGAAAAGGACCGGAACGTCTTTCTCGATTTGGCAATGGCCGCTTGGACGCTTCAGAAACAGGGGGGCCGATGATGCAGTCGATAGCGCTGCCACCCGATTGTGTTTTGCCTCCGGATGGCATTATCCCGGCGGAAATGGTAAATTCGCTGCTATCCAAGCACCGGTCGGCGAAAAGTGCACGGCGACGAATCCATCGCTATATGGAGCGTATACGTGCAGTCTGCAAGGCTGAAGAAGAAGCGGCCCGTCAAAGAGGCTATGCCGAGGGGGTTCGGACCTTTCTAGCGGCTCTTGACGATATGCGGCAGGAATACCGGCAGCATTTCCAGCAAACAGCCGGCCTCGTGCGCAAATGCCTGGAACAGATTCTTTTGGAGATGCCCTCCGAAGCGTGGCTCGACGCCACGATAATTTCCGTTCTCCGAAGCGTACGGGACGAACCGGAACTCTCAGTCATGGTGCACCCGGATAATCTGGCTGCCATCGAAAACACCATTGCCAAAAGAAAGAACGAACACCCCAGCCTCTCTTATCTAAGGATCGAGCTCGATCCTGCTCTGACCTCGCAAGATTGCATTTTTTATGCGGGCGCAGATGTCATCGATGTAAGCGTCCCCGTTATTCTCGATGATTTATGTCTGGCATTGTCACAGGGGGAGAAACAGTGATGTTACCCACTGAGAAAGACGCCAAATTTTATATGGACGATGACAGGGCAGCCCTGCCCGAAACAGTTGTCAGATTGCGCCGCAAGGGGCGCATCACGCGGGCTATCGGTCCCATCATCCGAGCGGGTGGAAGCTTCGGGATAGGCGAGATTTGTTCCATCACGCGCACGGCGCGTGAGCCGCTTCTCGCCGAAGTGATCGGATTCGACCGAGGGGAAATGTTACTTGCCCCGTACGGGGCCGCGCAAGGAATTTCCTATAAATCGACGATCACGCCCTCCCAATCCCGTTTTGAGATCCCGGTTGGAGAGGAATTCATGGGAAGGGTGCTCGACGCCTGGGGTGAGCCCATCGATGGTGGCGGCCCTTTGAGGAGAGGTTTGTGCTATCCGGCGCATGCCGATGCACCGAATCCGATGACGAGAC
Organism: Brucella sp. IR073; assembly: GCF_049065735.1. Classification (NCBI taxonomy): domain Bacteria; kingdom Pseudomonadati; phylum Pseudomonadota; class Alphaproteobacteria; order Hyphomicrobiales; family Brucellaceae; genus Brucella; species Brucella sp. IR073. The sequence continues at coordinate 10,118 of NZ_JBAKHD010000015.1, forward strand.
CGCTGATTGACACGCCGTTTGTTTCGGGTATCCGGGCCATCGATGGCGCTCTCACATGTGGCGAGGGACAGCGTGTGGGGATTTTCGCCGCAGCGGGCGGTGGAAAGTCGACGCTCATATCGATGCTCGCCAAAAATGCTGCCTGCGACCGCTGCGTGATTGCGCTTATCGGCGAGCGTGGCCGCGAGGTGCGGGAATTTATCGACCAGAACCTCGGGCCGGAGGGCATCGCGCGGTCCATTGTGGTCACCGCAACATCCGACCGGCCGGTTATCGAACAGGTCAAGGCCGCCTATTCCGCCACCGCCATTGCAGAGTTTTTTCGGGATCGGGGCGAGCATGTCCTGCTTATCATGGATAGCCTCACCCGTTTTGCGCGCGCCCAGCGTCAGTTGGGTCTGTCCGCCGGCGAGCCTCCCACGCGACGGGGATTTCCTCCCTCGGTTTTTGAACAACTGCCCGTTCTGCTCGAACGGGCTGGGCGCAGCGAACGGGGCACCATAACGGCGGTTTACACTGTGCTGGTCGAGGGGGACGATATGAACGAGCCGGTCGCCGACGAAGCGCGGTCGCTTCTGGATGGCCATCTCATCCTCTCACGAAAGCTTGCCGGGGAAGGACATTATCCAGCAATCGACGTCATAGCCAGCACCAGCCGCGTTATGACTAATATCGTGCCGGAAGACCATCTTCGGGCAGTACGCAAACTGCGAGCGTTGCTTTCAAAATATGCCGAGCTGGAGCTTCTGGTTCGCATCGGCGAATATGTTCCAGGCAGCGACCAATTGGGAGATGAAGCGCTCGAACGGATCGATTTCATAAATGCGTTTCTCCGGCAGGAAACGGATGCCGTCAGTTCCTTCGAAGAGACGATCGCTAATCTCAAATGGGCCGTTGGCGATGATTGATCTGGAGCGAATTGTAGGAATCCGCAGCAGGCGCCTCAATCGGGCGCGTCAAAAACTTGCCGAGGCGAGAGCTGAATTTTCCCGCGCGGGGTCGCAGGTTGTCACTGCACAGCAGGCGGTCGATGATTTTGATCTGGCGACCCGCTCGCTGGAAATCGAGCTGCTGACGTCGATTCTGAATAAGCCCACCTCGATCCAGACATTGCTGATGATCGAGGAAGAGCTCAAGAAGACGGAGAAGCAGGCAAAAGAACTCGCGCAGCGTCTTGTCGATGCAAAAGAGGTTTTGAACACGGCGGGAGAGGCAGCCGAGACGGCGGCGCGGGGCACGGCATCGGTTGAGCGGCAGCTCACAAAAAGTCAGTATCTGCTCGACGAAGCGCATTCGGCGGAGCTTTCCAAAGCCGACAGATGCGATGAGTCGGAACTGGAGGATTTCGCCTCTTCCAGGAATACTGGGTTGTTTTACCATGGCTATTGACGTTTCCGTTCTTCCTCAACTTTCGGCTGATATCGGCAGAGCCTTGAACAGGATTGCCGGAACATATTGGAGTCTTGGGCTCGCGTCTTCCAAAACGGATGGCTTGGTTTTGCAGTTGGATGTCGCCTTCGGCCAGCGCCCAGCCGCGCTGAAAACGGCGACGGCTCTTAGCGTAAAATGCTCTTTTGCCAGCTTTGGACTGACGGTAGAGACGAAACTCATCGACGTTTTAGGCGAGCAATTATTTCCTGCCTGGTTCACAGAGGGCGGACGAACGCTGCCGGATGAGTGGCGCGCCATTTTGGTTCTAAACAAATTGGCCAGCCAAACAGGGCTGGAGGCAAACATCTTCACGCTGGAGCCGGATGGCGCGGCGGATCTGCCGCCCGGCAACGGAAGGAAGCTCCTCCACGGGCTCATTCATTTTGAAGGGGCAGCCTACAAATTCACCATCGCGGTCAAGAATATATATGACGTCCTGCCGGGCGCGGCCGGTTCATTGCATTGCAGCCAGATGACCAATGGGTTCGACCCGGGATTTCCTTGTCGTGTCTATTTACCGGCCAAGCGGCTCGCTTCGTCGGCTTACAGCCGGTTGCGCCCTGGCGACGTGGTTTTACTTGTGCAGGAAGACGGTGGCTCGATACCGTTTCAGGCCCGTATTCCGGAAATCTTGCATCTATCCGGAACTCTGCCAGCGGGCACATCCAGCCGCCCGATACGGGCGCTTATCGAAAAGGTTGAGAAGAGCAGGATCATGACCAATAATGACACAGAAATATTCCCGGAGGAGTCATCAAGCGAGGAATTTGAACAGATTTCTCCCGCACTTTTGCCGGTTACGCTGGAGGTTTCACTCGGCTCTCACCGCTTGACCCTCCAGCAACTTCAGCGGCTTGCGCCGGGCTCGACGCTGGAGCTTGATATCGACCTGAGCGCGCCGGTTACGATTTCGGCAAATGGAGCGCCTGTCGGCCAGGGCCACCTCATCCGGATCGGCGACCGTGTCGGCGTACAACTCGTCGAGTGGCCAACCATGAAGGCCCGCCGGGGTGCCTGAAAATCTCCCAGCAGTCCTGCCTTCGATTCTGATGGTAATGGCCCTTGGCCTTTTACCCCTTCTCATCGTCATGGGCACGGCCTTCACCAAGATTTCGATCGTCCTAAGCCTCTTGCGAAACGCTCTCGGGCTGCAGCAGGTGCCATCCGCCCTGGTGGTCAACTCAATCGCATTGACGCTAACCATTTTCATCATGGCGCCGCTTGGCCAAGAGATGGCTCAACAAATTGCTCAAGCCAATGTCACGTCATATGATTGGGATAGTCTTTCCAAGATACTGCATATTGTTAACAACGTTTACACGCAATATTTGACCCGGTACGCCAGCCCGAGGGAACTCGCCTTCTTTATGGATGCGGCCCGGAAACTATGGCCACCCTCGCTGCAAAATCAGATCACAAGCACCAATATCCTCATCCTTTTACCTGCCCACGTTACATCAGAAATTACGCGCGCATTCGAAATAGCCTTCTTGTTATTCCTGCCATTTCTCGTAATCGACATGGTCGTATCCAATATCCTGCTGGCGATGGGCGCTATGATGGTGCCGCCAATGCTGGTGTCGCTTCCAATCAAGATTTTACTGTTTGTCGCTTCCGATGGATGGGCGCGCCTCATCCATAACCTGGTGCTGAGCTATGTTTAGGAGGAGTGGATGTTACCCGATGAAGTACTGTATACTGCGAAGAATGCAGTGTTGCTGATATTCTATTTCTCGATGCCTTCCATCGTAGTGGCGGCGGCTGTCGGGCTTGTGGTGGCGCTGGTACAAACGCTCGTTCAACTTCAGGAACAGACGCTGGCCTTTGCACTGAAGCTGGTTGCTGTGATGGCTGTCCTCGCAGTGACCGGACCCTGGATGACCGGCCATCTTTTCATTTTTCTCGACCAGATTTTCGACCGCATCATCGGGATTTGAAAGACCGTGCTGGACGACGCGATGATTAATCAAAAATGGGATTCGCTTTTGGGCGGACTCCTTTTGGTGATTGCGCGTAGCGCCGCCTTCTTTGCTCTTTGTCCGCTCCTCTCCCGAAACATCGTCCCGCGTCTTGTCAGGCTTGCAGTCATTTTAGTTTCAGCGCTTGTCTGCTTTTCCGCTGCTTTGCCACCGCCGAACATGAATTTCCCCCCGCCGGGACTTTATATGGGTTTTCTCTTCAAGGAACTTTGCCTGGGCTATCTGCTGGGTGTGCTCACATGGCTTCCGTTGCGCTCACTCGAGATAGCCGGGGTCATTCTCGATACCCAGCGCGGCAATATGCAGGGGCAGGAATTGAATCCGACGTTCGGCAGCCCAACGACGACGACCACGATTTTCCTCTCGCAGATTTTTTCCGGTTATTTCTTTGCCGCCGGCGGTTGGCTGACCCTCACCCGGCTTCTTTATGAAAGTATGAACCTTTGGCCCGTTTTCTCGCCAATGCCGGCGCTCGATGAGAAAATGGCGGAGGTTTTGCTCAATTTTCTCGGCGCGGAATTTTCCGTCGCGCTTACATTGACCTTGCCGATTTCCGGGATGATGTTCATTGCCGATATTATTATCGCCTATATCGCGCGCACAGCCCCCAGCCTGAATGCCCTGGCGCTGGGCATGCCGGTGAAGACGGGCATTATGTTATTTTTGCTGATTTTTTATCTGGATATGCTCTATCCCCGCATCCTATCTGGGGCCGGCGAGGCACTCATCTATCTGTCGAGCGCCGTGGTAGGATGAGCTCGGACAAAACAGAGCAGCCTACACCGTACAAACTTCGCGAGCAGCGTCGGGAAGGGCAGATCCCTCAGCGCAAATACTCATTGGAAGCGGGAAGCACAATCGTCTCCACAATTGTATTGTTCATTATGCTTTCGTCATTTTCAGTCTTCGCGCTCACCATGGCTGGCGTGGTGTGGAATTCAGTCAGTAAGCCCTGGATCGAGGCACTCCGCACCATCATTCCGCCGATCGAGAAACTGGGGTTGCTATGTCTAATGATGATATCGATTATGGGGCTCTTCTCGCTTGTTTTTGGACTGCTTCTTAATAAATTCAACTTTTCCGTCAGGGCGCTATCGCCAAAGTTCCAGAAGCTAAACCCCGCCAGCAACGCCAAGGAGTTATTCTCGCTGGAGAAATTACACAGTTTTCTGATTATATTCGTGTATTTTCTTTATATGGTGGTTTGTTTATATGTAACGATTACGGAAAATGTGAAAAACATCATCATGGATTCCGTCTGCGGAACACGGTGTCTTGTCAATATTTTTTTAGATATGCTTAAAAAAGATATCGGGTACTTCCTCTTATTATGCCTGTGTATCGGCGTGGCCGATTATTTTATACAGTCACGTTTGTTTCTCCGGCGCAACAAGATGAGCAAGCAGGAGGTCAAGCGGGAATACAAAACGCGCGAAGGAGACCCGCATATCAAGAGCACGCGCAAATCTCTCGCTATCAATGACGCGATGCTCCCTAATCCGCGAGAAGCCACCCATGTCCTTTGCGGCCCCGAACATTTGGTGGCGGTGATATATTATGCTGGCAGGGGCGTGCCTCCCTTTGTCATAGGAAAGGCGAAAGGTCCGAGTGTCACACGCATGCGCTCATTCTATAAGGAGCTCGGCAAGCCGACTATCTTCGTGCCGTCGGTTGCGCTCGAATTTTTTAAAATGGCGGAATCGGGCAATTATCTTCCGCCTCGCGGGCTCCGGCTCATGGAGAAGATCGTACAAACATTGTCGTGACGTTGAGCAACCGGGCGCCCTCTCTCTGATACATCCCGAGAAATTTCGTGCCAGATCGGCAAATTTCGTGCCAACGGCCTTCTTCTCCACATGCGGCACTTTAAAACCTCCAACACAGACTCGTGTGCGAGCGAAATAATGATGCAACAGGGACGGAGGACGCAATGCACAATCTCAGTAGGAGAAAGCTGGGAGTCTTTTTATCCGTTGTCGAAGCAGGTAGTTTTACCAAGGGGGCTCGGATCTCCAATATTTCCGAGCCTGCGACCATCAGCATTATCAACGAACTGGAATCCACGCTTGACGCGGAATTGTTCGAGAGAGCCGGGAAGATCAGAACCGGAAAATTAACGCCGCGTGGCCAAGAGGTGTATCAAATCCTCTCCAAGGCACTCGCAGTGTACGATCAGACATTGGGGGCACTCAGTTCTCCAAAAAAACGACGTACACCCAAGGTACTGATACAAACCCCATATGCTCCTGCCGTATTATGGTACTGGCTGGGCAGTTTGATCGCTAAATTCAAGGAGCATCAGATCAATATCAGTTCCGCAGAACGGGGAGAAATCTTCCAGGCAATAGAAAAGCGGGATGAATGCATTGGCTTCATAGACGGAAATGCGCGACCGAGAAACAGCGAATATATTCCTCTTTGTACAAGCGAGATCGTCCTGGTCTACTCAGATTCGGCAGCCAAGGATTTCAATTTTAACACCGAGCGTATTTCGTGGCATGATGTGCCAGAAAGCACTATTTTGTATTGCGGGATAGCGCCGAATACAACCAAAAAGATTTATGAGAATCTCCGGGAGAATGGGGCACGCAAAGGAGAACTGACTGAGGTCAATTGCGCTGACATTCTGAGGCATTTCATCTTCGAGTTAGGAGTGCCGGCGCTTCTACCGGAGATCATGGCCAGATATTTGCGTAATGATACGGATTTGCGCTTGTTGCGATTTTCCTTCTCGCCGGTTCACGTGCCCCTGGGACTTGTCGTTCCCTATGGCCAAACGCTTCAGTTCAAATTTAACCGCTCCGACGTGCAAAAAGCTTTCTCTTTGGCGCGTTAGAGGCAATCCCGAACCGAAGGTCTGCGCCAGCAAAAGTTGCAAACTTTTCGGATAAGCTTATGCGGCGAAACAAAGCGTTAGAGCAGGATGCCCGAGTCAATTTGATTGCATCTTGCTCTCATCCGAGCGGTGGGTTAGGGGGCGCCCTCAGGCGTCTTCAAGCACCACAAATCATGACGGATCAGTAGCATGGAAAAAATGCCATCCCTGGATAAGGAATTCGGTAAATTCCCGCCTCATATGCTAGGCGTACGAGACGTTTTTGAATTTTCATATGCAAGTGCGGACCGAGTTGCCAAGCGTTTCCGGAATAATTCGGATATTATCCGGGCGCTGGATGGGGTCTTGCAAATCATAATTCAGTCTTCCCTTTCTGATAGCGACAAGCAAATATTAGACCGCTTACTCGCGGATGAAAAAGATGTCGTGTCTTTTGCACAAACATCCCGCAACAGTGTTATTGCCCTGTAGCGCCCATCCGCAAGCCATGTCTTATTGAATTCGTTTGCTTGTCGCTAACGCGGCGACCTTATCCGCCATTGCCGGAGAGACCGGAATATTTCCGCAGGACGTCCGGGCGAAAAACCGATTGCCTTTTTTTTCGACCGATTCAATGATGCCATTGTTGACCCAATAGGATCTATGGACTTTCAGTCCGCTTTCCGTGCGAAGTCGTTGCAATGCCGCGGAAAATGAGGTTCGCATTTCAATCCGCTCACTTTCTGTGATGATCTCCACATAATGCCCCAGCGCCCGCACGACCAGGATTTTGCCGAGCAAATGGTCCGGCAGCAGGCTGTCCATGCTCTCATCTTGCGGCTTTGGCTTGAGGCTCCAAACGAAGGAAATCACATCCTTATAGATGGCCCAATATACAACGACGATCATTATGAAGTAGGGCATCATCGCCCTCAATCCCACAAAATCTTCCGTATGGCTTACGATGCCCTGCGTGTAAAAAGGTGAGACGACGTGTTCCATTGAGTATTTGGCGGAAAGGACATCCAGAAACGCCATAGCTGCAGCAACTACACCGCCGAAGCAGCACATAAAATGGAATCTAGTGAGAAGATGCAAGACGAACGAAAGGAATGATGCTGCGATAATAAATACACAATTGAACATTATAACTTCAAATAAGGTATTAGTGTAATAATAAGAAAGATAATCTTTAAGAAAATCGGGCGTCCCACTTTCACATAAGCTTATTATAAAACAAAATATTAAATGTATTACCATAAACAACCAAAGTACAAGTGTAATTATAGAGCCTAATACAATTCTGATAATTTTACATAGCATGGATATTTCTGTTTTGAGCGTATACTCACCAGCTTTCACCAGGTTGCAGAGTGAGCAGAAAGCGGATGGAGCATCGATATAAGAAAAAGAAATTCGAGCAAGAAGGCGCTTGTACGTTTCTATTTCTGGGCATGCCATTTACGTCCTCCTTCGGATCATATGGGTATTTCCCGAGGCATGAGATCGAAAGACGACCATTCGGACGGTGCAGGAACCAGGGGCAGTCTCTGGATGTCCCAATAGGCTCACCACGTCCGCCGAGACTTTGCCACGGAAATTTTACCTATTCTGTCCCCCCCCTGTCTTACCTGTTCTATTCGCCCTCGTGTCCAGCTTGGCGGCATAGGCAACCAAACCAGGAACAGGTGTACCGATTGCTTTATCCCTTGTTTTTCTCCTTTCCCATGCGAATGCGCTGACACGGCTCGCCTGTTTCGAACGTAGCCGGCTTAAGCCATTCCAAGATTGAAACCTAGAGCGGCGAGCCACTATGCGCCAGCATTTGGCAATTGCAACGGCTCCGGTCCCTCATCCAGAAGGCGCGGAAGCCATTTCTCTCCTATGGAGGGCTTCTTCCGATGCACGGTATCAGATTTTTCAAATTCAAGATAACCGGCCGCAGGGTTATCTCTAAACAGACAATTACCCACGCTGCCTGCCATCCATGCAGCGCGGCATACAACACCAACCGTAAGAAAGGGAGCAAACTAATGCCAGACATCCTGGGATTTTTGGGGGAAGGCCTAAGCCTTGTTGGCCAGACCATGATGGGGTTAAGTAACCTCGGGCGCAACTTCGTTTCGTCGCTATTTGGCGGCGGCCCAATGGGCTTTGGAGGTTTTGGAGGCTTCGGAGGCTTCGGAGGATATGGCTGCCCGCCTCCGTATATGAACGGGTTTTCTCAGTATTACGATCAAGAGGTACAATATTTATCCCGAGAAAATTCAATGCTGAAGGATATTCTTGCGAACGGCTGGAATCGTGGAAACTACTCTCCGACCCCACGCATCAACATCAACATCAATGAATATGGCAGCACGCCATATCAGAACATTCTTAACCTTCCGTCGTTTGTCGGCGGAGGATATGGAGGCCTGAGCTTCTTCTGATCGCGGATGATAAAACCGTGATGTCGTTGCGAAAGCAACAATCCTAGAGAAACGAAACACGAAAGGAGAATGAAATGCCCGACGACTACAACACCTACGATAACTGGCGATACGACCAGCTGAATCGGAGGCAAAGGGATGAAGTCTATAACAATGAGTTGCGAACAGTAAACCAAAACATAGAGTCGTCAAATCTCCAAACTCGCCATAACATACTGGGGATGCAGATGCAGACGTTGCGTTCAATCTCCAATGATTACCAAGACCGCATGCTCCAGATCACGGAGGATAGAGCGAAGCAGATCCACGGCACGACCACGAAACTTGGCCAGGCTGCTACCGGCGGCGGCTAACCACTCATTCAGGCAGGCGCCGTTGGGTATGCGGTGCCTGCCTTTCCATCAATAGTGCAGATTGGCTTTTATCATGATCATTCAACCGACCGCTCTCCTGTTCCAAACGGCTTCCTTGAAAACGGATGACCTTTCGGTCCAGATTCCAGCCATGAACCGGTTTCTGAGCGCGCAAATATCGGCCCAGACGGCCTATACGCTCCGTGTGGCATCGCAATTGCAGAAGAGGCTGGTTGCTGCGCAGATGGAATCGGCAATTTTCAATACTGAAAGAGCCATGTGGAATAACAATGTGGAACTGAGGACCCAAGAATTGGCCGGCAGGTTCAGCCTGATGTCAAAACTTGTGCAGGTCATAAGCTAAGGTGAAGCATCAGGAAGGGCGTGCTGCAATGCAACCAAGAGAGCCCGAAACGGATCTTGCCGCGGATGTTTTGCTGATGCTGTCTTCCTTCGCCTTGCGGACACAGTTTCTTGACAAGGCGATTTTCTATGGCCGCATCGGCGTGGAGCTTTATCCTGAAGATGTGCGCCTGCGTGAAGCCTACGCCTATGCCCTACTGCTCGACGGCAAAACGAATGAAGCGGCGGACGCACTTAGAGAACAAACATTGAACAGCAGGAATATCGCATTTCTTCGCATGAAGCTTCTCATGCAGGACGAAAAGCCCCCGGGCGAATGCCGGAATGCGATCAGTACCTATCTTCGCTGGAGTAAGGACCATGAGCAAACCGATAGAACCGAAAGAGCCTCACCTTAGACCTGTGCCTCAGGCCCAGATTTCCTCGGCCGGCCCCGCGGTCACGAAGGTGACTCGCGTCACCCCGCCCCATCAGGTGCGGGGGAATTCTGCTTCATACAACGCAATGCTGGCGGAAGCTTATGAGGGAGATGCGAAGGAAGCCCACGCCGCGATTGCCCACGATTTGAGGGTGGGCGACAAAAAGGACACGCTTGACGTAGCGGGGGAGGAGGCCGTCGAGAACAAGCCTTCCCGCCGGCGAGCAACGGCCGGACAGCCAGCCGAAGAGGCGGCCGACCGCGACATGTCCAAGCGGATCGAGGCCGGCAAGCATGAAGCGCCATCGGTCAAGTTGGCTCATGACGAACTTATGCTGCTGTCCAGCCAGTTGCGGCCGATCGAGACCGCTACCCACATCAGTCTTACCGCTTTCATCAATCTTGTCGGAATCCTTGCCCAGCCGCTCTGGCAGCGCCGGACGGACGGTTTGGAGGCATTGGCGCGTAATCAAATGGCTTTCCGAGGCGGAGAACCAAGCCTGACGAGATGAGGCCATGAAGCATTTATGTCGCGGCGAAATACCGTATTCGTTAAAGCATGACGCGATTAAGCCCGCGCGGGCATCACGCTCTAACTCTTTGTTTTTCCGCATGATCTTATCCTGGAAGTCTGCAATTTTTCGGGATCATGCCCTGGCGTCGGCAATAGCCGGTGCGATAGCAGTTTTTCTATGCCTTTTCTCTTTTCCTGTTTCAGCCAAGGCTGAGCAGCGTCTCGTTATCGAGATGGGAAAGGCGGTTCGCCTGGAAGGCGTCCAAAAGGCTGAATCCATTTTTGTCGCCGATCCGGAAATCGCCGATTTGAGCACGTCTCCGCAACAAACGCAGTATGTTTACGGGAAAAAGCCCGGTGAAACGACGATTATCGCTACGGATCGGGATGGCAACACCCTGCGTTCGATCGATCTCATCGTCACATACAATCTGTCCGAGATCCGGCGTGCGATACAGCAAAATTATCCTTCGCAGTCCGTTACCTTACACTCGGCGCCGGGAAGCATTCGCGTCTCGGGCAGGGTGAAGGATGAGTTCACCCATCAGGGCATCATCGCGATCTTGAACGGCAGCGCGCCGAACACGACTGTTATCGATGAAATCGCCGTACAAAAGCTGAACCTGATCCGTCTCGATGTGAAACTTATTGAACTTGGCCCCGGGCCTTATCCATCCCGGCTCAATTGGACCGATTTGATAACCTCCTTGGGCAATGGACGGCCCGTGTCCGGGCGAAGCGCCAGCCAGCTAAACAGTATCGTCGACTATTTGCTTCTACGAGGTGATGCCTGGATCGTGGCATCGTCTACCCTGACAGCGGCCGATAACAAGAAAGCGGAATTTTCATCTGGAAATGGGTCTGTTACCGTGAACGTCGCGTTGCAGCCTCAGTTTTACCCGGGCGGCCGGGTGTCTCTCGACGTGACATCCGATTTTTTCCCGGCCGGTACGACAATCGCCAGCAGTGAAGGCGCTTCCTCCGGCGCATCGCAGCATTTCACATCAACTTACGAGTTGTTCAACGGCCGGAGTATGGCGGTTTCCGGCGTGTCGGCAGGGATGGGGCATGGTTTGATCGTTGTCGTTACGCCCCTGCTTGCCGGGCAAACCAGGTCCGCTCCGGCAGTCAAAGTCAGGCGGCAAACAAATCGGAAGCATAGTCCGCGGCCAAAATCGCCCTGCGCACCGAAAAAGGTCGTCCAAAAGCAGTGCCCGGCAGGCTCCCACAGCTAGAGATGCATTTTTATCTTAACCGCCCGAGGGAGGATCGGACGCTGCTTTGGATGAAGAGACAAGCTTTCCTTATCGTCTGCGCCGCTTTTTCGCTGCTGGCGTTCTCCATCGCTCCACATGCGCGAGCGGCGTCGCTTCCTGAGGGAAACGCACCTTTCCATCAGCCGCAGGGAGAGCAGGATATAGCCACCGTTCTGCGTATCCTGGCGAAAGATATCGGCGTTTCGATCAATATAGACAGCGCAGTTCAGGGACGACTCTATCGGCAGGCAAAGCCGGATGGATCGGCGCGTGCCTTTCTCGACGATATTTGCACGCAATTCGGCCTTGTGCAGTATTTCGATGGCCAGACGCTTTATATCACGCCCTCCGACAAGCTCCGCATCGAGGTTTTTACGTTCGAAAAATACGATGTGGAAACCGTCATTGGCGCACTCAAGCAGTTCGATCTCTATGAACCGCGGTTCACGCATAAATATCTGAAGCATGGCAAAATACTGCTGGTGCGAGCCCCCGAGCCCTACTTGAAAGTCCTCAAACAGACGTTCGACGCGCTGGAAAAGGTCGATCCCCTAAAGGTGACGGTCTTGCGCGGATCATCGGGCATGCCGGGGCTTCCATACGCTGGGCCCGTTCCGCCAATCCACCCCGACGTTCTGCAGGTCCCCCAACCGTGATAAACAAGTTCACGAGATTTCTTAACGTAGCAGCCCGTGAAAAGGATTTCTTCCTCGTCGTGTTGCTTGCGCTCGTGCTGGTGATGCTGATTTTGCCGCTGCCCGAATTTGTCATCGATATTCTGATTACGACAAATATCAGCGCGGCAATTTTGATATTGCTGACATCGTTCCAATTGCTCTCTCCCGCCCAATTTTCGACCTTTCCTACCATCCTCCTTCTGACCACCTTGTTCCGGCTTTCCATTTCGATAGCCACGACGCGGCTTATCCTGATGGACGGCAGCGCCGGCGAGATCATAAAAACGTTCGGTGAGGTAATGGTCGGCGGCAATCTCGTGGTCGGCCTCGTTATTTTCCTGGTTATTTCGCTGGTTCAATTTCTGGTCATCACCAAAGGTGCAGACCGTGTTGCAGAAATCGGTGCGCGGTTTGCTCTGGACGGCATGCCCGGCAAGCAAATGAGCATCGACGCCGATGTCCGCGCCGGAAATCTCGATCTGTCGGGCGCCCAGCAAGCGCGCCAAAATCTGGAGCTCGAGGCCAAGCTGTTCGGCTCGATGGACGGCGCGATGAAATTTGTGAAAGGCGACGCAATTTCGGGCTTGGTCATCACGGTGGTCAACCTCTTGGGCGGAATCACCATCGGCTCCTTTCAACGCGGCCTTCCGATAGGCGATGCCCTTCATCTCTATTCGTTGATGACCATTGGCGACGGCTTGGTTGCACAAATCCCGGCCCTTATGATTTCCATAGCGGCGGGCAATATCGTGACCCGTATCGCCAACCCGGAAGCTCTTAATCTGGGAACCGAAATCACGAAGCAAATCTTTGACAACAAGAAAACACTTATTGTCGCGGGAGTGCTCATCGCACTTTTCGGCCTTATTCCGGGTTTCCCCACGCTCATATTCTTCGCCGTCGCCGCAGCTTTGGGCGGCGGGCTCTATTTTACCATGCGCCGGGACCGCACCATGATAGCCCGCGCCGAACGAGACTGGATTTTTAAACAAATGGTGCTTGCCGAAACTTGCAAAAAAATGGCGAAAGCGACCGGCGTCAAGGAGGCGGTTATGCTTATCCTGCCTTCTTCCATAACAAGCATCGACGTCTCATACTTCTCGAGGGTGCTGGAAGAGATGCAAGCAAACCTTGAAAAAGAATTCGGCGTCCAGATGGGGTACTGGACATTCGAAATAGGGCAGGAAAAAGAGCTTTACCAGATATTCATAAAACAGGAACTCGCGGGGAGCGGAAAATTTGATCCGGGCGCGATATTCATCAAGGCGAACCCGAGTTATCTTCAGGAAATGGGAATACCGTGCCTGGCTGATTTCGGTGCGCGAGAGGGCGCGCTCGTCGACGCAACATACAGTGAGAAATTGCAGGAAGACGGTGTGGAGTTCTGGTCGCCGTGTGAGCAGTTTTTTATGCACGTCCAGGATGCAGTTATCAAACGTCTGGAAGTCTTCGCGGATTTTCAGAATACCTCCGATCTGTTGCTTAGGGTGCAGCGCGGCAATCCGGCATTAATTCATGATTTGCGCGAGGCGCTATCGAACCACGCGATCAGCCAGATTCTGCGGTTCCTGTTGCGGGAGCGTATACCGCTCACGAGCAGCACGCGAATATTGGAGGCTATGCTCCTGTGGGCAAGCAGGCGGCCGGACCCGCTCTACGTTCTACAGAAAGTTCGTCGTGAAATAGGAGATGTCATTATACGGCGGTTTGCGCCGGAGGGCTTTTTGCCGGTCATGGTCGTCGCTCCAATGCTCGAATCCTTCATACGCGAAGGTATTCGCAATACCGAAGAGGGGACTTTCCTGGTTGTCGAACCTTCGATCTGCCGGCATATTACCGATAAGGTGCGCGAAATCATCGGCTATGACTATAAAAAAGGCCAGCACCCTGTTCTGATTGCGCAACAGGATGTCCGGCATACCCTTTTCAATATACTTCACGAGCATGGTATCTATTTGCCGGTGTTGGCTTATCAGGAGGTATCGCCGGAAACCGTGGCATATCCGGTTGGCTATATTTCCGTCGAGCCGGATTAGTTTCCTTGAAATTAATTCCCCATCACACCGAACGGGCCTTATAAGTATTTTCGATTATCAAATCGCACCCACACCCTCTCTAATAGGATCGCCCCCACGTCACGAGAAGCCGTGACCCTTATCGGCGGCTATATCTGGGAGGACCACGCGCATATGAGCCCGATTGACCCCATTGTACCACGATCCATTTTCTTCAGGCCTTTCGACACGTCTGATGCGCCTAGTCCATCCCAGCGAAGCGATCGACCGGTTGAGCAGACGCGGCAACGCCAGCCATCCACGGGGGGCACCGCAGCACAAAGTCCTCAGATAGACGGTGCCCCGGCAGTGCCTGTACTGACGCGGCAGCCGGAGGGCGTGGAGCTGCCACGGCCGCAGTCGTTGAATGATATGAATTATGAGCCGAACCCGGTGCAGCTCGGCGAAGTGCTGCAGCAACTTCGCCAGATAGTGGACTTATCTCGTTTAGGCGGCAGCGATGAAGCGAGACAACTCGCTGATTGCCTCAATGCGACACGAGACATGTGTGTGGCTGCCCATGCAATGAAGAGGGATCTGGTAGGGGAAGAACACCTGCTGGTCGTCGATACCATGCGCACTGCGGCCAAACTGTCGGGAAGCCTCAAGGATCAGGCGAGCGACCCGAGATCAGTCCAAAGATATGACCAACTGCAAAGGCTCTTTACGGAGTTGAAACGCTTCCATCTCGCACATGCCGCCCCGACCCTCATTCATGAAGGGGCGGATAGGGAGATAAAGCGAATCCCCTCCGCCGTTCGCGATGACTTCGAAAACAACCGACTCGGACGTAGCCTCGTCACGAAAAAAGAGGCGTCGGTGGGCGGCTCCCCAATCGCTCTTTCGGCTCCCGTTAAGGCGATTGGATTTGAGATAAAAATCAAGTCGCAAAAGACGCATAGTATAGATGACGATAGTGACGTTCTCGTCACCAGGCTGAGAGGCGGGGAGGTGAAAGCGACGATCGGAATAGAGGATGCCAACTTCGGGGCTGGCAAGGTCAACTCCACGGTTGGAGCGAGCGGCTCGGTAATGGGGGGGACGACAAAGGTATTCGGCAAATTCGAGAATATGGAGAAAAGCGAACTGTTTCGCCGAGCTAACGCGCGGGGTGTCGGGAGTTTTTTAAACCCCCTGAAATATACGAACAGGGAGAGCGCGCGTAAGTTGTATAGATTGGGCCGCGAAGTTCAAAATACGGTGAGCCGGACTCCTGGCCACGATCCAGATGCCCCCTTGGGCCTGCGCGAGCAGAAAATTCTAAAAGGAATAGCCAGCCAGGAGGCAATCAGGGGTATCGTCCGGGAGATTGCGGACCAGCATCTTATGGACGTTGTGGACCGGGCCTATATGCCGGTGTCGGAATATTTGCGAACTCAGACAGACAATCCAGACGCCCTCGCGCCCAACCTGCCGAAAAATATAATCGGCGAGATAAATCCTCCGCCATCCGCCAGCGGCCCCAGATGGGCCTTCGAAGCGAAGATTGCGGCCGATGCCGGAGGGACGGTAAGGGCACTTACAAAGTCGTTGCCGGTTGCCGGAGATGCGAACGCGGGGGAAATCGGGCTGGCCGGCTCCCTGGCAGGCGGTTATCGAAGAGACCGTATCGCTCTGGAGAGGCACAGGACAAGCTGCGAGCTTTTAAACCCGGATTACACAAAGAATCTCAGGACCTCCCGAGATCTTCTCGATAGCATTATCGCGGCGCGTCCTGAAGGGATCGCCAACCAGACCATTGCAAAATTGCAAGATCGTCCTGAAACTTTTCGCGAAATCAAGGGCAGGATAGATGAATTGCGCAATCGGTATATCGATTTTATCCAGCTGGAAAACAATAGAGCGCCCCGGATAATACAGTATAATGACATGGACGCTTATGCAGAGATAAATAGGTTGGTATGGAAAAAAAATTACCTTCCAGCTGCGATTAGACAAAATCCAGATGAATTTATAGCGCGAAGCTATAATGAATTCAGCATTGCCCTTGGAAAACTGGGGGTAGACCTCGCGGAAATGAAGAAAGAAAATCATAACTCGCCAGATAGAGTTTCTGTGAACGATATAACAGAGGCGGATAAGGCCTTTAACGCTACCAAGGAAATACTCGAAGCGAAATATCTTAAGATGACAGATGAAGCTTTGTATAAATATAGCAGTTTGGCAGCGGAAGTGAAATGGTGGAAGAGCTCAAGATTTGTTGAAGGGAAGGCCAGCGTTCCACTCATCGCATCCCTGGGCGATAATAAAGCCGGTCAGATCAAGGCTGGTACGGCATGGGCATTGTCGGATGTATCGGATCATCCGGATCCACTCCGGAGAGGAACTTTCGGAGAGATCAAAATATCGCTTGATGTGGCTACGCTGGGCAACCTTGTGGACCTTCTTCGCCGGGAGAAGGTGGGTGAGAGGGAAGCCAGCATAATCAAGGAAGATGTTCTTAAAATTGCATCCAGACTTTCATCCACGGAGGGCTCGACTGGAAAGGCTGTGTCGTTGCTTTATCGTAAGGCACCTGCGTACGATAGGGCTGTACCGCCCGAATTTCAGTTGCAGCGTGCCGCAATAGTCGATTCCGTCACAAACGGCACATCGATCAAACTGGGTAAACACATTCCTGTTACATTAGGACTTTCCAACACCCATACGGTGGAGTCATTGGAACATTTTGAAATGGGCAAAGACCTCGGGATTCATGTGATGCAATATCGGCATCTGGAAGATAATATATTAAACCCCGCGCGGGCGCGTGATCAAAATAGCCCCGATTATCAAGCCCGATTCCTGGGCCGAGAAGATCTCCTGGAGAAATATTTCTCAAACGATAGCATCGAGAAAATCGTGGAAATGTTTCAAAATTTCGCGACCGGCGCCCGGTTCGCACCGGCGGACCGTTACGCGTCCACCGGTGAGTTTCCGCGTTTTGACCAAGAGCCTTTTACAACTGTGTCACAGAACCTCCCGGCGGCGGAACAATTCGCTCCAGGTTCGCAGAATGATATCCACGCCAGGCTTTCTAAAAACCTGCTGGGCGACTTGAAGGATAGATGCAGGGAGCATCCGTTCAATTTTCCCGCAATTCGGGAACGGATGTTTCCGACGCTTCAGGGGCGGATGAGAGCGTTGTGTGAACGAAGGGGGAACGCTCCCAGTGTTTTTGATACCTATGTGGAAATCATCGATACTTGCAAAAAGTTGAGCGACGGCGCCAAAACCGCTTCGGGATATACGACAGGGCTCCGCTCAACCGCAAGAAACATACCATTAAGACCGGTCGCGGGGGGCGCCCCTGAGGCACCCCGACCACTGCGGTAAATAAGCGAATGGAAGAGGTCGCGCCGACCGTTATCCTAAATACCCTTGGCCGCGACGTGGCGATTTTGCCTCCGGATAACCCCGAAAAGACGATGTGAATTTGGAAGCAGGCCAGGAAGACTCCCTACGGATATATTGTGAAGCGGCTACCGGTCATTTGGCAAAGTTGAACCGCGCCGGGTTTGCCGGAGGCTCCAACTTCTGAGAAACTGGAGCCGATATGAGCAAGACAACGAACAAGTTTTCCCCTGAAGTCCGTGAGCGTGCCATCCGTATGGTGCTGGATCACGAAGCCGAGCATCCGTCGAGGTGGGCTGCTGTTTCATCGATTGCGGCCAAGATCGGCTGCTCGTGACCTGAGACCCAACTTCCCTCCATTTTTCGGGAGAGTCTTGGGTTTTTAATCTGGCCTCATGCGGCCTGTTTTTCCATAGCCATCTTCATTGCGAACTCTCCGGGTGTGATGTTGCCCAGCGACGAGTGGGGTCTGTTCCTGTTG
>NZ_JBAKHD010000016.1:0-26214 GCF_049065735.1 Brucella sp. IR073
GGATCGGTGAACTTGACCGCTGTCCCCGGATACTTGGCGAGCGCGGCGGCGACCATCGCCGAAGGTGCTGCGCGGATGATGTTTTCCTGGACGGCGACGCGCTTCAAATCGCTATGCACGATCGCATCGATCTCATCGCGGAACAGATAGAGCGCGCCGGTGACGGCGAGCGTGATCATGAAGGGTAGGACAAGCAGGCCTGCATAGAAATGCCAGCGCCAGACGGCGCGATAGAGGTCGGACGCGGATCGCATGGCTGCGCCGGCATTGTCCCGACCGAGGGTCAGATCGGACATGGAATCTCTCCAAACGTAGGTTCTTGAATGGGAACGGACGTCAGAGAGACAGCGGCGGTGCCCTTGGCTCGCCGATGAGGCCGCGGGGAAATGACCGCTGGACACCGGAAAAGACGGTATCGAGCTTGCCCGCGTCGGAACGAAACACCGCTGGCACGCTGGGAGCGCCATCGAGGATTGCCGGAACAGCGCCCGACGCAATCTGGCAGAGCGAGGCGCAAGGACATTCCGGCGCCTTCTTTTGCGGCTGGCCATCCTGCTCTTCAAGCTGAAGCGCAGCCGCCCCGTCCGTCGTGCAGATGACGTGGAACGGATCGGCCGCCGAAGCCGCCATGACACCCTGAGCCAGCGCACCAAGCAGGCTTTGCAGCACCAGAAGCCAAGCAATCAGCAAGGCAAAAGCGCCTGCCGACAGCCTGTCCTTCAAAAGGTGCCGCATATGTTGCATGACCCAGTCTGCCACATTGTAGCCAGATTGTCAGTGCGTCAAAAGGTGCATTTGCCTTAATTGGCCGCGATTGAGCGGACTACAATCGCCATAGATCCTGGTATCGCCGGGATCGGTTTTCCTGCTGGCCGGACTGGAGATCAAGCGGGCAAGCGCATAGCGAAGAACGGCTTGCCCGCCCTATGGTTCTCTGCGTCTTGTTATCAAAAAATCCGAATACATTATCAGAATGGATTCACATAAAGGGGAGAGATGAGAAACATTCAGCCTCCTTCCAGCCCGAGCCAGCCTTCGTCATCGCGACCGGTCACCGGTCCCGCGGACAACCCTCCTACTTCGCCGGGGCGAAGGTCTCCCACACAGCAAACGCCTGGAGCGCCTCCAGCACCTAACCCTCCCTCAACGGGCAGCCCATACGCAGAAGCCGCCCAGCGCATGCCTTCGCCTCTTCTTCGCCCGCTTGACCTCCTGGCTGAATACGCCGAGGTGGATGCTTTCAAAGAGTTGCGGGACATCCTGGAAGATGAGACGCAACAATCTGAGGACACGACGCCCGCGCGCCCGGATTCCCAGCCTCCCGGCCCATCGCACGCCGAGGTGGGGTCATCCGGCCCAAAGTCTGCCGAGGTAAACGCACCCGGCAGCCCTGATAAAAGGAGCCAGGGGAGCGGTGATCATTCGCTGCCTGCCCCTCCCCCGGCAAAGGTCCGCCGCCTCACGCCTTCTGATGTTCAGAGCCAAGGGTCTCAGGCACCGCAACCTGGTGTTACCGCTCAGCCGCCGGTTCACCCTATGCCCACTTCACCTAAATCTGCCGTGCCCAACGCACCGAGCACGTCCACGGGCGCGTCGGCGCGGACAAAGATTATCGATGACACGATCAGTGAGAATCGCGCTCAGCCAGATCGGGTGATTCAAGGGCTTCTGAAAGCAAAAGGGATTTCGAGGAGTCTGCAGGCAATTTATACCCGTCGTATAATGCTTGGTATACTATCATGTACAGAATGCCAAGAAAAAATATATGCCGATAAAGTAAAAAAGCACAAAACTGAAACCTACGGTCAAATCATCGACCGCCTTCGAAACGAGGATAATATAGAGATTCCCGCTCCAGCTGCGAAGAGATGTTACGACAAGGTGAAGAAGGAGGAAAAAGAAAAGGACGAGGCGCAATCGTCCGGTCAACAGGTGAAACGTCCGCCTGATGGGGTACAACCTCGTCCATCCCCTGTCACATGGACTGAGCAAGACCAACGATTGGCTGACTTCTGGAAAGACGAAGCTTTAGAGCTGGCAGGAAAAAGGAGGAGTTTCGCAGACATTCAGCGCTTTTTCGCGCAACGCAGTCTTCGTGTTCCCGAAGGATTTATTAACGACATTCTGCGAGAGGCTGAGCAACGGGAGCATTCTCAAGCTGCAGGCTCATCGGCTGCTGCCCAATCACTGCAAGCCGCCTCTCCAAAAATTGCCGGCCCGTCCCGCCCCGAACAGGGAGGAGAAGCTGCTCCTCCAAGCCTGCCCTCAGACGGCTAAGACAGGAGGTCACTCTCATGCGAAATCGCGGTATATGGGATCTTCAAGCAGGGGATCTTGCTATGCACGCCATTGCCGCCGTTCTGGGCCGCAGGGTGATCGTATCGATCACCACCGTCAAGGGGAGGCAGCGAGAACGCTTGACATTACACCGTGGGAGGGGCAGCGCGAACAAGGTCCTGCCATACCTATTTATCGTGGTACGGCAACGCATTATGATGCGTTTGTCAATGGGGAGTGGGTGAATGTAGCCCCTGATGGCGATTGCCTCTTTCGCGCTGTGCTGAGGAGCGCCAACATGGATTCCTCCTCCGAGGCGGGGCGCCGGCTGCGCGAGCGGGTTTGCGACCACATACTGGAAAATTCCGATCACTACAGCGACTTTTTTGTCGACAGGACCTGATGCTTAATCGCGCAATAGCCCCCGCCTCTGTCCGCATACCCTTCATCCGCGATGATGCGTTATCAAAAAATCCGAATACAGTATCAGAATGGATTCACATAAAGGGGGGAGATGAGAAACATTCAGTCTCCTACCGACCCGAGCCAGCCTTCGTCATCGCGACCGGTCACCGGTCCCGCGGAGAACCCTCCTACTTCGCCGAGGCGAAGGTCTCCCACGCAGCAAACGCCTGGGACGCCTCCAGCACCTAACTCTCCCTCAACGGGCAGCCCATACGCGGAAGCCGCCCAGCGCATTCCTTCGCTGCCTCCTCGCTCGCCTGGCCCCCTGGCTGAACTGGCTGAAGTGATTGAACCGGCTGAACGGGCTGAACCGGCTGAACTGGTTGAACTGGTTGAACAGGTTGGACAGGTTGAACTGGTTGAATCCGCCGAGGTGGATACTTTCGAAGAGTGGTTATGGGACGCTCTGCAAAGGGAGACGCAACAATCTGAGGACACGACGCCCGCGCGCCCGGATTCCCAGCCTCCCGGCCCATCGCACGCCGAGGTGGGGTCATCCGGCCCAAAGTCTGCCGAGGTAAACGCACCCGGCAGCCCTGATAAAGGGAGCCACGGGAGCGGTGATCATTCGCTGCCTGCCCCTCCCCCGGCAAAGGCCCCTCGCCTCGCATCTTACGATATTCAGGACCAAAGGCCTCAGCTAGCGCAACCTGATGTTCACGGCCAGCCGCCGGTTCCCCCTCCGCCTTCTCCATCGAGAGCTGCCGCGCCGGGCACCACGGACACACCGGTACTGAGAAAGAGCAAGCAGAGGGGAAATCTTTCTAAAGAGGAGACAAAGGCAGTCGATGACATGCTCCGGGAGAATCGTGCTCTGTCAAATCCGGATCTTGCGAAGCTTTTAAAAGTCAGCAAGACCTGCATTCGTAAGCACCGTATAAAACTCCAAATACCACCATCCTATAAATGCCAAGAAGAAGAACTATTTTCTAAAAAACAAAAGGAACATCCATCTAAAAATATTAAAGAAATCGTGAGACTTATTCAAGAGGAGGATCATGTAAATATTAGCTTAACGCAAGCTGAAGAATATTACACAAAGTTGCTTGGAAAAGGTATACAAACTACTAATGAACCACTGTATAAGTTATCTGAAAAATGGGCTACTTCATCCCGCGCTACAGAAAGTAGACAACAGCCTACGCAGCCACAGGAAAAACAGCCCAAGCAGCCACAGCCTGGGCTGGTATTGAGACCTGCTGCCCGGCCGACTGCGAGACCTGAGCCTTCCCGGCAGAGCCCCCCCGGTGCTGCTGCTCAGAGCGGCGGCCAACAGCCCGCGCAGGCATTGGCAGGCGTTTCGCGGACTGTGAGACCTGCGGCCCCGCCGGTTACAAGAGAGCAACGGTTGGCCCAACTGAGACCCGAAGCTTTACGGATAGCGCGCGAGACGAGATCTCTCGAAGCTGTACGGGCCTTTTTTGCAAGAAATTTTCTTTTGGATGTCCCCATAAAAGATATCGAGGAGGTGTTGCGTGCGGCCAAGCGGCCATGACGAATAGAACCGCTCGTCGCCCTCTGGCTGGGAGAGCCGCCGCGCGCCCTTTCGCGCAGGGCTTCGTTGGACCGGCACAGCCGTTCCTGCTCGATCAATGCTTCTCGGCGGAAGGCGCGTCGAAAGTAAACAGTCCCCCCTCGCGTACATTAAACAATCGACTCGTCGATGATGACGAGTGGCCGGCCCCTTGAGCAGGCTTCGATGCGTGCGTTGACGCGGTAAACATCCCGCAGCAGATGCTCGGTGATTACCTCGCGCGTCGGGCCGCTGGCTATCATGGCACTATCGGCGATCACAATGGTTTGCTCGCAATAGCGCAGGGCATGGTTGAGGTCATGGAGAGCGATCAGCACCGCCATTCCCGTGCGTGAGGACAGCTCCCGCATGAAGCCCAGCACCTCGACCTGCCGGAAGAGGTCGAGGGCGGAGGTGGGCTCATCCATCAGCAGCACGTCCGGCTCGCGCACGAGCGCCTGCGCGATGGAAACGAGCTGGCGCTGGCCGCCTGAGAGTTCGCCGAGGCTCTTGAAGGCAAGCGCCTCGATGCGCAGCGCGGCGAGGATGTCATCGATAGCGCGAAGCTCTCCGTCATGGACCTTCAGGCTCGAACCCTGCTTGGCCGCGAGCAGCACGGATTCATAGACGGTGAGGACCGCGTTCGCACCCGTATCCTGCGGCATGTAGCGGATGGCATCCTTGCCCTTCGCCGTATCCGACAGATGCACCGTGCCGGGGCCGGAGATGAGCCCGGCGATGCGCTTGAAGAGCGTCGATTTGCCCGCCGCGTTCGGACCTATGACGGCTGTCATGCTGCCGCCCTTCAAAACGCCGGTAGTGACATCGGCGAGCACGGTATGCTTGCCGTATTTGGCACCAAGCTTTTCGAGCGCGAGGCTTACCATGACCGTTTCCGATGGGTGAAAATGAGAACGAAGAAGAATGGCACACCGACAAGCGCCGTCATCACGCCGATGGGCAACACCGCACCGGGGATGAGCGTCTTGCTCGCCACCGAGGTAACCGACAGCAGCAACGCGCCGGTCAGCACCGAGGCGGGGAGGAAGAAGCGCTGATCCTCGCCCACCAGCATCCGCGCGATATGCGGACCGACAAGGCCGACAAAGCCGATGGTGCCGACGAAAGAAACCGGAATGGCCGCCAGCAGGCTGACGATCATCATCGTCTCCAGCCTCAGGTAGCGCACATTGACGCCGAGGCTCGCCGCCTTGTCTTCTCCCAGCCGCAGCGCGGTGAGCGCCCAGGCGCGCCGCGCGAAGAGCGGCACGGTGACGGCCAGGGTCACGGCGGTTATCGCCACCTTCGGCCATGTCGCCTTGGTCAGGCTGCCCATGGTCCAAAACACCACGGCGGCGAGCGCCTGTTCCGAAGCCAGATACTGCAGCAGCGACAGGAGCGCATTGAAGGTAAAGACGAGCGCGATGCCGAGCAGCACGATCGTTTCGACCGTCACTCCGCGCATGGTCGAGGCGAAATGAATGAACAGCGCCGCCAGCATTGCCATGAGAAAAGCATTGGCCGGCACCATGAATTCGAGCGCCAGCGGAAACACCGCGACGCCCGCCACCAGCGCCAGCGCGGCACCGAAACCGGCGGCGGCGGAAATGCCGAGCGTGAAGGGGCTCGCAAGCGGATTGGCGAGGATCGTCTGCATCTGCGCGCCGGCGACCGAAAGCGACGCGCCGACGGTCACCGCCATCAGCGCGATCGGCATGCGAATGTCCCAGATCACCACACGCAACTGGTCGCTGACGCTGGCGGGATAGAACAGCGCGGTGAGAACCTCCGACAGCGAATAACGCGCGGGGCCGAGAGCCATATCGACGGCAATGCTGACACACAGGCCCACGACGAGCACTGCAATGAGAATCGCGCGCCGGAAAACCAGCGCGCGGTATGTCTCGCGGGAGGCAAGCGCCCCGCTATTTCCCGAGATCGCCGCCATCAGCCCTGACCGTCCTTTAGCGAGACGAAATAGCCGGGCTTATAGTCGAGCGGCAGGAAGCGCTCATGCAATTCCCTGAACGTCGCCACCGGATCGAGGTCCGTGAACAGATCCGGGTGCAGCCACTTCGCCATCTCCTGGATGGCGACGAACTGGTAAGGGTTGTTATAGAACTGGTGCCAGATGGCGTGGACATTTTTGTCCTTCACCGCCTTGACGCCGGTGAAAGCCGGGCGTTTGGTCAGGGCCTCGAGCTTTTCCCTCGCCAGCTTCTCATCCGCGCCATAGCCGACGCCGACCCATTTACCATCAGGCACATAGCCCTGCCAGTTGCCGCCGGTGATGATGATCTGGTCCGGGTTGGAGGCGATAATCTGCTCCGGATTGATGTTGCCGAAGGTGCCGGGAATGATATCCTTCGCCATGTTCTTGCCGCCGGCAATCTCGACCATCCTGCCGAAATTCTCGTCGCCGAACGACATGCAGCAATCGTCGGAATAACCGCCCGCGCGCTCCATGAACACCAGCGGCTTCGGCGGGTTGGCCTTTGCCAGCACATCCGTCACTTTGGCGATGTTATCAGTGCGGAACTTGATGAAGTCCTCGGCCTTGGCGTCATTGCCAAAGAGCCTGCCGATAATGCGAATGCTGGCTTCGGTATTTTCTATCGGCTTTTCGCGGAAGTCGATATAGACGACCGGGATGCCCACCTTGCCGAGCTTCTCGATATAACCCGCTTCCTCGGTCGCGGTTTTGGCGTCGATATTCATGACGACGACATCGGGCTTCAGCGCCACCGCCTGCTCGACATCGAAGGTGCCTTCCTTCATGCCGCCGAAGGTGGGCAGTTTGGCAATATCGGGATATTTCGCCAGATAGGCGGAATAGGTCTCAGGATCGGCCTTGGAAAGATCGTCGCGCCAGCCGACCACGCGCTTGAAGGGATTATCTCGGTCGAGGATAGCGGTGAAATAGACCTGCCGTCCCTCGCCGAGAATGACGCGGCTGACCGGCACATTGACCTCGACCTCGCGACCGGCAATGTCTGTGATTATGACTTTCTCGGCCAGTGCCTCGCGCGGCACAATCACGAACCACATGATGGCGGCCAACGCCGCCTTGCCAAGGAACCGCATTATCCAGTAACTCCCCTCGCGCATGATCCCGGAACGTCGCAGACATTTTGTGACCATGTGCGGATCAAAAGAAAACTGAGGCCTTCTATTATTTCCTGACTTTTCCAGTCAATATTTATCTTTTAGAACGCTTCCGGACAGCACCATGGATAGATCAGTACACGGCTCGAATTTCAGCCTCCGCGAGGAGATCAAAGCCTATTGGTCGGAGCGTGCGGCAACCTTCGATCTGTCGCCCGGCCATGCCATCTTTTGCGAAGACGAACGGGCCGCGTGGCACCAGCTGATCCTCAAGCATCTTGGCGAAGGCAAAGGGCGCTCCGTGCTTGATGTTGCCAGCGGCACCGGCGTCGTGTCGATGCTGCTCGACGATCTCGGCTTCAAGGTTACCGGCATGGATTGGGCCGAGCCGATGCTGGACCGCGCGCGGGCGAAAGTAAAGCAAGCCAGACGCGATATTACCTTCAGGCTCGGCGACGCGGAAAATACACTCGAGCGGGATAATCATTACGACGTCGTCACCAACCGCCATCTGGTCTGGACACTTGTGAACCCCGAGGCAGCATTCACCGAATGGCTGCGCGTCCTCAAGCCGGGCGGCTCACTGCTCATCGTCGATGGCGATTTCGTCAACCAGACGCGGCTGGAGCGCGTAATCCAGAAACTGGCGCGTTTGCCGCAGCGGCTGGGCTTCGCGCAACCCGAGCACGCGCAATTGTCACGGGAGCAGCTGGAGACCCACCGCAACATTCTCTCGCAGGTTTATTTCTCTGGTGGCGCGCGCGCAGAAGCCGTTGCGGCGCTGCTGAGGAAAGTCGGCTTTCAGAACGTGACCATCGACACCGACTTGCGCCGGATCCACCGCGCGCAACGCAAGCATCTGGGCTTCTGGAAGGGTTTGGCGCGAGATGTCCAGCATCGTTATGCCATCAAGGCCGTGAAGAAGCTTTAGGACTTCTTGGATGCGCCGGATCAGCGATTGATAACGCGATGGCCCGCAGCGGATTGATTTAATCTTGACAGTTTTTATCAACTTATCTAACACCTCCATAGCAGCAATCGCTGTGCGCTCAAGGGACGGAGCAATCAGGGGACTTTCATGGAACTGCGCTTTGGAATGGTGACCGCATTGGCATTCACGGTAAGTCATGCTGCCTTTGCGCAGGATGCGATCCAATTGAAAACCATCGAGGTGAACGCTGGTTCGCCGACTTCCACCATCGGCTCCCTGCCGGAAGACTATGCGGGCGGGCAAGTGGCGCGCGGCGGACGCATCGGCATGCTCGGTAACCGCGATTTCATGGATACGCCGTTCAGCATCACCGGCTATACCGCCGAAACGATCGAGAACCAGGGCGCGCAGACGGTTGCGGATGTGCTTGCCAACGATCCATCCGTTCGCAACACCCATGCCTCTGGCGGCATGCTGGACTCCTTTTATATCCGGGGCTTTCCGATCAATGAGGGCAATTTCGGTGAAATCGCCTTCGATGGTGTCTATGGCGTTGCGCCGACCTATCGCCTGTTCTCCGATTATGCCGAGCGCGTGGAGGTGCTGAAAGGGCCGACGGCATTGCTTTACGGCATCTCCCCCAACAGCAGCGTAGGCGGCACCATCAATATCGTGCCGAAGCGCGCAGGAGATGTCGACCTGACGCGGGTGACGACCAGCTACATGTCGGAACTCTATGGCGGTACGCATCTCGACCTCAGCCGTCGCTTCGGCGCCGATCGGCAGTTTGGCATCCGCTTCAACGGTAGCTTCCATGGCGGCGATACGCCAATCGATGACCAGACGCGCAAGGTCGTGGTCGGTGCCCTCGGCCTTGACTATGAAGGTGAAGGCCTGAGGGCGACGCTCGATCTCATCGGGCAGCGGGAGGATTTCGACGCGCCGCAACGCCCGTTCTTCCCCGCCGCAGGTATCCGGATTCCCGACGCGCCTGATGGGAGGCTTAACATTCAGGAGCCTTGGGAATGGTCGAAAAGCGAGGATCTATCCTGGCTTGGGCGGGTGGAGTATGACGTGAGTGACGACGTCACGGTGTTCGCCGCTGTCGGCGGCGGTAGCTCGCGCGTCACGCGGCTCTTCGGCACCCCCACCCTGCTCAATTCCGCGGGCGATGTCAGGGTTACGCCGCAGAATTACATCTTCGATGTCGACCGGACCACGGCGGAAACCGGCGTCCGGGCCAAATTCGAGACCGCGTCTATCGACCATACGGTCACGCTCCAGGCCACTGGCCTGCGGCAGAGCCTTGACAGGGGCGTAAACACCGGAAAGGCTCAACCGACCAATATCTACCATCCGTTCCCACGGCCCGATGAGAACGTACCGGAGCCGGATGGTGCTCCCAAGATCTCTGAGAACACGTTTTATGGTTTTGCGCTCTCCGATACGTTATCGATGGTCGATGACCGAGTTCTTGTGACGCTAGGCGGTCGCTGGCAACACGTCGATTCGGAGAATTACAATTTGGCTACGGGCGCTGTAACTTCGTCGAAGGAAGGTGCGTTCACGCCTCTCGCCGGTATCGTTGTCAAACCTTGGGAGAAGGTTTCGCTCTACGCCAATTACGCGGAAGGGCTCAGCGTAGAGAGTGCACCGGGAACCGCGAGCAATGCAGGCGAAATCCTGCCTCCCTATCGCTCGAAGGCGTATGAGATCGGGACAAAGGTAGATTTCGGGCGAATGGTGCTAACACTCAGTTTGTTCCAAATCGAAAAACCCTATGGCCAGAATGAAAATGGAGTTTTCGTCGTAGGTGGCGACCAGCGCAATCGCGGTGTGGAATTGAATGTGTTCGGCGAAGTAACGCCGGAAGTCCGGGTGCTTGGTGGTTTAACCTACCTGCAGGGCGAACTGACGGAAACGAACAGCCCCTCCACGCGCGGCAACGACCCCATCGGCGTACCGTCATGGCAGGTCAATCTGGGCGCGGAATGGGATACGCCTTTCATTTCGGGGCTGACCCTGGCGGGCAATGTGATCCACACCAGCAAGCAATATGTCAACACCGCCAACACCATGGAAATCCCGTCCTGGACGCGGCTCGATCTCGGCGCGCGGTATCGTACGGAGATCGACAAGCGCCCGGTCACATTCCGGGCCGAGGTCGAGAATGTCCTTGACCTCGATTATTGGTCGGGCGTCGCCAGCTTCGGCACCCTGTCACAGGGCGCGCCGCTGACCCTGAAAGTGTCGGTAACGACTGATTTTTAGGGCTGGTTGGAAAGGCTTACCGCGTAGCCCGGCCGGAATTTAATCGGCAGGAAGCGGCGGTGGTATTCGGCAAAGGTCGCATCCGGGTCGAGATCGGCGAAGAGATCCGGATGGAACCATTTCGCGAGTTGCTGGACGGCGATGAATTCATAGGGGCTGTTATAGAACTGGTGCCAGATGGCATGGAAATTGTGCGTTTTCTGTGCGGCGATACCGGTGTAAGCGGCGCGGGTGGTGAACCATTCCAGCTTCTTCCGCGTCACCTTCGGATCGGCCCCCGGTCCGAGCGGAATCCAGTGGCCGCCGGGCACATAGGCTTCCCAGTTCGCGCTGGTCACCACGACATGCTCGGGATTCGATGCGATCACCTGTTCGGGATTGAGCTGCCCGAATGTCGTGGGAATGAAGTCACTTCCGATATTATGGCCGCCGGCAAGTTCGACATATTTGCCGAAATTCTCCGCGCCGAATGACAGGCAGCAATCGTCGGCATATCCGCCGATCCGCTCGATGAAAACCCTCGGGCGCGGCGGGTTGGCTTTTGCAAGCGGGTCGGTGACGCGAGCCATCGCCGCATGGCGGAAATCGATGATCTCCTCGGCGCGCGCCTCACGGCCCATGATTTTGCCCAGCAGGCGGATGGTCTTTTCGGTGTTCTGCAGCGGGTAATGGCGGAAGTCGATATAAAGCACGGGGATACCGAGCTTGGCGAGCTTATCGACATAGTCCGCATCCTCATTGGCGCGCATCGCCTCGAGATTGAGCAGAACCACGTCGGGCTTCAGCGCGATAGCGGACTCGATCTCGATGAGGCCGTTCTCCTGTCCCCGGAACGAAGGGATATCCGCGAGCTTTGGGAAGGCTTCCAGATATTCCGCATAGGTGGCGGGGTCGGCCTCGATGAGGTCATTGCGCCAGGCGACGATGCGGCTGAGCGCATTCTCCGGGTCCAGCGAGGCGATCAGATAGAGCTGGCGCCCCTCTCCGAGAAGCATGCGCGTGACGGGCGCTTTCACCTCGATCTTGCGCCCTGCGATATCCGTGACCGTTATGGATGTCTGCTCGTCCGCAGCCTGCACGGCCAGTGGAACAAGCACCGCGAAGACTGCTATTAGGACACGCACCAGCGATTTTCCCCTCATGACGATACTCCCCCGACATAATGCGGCCGGCGCGACTTCAGCCACAGGCCTAGCGCGATCAGGAATGAGACGCCATAGAGGATTGCAACGAGCGGAAACACCATTTCCAAACTGGTGTACTGGATCACGGCAACACCGGCGACAATTCCGGCAACCGAAGCACCTTGCTGGCATGTTTGCGCAATCCCCAGCATCGATCCTTGCCGGTCATGGCGCGTTGCGGACGAAATGAGCGACAGGAGCACAGGGGTCGTCCCGCCGAGCAGCGCACCCCAGATAAAATAAAGCATCATGAATAGGCCGATGCTTCGGGTGTAGCCCGCCGCCCCGGTGACGATCAGGCATGCAGCCGAAATCAGGACGCTCCATCCGAGAATATAAGATTGTGAGCGCCCCTTGAAATTTCGGGCCCATAGCGGCGCGCCGACGATGAAGCCAAAGGCAAGCAGTCCATAGCTCAGCCCGGCTGTGGAATGGTGAGCGTTGAAGACAGATGTCATGTAAAGCGAGAAGGGAACTTGCAGCACCATCCTGCTTGCAAGCAGCATCCCCATCAGCACAAGCAGGCCGGGCGCTGGCGTTTTCAGGGGTTGAGGCGTGGTTTTATCTTCCGATGAGCTGATCGGGGTCGCACCCGCGCCATCCGGCGGGGTGGGCAAGTTGACCCATGCGATCATAGCGCAAAGTCCGCATATAATGCCCGCTGTAAGGTTGACGGCGATGAACGGCAGGGCATCCAGAATGAGCCCGCCCAGAAAAGCCCCGCCCAGCGAACCGGCATTGGTAGCCACCTGCAGCCAGGCGAAGAGGCCCGCACGATCCCGCCCTCCGGTGACCTGTACACCATAGGCCTGTGCCGGGGCGATATAGCCCGCGCAAGCGCCCTGCAGGAAACGCAGCGCCAGGATGACCCATACATCCTGAGCGAAAGCGACAAGCAACTGCGTGACGGCGAGCCCCGTCAGCGCCCGGATCATCATCAGCCGGTTGCCGTAGCGATCTCCCATCCGTCCCCAGAAAGCGCTGGTCAATGAGATGCCGAGCATCGGGCAGACATAGACGCCGATGCCGGCGAGCGCGAAGACAGAATCGGACGGACTGAGCTCCCGGATATGGATCGGCCAGAACGGCCCGCTCATCTCCATGGCGCCCATGGAAACGAATTGCAGGCCGAAAAGCAGGGCAAACACAGGCCCGAAGCCGCGAAGCGCGGTGATTGCACCGGTCATGTCAGGCGCGCCAGCGGGTTGGGCAGGTGATGTTCAAGCCGGTAATCGCGATAGCGCTCCAGATGCATGCGCAGCACAGAGCGGGTCGGCCAAGGGCGATCAAGAAAGGCGTCGCGCTCCTCGATCCAGAAGGAGTCCGACAACATGCGCGGCCGAAGCGCGTCGAATGCCCGTTCGGTTTCCTCGCGAAGGATATGCCACAGATAATCGTCCGCGAAGCCATATTGCTCGCTCAGGCACAGAGCGATCTCGTGAAGATGACAGACAAAGCAGGCATCGATCACGAATGAGCGTACGAGGCTGATATCGTCATCGAAAGTGGTGGGCAAAATCCCTGCACGGCTGAACGGCTTTAGATCATGCCCGCGTTCGCGGAACAATGGCGCGAAACTGCGGCCATCGCCGAAATCGCGGATGAGCAGTTTCACCGGGCGGCCTTCGGCATTGAACAGGATCGTGCTGTTCTGCTGATGCGCCTCGAAGGCGATCCCGTAAAGCAGATACATGGCCAGCACGGGCCGCACCACGGCCTGCGCATAGGCACGGAAGAAGGACGCGACATCCGTTTGCGTTTCGCCCGTTCTCGCGATGAGTTCGCAAATGATGGGGCGGCCGTCGATCGGGCTCCCTGTCAACAGCGCCGCCACGGTTATGGGCATAAGGCCGTCCTTCCGCGCCAGCGCATCGGTGCTGCGATAGACGACCGAAAGGAACCGGCCGGAATGTTCGTCCCCGGTTTCGGGATGATGCAGGATAGCGCCCAATTCCTCGACGAATATCTCGAGCTGCGCCCTCAGATCGGACTCTTTCGACAGAATGTCCGAAATCAGCGCAGAGAGGCGCGGGCCCATATGGATCGATTTCGCCTGCAGCGTGCGCTGCTCGCTCGTCATCCAGATCGCCACCGGCAGTTTGATGAAGGGATGGGGCTCCTGCGTGTTGGGAAGCATCGTCCTGAATGACATCGAGGGGAGCGTGTCGATTTCCGGTCCGGCTGGATCGAAAATGCCGGCTTCGATCTCCGGCTTGAACTCCCGGCGCACGAAATTCTCCAAATGCCAGGCATGGACGGGAAACGGCAGCCAGTCTTCCGGCGATTTCCCGCGCGCTTTCAGACCTTCAGCCCAGCTTTCCCACAGGGCCGGAAAATTCCCGGCGAACCACTCGCGGTAGCCGGGGACATGCGGCATCTTCTCCACATAAGCCCAGTCCGCACGCAGCGCTGCGATGCGCAGGGGAACGCGCGCGCCAAACTCCGGCGAAAGGGCGATCACATCCTCTGACACCAGGCCGGGTTTGGCTTTCCAAGTCGGATAGAAGGGGTGCCCCTCCAGCGCTCCCCACTGGTCGAGGATCATTGCGGCAAGATGGGGCGGCTGCGTCTTTTCAAGGTAACTCGGTAAATCCTTTGCGCCAGCGCGGGCTATTTCGCCGTGCAGTTCGGCGCTCCAGTGATCTCTGTGCCGGCGTGCAAGAATGTCGTTCTCGATACTGTTTTCCACGTCGCGCAGCAAAATATCCAGCCCATCGGGGGCAGGTGTCATCGCAAGACCTGGTGCGACCTCTCTCATCAAGGTGGCGGGATCGTCGATTCCTTGCCGCGTGCCGCTGGCATCCACCACCTCGATCTGCCCGCGATTTTGCATGGTGCCGGCAGGCGCCGGGCGAAGATCGGTAAAGTGAAGCACCCGGCGCGACGGCCGGAGCGGAAGCCAAGCCTCGGTCCCCTCGCCTCTCCGCAGCAGCGCGGCCGGGTCGAGCAGCCGCTCCGCGAAAAGGCAGCGAACAAGCCGGTTGATCGCATTCGATCTGGCGCCAGCAAGAAGGTTGTTATCCTCTTGGCCATGATCTGTCGGGAAAGTCGATCTATCGTCCATTACGCTGCCTCCGGCCATCTCAAAGGAATATAATCCGGTGCGCCATTTGCCAATCCGCCGTGCCAGGCCAGCGCCCATCGATAGGTTCTGGTAATGGCCGGAACCGCGACGCCCAGGCGTTCCGCCATTGTGACCAGCAGCGCCTGCCCAACCGCGATATCCTCACGGAAAGCCCGGCTTTCGGGATCGATGACGAAGCCGGACCCAACGGGATTGGGCACGAGGGGCGCCTCGATACCCGCATAGGCGCGGTTCGTGCGCAACAGCGTATACATCGACCTGCTGTCTTCGATCTGATCGCCATAGGCTTCGATCAATTCCTGTTTGAGAGGCTTGACCGAGCCAAGATCGATGCCGAGGCGTGTCTCGCTCGCCAAGCGGATCGCCTGATTTTCCGCGTCGAAGATCTCAAGCAATTCTGCGCCCGCCTGCGGGCAATCGCTCCACCAGCACAAAGGCTCCTCGAAAGGCCGGTTTTCCCAGGGAGCGCCAGGGCCGATCAGGGCGTAGAGCACGGCCGGATGCATCAGCGAATTGCCGGGGGTCAAGGTGATTTCAAGAAAATCCGGCAACAGCGTCACGGGTGCATCATAGAGGCGGCTCAGCATTGCAACGAGCGCCACGGCGCCGTCACGGCTCTCCCGGCGATGCAAGGCCACATAGAGCTCCGCCTTCGCGCCGCCCATCCGCACGCTTTGGCCGGGGACCAGATCGAAGGCGATGTGCGGCACGTCCTTCATCCCCCAGATCACGACATTGTCCCGTTGGTAAAGCGCCTTTGCCGCGAGCCAGTCGAAACCGCAAAAGCCGGGGATTGCGCCGACATAGACCTTTTTATCCGTCGGCAGGTGATCGGCGATTCGCCGCAGGAGCGCCGGCCTCATCTGCGCCGGCTGCGTTACGATCACCATGTCGGTATGCACAAGCGCCTCGCCAGGATCGGTCCCCGCATGGTCGGGCCGGGCGCTTAAAGTTCGGCCGTCGCGGCTAAACACCGACCAAGGCCCCCCTTCCGCCCACCGCTCCGCAAACGCGGCATCGCCGGTCAGAACGGATACCTCCACGCCCGGCTTCTGCTTGAACAGAACCGCGTTCAGATGGCCGGTACGCCCCGCGCCGCAGATCGTCACCTTCATGCCGCACGTGCCGTTTCAAAGAGCCAGCCGTCGAGTTCGGCGGCAATCGCAGGGTCGAGCAAATGGCGCTTTTCCATCCATTCATCGTCAAAGATCGTGCTCAGATATTTCTCGCCGCCGTCCGCGACGGTGGATACGACCGTGCCGCTTAATTTACCCGCAGCGATGAATTCCAGCGCCTTGTA
The DNA here is from genome assembly GCF_049065735.1 of Brucella sp. IR073. Lineage (NCBI taxonomy): Bacteria > Pseudomonadati > Pseudomonadota > Alphaproteobacteria > Hyphomicrobiales > Brucellaceae > Brucella > Brucella sp. IR073. The sequence goes on from NZ_JBAKHD010000016.1 coordinate 16,132, forward strand.
GATGGCGCCGCCCGTCGAGCCACCGACGAGAATGCCTTTCCGCCGCGCTATATACCGCGCCGTCTCGAAGGCCTGCGTGTCGTTCACCTGCACGCCTTCATCGATGCAGCTATAGTCCAGCACCTTGCCGACCTCATCTCCGGCGGGCGTGCCGGTTCCGGACTGATAATAAGGATGACCCGGCTTGCCGAAAATGATCGACCCCGCAGGTTCCACGGCGACGGTGCGGATGGCCGGGTTGTGGCGTTTGAGGCGCTGCGAAATGCCCGTCATCGAACCGCCGGTACCAACGCAGCCGACAAACGCATCCAAACCGTCCGGAAGCTGGGCCAACAGTTCGTCGACATAACCGGCATAGCCTTCCGGATTGGCCGGATTGTCCGACTGGTTCATGAAAAGGGCCCCGGGAAGCTGAGCGCCCAGTTGCGCCGCCAGCCGCTGGCGTTCCACAACGGCCACCTCATCTTCGCCGAAATCGCCTTCGACATAGCGGATTTCCGCGCCGAGAGCCCGCATCATGCGGATTTTGTCTGGCGCGGCGTGGTGATCCACCACGGCGATGAAATTGAGGCCGAACTCCAGCGCCGCCAAAGCCAGCCCAGTGCCCGTATTGCCGGATGACGACTCGACGATCGTACCGCCGGGCGCAAGGCGGCCATCGCGAAGCGCGGCAATGACCATGCTGCGCGCCATGCGGTCCTTCATCGAGCCGCCCGGGTTGTTCTTCTCCATTTTCAGCACCAGCGTGCTGTTCCGGCTGGGAACGGGGATAGATATTACCGGCGTCCGGCCGATCAATTCGGTCACCTGGGTATGCATAGTCACACCTCTTCAATCGTGTCAGGAACGAGCGTAAATCCTTCATCCGCGCTCCGCCTCACGCAGAGACGGTCGGGCATGGGGTGGCGATGGAATTCATTTTCGAGGAGATCCATCTGGTAGCCGGCGGTGTTGGCATAGACCAGCAGGTCGCCCGCCTCGGGCGCAGCCGGGAAGCTCAGCCACCGGTTGCTGATCACGTCGTCATCGAGGCAACTATGCCCGGCCAGATAAGCGCGGATCGGTTTCGATGTCCCGGACCGTTTCGCGGATGGCACAAGGATGGGATCGACCAGGAACTCCGAGGCGAACCAGGTTTCGCAGGCGCTAAAACTGCTGCCTTCAAGGAAGATGACATGAAAGTCTGGATCAAGCGCCTTCACGCGCGTGATCCGGAAGGCCGTGATCGCTGCCTGATCGGCCAGCGCGCGCCCCGGCTCCACAGCCAGGATCAGCCCCTCCCGCGTGAAATATTCCGCTACGGAAAAGGTTTCGCTGATCGGCTCCCGCAAAAGCCTGCGAAGCCAGTCCGAGGCCGAAAGGGCGCTCCCATAGGGATAGAACGAGGCGGGAACTTTTCCGGTGCGATAGTCGTCCGGACTTTGTAAGGCCAGATGCGCCTGATACCGGGCCTCCTCGACATAGCGGACGGGAAGACCGCCGCCTATATCGATCATCCGTGGTGACAAGCCCATGGCCCGCGCCTCGGCAATCAGTCCGGCAGTTTCTTTCAGCGCCTCGGCCCGGTCTTCCCAGCGATAGCCGCCAAGATGAAAGTGAAAACCATCGAAACGCAGGCGGCTCTCCCCAGCGATGCGTGCAAGACAATGGCGAACCGCTTCCGCCGCCATGCCGAAGCGGCTCTGGCTTTGGCTTATCGGCCTCAGGCGCAGGAGGATCGGCTGTGCAGGTGCGCCCGGTGCAAGGCAATTGATGAGGTCCTGCAACTCTTCAGGAGAATCGACGGAGATCAGCGCGCCACAGCCGATGAGTTCTCTATGGAATGCAGCTGTCTTGGCGGGGCCCGTCGCGACAAGCCCCGCACCATCAGCGCCAAGCCGTCTTGCATCGCGAAGTTCGTACTGGCTGGAAACATCGATACCGGCGCCCGCATCGAGGGCAGCTTTGACCAGCCCCGGCGATTTGTTGACCTTCGCGCCATAATAGACCGCGTGATCGACGCCCCTTTCCGCCAGCACCTCCCTCAAGGCGCCCAAATTTTCCTGTAGCGCGTCCGGCCAGACGAGATTGAGCGGCGAGCCATGCCGGGACACCCAGTCAAGCAGCAACGAGCCATGCTTTGCGAGGAGCTCCGCCGTTTCCAAGCGCAAAAGCGGGGGTAGACCAGCGCCAGGCTTAAGAAGGTAAAAGGTCATGTCAGCTTCCCACCGCGCGCAGGGGCACTGCACCATGCAACAGCGCCAGGGGCAGGTCGCAGGCGGGCAAAGCATTGCCGAATATATGGCGTGTCGTTTTAATCGGAAACTTTCCGCCGCTGCGCACCATTGCATAGATAATGGCCGGCGTAATGACTTCACCCAGTCGCCAGCCCTCCACCCGCACGGTGTTATAATCGAGCAGGATCACCGGAAGAGCCGCAAGCCCCAGGCGATGGGCAACGGCCAGACGATGATGGCCATCCATGACGAAGAGCGCATCTTTTTCCACTGCGATGGGTACGGTCCAGCAGCCCGCCTGCAAAATACTCTTTTGCAGCGCATCGACCCTTTCGGAATCAACTTCTTCGGTAGGAATCAGCCGGTTTGGGGAGACCAAGCAATAATCCATAAACCCACCTCACATCCATCAACCAATGGCGGCAATATATATGAGTCGTTTACTCAAGTTTATGCCAATTAGGAGGGAGTTCAATCAGAATTTTTCGTCAGCTGTCTCTGTCAACGACAATCTCGCCCAGATCCGGCTTTGATGATGCCTGCCTTAACCACATCAGCAATGTCGCTCATGGGTAAGCAAATCCGGCATCTCGTGGCGGGGGAACGATTTGTTTCGCTTGGCTTCGCCGCGTGCCGCCCTCATGATAGCGGTCGCGGCTGGCGATTTCGCGCAGGTTGTGCTCAGCGACGAGGTTGCGCGCGCCGAGGATCGAGATTTCCAGTTCCTTCTCGATCTTCTTGATCGAGATCCCATGGAGTCCGAACCCATGGAATGGCACGATCTGCGGGGCAGATTGTTTCGAGATTGTGGAATAGCGATCCGTCGGTTAATTTTTTATAAGTCTCCATAATCTTGAGGTAGGCGTCAAAAACGCTCGCCCCTTGCTCCCTTCGCTGACATAGCAGCTTCATCCGCGCCTCCGGCGTCGAACTCTGTCTGAGCTGTTGCTTGATTTCATACAGCGGGAGGTTCTGTTTATCGAACCATTCCCTCAAATCTTCCAGCAGGTTTCGAGGCACTTCAGCAAAGATGTCCTTTTTTGAACCGGGAGCAAAATGTTCCGCAGCCAGGGGATCCTCCACCTTGGTTTTGAAAAGCTTTTCAAAACGCCAAAATTCGCTGATAGCTCGCTTTGGTGAGGACTCCCTGACCTCTGCGGCGAATTTCTCAAAACTCCTGACGATGTCCAAGACAATAGAGTTATTGAAGTACAGATTCATGATTTCATTATTTTGACGGCGATTCCGATCTGTGTCGGTCTTCCCAGAAAAGACAGAAAAATAGTCATGAGTATCTTTATCTTTGGTCAGATGATCTATAAAATTCATTTTCAAATTATTATATTGCAGAATATGAAATAAAATGTCGTTACCGAGCCATGCGTTTACAATTGTTTCCTTAGATTCCGTCCAGCCGAATACTCCCCCACCCCCTATGGGAAGGGTGGGAATTTTAGGTTTGAATAATAATCCCGTTTTGCCGCTGTCGGTGACCTTGACAAACTGAAGCATCTCTTTGCGAGGAACCCCGGTCCGGTCTTCCGCAGGCTGGCGGTATATGTACGTTGTCGTTTGACCACCGAAGGTGTCCGAGGATAATATCCCATCATATACGCTGGAACTTTTGTCCGGAGGCCTCGATAAAATCGACACTGACTCCATACCGCCCTTCACCTTTACTTCCCGATAATTTCCTCGCCGGGTGATATCCGGGTGGTGGTTGAGCTGATAGTCTGTCGCGGTGTATTGGACATTGCCTTGCGCTGGCTTGTAGTCTCCTGCCGATCCGAAGGCTGGAAGAAGTGCTGTTAACTCGATAGCCCCTAACGACCGCCGCCAGCTTCCGGCGGATTGTAAACTGCTGTACCGAAGCAGGTCATGATCCGTTCTTTTTAAATATTTTTTCTCTAGAATATTTTTCGTGTCGTCATATAGCGTGTCTGCCGTTTGACTTTCACTGAGAAAACGGGCTTTGGCGGCGTCATCCAACATTCGATTTTTAGCAGTTTTTTGCTTAAGCTCTGCCAGTTCGACACCAAGCTTTCCAAGCCCAAGGCTGAACTCGCCATAACTTTGCGCAATAAATTTGTCTTCATTACTTCGGAGGTGATTTAGATCGTAATTATTGCCCCATACAAGCCGGTTTATATCATAAAGTCTATCGTCATTTTCGTATTTGATAAACTTAATATATTTATCCCGCAACGCGCATAGTCTGTTGGCGATTTCTTCAAATGTTTCTGCGCGCCCTTGGGCCAATTGAGCGACGGTCTGCCTTTTTATGTCTTCCGGATAACTTTCGATGACTTGGTTGAGAAGCCGCCGGGAAGTTGAGATACTCTTCGTTGTCTCTGGGGACAAACGCATGTGGATTGTCATAGGTATCTCCAGATGAAATTTATCTCCTTGGGACGTCTGCGCCGCAGAGGCGCTGAAGCCTATTGGGTCAGCGCCCACATCACCAATGACCTTTACGCCCTTTTTTTTCGGGCCGGTTACAGTGACTCCGCCTCCTATCTTACCCTTAACGTTCCCCGAGAGCCTGGAGACGGCAGCTGCAGCGAGAGGGTAGACCTCGGTTACGATATTCCTCGGCAGGTTCAGCGGTACATTATTTGAATTTTTTATGCGGGTGTGCAAACAATCAGCTATTGGCTGATATACTTGTTTAATCGAATCTATAAGCTGCGGGTCCCCGATCTTCTCAGCAAGCGATAGAATTTTCCGTTGATTGGCGATACCTTTGGAAATCTTGCTGGTCGTGAGATAAAGAGGAGCGTTCTCGTCATGACCTGAGAGACCGACCAGTTTACCTGGGACATTTTCACCTTTGCGGATAAAATGATAGCTTTTGCGAACGAGCGGGGCAGCTGACTTAGTCCAGCCCACGACATTTTTTTTACTACTGCATCGATCATTCAGGCGGTGTATCTGCGCCGTTTCTAGATCGTGCGCCACGGTCATAGTCTCCCAGGCCCCAGCGCCGCCGAGTTCGGCGCTGCCATTGGCACTGACTGGACCGTCGGTACCGCAGCTAACCGTCCCCTTCAGGCCTCCCCCCCGCTCCTTCATATAAAGGATGTCTCCTTCCTCGTTTGCGGCAAATGTTCTCTTGCTTGTTAACTCACCTTCTGGCCCCGCTTGTACGACCTTGCCGAAGACGACTTTTCCCGACAGCTTCGATTCGCCTGTCAGCTGGGTTCCGGTGACATGATGTTCCAGGCCCTGCTGCACAGAACGCGGAAGCCGAGCGATCTCACGATACGCTCCCTCCTTAATCAGCGTGGGGGCAGCATGAGACAGATGGAACCGCTTCAACTCCGTAAAAAGCCTGGGTAGATTTTCATGTGCCGCAGTCGATGTCCCGTTTCTCTGCGCCTCTTTTTTGAGCTGTTCTGACAGCTTGGCGGCTTTTCGGAAGGTATCGACGATCTTGAGATATTGAGTGCTATTGAAGTTTCCATCGCCTACGTCCATCCATTGTATCTTATCGAGTCGGGCACATAGCTCGGTTGCTTTAGGCTCCCATTCATCCCAGATTTTGCCTACAGTATCCTCGAGAGCCGCCATTATGCGCCAGAGCTGCTCGGTGGTGGGTTCGCAACCTGGTTCGTCTATCGATGGCGACGTTTCTCCGCCTGGAGCGCCAACGGGCGATCCCTCCGCTATCCGATTCTGATTGCCTTCCTCATAAGCTTGAGCAGCAGTGCTGGTGACAGCTGGACGCACATTTTGCATTGAGCTGGAGCTGCTCCGGGAGCTTTGGGGCACAGGAGGGCGACCAGGAGCCGCGGGACGAACGTAACGTTCAATTCCGGGTGAAGCCGATGAGGCAGTGGAAGTTATACGACCCATAACGTTTGCTCCCTTTGGTATTCTTTTCAATAAAATGACTGATAACGTGACTGTTCGATTAAACGACCAGAGATTGGAATTTACAGCTTCAAATTCTTATAATCGTTATTCTGTGACCGGTCGGCTTGCCGGCGGCGAGAATCGTTACCGACAAACCGGAATGCACCGGACAAATTGAATTGATATTTCGGAAGCTGGGAGGAACTTGTTAATAGAGCTCAAGGCGACGTCATGTGGCGCGTATCAGCAGCCCGGCCACATCTCGCTGGCCTGTGCGTTACCAGCTATTTTCTCTGGCCCACATAACGCCCCATGGCGGCAGGCTTCGGCAATTGCACCTGCGTGTCGTGGATTGCCATCAGCTCTTCGAGCAAGCTTACACCGGCAGGAGAGGCCTTGGCCGCCTTGCTGTCCACATGGAGTAGCATTTGTTCGGCGCTGGCGATTTCGGACTCTCCTCGCTGGAGGCTGTGGAAGAGATGAACGCGCTTCTCGTCGAAGGATAGCAGCCGGGTTTCGACGTAAAGCTCGTCGCCGCATTTGGCTTCCGCGCGATGCATCAAATGGGTCTCGACGGTATAATAGCTTCGTCCCGATTGAAGATAGGCCTCGTCCACGCCGATACGGGCCAAAAACCGGTCGGTCGCCTGGCCGAACAGATCGAGATAGCGATGCTCGGTCATGTGGCCGTTATAGTCGATCCATTCGGGGATGACGCGGCAGTGAAGTAGCCGCAATCCGCCTTCGGGCGTAGCATTTTCCGAAGGAGTGGCAGCCTGCAAACGCGCCGTATAGGCATTGAGCAGCTTGCCCGCTCCCCAGCCCTCGCCGTTTTGCTGCCGCGACAGGGCGCGGATAATGGCGACCAGATTTTCATCGCGGATCGTCTCGAGGTCGCGGATCGAAAGCCCCTCATTCTGCGCATCCGACTGCCCGGCGATGCGTTCGATCAGCGGATCGTCGAGTTCGGGAACGTCGGTCAAGCGGGTCCACGGCCATTGCAACGCCGGGCCGAACTGGGCAAGGAAATGGCGCATTCCCGCAGGCCCGCCCGCTATCCGGTAGGTCTGGAACAGCCCCATCTGCGCCCAGCGCAGGCCGAAGGAATAGCGGATGATGTCGTCGATCTGCTCCACCGTGGCGATGCCGTCCCGAACCAACCACAGCGCCTCGCGCCAGAGCGCCTCCAGAAGCCGGTCGCCGACAAAAGCGTCGATTTCCTTTTCGAGGACTACAGGCTCCATGCCCGTTTGGCGGTAGAGGGCAGCGGCCTTGTCTATTGTCTCGGTGGCGGTCTTCTCGCCGGGGACGAGTTCGACCAAGGGCAGCAAATAGACCGGATTATAGGGATGAGCGACGAGCAGCCGCTCGGGATGCCGCAGGTCTGCTTGCAGCCTGCTTGGAAGGAAGCCCGAGGTGGAGGAAGCGATCAGAGCGTCCGTTGGGCAGCTTTTTTCGATCTCGCCCAAAACCGCCAGCTTGAGATCGAGCCGCTCGGGCACGCTTTCCTGAATCAGGGCCGCGCCGGATACGGCTTCAGCGAGCGACGCGGAAAAGCTGAGCCGGCCTTCCGTGGGCAGTCGAACAGGTGTAAGCGCCGCAAGAGCGCGCCGGGCATTGCCGACCATGTGCTCGGTCGTTGCCTGGGCGTCTGGCGAGGGGTCGTAAACCGCGACATCGAACCCATTGGTGAGAAAGCGGGCCGCCCAGCCGCCGCCGATAACGCCGCTGCCGATGCAGGCGATCTTGAGATTCCGGCTATCCATGGCCATCACCAGCCCTTCTTCAAGCGAAGCTTCTCGCGCACCTCGGCGGGACCCAGCACGCGCGCGCCCATATTGACGGCGATGTTTCTCGCGCGCTGCACCAGATCGCCATTCGACGCCAGAACGCCCTTTTCAAGCCAGATATTGTCTTCCAGTCCGACGCGGATATTGCCGCCCGAGAGCACCGCGAGCGCCGCATAGGGAAGCTGGTTACGCCCGATGGAAAAGGCGGAGAAAATCCAGTTTGCGGGCAGGTTGTTCCGGATTGCGAGTAGGGTTCCCATGTCGTCCGGCGCGCCCCATGGAATACCCATGCAAAGCTGCACCAGGACCGGATCGTCGAGAAGGCCTTGGCTATGCAGCCATTGTGCCAGCGGCAGATGGCCGGTGTCGAATATTTCGATTTCGGGCCGGACACCGAGCCGCTGAACCTGCGCCGCCATTGCCTTCAGCATGCCCGGCGTATTGGTCATGACATAATCGCCTTCGCCGAAATTCATCGTGCCGCAATCGAGCGTGCAGATTTCCGGGAGTAATTCAGCCACATGGACAAGGCGCTCGGTCGCGCCCGCCATGTCGGTCTTCGCAGCGTCGGGCGGAAGCGGCGCTTCGGCCGATCCCAGAACCAGGTCTCCACCCATGCCGGCGGTGAGATTGAGCACCATGTCGACGCCCGATGCGCGGATAGACTCGACGACCTCGCGGAAAAGGCGCGGATCCCGGGAAGGCGCGCCCGTTTGCGGATCGCGAACGTGAATATGGACGATGGCCGCACCCGCCTTGGCGCTTTCGATGGCGGCATCCGCGATCTGGCGCGGCGTCACCGGCACCTTATCTGACCGGCCGGTCGTGTCGCCTGCACCGGTGACGGCTGCTGTAATAAATATCTCACGAGAGGGCTGCAAAGGCACGTTCCGTTCCCCGTCTGTCGTTCAAGCTTGCCCGAGCTTGACAGGTCCGGATTCGCGTAGATTATCATTTTCCGAAATCCATTTATCGAAGAGCGAAGCGTGTGGTTTTCGAACCGTCCGATGAAGAGCTGAAGGTTACGCTTCTGGTCCTGCCGGACAGTTCGCTGATGTCGCTTGCCGCGACGCTCGATCCGATGCGCGGCGCGAACCGGGTTACCGGGCGCTCCGTCTATCAATGGAAGGTGCTTTCGCCCGATGGCAGCGAGCCGGTGACGAGTTGCGGCCTGAAAGTGGCCGCTGAGGGCGCTTTCAAGCCGTTTCATCAAGACGTGCTGATCGTCGTCGCCGCTTTTCACGCGCTCGATCATGCGACGCCGAAACTCCTCGGCCTTATCCGGCAGGCAAGCCAGCTTTCCCGCCTCACCATAGGCATCGAAGCGGGATCGTGGGTGCTGGCCAAGGCCGGGCTTCTGAACGGCAGGAAGGCGACGACGCATTGGGAGGACTTCGAAGCGTTCTCTCAGCGCTTTCCGGAGGTGGAGATGCGAGCCGACCGCTGGGTGCGTGACGGTCCTGTTCTCACCACCGGCGGAGCCGCGCCGGCACTGGACATGATGCTGGCGCTCATCCGTGCGCGGCACGGCTATTCCATCGCCCTCGATGTCGCGAGCCTCTATATTTACGATGAGACGCGGCAACCATCCGATGAGCAGCCGCTCGTCTCGCTGGGGCGGCTCGTCAATCGCGAGCCGCGGCTGGCAGAAGCGATCCGGATCATGGAGAGCCATGTGGATCGCCCCATTCCAGTTTCCGGCATTGCCCGGCGGCTCGGCCTGTCCGCGCGCAGCCTGGAACTGCTTTTCGCCGATGTCATCGGGCAATCGCCGGGCAATTACTATCTCTCGCTCCGGCTGAAGGCGGCCCGGCGGCTCATTCTGGATACGCATCTTTCCATGGCGGACGCGGCAGAGCGGACCGGCTTTTCCTCCATCAGTTCGCTCTCGCGCGCTTTCAAGCGGCATTTCGGCCAATCGCCGAGCAGTTTGAGAACCCGGCGCGGCGTTCGCAACTAGAGCGGGATGATTTTAGGTTCGTTCATATCCCGCTTCCTTGAAGTAATTTTGGCATTCCGTAGGGGAAACGGTTTGGAGGATGGCTGCGAGGGCCTCATAGATTGCGTCGCGGGTTCTGGCCTGGGCCTCGCGTAGCCAGTGCTTGATCTTGGCGAAGAGCTTTTCGATGGGATTGAGATCGGGGGAGTATTTGGGCAGGAAGAACAGTTTGGCTCCGGCCTTGCGGATCGCGGCGCGAATAGCTTTTGCCTTGTGTGAGCCC
>NZ_JBAKHD010000017.1:0-22410 GCF_049065735.1 Brucella sp. IR073
ACATCGCCCCCGGCAAGCCGATGCAAAACGGCTTCGTCGAAAGCTTCAACGGCAGCTTCCGCGACGAGTGCCTCAACGAGACCCTGTTCTCGTCACTCACCCAGGCYCGCGCCGCCATCACCGCATGGAAGGAGGATTACAACAGGAACRGACCCCACTCGTCGCTGGGCAACATCACAYCCGGAGAGTTCGCAATGAAGATGGCTATGGAAAAACAGGCCGCATGAGGCCAGATTAAAAACCCAAGACTCTCCCGAAAAATGGAGGGGAGTTGGGTCTCAGGTCACAAGTACTCGCGTCCGCTTTGCAACTGTTGATCTTGGAGTTTGTGTTTCATGTCGGGGATTTAGCGCCGATGACCGTAGTGCTGTAGCGCACAGGATCGCAGTTTTCGGCTATTGTGGGATAGTATGGAGTAGTAACTGGTTGCGGGGGCAGGATTTAATCTTAACTTGCGGACCGCGCCGAAGTCATGTCGCTTGCTCGAATTGCTGGCTATCGGAAACCGTAACGGACTTTTTCGCGCGGCAGCGTAGCTTAGCGCAGATGGCTTACCGCCATATGCGCAATAATCATTGCGCATACCTTTGATTCTTGCGCATAGTTATTGTATTTTGCGCTTACCCTACACGCAAAAAGGCGATCAGACGTGGCAAACCAAATCCCAGACAGCACCTTGGCTGCGATCGAGGAAATCGTCGCCAGGCATAAAGGCGCTATTTCGGCATCTGAGATTCTTCGCGTGCTACCAGCGACGGTCCCTCAACGAACGCTACAATATCGTCTCAAGCGGCTGGTAACCGATAATCGCCTCATTATGGAGGGCCAAGGCCGATGGGCAAAATACCGCCTGCCCGACATCCCCCCACTGTCTGACGAAGCCGAGGCATTCGCCCTCGTGCTGTCCGATGCGGCCAAATCGGTACGCGATTATATCCGGCAGCCCCTTGAGGCTCGTAGGCCGGTCGGTTACGACCGCAACTTTCTTGAGCATTACCGTCCGAACGTCAGCTTTTATCTGACCGAGACCGAACGTGCTCATCTGGCCTCGGTCGGGCGGCCGCAGATCGCTGAGCAGCCGGCGGGAACCTACGCCAAGCATATTCTCAATAGACTTCTTATCGATCTCGCCTGGAACTCTAGCCGCCTTGAAGGCAACACCTATTCACTCCTCGACACCAGGCGCCTTATTGAATTTGGTGAAGAAGCGAAGGGCCGCGCGCATCTCGATGCGCAGATGATCCTGAATCACAAGGACGCGATCGAATTTCTGGTCAGTGCGGCACATGACATCGGCTTCAATCGTTACACAATCCTCAATCTGCACGGGCTTCTGGCCAATAACCTCCTTCCCGATCCGTCGGCCCCCGGCAGGCTGCGATACATTGCGGTGGGGATCGAGCGGTCCGTTTTCCATCCTCTGGAAGTGCCCCAGCTCATTGAGGAATCATTTGATGAGGTTTTGGCCACGGCCGATGCGATCATCGACCCTTTCGAACAAGCATTCTTCGTCTTGGTTCAACTGCCCTATCTTCAGCCCTTCGATGACGTGAACAAGCGCGTGTCCCGCCTTGCTGCAAACATCCCGTTCATCAAAAACAATCTTTCACCGCTCTCTTTCGCTGATGTACCGCGGCAGATCTATACCGAGGCAGTGCTTGGGGTTTACGAGTTGAACCGGATTGACCTTCTCAAAGACCTGTTCCTATGGGCCTATGAGCGATCAGCCGCGCGTTACGCCGCCGTGCGCCAATCGCTGGGCGAACCCGACCCGTTCCGGCTTCGCTATCGAGAGGAACTGCGTGAACTTATCGCTGCCCTCATTCGTGGGCGTACCGGACGTCAGAAAGCTACCGCCCACATCGCCGATTGGGCGACAGAAAGGATTAACTCTGCTGACCGCGAGCGCTTCGTCGAGATTGCTGAAGCCGAACTGACGGGACTGCACGAAGGCAATTTTGCCCGCTATCGAATCCGCCCCTCGGAATTTTCCGGCTGGCGCGAAGTCTGGGAGGCGAAATAATAGATGGCAGAGAATGTCTTGGGGTCTCTTCTTCGCTGATGAAGTCGGCGGAGGAACTGTCCGCGCTGATCGCTGTCCATGCCTCTTCGGGGATTGCTATCCTGATCCTCCCCGATGAAACTATTGAACTTCGGCAAGGCCCGCCCCTCGAAGGACGGGACGGGCCTTCTTCCGGGATCGTCTTAGTAATCCATGCCGGCGCCGTCGGCCATCGCCGGAGCAGCTTCCTTCTTCGGCTTCTCAGCTATCATGGCCTCAGTCGTCACCAGCAGACCGGCGACGGAAGCGGCATCCTGGAGCGCCGTGCGCACGACTTTGGCAGGATCGATAACGCCTTGGGCGAAAAGGTCGCCGAACTCACCGGTCTGCGCGTTCCAGCCGAAGGAGAAGTCCGGCTGCTCGCGCAGTTTCCCGACGATGACAGAGCCTTCGGCACCGGCATTTTCGGCAATCTGGCGCACCGGCGCTTCAATTGCGCGGCGCACAATCTCTATGCCGACGCGCTGGTCGTCATTGGCCGGTGTCAGGCCATCGAGCGCCTTCACGGCCCGCAGCAGCGCAACGCCGCCGCCGGGCAATATGCCTTCCTCGACGGCGGCACGGGTGGCGTGCAGCGCATCGTCGACGCGGTCCTTCTTTTCCTTGACTTCGACTTCCGTGGAGCCGCCAACGCGGATCACGGCAACGCCGCCGGCGAGCTTGGCAAGACGCTCCTGCAGCTTCTCGCGATCATAGTCGGAAGTCGTTTCTTCGATCTGGGCGCGGATCTGTGCCGTACGGCCGTCGATATCGGCCTTGGAACCGGCCCCATCGATAATGGTCGTGTTTTCCTTTTCGATGGCCACCTTCTTGGCACGGCCAAGCATGTCAAGCGTGACATTCTCGAGCTTGATGCCGAGGTCTTCCGAGATCACGGTGCCGCCGGTCAGTATGGCGATGTCTTCAAGCATAGCTTTGCGGCGGTCGCCGAAGCCCGGAGCCTTGACAGCGGCGATCTTGAGGCCGCCGCGCAGCTTGTTGACGACGAGGGTTGCAAGAGCTTCCCCTTCTACGTCCTCTGCGATGATCAGGAGCGGCTTGCCCGACTGCACAACGGCCTCAAGAACCGGCAGCATCGATTGCAGGTTGGAGAGCTTCTTCTCATGGATGAGGATATAGGGATCCTCAAGTTCGACCCGCATCTTATCCTGATTGGTGACGAAATAGGGCGAGAGGTAACCTCGGTCGAACTGCATGCCTTCGACGACTTCCAGCTCGGTTTCGGCGGTCTTGGCCTCTTCAACCGTGATGACGCCTTCGTTGCCGACCTTCTCCATCGCTTCGGCAAGGTAGCGCCCAATTTCGGCATCGCCATTGGCGGAAATGGTGCCGACCTGGGCGATTTCCGCATTGCTGGTGATCTTGCGGGCGTTTGACTTGAGTTCCTTGACGACCGCATCGACGGCGAGATCGATACCGCGCTTCAGGTCCATCGGGTTCATGCCTGACGCGACCGCCTTGGCGCCTTCCTTCACGATCGCCTGCGCGAGCACGGTCGCGGTGGTGGTGCCGTCGCCGGCGAGGTCGTTGGTCTTGGAGGCAACCTCGCGGACCATCTGAGCGCCCATATTCTCGAACTTGTCTTCCAGTTCGATTTCCTTGGCGACCGAGACGCCGTCCTTGGTAATACGCGGAGCGCCGAAGGATTTGTTGATCACAACATTGCGGCCCTTGGGCCCGAGCGTGACCTTTACGGCATTGGCCAGCACATCGACCCCTCGCAGCATGCGTTCACGGGCATCGGCGCTGAATTTGACTTCTTTCGCAGCCATTTTCTTCAACTCCTCAATAGGCAGTTTCTGACTGATGATCGTGGTTTGGATGGGTTCAGGCGGCTTTTTTCTGCTCTGCCTGGGCTTCGATGATGCCCATGACATCGCTTTCCTTCATGATCAGCAGGTCTTCGCCATTGATCTTGATTTCCGTGCCGGACCATTTGCCGAACAGGATGCGATCGCCTACCTGGACGTCGAGGGCCTGGATCTGCCCGGCTTCATTGCGCGCGCCGGGGCCGACGGCGATGACCTCGCCTTCCTGCGGCTTTTCCTTCGCGGTATCGGGAATGATGATGCCGCCTTTGGTCTTTTCCTCGGATTCGACCCGGCGGACGAGAATGCGATCGTGAAGCGGTCGGAACGACATGTTTTCCTCCATGGACAAACAATGATAATATTGTTCCCCTCGCCGGACCGGATGACCAATCCGGAGCGGGTGCAAAACCTCGATCGAGCATTTTGCGCAAAATGATCTGGTTTTGCGATTTTTGGATTGCAAGAGGGCTGGATAAAAAAATTAGCACTCAGGTCTCGCGGCTGCTACCATCCTGAAAAGGAACAATAAACCGGCGCTCCACGTTGAAAATTTAAAGATGGCTGCGGTATTTTTGGGTCATCTGGAAATGTCACGAAGCGGAGATGTAATATGCAATTTTCATCGGATCTGGAGCGTCAGCTCAATGGGTATGGTCTCACCACAGCGCATATCCTCTATCGCATTCCCGATTTCGAATCAGTCCTGCAGACCTATGTTTGGCAAGACTATGACCTTGCACCGGACTTTCCCGAGATGCACAAATTCCTGCACTTCTGGCAGAGCAGGCTCGACGGGCCGCTGCACTCCGTCCGATACTGTCACCAGCGTCTGATCGGGCCGAACGAGTGGCGACGCGTGGAAGGCGAGTTCAAGCTCCACTGAAACACGAAATCGGAATTTCTCCTCGGGGGGCCTTTGGTGACAGAGGCTTCGATAGCAGCGGTCTTCGGGCGCGCAAGATGAAGTAGGACATGTTACGAGCTCACGTCTGGTCGGCCACGAAATTAGCCCGTTCATAGGCAAGTTCGAAGCCGAGCCGCTGCATGTTGTGGAAGGACGGCGCCGGCTCGCCATCATGCGGAAGATCGGTCTCGGTGATGAGCCAGCGGCATCCGAGATCCGCGGCCACATGCATGCGGTGCGCCATCATCGCGCCGTGGAGATGCCTATGCCGATGCGACGGGATGGTGGAGCCGAAACCGATCCAGGCGACATCGCCGCGAACGAAAAGCGCTCCGGTGCCAACGGCTTCGCCGGCATCGAACGATAGATAAAAGCGCCAGCCTTCCCGGCCGGGCAGCGCTTCGAACAATTCCGCGAGACTGTCGGGGACACCGAAACCGGCGGCCGCTGTCTTCGCGAACAGATTGGCCTCCTCGATGCCTACTTCGCGAATGACGGTTCTCAAGTCTTCGCTGGGCAGTTGGTCGGTGGATCGCATCATCTTTGCGAGCGAGGCCTTTTTCCGCAAGCCGCCCGCTTCCAGCCAGCCGGAGATTTCAGCAGGGCGCGCCTCGCGGCAAAGGCCGACGCCGTAGGGCACGCCAGCCGCAGCATATGTTTCGAGTTGCTCCTCCAGCCAGGACCGGTCGGCAGGCTCATCCAGGCCGAGCCCGAGAATGCGGTTGAAGAAAGCGACCGGACAATTGGCGGCGCGAAGCACGAGGACATTGCCCACGCGCTCCTTCGACAGCCCGAGCTTCTGCCGCACAGCTGCCGGAGCGGCATCCCATACGCTCTCCCAGGCTGCCATTTCCGCCTGTTCGCCGCGCTTCGTCGCCGACATTTCGAACATATTCATGGTGATCTCCCCTTTTGTTTCGACTAACCGCAACCTAAGCGCGCCGGTGAAGTCGCCCTATCGCCCGTTAGGATGATCCAAAGGGTGATCGGCTGTCACCGCCAGATCGTTGGCATGCGCATAACGGATCGCTTCGGCACGGTTCCTGGCACCCGTCTTGGCGAAGATATGCCGCAGATGCGTTTTCACGGTGTTTTGCGAAATGAAGAGACGCTTCCCGATTTCCTTGTTCGACAGGCCAGCCGTGACGAGTTGCAGGACACGGCGCTCGCCCGGTGACAACGGTTCCGGCAAAGGCGGGTCATCCTTGCCCCCTTCCCGCTCGGCAAGGAGAGTCTCAACGAAACGACGGGTCCGCGGATCGTCCATTTCCTCCAGCAGACGTTCGATCAGGGAGGTGAGACTAGGCGGCCCATCGAGGAATATTCTGCGGTAACCCAAAGACATCGCCCGGGTAAGCACCACGTCAATCTGTTCCAAAGCCTGCCGCCACTCGCCATTGAGGAATCGCGCAAGTGCGAGAACAAGCCGCGTGCGAATTGCCGTGTCAAGCCGCCCGGCTGTCTCGGCATGGGCGAGTCTTTCAGTCAGAATTTCGATCGCCTCCCCATGGCGATGGCGCCGGATGAGCCATTCGCTTGCCAGCAGGACTTCCGCGTCGGTGGCATCGGTCCGCATGGCCTGCTGGTGCAGGCCGCGTTGCCGGATGAACGCTTCCGCCTCCCCGGTCATGCCTTTTATCAGCGCCAGGCGCGCTGTCTCCACATCCAGATCGGGAAGAACCGGCATCAGCGGACGGACATAGGCAACCCGGCCTACCTCCTGGGTCAAATCGTCCACCTCGCCTGCGCGTCCCTCCGCCAGCCGCAGCCTGGCAAGACCGATGCGGGCGATGTGGCGCACCGTCGACGGCTCATATCTTGCCAAAGCGATGGCCTCCTCGAAGGCTTGTGCCGCAGCTTTCAGATCGTTCTGCTCATAGAGCATTTCTCCAGCGCCGTAAGCGAGCCAGGACATGAAAGGCAGGCCATCCCACCCCATATGGGCTGCCGATGCCCGGGCGGCTTCGATGCGGCGCAGCCCCTCGCGCGGACCTGCCACCGCTGCACGCAAGCGGGCATGACCAAGCGAGGATATGAAGAACATCGACACAGATCGATAGTCGAGGGCTGCCCGAACCGCCGTTTCGTAGGCTCGCCCCGCCGCACCGACATCCCCGCAGGCATGGGAGCAGCCGGCCAGCACGGCAGGCGCACATACTTTCACACAGGGACGGTTTCCCGCGACGGGATCGTTTTCGATGCGGGAAGCGAGCGCGATGGCTTCGCGGAAACGGCGGCTGTCCCGCGCCATCTCGAAGACGTCAAGCATGGCAAGCTCGGCAAGGATGGCCTCGTCTTCCGGCGTCGCGCCGGCCTTTGCCATTACCTCTATCCGCTCCCGCCACACCTGGCGGAATTGACCGAGACGGATATATTCGCACCATAGCGCTGCCGAAAGACGCTTCGGGCAGTCGAGAAGAATGCGTTCCGGCACCTGCATCAGCCAGGACAAGAGCTGCTTGCTATGCCCGCCCAGGATGAGGTCCCAGGCGTGGCTCGCGGCAAGATCCGCGACCCGCTCGGTATCGCCGGCGGCAAGCGCATGGTCGACCGCCTCGGCAATCGCCCCCTGTGCTTCATGCCAGATGCTCGCGGCGCGATGGCAATCGCTTGCGCGCTCTTCACGCGACAAGGCCAGCTGATGTCGCAGCAGATCGGCAAAGAGATGGTGATAGCGGTACCATTCGCGCTTCTGGTCGAGCGCCACGACGAAGACATGATCGCGTTCGAGTCGTTCCAGGATCGAGCCGCAATTGTCGAGGCCGGTCACCGCACCGCAAATATCGGCATTCATGCGGTCAAGAATCGAGGTCCGCAACAAAAAGCGCCTAGTTTCCGGCGATTGAGCCGCCAGCACCTCCGCCGCCAGATAATCCATGATATAGCGGTCATTGCCGGCGAAGGAGCGAAGAAACGCGTCCCGGTCCGCCCGGCCGGACAGCGAAAGAGCCGCCAGCTGCAAGCCGCCCACCCATCCTTCGCTGCGCTCATCGACGCGGTCGATCTGGGCGCTCGACAGGCCGAGTTGCATGGTTCCGTTGAGAAATTGCTCCGTTTCTCCCCTGGTGAAGCGCAGATCGCCTTCGCGCAACTCGGCGAACTGGCCGCGCATCCGGCAGCGCGCCAGAGGCAATACCGGCTCCTGACGGCTGAGAATCACCAGATGCATCGCAGGCGGCAGGCGCTCGAGCAGAACCGCCATCGCATCATGCACTTTCTGCTCCGCAATGACGTGGTAATCGTCGAGGACGAGCGCGAAAGGCTGCGCGAGCTCGTAGAGCTCGTTGACGAACCGTTCGGCAAGCACCGGGACATCCCGGTCGCGCAGAATGTCCGCCGCCTCGCTGATCGTCTTTCCGCAGCCGGGAATAGCGGTCTGGACGGCAGCCGCCAGATGAATGAGAAACCGCGCCGCATCATTGTCGCGCCGGTCGAGGGACAGCCAGGCAAGAGGCATGTCCCGCCGGGCGAGCCAGGCCACCGCCGCAGAGGTCTTGCCGAAACCCGCGGGCGCACAAAAAAGCGTGACCGGCTTCGGCGGCTCGATCCGGTCGAACAGCCGGTCTCTCCCCACCTGCCCGGGCGGCAGCGACGGAACCACCAGCTTGGATCGGACAATCATATGGCCGCCATTCATGCCGTTTGTCCCGAGCAGCGGGCTCGCGCCCAGAGCCGTCAATAGCCCTTGAACCGGGAGCGCATGACCTTTTCCTCCTGCCTTATGCGGATGGCGAGCGGGATGACATAAAGCGGCAGGCCGATGGCCAAAGTGTACCAGGAATGAAGCGCCAGGCCGAAGCCGATGAGTTCCGGCAGGATGTTGAGGAAATAGTTCGGGTGACGAAACCGGCGGAACAGCGGGTGCTCGACAAGGACGTGATTGGAGGCGATGAGCAGCTTGACCGTCCAGAGACGGCCGAGAATGCGAATGACCGCAACCAGCATCGCCGCGCCGAAGAAATAAAGCACGAGCCCGATCCATGTGACCGCATCGAAGGGCGGCATTCCTCTGAACGCAGCCTCCGCGGCCGCAGCGAGATAGAAGGCCGTATGGGCGAGCGCGAGCACGACGCTGTTCGTATGACCGAATTCCGTGGCGCCCTCAGCCTTCAGCCGCCGCTCGTTGCGCACCGAGATGGCGAGCGTCGCAAGCCTGAAGAGAATTGCCGCAACGATGAAAATCCAAAGCAAGATATCCTCCGGGAATGATGGTGGTAGGGCAATTCTCGCCGTTCCGAAATGCTCATGGTGAGGTGGGCTTGACCGGTGCGTCCCCTGCCGTAGCCCTCCGGCGGGCGGAAGCTTTTACGCGATCCGCATCTCCAGACAAGAGCCCTTGCGGGCGCAGCGTGATGACGAGAACGAGGATGACGCCGAAGGCGAGGAGACGATAAAGCGCAAACTCGCGAAAGATTTCCGGCAGCGCGACGATCACCGCGGCTCCCAGGATGACGCCGAAGACATTGCCGACCCCGCCGAGGATCACCATGGCGAGCACATTGATCGATTCCTGGAAGAGGAAATTGTCGGGAAAGACGGAGCGCTGCCAGGAGGCCAGCAGCCCGCCGGCGAACCCTGCTATAGCCGCGCCGATGGCGAAGGCGGTGAGCTTCGCGCGCGTCGTATCGACGCCCATCGCTTCGGCGGCAATCTCATCCTCACGGATCGCCCGCCACTGCCAGCCGATGCGGGAATCCCTGAGGCGCAGCGACAACAGCACGACCGCGCCGAGCGCGAGGAGGAACAGGTAATAATATTCGATGTTCCGGTCGATGGCGAAGCCGAGAATGGATGGCGGATCGATCGAAATCAGGCCGTTGGGGCCGCCCGTGATATTGACCGGCCGGTCGAGATTGACGAGGCAGATATAGGTTATCTCGCCGAAACCGAGGGTGACGACGGCGAGGTAATCGCCGCGCAGGCGCAATGTCGGTGCTCCGATGAGCATGCCCGAGACGGCGCTCGCCGCAACCACCGCCGCCATAACCAGGGCAAAAGGCAGATGCAGGCCGAAATGCGGCGATGAAAGAAAGGCGTAGACATAGGAACCGATCCCGAAGAAGGCGACGAAGCCCAGATCGAGCAGGCCGGCAAAGCCCACGACGATATTGAGGCCGAGCGCGAGCAAGGCGTAAAGGCAGATACGCGCGAGCACGCCCAGGACATAGTCGTTGGGAGCGAGAAGCGGCGCGAGCACCGCCCCCGCGAGGAGGAACAGCGGCATGTGCCGGATGATGAATGTTCTCATATCTTGTCCCTGTCCGGGAGCCGTGCGCCGAACAGCCCTTCCGGTTTCAGCATAAGGGTCAGGATGAGCACGCCGAAGGTGATGACATCCTTGAACGCCGGATTGATGAAGGTGGAGGCGAGGCTCTCGATGACACCGAGCACAAGGCCGCCGAGCATGGCCCCCCTGATATTGCCGATGCCGCCGAGTACGGCTGCCGTGAAGGCTTTCAGCCCGGCGGAATAGCCCATCATGAAGTCGATCTGCGTATAATAGAGGCCGATCAGCACACCGGCCGCTCCGCCGAGCGCCGAGCCAAGGAAGAAGGTGAGGCTCACCGTCCGCCCGACTTGAATGCCCATGAGGCTGGCCGTCTCGCGGTCTTCCGCCACGGCGCGGATGGCGCGCCCGAGACCGGTGCGCTGCACGAGCACGATGAGGGCGCCCATAAGCATGATGGCAGTCCCCAGGATGACGAGTGTCAGCACCGAAATATTGACGCCAAGGAAACTGAACCGCCACGAGCCGGGAAAGAGCAAATGCGTAGGGTAGACCTTCATCCGCGCGCCCTCGACAAGCATGACCGCATTCTGAAGGACGATGGAGACACCCACGGCGCTGATGAGGGGCGCGAGCCGCGAAGCGCCCCGCGCGTAAAGCGGCCGGTAGGCGATCCGCTCTATGGCGACGCCGAGCCCGCCGGTAAGGAGCATCGCGGGCAGAAGCAGCATCGGCAGCAAAAGAAGCGGGCCGAGGCCTCCCATACCGGCGCCGAGGAGCGCCGAAAGCACAGCCAGGCCAATATAGGCGCCGATCATGAACACCTCGCCATGGGCGAAGTTGATCATCGACAATACGCCATAGACCATCGAATATCCGAGTGCGATGAGGCCATAGACCGCGCCCAGCGCCAGGCCGAAGACGAGCTGCTGCGGAAGGATGGAAAGGATGTCCGCCATGGCTCAGTCATCCCCCAGATAGGCGCGGCGCACGTCGTCGGCTGCCAGCAGAGCGGCAGCGCTGTCGGCGGCGACGATACGCCCTCCTTGAAGGACATAGCCGCGGCTGGCGATGGAAAGGGCCATGGAAGCGTTCTGCTCGACGAGCAAAATGGTGGTGCCCTGGCGATGAATATCGAGGATCACATCGAAGACCTGATCGACATAAGCCGGCGAAAGCCCCATCGACGGTTCGTCGAGGAGCAGAAGACGCGGCCGCATCATCAAACCTCGCGCCATGGCGAGCATTTGCTGCTCACCACCCGAGAGGGTGCCGGCATATTGCCCCGCGCGTTCCAAAAGGCGCGGAAATATCGCATGGATGCGGTCGAGATCTTCATCAACCGCGTGCCGCGAATGCCCGCCATCGGCACCCAGAAGCAGGTTCTCCCTGACGGTCATGCGGCTGAAAATCCCGCGCCCTTCGGGTACGAGAGCAATGCCCCGGTGAACCACGGACGCAGTCGGCATCCGGTCGATGCGCTCATTTTCAAATACGATCTGTCCCGATAGAGGCTTTACCAGTCCGGTTATCGCCTTCATCGTCGTGGTCTTGCCGGAAGCGTTGCCGCCGAGAAGACAGACGATCTCCCCGCACCGCACATGGAGATCGATGCCATGGAGAACCGTGACCGCGCCATAGCCGGCGGTCAGCTGCGTGAGCTCAAGCATGAACGGCCCCTCGCCCCAAATAGGCTCCAATCACCCGCGGGTGGCATTGCACCGAGGCGAAATCACCTTCTGCGACCTTCTCTCCGTGGTCGAGAGCAATGACGCGGTTGCAAATTCCCCGCACGACGGTCAGGTCATGTTCGATCAGCGCGATGGTGACGCCCCGGTCGCGAATATGCAGGATTTCCGACATGAGTTCCCGGGATTCGGTTGGATTCATTCCGGCGGCGGGCTCATCGAGCAGAAGCAGCCGGGGACGGGTCGCCAGCGCCCTTGCGATTTCGAGGCGTCGGCGGTTTGCGTAAGAAAGGGAGGAAGCGGGGCGGCTAAGAGAGGCAAGAAGCCTGTCGCCGAAGATGGCAAGGAGAGCCTCCGCCTCTTCCGCCAATTGTCTTTTCTCCCCTCGCGTGGAAGGAAGATTGAACGCCACGCCCGCAAGGCTCATCTTCGAGCGGCAGGAGCATCCCACCAGGACATTGTCGAGAACGCTCATTCCGTTGAAAAGGCGCAGATTCTGGAAAGTCCGGGCGATGCCCAGCCGCGTGATCGCATGCGGCTTCAGTCCAAGAATGTTGCGGTGCCCGGCCGTGGAAATCCGTCCCTCAGTGGCAGGCAGCAGCCCGGTGATCAGGTTGAACAGCGTCGTCTTGCCCGAGCCGTTCGGCCCGATGATGCCGGTTATCTGCCCCTCCCCGATCGAGAGGTCGAGGCCGCGGACGGCCTCGATCCCACCGAAACGCTTGCGCAGGCCGGTCACTTCGAGAAGGGACATCGATACGGCCTTATTTCGCGATATTTTTCACGAGCTCGAAGCCGGCGCCCTTGACCTGATAGACCGAGAGCGACTGCGTGGCGACATCGCCTTTCTTGTCGAAGGAGACCGGCATGCCGAGAATGCCCGTATAGCCCTTGGTCTCCCGCACCGCGCGGGCCACTGCCGCCCGGTCGGCGCTGCCGGCACGGTCGATGGCGGAGATGAGAATATTCGCGGCCTCATAGGCGAGCGGACCGTAGGAACTGATAGGGCCGTGCTTAGCCTCGAAGGTTTTGACGAAGGCGGCGGCGGCGGGGATTTTCTTCATGTCCGGCACGAAGAAGGTGACGTAGTTGCCTTCGGCCGCGCCGCCGGCTGCCTGGACATAATCGACCGGTTCGAACAGGCCGTCAGGCCCGACCATGCGGACGTCCAGGCCGACATCCGGCAATTGCTTGGCGATGAGAGCCGCATCCGGCGCCCAGAGGCTTGCATAGATAATGTCGGTGTCCTTCGGAATCGTACCGAGGATGGCGCGGAAGTCCTTGTCGCCGGAACGGATGACGAAACGGCGCACCTTCGCGCCCATGGTTTTCGCCTGTTTCTCCGCCTCGTCGCCTTGGCCGCGCGGACCGGTCGTGCCATCGTCGATGATGGCGATCTTCTTCGCCTTGAGATCGCGGACCGCGAAGATCATGCCTGCCGGCGCCTGGAAATCGTCGCGGGCGCAAAGACGGTTCACCGTCTTGAGACCGCGGTCCGTCACCTTCGGATTGCTGCAGCCCGGCGTGATCATAGCCATGCCGGCACGGTCCAGGATTTCCGAAACAGGCAGGCAGGTGCTGCTGGTGATGCCCCAGACGGCGCCAACCACATCCTTGTCGGCCGCTACCTTCTCACCCGCGGCGACGCCCACTTGCGGATTGCCGCCATCGTCGGCCTTGACCAACTCGATTTTCTTGCCGAGCACACCGCCCTTTGCATTCCACTCATCGACGGCAAGCTGCGCCGCGTTTGCGACCTCCTGGCCTTGCTTGGCGAGTTGGCCTGTCAAAGGCGCTCCCACCGCAATCTTGATCGTTTCCTGCGCATTGGCTACCGCGATGCCGGAAGCAAGCGCCACGGAACAAATGGCTGCCACGCACGCTCGCGCAAGCGCGCGCTTTATCGTATTCCTACCGTTCATGATCGCTCCTTGAATGAACGCGAATATGTGCCGCCGGCTTCGAAACGGACGCATCGGGCCGGTCGTGCTGTTAACATCGACAATGCCCACTTTACGCGCGGCGACAGCGCGTCCTATCGCCCCTTAGGGTGATCCAAGGGGTGAGGGTCGATCCAATTTGAACGGCACTTGCAGGGACCCGGTACGCGTTTTCCGGCATTCAATTGGCCGAGACCCTGATCTCTTGCGGCTGAGCGATCTCTATTCGTCGGACGTCAGATCTTGGGCATCGTCGTTGCGAAACATTCCCTTAAATCGCCTGGCGGACGGATCTTCGTTTTATATTGTCATGGGAAGGCGGCTTGCGGTGATCGTGGCATCGAGGGCTTCATACCCTTTGAGATCAATGAGATCGTACAGTTCCGCTCGCGTCTGCATCTGGTCGAGCATGCCTCTCGTCGTCCCGGCGCGGGCCAGTTCTTCATAGAGCCCTTGCTGCGCCTTGTTTGCTACGCGCAGCGACGAAACCGGCCAAATCACCATGCGGTAACCCAGACCCTGCAGTTCGTCCGCGGTCAGCGCAGGCGATCTGCCAAACTCCGTCATGTTGGCGAGCAACGGAACATCCTTCATCGCGGCGGCGAATTCGGCGAACATCTCCCTCGTCGTCAGCGCCTCGGGAAAGATGGCGTCCGCCCCTGCCCGAACATAAAGCCGTGCCCGGTCGATAGCCTTTGCAAGTCCTTCGTCGGCTGCGGCATCGGTTCTAGCGACAATGAAAAGCGAGCGTCTAGCCCGATGCGCCGCGGCGACTTTGGCCGCCATGTCGTCCGGTGAGGCGAGTTTCTTGTCGTTCAGATGCCCGCATTTTTTCGGCAGGATTTGATCCTCGATCTGGATTGCCGCTGCACCGGCTTCCTCGAGCCGGCGCACCGTGTTCATGACGTTGAGGGTTTCGCCGAAACCGGTATCGCCATCGACGAGCAAAGGCAGTCCTGAGGCCCGCACGATCTGGCGCGTGAAAAACAGCACATCTTCGAGCGTGAGGATGCCAAGGTCGGGGAGCCCCATTGATGCGCTCATGGCGGCACCGGACAAATAGAGTGCTTCGAACCCCGCGGCCTTGGCCTGAAGGGCGGCCATGCCATTATGCGCGCCGGGCATTTTTACGATTTCAGGCTGCGCGAGCAATGTACGCAGGCGATGACCGGCCGGGGTGGTTTCTTCCGGAGTTGGCAGCAAATAGGACATGGCACTCTCATTCCGTTTCGAGGATGGCACTATTGCGCCATTTTCTCAGTCTTGGCAGAAGCAACGGTATCAACAACACAGCTGCGGCCATGATCCAAAGCGCGATGGAAATCGGGCTTGACCATAGGATCGCGACATCGCCTGCCGATAGAGATAATGCGCGCCGGAGGCTTTGTTCCAGAATCTTGCCGAGGACGAGACCAAGGATCATCGGCGCCATCGGCATGCCGGCGCGGCGCAGGAAATAAGCCGCGATCCCCAGCGCAACCATCAGAACCAGATCGAAAGTGGTCGACTTTCCGGAATAGACGCCGATCGCGCTGACGACCACGATGAACGGCACGAGCACCCACGCCGGAACCGACAGCATTCGGGCAAAGAGGCCTACGAGCGGAATGTTAACCGCAAGAAGAATGACGTTGCCGATGAACAAGGAGGCAATCAGCCCCCACACAAGATCCGGCTGCGAACGGAACAATGCGGGCCCCGGCGTCAGATTGTACAAGGTCAGAACACCCAGCATGATCGCCGTGGTTCCGGAGCTGGGAATTCCCAAAGTCAGCATCGGGATGAAATTGCTATTCGAGGCGCTGTTGTTGGCGGCCTCCACGGAGGCCAGGCCTCGCAAATCGCCTTGCCCGAACCGGCTGCCGGCAGGGTCGTTCTTCTCCGTTACCCGCTTTTCAGTTGTATAAGCTAGCGCCGACGCAACGGTCCCGCCCGCGCCGGGGAGAATGCCGACGAAAAAACCGATGAGCGAGCCGCGTAGCGTCGCCATGTTGGTAAACCGCATTTCGGCGCGGTTGAAGAGGGATCGCCCCAATTGTTCGATGCGTGCCGACGCGCCGCCATGCAGGCTGTCCAGCATGATCAGCAATTCACTGATGGCAAAAAGGCCGATCACGACGGTCGCGAATTGCACGCCGTCGACGAGATTGGGCGATCCGAACGTATATCGATAGACGCCTGAATTCGCGTCGATGCCGATGGTTGAGATGGCAAGGCCCAGCATGATCGCAAGCAGTGCCTTGACGGGCTGCTCGGTCAGGAGACCTGTGAGGCAGGCGAAGGCGAACACCATCAGCGCGACATATTCGACGGGGCCGAACGCCAGGGCCCAGCGCGCCAAGACCGGAGCGGCCAGTACGATGCCGATCGTTGCGAGCGCCGAACCGACGAAGGACGTCCAGGCGGAAAGAGAAAGCGCGATGCCGGCTTTCCCCTGCCGGGCGAGCGGATAGCCTTCCAAAGCCGTCATCACCGCCGAGGCCTCGCCGGGCACATTGAGCAGGATTGCACTGATCCGTCCGCCATATTCGGAACCGATATAGATCGCGGCCATCAAAATCAGCGAGCCTTCCGGCGGAAGCCCGAGCGCGAAGACGACCGGAACGAGCATGGCCACCGCATTGATCGGGCCAAGGCCCGGAAGCACGCCGACCATCGTGCCGACGATCGCGCCGAGAAATGCCAGAAGCAGATTGGTCGGCGCGAGGGCGACACCGAAGCCATGGGCAAGATAGCCGAGCGTATCCATCAGATTATGCCTGCCAGCAGACCGGCGGGAAGGACCACTTCCAGCACCCGGTCGAAAAGAAGATAGGAGGAGACGGCGAGCACCGCCCCGGTGATTGCGCCCTGCCACCACCTTGCCCCGAAGATCATCGCTATCGGAACCATGAAAATGGTCGTGGCAATGACGAAGCCCAATGGCTGGAACAGCAAGGCATAGGCGAGAAGCGAGCCGGACAGAGTGGCAATGGCCCTACCCGGCATCGGCTCTTGCGATGCCACCGTCGCGCCGGGCTTCACAATGAGGATCATCCCACAGACGGCGATCATCGCCGCTGCCAGCAGCGGGAAAACGCGCGGGCCGACAGGTTCATAGGCGAAGGGTGCCTTGAGCCCATAACCGAAAGCGATCATCATCGCCGCGACCGCAATCGCGGCCGCGCCCAGGAAGCGGTCGGTATTCATCGCGGGGCGCCTTACTTCGTGGCCAGGCCGAAATCGGCGGCGAGCGTCTTGTAGGCCGCCACCTGCTTTTCCACGAAGGCTGCGGTCTCTGCACCGGTCATGGGCAGGGAAAGAGGTTTCTCTGCTGCAAGGCCGCTGCATATTCAGGAGCGCTCATGGTCTTTGCGAAAGCGTCCGCCCACCATTGGTAGTCGGCATCGCTGACTTCCGGCCCGACATAGAAACCGCGAACGATCGGCCATTTGATGTCGAAGCCCTGCTCGACGGCGGTCGGAGTTTCCGCAAGCTTGCCCGGAAGCCGCTGCTCGGAGAAGATCGCCAGGATTTTCAATGGAGCGCCGCCATCGATTGTAGCCTGACTGTCGCCGACATCGCCCATGCAGACATGGACATGCCCGCCCTGCAGCGCCGTCGCGCAGTCGCCGCCGCCTTCAAACGCAACAAAGCGCATTGCCTTGTAGTCGATGCCAGCCGCGCGAGCCGCCATTGCCGCTTTCATCCAGTCCTGACTGCCGATCGTTCCTCCGGCGCCGATAATAACGGAAGCCGGGTCTTTCTTGATCGCCGCCATCAACTCGCCCAGCGATTTATAATCGCTGTCCCGCTGTACGATCACGGCGCCATAGTCGGTGCCGATTGTGGCGACCCAGCGAACATCCTTCTCGGTATAGGCGCCGAACTTGCCCTGGGCCAGATTGAGAAGCGATCCCGCCGAGAAGGCGACGATTGTGCCCGGTTCCGCTCTGCGCTGTCCTACGATAGCGTTATAGGCGACCGCGCCGATGCCCCCCGGCGTGTAGGAAATACGGATCGGTGATTTGAGCGCGCCCGATTGCTGGAGCGCGGCCTGCGCGAGTTTGCAGGTAATGTCGAAGCCGCCGCCGGGCTGGGCCGGGGCGACGCATTCCGGGTTCTTCGGTTCAGCAGATGCGATTGAGTGCGTCCCCCCAAGCGCAGCCATGGTGATGGCGGCCGCAAAAACGGCGCGTGCAACGATAGTCATTGATATCCTCCCAATAATCGCAGACCTCCAATCTGCGAAGGCTGGTTTATACCTCACCCAAGCTTTCAACCGGCTTTCAACGGGCAATCGGGAGGACGAGGCTGACGATCAGGCCGCTGCCGTCGTCGCGGTTTCTGACTGTCATGGTGCCGCCATTGGCACGGGCAACGGTCAATGCGATGGCGAGGCCAAGGCCGCTGCCTCCGCCGCTATTGCGATTGCCGCGACGAAACCGTGTGCCCGCATGCGCGATGTCGTCCGGCGACATGCCGGGCCCCTCATCCTTCACTTCTATAATGGCCGTATCATCTTTGCGGATTATCGCTATCGCTATGAGCGCGGCCTCAGGAGCGTAGGCGACGGCATTATCGACGATATTGGTGAACGCCTCCCGCAAAAGACCTTCATTGGCGCGCACCATGATATCGGGATCGGCAGGCTCGAACACGCATTCCATATTCCGGCTTCGAATGCGGGGCCAAAACATCCGGATCGTATCGGCGATCGTAACCGACAGATGAAGCAAGTCCTGCGGATAGATTTCCGTGCCCTGGGATGTCCGGGCCTTGGCAAGGGCGAGGAGCTGATTTGTCGTGCGGATCGAGCGTTCCAGCACATCCAGGGAAGCGCGAAGGGCGTTGCGAACCTCACCGATCTCGTCTTGGTGTAGCGCATAATCGATCTGGGTTCGCAAGATGGTCATCGGCGTTCGCAACTGATGGGATGCATCGTCGAGAAACCGGCGCTGTTGCGCAGCCTGTTCCACGGTCCGCTGCATCAGACCGTTCATCGCCCTAACGAGAGGCTGCACCTCAACGGGCAGCGACGCCACTTCGACGGGCTTGAGATCGTCCGGCTCCCGCGCATCGATAGCCTCC
Organism: Brucella sp. IR073; assembly: GCF_049065735.1. Taxonomy (NCBI): domain Bacteria; kingdom Pseudomonadati; phylum Pseudomonadota; class Alphaproteobacteria; order Hyphomicrobiales; family Brucellaceae; genus Brucella; species Brucella sp. IR073. The sequence goes on from NZ_JBAKHD010000017.1 coordinate 18,703, forward strand.
CGCAGCTGGTTAAGCGGCCTCAGGGCCATGAAGACGCCGACAGCGAGGAGGGCAGCCAGGGTGGCCACGACGAGGAAATCGCGCAGGATAGCGCGCAGGATCAGCTCGTTCTGAAAGGCTGTCCGGGAACCCTTCGTCTCGGCGACCTGAATGGTTATCTGCACGCCATCCGGTTTCGCGGGATCGAGCGGACGTCTGAGAGCACCGAGCCGGATTTCCTTTCCGAAATAGTTTCCGTCCTGAAACCGAAGTTGACCGAGGGGAAGATCTGGCGTTCCCGGCAGAAGCACGTCCCCGATTTGCACGAGACCGTCGCTCGTTGAGACACTGAAATAGACCTGTCCTTGTGCCGTGAGTTGAAAGAATTCAAAAAGATTGTAGGGAAGCTCAACACCGACGCCTCCGCTCTCCGTCGATATATTGGCATCGATAGCCCTGACGGCCCCGGCCAGCGAGCGATCATAGGCGCTGTCCGCCATTTCCCTGATCGATGTTGCACTGAACCAGAGCGTGGAGGCCATTGCAGCGACGATGGCGGGCACGATCCAGAAACCGAGCGTAACAGCAAGACGGCGACCCGGCTGCCCGACGCTCTTCCGCCAGCTCATGAGCGCCCCGCCTCGAGCACATATCCCAGGCCCCGAAGCGTCGTGATTTGAACCGAGCCCGACAGTTTCTTGCGCAAGCGGTGCGCGATCACCTCGATGGCTTCCAACTGAATATCCGCGTCGTAAGAAAACATGCGATCCATGATCTTCTGCTTCGACATCGGCTCGCCGGCATGCTGAATAAGCACGCGCAACATGGAATGCTCGCGAGGAGTGAGTTCAAGCGGCTTGCCGTTGAGGACAAAGCGCTGCTCGATGGAGGAGTATGTCAGCTCGCCGCAGGCAAAGGTACCCGTATTACGGCCGTGAGCACGCCGGACCAGCGCCACTAGCCTCGCCTCGAGTTCTTCGATTGCAAAAGGCTTTGCCAGAAAGTCATCGGCTCCTTCATGCAGACTGCCGATCCGCTCATCCAATGTGTCCCGCGCGGTGAGGATCAGGGCCGGCGTCGTGTCCCCTCTTGCCCGCATCGCCGCCAGCACCGACCTGCCGTCCATGGCTGGGAGACCAAGGTCGAGAATAACGGCGTCGAACTCCTCACGCTGCAGCCGATCAACGGCAATCGCGCCATCGTCTGCCCATTCGATCATGAGCTGATACCGCTGTAGCAACGCCTTGATCAGCCATTGCGCCAGTTCGGCATCATCCTCCACGAGCAGGATTTTCAAACGCTCCTCCCAAGCAAATGCGGCAACACGGCTCAGACGGACCCGGTGCGACTATCTTTATATACGCCTTGCGCGAGAATAGCCCCTCCTCTATTCGCGCCGCCTCCTGGCCTAGCCTCTGCCTGTTCACCTCTTCAATATTGGCATTGATGGTCCTCAAAGAGCCGAGCGAGTAATCGGCTTTTCCGTCTCATGATTTCCTGAACCCATCGCAGCGGCAGGCGCGAGGCGCGCCTGCCTTGGATGCGTACTGTAGCTACGCCAATGGCCGGCCCGGGTGTGTCAATGGAGACCAGGCTTCACCACCGCCAGCACGGCAATGATCAACATGGCGAGCACGATGCCGATACTCGCTCCGGGAAGGCTGGCGGCGGCTTTCCCATCTCGAATGGAGCGACGCAACCGCCCTGACTGCACGCCATGCAATGCGGAAAGGGCGAGAACGAAAACGAGTTTGACCATAACCCATCGCGACGAGAACCATTGAGCCCAGACGGCCAAGGACAGGCCAAACGCCCAGGTCAGCAACAATGCGGGCGTTATCGCGTGGCGATCGAGCCGGAGCAGGACCGCGAGAATGCCGGCCTGCTGCTCGCGGGGAAGCCGCGCAGCCATACTCATGACCCGGTCATGTGCGAAAAGGCCGCCCACAAGGAATACCACCGCTGTCACATGCGCGGCCACCAGATAAGGATAGAACGCCATGGCTCCTATTTTCCCTCGCCGTGTTGAAGCGCCGCTGCCTTTTTCCTGAGCCACGGGATGTTGAAATAGCCACCGAACGGCAGAAACGCGACAATGAACAGCCGTGCGGCGTCGCGGCCACCCCAGCCGCCGGCCGCCACGGTTTGCAATACCGTCCAGCTATAGGCGAGGAAGGCAAGGCCGTGTACGGGCCCAAGAACGCGCGACCCCATGGGCCAGCCGAAGAGATGCTTCAACGGCACGGCCACGCACACCAGCAGGACAAGAGTGGTCGCTTCGGCGATCGACAGCACTTCCAGACGCTTCAGCTGTTTGCGTTCAAGTTCATTTGCCAACTCAGCGCGAATTGTGGGTTCAACCATGGCTGCGGCCTTTCATTTTAATATCGATCGCCAGTGAGACGCGTTGCGGCGGGATCGATCCCGCGAAAAAAGGCTGACGACATGGGCTAGGCTTCCGCTGTTGGTCCTGGTGGAAAGGGTGATGAAGGCTGATATCGTTTGACAAGGGCGCTGAATGCAGTTTTGGCGCGTCTGTCCGCATCGGTATCCCGATGGAAGCGGCTCGAAACGTGGTGGCTCAAATAGATTCCGCAGAGTTCCCAGACGAACTGATCGACGTCCGTCTCGGCGGATAGATGGCCGAGCGACCGTGCTTCAAGCACCAGCCCGGCGAGCAGCTCCCGCCAATGCGCCTCAAGCTTGGCGGCGTGGGACCGAACCTCTCCCTCGACGTCATCAAGTTCGAACAGCGCCGCTGCCACCGGGCACCCGCCGCTCAAACCCGCGCGGCCTGCCCATCCGAACCAATGGTCCACCAGAGCCGCAAGTCGCGGAAGCCCCTCTGCCGCCTGCATAGCCGGTCCGACGACGACGCGGTTGGCCGTTTCAGCCATTTCGTTCAGGAGCTCGATCTGAAGCTGCTCCTTTGATCGGAAATGGGCGAACAGCCCGCTTTTGGATAGTCCGGTCGCGCTGGCGAGCTGACCGAGGGTTATCCCGGACAGGCCATTCACGCTCAGCTGGTCGAGCCCAGCGCGTAATAAACGGTCTTTAGTTTGAGTGCCTTTCATGGCATCGATCAATACGACCGGTCGTGCTATTTTGCAAGCCGCTCTATATTGCTTTCCATGCTTGCACTCCATGACGGCGACCACCCTGATAGGATCTGTGGCTTGACGGTGCATCATTCCCGCCAAGCCAGAATCGGCATATACCGTCCGCCGCGGCTAGGCGCCCGCCTTTATATGATCATGCTGTTCCCCGCCGCGACAGGCGCAGAACGATCTGATCGGCCACCAGCATGAGGATCAGTGTAAGCCCGACCAGCGGAAAAAGGACCCCGCCCACAGCGAGGATGGCGATCAGGCCCCGGAACACCCTGATATCCGAGGGCATAGGCGGTACGCCCAGCGAGCCCTTCGGCCGCCGCTTCCACCACATCACGCCGGCGGAGACGGCGAGCACGACGATCCCGATACAGGCGGCGGCGAGGACCAGCTGGTTCGCAAGGCCGAACTCCTGCCCCATATGGACGTTTATACCCCATTCCAGCGATTTGCCGAACGGCCCGTAATCGGCGAAGCTCATGTCGATCAGCGGCTTGCCCGAATATTGGTCGAGATGGACCACCCGCTGCTGCGAAAGGTCGTCGGGATAGACCGAGCCGGTGTAAACGCCCTCCGGCGTCGTTGGAATATTGACGGCATAGCCGCGATGAAGACCGAG
>NZ_JBAKHD010000018.1:0-18969 GCF_049065735.1 Brucella sp. IR073
GATGAGGGCGAAGGGGAATCTCTTCCTGGGCGGGTTGCTGGCGGGCGGAAGTTGGGCATAGGCCTTGTCGATGACAATGCCCTTGACGGTGGCTGCGGCCTCGAAGGACAGGGTGAGGTCCGGGTCGGAATGGTCCAGCATGCCGGTCGCCGTGTTGAAGAGGCCGGTGGTGCCGACCACTGCGTTGTCGATGGCGGCGCCGCTGGACACGGTAACCTCAATGGTTGCCACACCAGTGTCGTCGATGGTGTAGGAGACGTTGGAAGGATCGCCCGTCTGGGCACCGCTGCCCTTGCTGAAGATGAGGCGGTCGGAAGGCGAGCCGTGCCAGGTGACCTTGGTATCTTTCTTGACCAGTTTCCCGCTGCCATCCTTATAGGTGCATGTGAGCTTATATGTCAGGTCGCCGTCAGGCTGGGAGCTGAGGTCCATCGTGCCGGCGCCGGGCAGGCTGACGTCTTGCGCGAAGTTGAGATCGAGCGGCTCGGCGTTATCATTGCCGGACGAGGCCTTCACGATGGCGGAGGGTGTGCCGGTGCCGGTATAGGTGATGGTGGTGACGCTCGTGCCGTCCGAGAGTGTCGTGGTTGGCGTCGCGATGGTGACACCGGTGACCTGCGGGTCGATGCTCCAGGCGATGGACTTCTTCGGAAGCGGCTTGCCATTGGCATCCAGATAGGTTGCCTGGAGCAGATGCGGCTCGTTGGCCTTGAGCGGATTGCCATCCAGCGAGACGATGGCGAGCGTGTTCTGGGAGACGGAGTTTGCACTGAGGGGGAAGGTGCCGCTGCCGATGGGCACCGTGTTGTCCGGGCGGGCATAGATGGTGACGGAGGGGAGCGGCGGGGTGTTCGGGCCGGTGACCGTGATGCTGGTATTGGCGGATGTGCTGCCGGAGAGGTCGTAGAAGTCCGGATTGAAAGTGATGACATAGCCGGGGATCGGCTCGGCGGACCAGTAGATACGCGAAACCCCGCAATCCTCTCCATTGACCGTCGCCGTCACTGGGGTCGGCGTGCCCAGCGGAATCGACGTCTTGCTATCGCCAAGCGATACGTCGATCGAGCAGGTTTGGGCAGCGGTGAAGTTGAGGACAAGGCTCTGGGACGAGTGGTCGTATGCTCCGTTACTCCCAAAATCGCCGTTATTCCCATTAAAATCGCCGAGCACGCTGATGACCACCTGATCGATGTCGCCGTCCGCCGGGGCGGTCACATTGATCGTCGACGCTGCGTTACCCACCACATAGGAAACGTTGGGGGGGTCGTTCGGCTTGGCGCCCTGACCGTCGCTGAACGTGACGGCACCCTCAGGCGAAGCATACCACGTCATCCTTTGGCCAATGTTGTAGTAGCCCTGACTGGTCATAAAGGTGCAGCTCAGCTGATGCTTGACGCCCCGCGTCAACGGGCCCTCGACGGGGCTAAGGTCAATGATGTCCGAAAAGAGCAGCCGGGGAACCCTCGAACCGAAGTCAAGCTTTAGTATCGCTGTATCGGGCTTCGTGCCGGCGGAGACTTGGACATAGGCGACCGGCGCGCTGTCAGCACCGGTGTAGTCGATGCTGATGACGGGTGTAACACCATTGGAGTCGGTGGTGGTCTGTGTTGGGGTGGGGTTGAGCGTGAAGCCGGGCGAGGTGCCGCTTGCCAGCGTCCAGGTGACCGGTTTGCCCGACAGCTTAGTGCCGTCGGCGATCTGGTAGATCGCTTGCAACAGATGCGGGCCGTTCTCCGGAAGCGGGTTGCCGTCGAGCGAGACGATGTTGAGCACATTGCCGGAAGGCCGAATGTTGCCGGCGGTGAGGGAGAAAGCGCGGCCAGCCGTGATGATCGCCCTGTTGTCAGGGTTTGCATAAATGGTGATGGCAGGGAGCGTCCCGGTATTGGGCCCATAGACAGTAACGTTGGTTGTGGCCTGACCACCGGAGACTTGCGAGGACTCCGAGTCAAATATGATAGTGTAACCGTCGGCCGGCGCAGCGGACCAATAGATTTTTGAAATGGAACAATCGCTGCCGCTTACCGTGGCCGTTAGCTGGTAGGACGTGTAGAGCGGGATTGGACCGGTCGGGGGGGCGATTGAAACCGTGCAGGTGATCGGCGTGATCTTGATCGGCGTTCTTTCAGGGCCAAACCATGCGCCTGACCAAGGCAGGCCAGGAACAGTACCGGGAGGGACAATTGTAAGGTTCAGATTGCTACTTATACCACCGTATATGTACCAATTGTCGCCAGTCTGCTCAAAGGTGAGGATCAACCAAGCTAGGCCGGCCCACCAATATGCGAAATAATAGCCATCAATGGGATCATAATAATCTCGAAAGCCGGACCACATAAGGTACCTGCTATCCTCGTAGATCCTGATGTGGTCGCCCTCAATCCAGAATACGCAATCGCTATTTGGTGTTGTGGCGACACCCTCTATCGGGTCGTACGCATACCCCGTGAAGCCGTTCAGCAAATAATACTTTCCATCCGCCGTCTGCAAATATACAGGCCCGGCAGGAAGTCCTTCCGGCGTTTCGCCAATATTCTCGGGCAGGTTTTCCGCCGATCCGACATTCTCGGGCAGGTTTTCCGCCAATCTGGCGGCAACCTCCATCTGCTTCCCGTCTTTATGTCTAATGGGTGCCTTATTGCTATCTTTTGTCATGACTGTATCTCCTTTAAGAAAACTGGACGCCGGTTCCTGCCGGGCTCGCCCATCCGTAAATCAACTACTCATCAATATGCGGTCGGTAATCTGATCGTTGTGGCCGCAGGCCCACCCGAACGCTTTTGCAATCGGTTTACTCCGCCGGGCGGAAGCCGACCGCGACCAGGTGGCTGAAATATGTACCGGTTTCACGGTTCGGCACTTTGGCGGTGATTTCTCCGAAGAAGGAGTCTGTTCCGAGCCCAAGCACGCGGATCTTGCTCACCCCATTGCTGTCCGTCACCGTCGGGAAGCGCGAACCCGGAACCGTCCCGGTGCTGGGCGGGGGGGTGTCGGGCAGAAAGACGATCCGATCGGCAGGGTTCGCGCTCCAATAGACGGTTTGCCCGGCAACGGGTATATATGGCCGGCCCGTCATGGGATCATAACCTTCCAGGACCGTGACCGTATATTCGGCGACGGTTCCGATGGTCTGCCGCGTGCCGGGCGGTGTGATCCTTACGCTTTCGTTCACGAAGGGCGGGTTGTCATTATCATAAAATATACCGCTCCAGCCGGCTTGGGCCTCATTGATAAATTGATTGCCTTCGAAAGGGCTGGAGGCGGCTGCGCTCAACGCGACATTGCGGCCGTTTTCCGGCACCATTGCCGTAAAGTATACTTCGCCGGCTTCGTTTGTCGGCGATAGTCTGATCCATCCGTTCGGCGGGTTTGTTACGGGAGCTATCTCTCCGGAGGGGTTTGTAACGACCGGCGGGACAGAAGCATTATCCGTGTTTCGCGATGAAGGAGAGGTTATTATGAATGAACCGTCGGTAATATACCATTCAACGTAAACCGCCTTTCCTTCCTGAGGAACACCATACTCATCCGTATAGACGGCTTTGAACTGGACCAGTTGCCCGCTTGGGAGCCGTTGCTGAGTCATATCATCCGCCGGCCCGATCGTGAGCTTGCCCCACGGCGGGATAGCTCCTCCAAGCTGCGTTGCGGATGCAATAGCAATGCCGCCCTTGTCGTCGCTCCCGGCAATGACATTGGGCGCATAGGCCTTAAGATTGACCGGCGCGGTATAGGGCGGGTCCGGCGCATAATTGGGTTGAGTCAAAACGAAATTGCGTGCCATCCCGACGCTGTCACCGAGCGCGAGCTCATGCGTGAAATATGCGAGCTGCGACGGGGCGAGCGGTGAGCATGCCACTTGGGTGGAATTGGCAGGTGTCCCATCGGCCAGCATATGCTTGAACTGGATGACGTTTATTATGGGAGGCATACCGAGATTGTGTACACCTGCCGGGTTGGTTGACCAAGTTAGCGTTTCGATTGTGCCAGGGCCGCCCGCAGAGGTGTTGGCGTGCATGGAGGCGGTGGCGGTGGCGACGGCATTGAACGGCGTGGTCCCGATATAAGCGATAACGGAACCATCGAAAGTTGCCTTTTTTCCTAAAGTGTCCGGCTTCATGAGCTTGACGATTGCTCGGGCGAATCCATCGGCGTCCGTATAGGAGTCCGCCGTGACCATCGAGGTGTTGCTGCCCGGGAAGAACAGAACGGGCTGGTTGGCGTTGGTGCCCTCGGTTGCGTCGAAATAAACCCATACCTCGATGGGTGACTCCACCGGAAGATCGATATTATCCGGCGGATAGATAACCGTGAGCGTGCCGCTTGTTGGTCCTGGGATATGGTTGGAAGAGTTTTGCATAAAAATATTCCTTCTAATTGCAAGATTTTTGTTGAATTACTTGGTACGAAATTGCATATGCGCATATGTAATGTGTAAACATCGGGTCCTCGACCCGATCGATACTGTCGCTATGGCTGCAATTCCATAACCGTTAAAAGCTTATGTTCCCGCCGGACGAGGCCAACCAAGTCAGGCCCCGTTCGGTGCCGTCACGCGATTTCCAGCCGCACATCGCCGGACCCCGTGGACCCCGGGCCGCCGATTATCGAATAATGGGTTACCGTTAGATTGGGATTGCCGGGGAGCATCAATTCTGCACGTCTGGTGACGGCGTATTGTATGTAAAAATATCCGGGGTAAGGTGCGGAATTGTGCATGATAAACCAGAGATCACGAATCGGAGGGTTACTCCCGTCCTGCGATGCAACCACCTTGATGAATTTCATGTCCTTATATTCAGGTCCAAAGCCCGTTTCCGCGTCATACCCCGTGTATCGGAACGATAGGCTGAAATAGTTTGGGCTTTGATCTGCTTTATGCCATGCGTTGAAATAGAGCGTTACGTCGATCGTATCGGTCTCGTAGATGAGCGTCTCTCCGGTCGTGAGATCCTGGCAGGGAATGGCGAAAATGAGGTTTCCGTTATCGAAGGCGGTGCTATCCGAGAGCGTGTCAGGATACATCAGCTGGAGCCTGCCATTGGGATATGTGTCCGGATCGTCTGACCCTGTAACATGCCATAAGGGCGCTCTGAACTGGTCATCACTCGGATAGGTCATGGGCTGTTGCCAGGCCGCACCGCTTGCGCTTAACTGATTGGCGGGCGGGTAATTGCAGGCTTCGTCACGATAGAGAAAATATGTGAAAATATTGCTGCTGGTATAGCTCTTATCTTTATCCGTATCCAGCATATCATAAGTGAAGTTGAACGTGATGAACGGGTCCAGCAGATCCATTATGGGGCCAACAGCTTCGTAGATCGGTGGGTCAGCCAGGGCGTTATCGCCCGCGGCCAACAGCCTCACATAAAGCCCGCCCATGAATTTTTGCCGGTTAGGAATCTGAGTTGTGACTGATACACCCCACGGCGGCGGGCTTCCAAATTGGTATTTCGGGATCTGTATGATACCGTCCTGGTTCGGAATGTCGGGTTGAGGGGGAGCGGTCGGATAGAGTTCGGCAAAACCGTTGGTGGGAGGGGTGCAGAATGCCACTGTTACCGAGCCGAGCCCGATTTGCTCATTCTCCGGCATTTTCAGAAGTGTGGCGGTAGCCGGCTCGATCAGGCCTGCCAAACCCGGAGGCGGCGAAAAGCCGGCCACATACACCGACGATCTGTTTGAAACGTCGAGCGAGGTCAATACGGGGGGCTCAAAAGGGGTGCCATCCTCGTGGAAGAAGGCATATCTGTAGTGCCCCTGCCACAGCACCTTGATCTGCGAGGTATCCGTGAATTTGTCGAGCTCGCAAACAGCGGTCAATTTGATTAGCTGGGTGGGCAGGGGGCGCTTTCCCATGTCCAACATAAGCTGCGCGACCATCTTGTCCGTGAGGATATAGCGGACGGAAGGTACCGGAGGGAAAGTTTCATCTGATGAACTGGCGGGCATTTCCGTTTTCCTCCGATAACAGCCTGACCCGTTGCGGTGTGCCCGGACGGCCCAGACCTTGAAAGGTCTGGGCCAGCGGGCGGTCGGGCATCACATAGAGAACGGTGGAGGTCATGATTTTTCATCCTCCGACACGAGAGTTTTAGGCGCTGGAGGAATCTCCAGGCGGACGTCGGCGGTCCCCCCCGAAGTTGGCAGGCCGACTGGTTGGGAGTAGTGAATGTCCAGCTCGTCGCCTTCGTCGCCGCCATACTTCGTTACGACATATTGCGCATAGAAGAAGCCGAGATAGGAACCATTGTGTTCTATACCCATCAGGTCGCGGAGGGGAGGATTGCTTCTGTCTTGCGAGATAGATACCTTGATAAATTTAAGATCCTTCCATTCCTGGCTGGGGTCATCGAGATTGGCAAAGCCTGTTTGCCCGTCCGAGCCCATATAGGGGGGAAAGGTGAGCTTGAAGCGGTTATCGGTTGAATTTGCTGCATGCCAAGCATTGAAATAGACCGTCAAGGTGACTATATCCTCATCCTCGATGAGAACTTTCCCAAAGTCGGCCCCTTGTTTGATAACCTGGCACGGGATGGCCATGACCAGGTTTCCACTGTCGAAAGCGCCCTGATTAATGGGGGTTGGATACTGCGTGGTCAGAAAACCCTGAGGATGATCCTCGTCCTTGCCGTCCGAACCCACCTGATGCCACAAAGGAGCAACGTAATCCAGATCGTACGTGGTTCCGTCTTTGTTTGGGGCTAGCCAGGCGTCCCCCTCGGCACGCACATTGTTCACAATTCCATTGGCGAATTCACCGTTAGGCCCAGTTATCATATAGGTATAATTAACAGGACTGTCGTAATTGTTCGACGCATCGGTTCCCATTTCATCGTACCAATATGGGAACGTAAGAGTTCCCGGGCTATAACTGGCGACGTCACCAATGGCTTCGTAGATGGCTGTTGGACCCGCAATCGCATTCGGCCCCACTGCCTTCATTGCAAGCCAGTATCCACCCGTATAGCGACTTAGTGAGACATTGGTTGAACTGGTGTCATATTGGGTTGGAGGGAGGTCATTGAACGTAAATGGTGGTATCTTTATCGCATCATCCTCAGTAACGATATTTGGTTGAGGTGGCGGATTCGAAGAATCCATATCGTTCCATCCATCACGGTGGGGTGTGCAGAACGCGATATACGCGGTTTTTTGGTATCCATACATTGTCTGGTTGGTTGGAGAATACAACTGGGCGGAAACCCTATCGATACGTCCTCCGTAACCATCGTCGCTAATATATGCTGCCACCCATATAAATGATTGATTGAGGGAGTTGATGGATGTTAGCGGTTTATCGCCTAAACCTTGGACGCCCCCATTAGGTGACAGCTCATAATAAGCGAACATGCCATTGGTGATTTCCTTCCACTGGACTTTAAAGTCGGCAGGCTTGTCGTTACCAACAAAATCAACCACCGCTGTCAGCTTGATCAGTTGGATCGGCTCAGGGCTGTTTCGGTTCTTCGCCATTGGGGCGAGAATTTTACTGCGATGAATATAGGCAAGGCCAGTTTCATTGTCCGTGGTCATAATAATCTCCTGAAGTTGAATTATTATTTGCTGTATTTGCAATTAATTATATTTCCCCCGACGCTTTCTCGCGCCGGAACTTCGCTCTATCGGCACGCGCTTGAAGGGATGCGGCTTTGGGAGGCCGCATCCCCCTGGGCAGGCTCAGGTGCTCATGGTCTGAATGATTTGAGGGGTATTCGTCCAGAGTGTCTTGCTGTAGATGCGAGCCGTTTCGTCGTTCTGTTGGCCCACCGGAACGACGAAACATTCGAAGCCGACAGGTCCCAGCCTCTGTTGGAAATAGCTATATCCTTGCGCCAGATTCCCATCCAGCGTTGCCTCCATGTACTTCAAGTCGGTGGTGCTCGTCGACAACCCGTGCCCGGAAAGCGGCGGGGAGTAATATTTATCCTGCCTCCCGCCGACAGCGTCAGGGAACCAAAAACTACCGTCGTTGAAGTAAAAAGCGTAATATACTTCGTAGGCAGTGTTATTCTTGTATTCATCGGGGATATCGCCATAGAGGCGGGCGACCACCAAATCCGCATTTGGGCTGATGTGATTGCTGTTCGTGAGGGTTCCGGGGTTCAGGCCGGGATTAGGCGATGGATAGGGTAGACCGGGGAATTTGCTGCGATTGATCCTCGGGCTCAGGTTCGGCATGTTCGAATAATTGCCGGCCACCCCAAAAGTCGCCGACGGTCCCGATCCATAGACAACGCCGCCAGGTGTCTGAATAAAGAAAAATGCGACGTTTTGCTTCGGTATCGGTGGGGTACTCACCTTAAAATTTGAGGCAGGTATCGCGATGACTAGGCCGGGTGTCAGGATTGTCTCATCCGCTATGTCCCAGTGATAGGGGATAGCAACCTTGTCATCAAATATATCGTCAGTGTACACCCAGGCATAACTGCCCTGGGGCAGGTATTGACTGCTTATTGCGGGAAGGCGGAAGATGACATCGCTTTGATAGTCATCTAAAGTATAGTTCTCACTCGCGTCCAAGGTGATATCGAGGGGATCGAGTACCTGCTCGACGTCATAGGGATTCATGAAATAGATCATCTCAGAATCGCCTGCCTGGCTTGGGACATTCGATGCTATCATGACGTTGCAGGCGATCGTCTGGTTATAAGTTACCCAGGCTTCGACCTCACCGTTTCCGTTTGTTGGGAGTACCCAATATGTCGGAGAGGTCTCCTGCGGGATGTTGCTCGGCGCTCTGTTCGCTAAAAAGCTCCCGCTCTGTTCGCTATACACCACAAGATCCCCCATTCCGGTGCCACCGCGAAACTGGATCTCAGTACCCACCACCGGGGTCCCGTCTGCCTGGTACACATGCGCCTTGAGGTGGACCAGCTTGCCGGGTTCCGTAAGGGTCGTGGCGATCAGGTCGAATTGCAGACCGGTATCGGTTAAAGTGATTATCTCAAACGTCATGGTGACGTCAGCGTGGGGTTCTACCCCGCCGTCAAGCCTTTTACGGGTGATTCTAAATGTAATGGTCTCGTTCATGTAATCGACGGGTACAACGAGGAGCCAAGTCATCAGGGTTTGCCCGGCGGAGACAAACTGTGACTGCCCGCCAATATACTTAATCAAGGGGTAACTACCAATGGGTGTTATTACCGCCTCATTTGTCCAAACGGGATCTAGATCGGGCGCAGCATCCATGCAGGCCGCGATCTTTATCTGCTCCTCTAGGGGGGATACTGTAGCGAATGTACAGCTGTATACAGCATCTAAAGCCATTCTTTTTCTCCAGTGATTGGGAGCCATCGGGCTCGATTAACAATAGGTACTTTAATTTCCGGACGCGCCGATCCACCCGTCCGAAAAGTTCTTTCGGCAGTCTTCGCGGCCATTCCGCCGCAATAATTCAGTCGGCAGTGCTCACTGCGGGAGACGAGTTCCGCCAGGCCTGAGCCTTTCGAGGCGGGTAATCCCTGCAAATCAGGGGTCCCAGTGAGAGAGTTCAAATGGATGGGTGGATGTTCTCCTTTTCGTAAATGGATGGCGGCCAAGCGATCCCGGCCAATATCGACAAAATATGCTATGCTACTAATATATGCTTTCCGAGGGAGACCGTTGCTTAGGCGATTCCAGCAACACTCGAGAAGACATTGGGAATCATATTAGGAAAGCCTGTTCTTGTCAACGCAAATTCAACTTTGCATGGCGATGGAAAATAATAACCTTAGCAAATGGTTGCAATCGATGGCATGGCTGCATGCCGGGTTTTGTCTGCGATCGTCAGCCGTAAGAACAAGGACAAGCAATTGCCGTCGCGACAGCTTATGGCTCGGTAGATCCTCGGGACAAGCCCGAGGACGACCGCCCAGGTCAGAACCGTTTCCGGATATCTCTGCAGACTCTAGAGCAAATTACTTTCACAGAATCGCTCGAAACCGTTCTAAAGCGCGTTGCGTTTAATCGTACCCATGCAACGCGCTTTAAGTTTTGTTTTTACTCATGTCTTTATCCCAAAACCGGTTCCCACTTTTGGGAGACATGCTTTAAATTGTTGCCGCGATGGAAATGCTGAGGCATGGATTCCTGTGACACGCACAGGAATGACGGAAGTGGGGATGGCTGCTTCTCAACGGGAACCGTTGTGCAGGCCGCGCGGTTGAAGATTATCAGCGACATCAAAGCAATCCGTCATTCCTGTGCTTGTCACAGGAATCCATGCCTCAACGTTGCCACGACGCGAGGGTGAAGATACGCGTATTGCTTCCGTCTATAGTCTTGAGCGAATTATGTTTTGACGGAAGCGCGAGGCGCCCCCCTCTGTCCTGCCGGACATCTCCCCCGCAAGGGGGGAGATTGGCTGGCACTATCCTCCGCCGCTCGTTCTGCAACGTTTGCGATTGGCGTCCGGCACAGATGAAAGGCGTAATCTCCCCCCTTGCGGGGGAGATGTCCGGCAGGACAGGGGGGGGGCGCTGTCCTGCCAACGCTTCCGTCAAAAAGCAAAATGCTCCAGCGATTCTATCAAAGCATGAACCGCTCGATGACGCCGACGGAGAGGGTCGCGGCAAACTTGAAGGTGAGGCGGCCTTAAAGGTGGGGCGCCGGCTGGACCCCGAATTGGATGGGGAGGGTTCTCCCGACTTCTCCGGCGACGGTCTGGAAAAACAGGAATGCCAGATTCGTGTCTTTCTCGCCCGGCGAGCTTACATAAAAATCACTCGCGCTGGCCGTCAGCGGTATTCCGGGAAACCACGCATCGGTCTTGTCCCAATAGCGAGCAACAACCGGCGTATCGGATACGAGGTTGTCGATATAGAGCCACGCCTGGGTGGTGGCGGATATATATATGGGCGGAACGCCGTCTGGAAGCCGAAAGACGACATCGGGCCCGCTGAGTGTATAAATGCCATTTTGCAAGTTGATCTGGAGCGAATTGATGCTGTCGTCCACGGTCGTATCATAGGGATCGACAAAAAAGACGGTATCGTTATCCGTTGTCGTTTTGTCCCCCAGTGCCCGGACCCCCACGGTCACGGCGGTCGTCCGGTCATACTGGATGTAAACGGTCGAATAGCCATCACCATCCGTCCTGGTCGCATACCATTGCGCTTGTGTGCCTGATGAGCGGTCCCTGGGCACGCCGGGATTCAGATCGGTCCCGGCCTGATCCTTATATAGCTGCAAATCATGCTCACCCGGAACGGGAGTGTACCATTGTATCTCGGTTTGCGGGATGCCTGGTCCAAGAGCGCTGGTCACCCGCGCCGTGACCGCGATGGTGGGCGAATTGCCATAGATCACGTTTCTGGGCGTTTCGAGCTTTGCGCTCACCGCGGTAATGGCCACGCCGCCCCAATGGGTGATTCCATCGTCAAAGGGCATGAAATAAAGCGGGAGCGGGGCGGGTGTTCCCGTCATGCCCGTTTTCTTCTCGCGGGCCGCCCTGAATTCGATGGTTTCTCCTGATAACTCGTTCGGCACGAACACCGTCACGCCGATCAAGGTCGTTGCCTCGTCCTTGAAGGTCGCCCGATGCCCGTCGATATATTGCACGGGGGGAGTGGCATTATCGTAATTCGATGTCCAGATGATGTAATTGGTGTAGTCCGTGATGACATCGCCTCCCACCCTGGCCATGCTGGCCCAGAGTTGTACGTTCTGCCCGGTGGGCGCCGTTTCGGCGAGTGTTTCGATGGTAATATCTTCCCAAGCCATTCTTCATCTCCCCTGACCCTTGCTGGTCCGATTCCGGCATCTTCCCCTTTGAAAGCGGTCTCCCGAGCAAATGCCGAAACGAGGGGCCGCCAGCTGATATTTACTTCCGCTACGGATGAACGCATCACGCTCTGGACATGCCAAAGCGGAACTCCTCTGCACCAACTCACTCCCGAGAGGATCGATCAAACCAATTGAATGTCCGGTCTTGGAACGCGCGTTTTCATGCGCTCTCTATATAAATTGGTGGCTTTTCGCTGCTGAACGCTTCGTGAGGGGATCGATACGCCCGCCGGCTTGTCACTCCATCAATGACCGGCAGCTCGCGCTGCCGGTCAAATATGGGACGCTAATCTTTTGTTCACCAATAATGGTTCCTGGCACTAATAAGCTCTGAAAGATCTTTCTAAGATTGATTTCGTGAAATACAAGGACACCATAATATGCTCATTCCAACCTGTCAATAAAAAAACAATCTGTCGTTTTAAAAAAAACTTACACCCTTTCAGGTTGCAGGCGATTGAAGAGGCGCGCTCCGCTCATTCGCCCGATTACGCATCCAGCGATTCAATCAAAGAAAGATGCGCCCTGCGAATCAGCCAGCTCCTCCCTGCGGCGCTCTCTGATTTTTTCCAAATCTACCGAGGGAACATCTGTCCCGTTTATTCATCGCTATAATGGTTCGCTTCCATCCGAACGTGAATTCTGGCGATATTTCTGTACAGGATGAAGGTTGGTTTCCAGATTGAAGCAAAAATCACGAAATATTCTCATATTCTATTGTATAAATAGCTCACTGACCAAACAAAAAATCGCTCCGTTCCTCGATTTTTAATTATTAAACTATTAAAAATTTCGATCTACATTAAAAATCTCTTTGAGAAACGATTAATATTGTCCGATACATGGGATGCGCGTGTCATCTCTGGGCGAGTAAAGGGAAATGCAGATCATGGACGATTTGTCGGGAGCGGCGAAAGATGGACCTGCCATGGCGCGCATGAGCAGAAAGGCGGGCGAGGGCGCCGGATTTTCAGGGCTTCGGCTTTCTCTATTCGTCGCGGCCGGGCTTTTCTTGCCGGCACCCGCGCTGGCTCTGTATAATGGTCCTACGCCCTGTTTCGATGATGGCTGCGGCGGTGGCGGCGGAAGTGTCAGTCAGGTTCCGGGCTCGGCCTCCGGCGCTACGGCCGGCGCCGGCGGGAAGTACGGTCAAAAAGGTGGTCCGGGGGTGGCCGAAACCGGCGTCGCCAGCGGCGGTGGCGGGGGGGGGGCGAATGCAGGGCCGGGTAGCGGTGGCGCGCCTGCCACAGCGACCTCCGCATCGGGCAATGGCGGCAAGGGCGGCGATGGCGGCCTCAATGGCACGCTCTCAGGCGGTAATGCTTCGGGCCAGGACGGGGGGGATGGCGATCCTGGTGGAAACTCTGCCACGTTAACCGGCGGCGGCGGCGGCGGGGGGGGGGCTGGTGGTTATGGCCTGATTATATCAGGCGGCGGCTTGTTTACAAATTCCGGCACGCTCAAAGGCGGAAAGGGGGGGGACGGGGGGAAGGGAGGGGATGCAGCTAGTCACACTTATGAAGCCGGTGACGGCGGTTCTGGCGGTTCTGGCGGGATCGGCTTGGTCATCGATCAGGATGTGGAGAATGAGCTAGCCGGCATCATAAGGGGCGGGGATGGCGGCGCGGGCGGGGCTTCGGGCGCTAACAGTAATGGCTTGGGCGGCCATGGGGGCAATGGCGGAAAGGGGCTGCTGAGCAACGCCGCGGGCCCGGTGACCATCACGAATGCGGGAACCATCGCCGGGGGAGCCGGTGGTAACACCGGAGCGATGCTGGGCGGTAACCTCACTAACAACAATGTCACGAGCTGGGTCGCGCCAGGAAATGGCGGAGCCGGCATTGTCGTTCAAGCCAATGGAGGCATCATCAAGAATTCGGGCACGATAAGCGGCGGCGACGGGGGCAGTTGGGACCCGGCAACCTTTGGTAGTGGTGTCTCTCCTGCCGGCGGAAACGGAGGCGACGCGATAAGCGGCGGCGATCTCACCATCGTCAACTCGGGAACGATTCAAGGGGGCAAGGCCGGGGCGGCGGGCGGGGTGGGTGTCGCCGGAGTGGAAGGTTACGCTATTCATTTCACGTCCGGCGCCAATACGCTCACGCTGGAGGCCGGCTACAGCTTCCCGCAAGGCACCGTCACGGTGGACCCCAGCGCCACCGGCGCGCTCATCCTGGGCGGCGCGGCGAACGCACATTTCAGGCCGTCGCAGATCGGCCCATCCGCGGCCTCAGGCGTGGTATTCGTGAATTTTTCGTCCTGGGCGGTGCAGACGGACAACGACACCACCATTTGGACAATGGACGACGCTGCTGCCCCCGGGTCGGGGTTAAGGTGGCAGCTCCTGCGGGGCATCCTGTCCGCGAGCGATGTAGGCATGATCGGCGGCGCGACGACGCAGCTCACCTTCAATGGCGGCACCCTGCAGGTGACAGGCACCTCCTGGAATAGTTTCGGTTCGGGAGGCTCCATTAGCTGGGGCGCAAATGGCGGCGGCTTCGATATCTTCGATGCCGGCAACGCCTTTACCCTGAACTACTCTTTGGGGACCGGCGGCCTGCTCAGCAAATATGGCGCCGGTACGCTCGTCCTTGCCGGCAACAACCGGAATAACGGCCTCACCATTCACGCTGGCACGGTCCAGGTGGACACGGTTTCCCGGATGGGAACGGGCGATCTTACCTTCGACACGAGCACCACGCCGACCGGCTCCCCCCTTTACGGCACGCTGCATACGACGGGCAACGTCACCTTTACCAAGGAGACAAAGTTCAACGCCGCGGGAACCATCGATGTCGACGGCACCACGACCACGCAACTGAACGGCGACATTTCCGGCAGCGGGAAGATGACGAAAGACGGCGACGGCGACCTCATCCTCAACGGAGGCAATGCGTCCTATACGGGCGATATCACCGTCAACGGAGGAAACCTCCATGTCGGAACCGGCGGTACGACGGGGACACTCGGCGGGAGCACCACCGTCACCCTGACCAATACGGCCAACCACCTGATCTTTAATCGCAGCGATGACACCTACGGCTTTGGCGGACTGATCACCGGCGACGGCGGGGTGGAGGTACAGGGGGGCGGCACCATCACCCTGTCCGGCGACAACACATATCAGGGCACCACGACCGTCGACACCAACACCACGCTGGTGGTCAATGGCGACCAGACCGGCGCGACCGGCAAGACCAGCGTGACCGGCACGCTGACAGGCAAGGGAACCATCGGCGGCGACGTGGAAATCAATGCCAACGGCTTCCTCACCGTAGAGAACGACACGGCGGGCAATCCCACCGTGCTCACGATCAACGGTAAATTGAATCTCGACGCAAACTCGACCACGAAATTTACCTATAATTACGTGCCATCAGGCACGGGGCCAGTCAATGACCTTCAGGTCCATGTCAAGGGCACGGGGGGCATCAACATTGCCACCGGAGCCAAATTGGATGTGACGCTCGGCAATGGCGTGTCGCTTCGCACCGGTGTCTACGGGCTGCTGAAAGCGGACAATGGGGGGCTAAACAATACGAAATTCGCTTCCGGAGACATAAATATACCCAACGACACGTCCATCTCCTACACCCCGGACGGCGTATGGCTGAATGCCATTCCGCCCGGTACGTTCAGCTATTGGGACGGAATGCAGAATACATGGGATAGCAAGATTCACGGTGGTTCCGGCACGTGGCAGAACGCGGCCAGCGCGACCGATAACCCCCCTCACACCAACTGGTCGGACCCGTCCAAGAGACAGAATTGGGGCTATACCGAGAAGACCCTCGCCATCTTCGCCGGGGACGATCCGAATGTGTGCGCCAGCGGGTGTACCGTCAAGGTGGATACGAGCCGGGGAGCGATCAATGCCGGCGGCATGCAGTTCGTGAGAACGGGCTATACTTTGCAGGGCGACGCCATCACGCTGTTCACAACCCCGGGACCGGGCGTCAATCCGGGCCAGAGCCTCATCCGCGTCGGCTCCGGCGGGGGGACGGATGCCGGCATAACGGCGACCATCGACTCGGTTCTGCAGGATACGAACAACGAGCATATCCAGGTCGTGAAGGATTTTGGGGGCACGCTGGTGCTGAACGGCGCCAACACCTATCGCGGCGGCACGCTGATCGAGCAGGGCACCATTTCCATAAAGAATGACAACAATCTGGGCGATAAGTCGGGCACGCTCACGTTCAAAGGCGGCACGCTCAGGAACACGGCGAACGTCAATCTCGATCAAGCCCGCAACGTCAAGATCGAGCAGAATGGCGGCACGTTCCAGACCGGCACCTCGGGTGGTTCCGCGAACCTCACCGTGAACGGCGCGATCTCCGGCTCGGGCAAACTCACCAAGACCGGGCCGGGAACGCTGACACTTGCCGCCAACAACAACGGCTATAGCGGCGCTATCGTCATCGGCGGCGGCACGCTACAGGTCGCCTCGCTTCAGAATCTGGGCACCGGCAACAGCATCACCTTCGACACGGGTGTCGCGGGCGGCGGACCGAGCGCCACATTCGAGACGACAGGCAGCATCGTCTATGGCGGGCAGCTGACATTCACGACGGACGGGACGCTCAACACTGGCGCCAACCTGACACTGACCACGAACAATGCAATCACAGGGAACGGTAACCTGATCAAGACCGGAAGCGGAGATCTGATCCTCACCGGCAACAACAGCAGCTATAACAAGACCTTGGATATCCGAGGGGGCAATTTGCAGGTCGGCGCCGGCGGATCGTCAGGAACCTTGGGCAGCAATCAGAGCACCGTCAAGCTCGCGGCGAACCGGACGCTCGAGTTCAAGCGGTCGGATACCGCCTACAGCTATGGCGGCATCATCACCGGCGATGGCAATGTCGAGCAGGACGGCGGCGCCGGCAGCGTGATCACTTTGACAGGCAACCAGAACAACTACTCGGGGACGACGACCGTTAACTCAGGCGCGCTGGTGATCAATGGCGATCAGTCGGGCGCGAAAGGGGCGACGACGGTGAAACCGGGAGGCATCCTGCGCGGTTCCGGCATCATTGGCGGCGATGTCACGGTCGATGACAACGGAACGCTCTATTCGCAGGACGAGACCGGCAATCATATCAGCAAGCTCACGATCAATGGCGGGCTGCACCTGGAAGCAAATTCGAATGCGGAGTTCTTCTTCGATATCGGCGGCGCGGTTACCGATGTCGATGCGCTGCAGGTGCAGGTGGTGAAGGACGTCACGATCGACGCCGGGGCCAAACTGGTCGTCAAGACCGGAGCAGGCGTGTCGTTCGATCCGGGCATCTACGGCTTGATCGAATCCACGACGGGAACGATCAACGGCAACTTCGATACTGGGACGAGTACCATTCCCCCTGGTTCCGTGATCCAGCATTACCCTCAAAACGAGATCAATCTCTATTTCCCCGGCGGACCCCCACCCCAGACCACCCATAATTTCTGGGATGGGACGAAGACGGTCTCAGACGGCACCATCCGCGGCGGTGACGGTATTTGGCGGGGGTCAGCAGGCCAAAATCCCCCGACCAACTGGTCGAACTATAATGCCACGCAGAACGGCACTTTCACCGACAAGTCTTTCGCCATCTTCCAGACGAAGGGCGGGAATGTGACGGTGGACTCCACCACCAACGGCCCGATCAATGTCGAGGGAATGCAGTTCACTGTGGATGGCTATGTCCTCAGCGGCGGCGTCATCACGCTATGGCCATCTCCCTCGGAGCCGCTGCTGGCAAGCACCAGCATCATCCGGGTCGGCAAGAACACGCCCGACAGCGCCAACTTGACAACGGTGATCAATTCGCAGATCTCCGAGGCGCCCGGGCGTCATATCAGGCTGAAGAAGGGGGATTTGGGGACGCTGGTGCTGACCAACCCCAACAACAACTATAGCGGCGGCACGCTTTTCGATAGCGGAACCCTGTCCGTTTCGTCGGACGGCAATCTCGGCGCGGCTAGCGGCGACCTTCAGTTCGACGGCGGCATAATGCAGGTGACCGGCACGCAATACCAATCGACCAATCGCGCCATCAAATGGGAAAAGGACGGCGGCGGTTTCGATATCGCCGACAAGGACAATACCTTCACTCTCTCGGCATCGCAGACGCTGAGCGGCCCCGGCGGGCTGATCAAGAAAGGCGCCGGCACGCTGGTCCTTACAGGCGTCAATAGCTATAGCGGTGATACCGATGTTGGGGGTGGCACGCTCAAGGCCGCGGGGTCCGGTGCCTTCAGTTCGGCATCCGCCTTCACCGTCTATAACGGCGCCACGCTCGATCTTGGCGGCTATGACCAGACCGTCGCCTCACTCATCAACGCCGGAAATGTGAGACTAAGCGGCGATAGTCCAACCTCCACCTTCGGCAATGTGCTGACCGTCACCGGCGACTATACCGGGCAGAACGGCACCATATATCTCAAGACAAAGCTCGAAGGCGACAACTCCAAGACCGACCGGCTGGTCGTCAAGGGCAACACGTCCGGTAACTCGGCACTGGTCGTGACGAATGCCCTCGGCAAGGGCGCGCCGACCAAGGAGGGGATCAAGGTCATCGAGGTGGGCGGCGCATCGAACGGCACCTTCGAACTCCGCGGCGATTATCGCTATAAGGGCGAGGAGGCCGTGACGGCCGGCGCGTATGCCTACCGGCTCTTCAAGGGCAGTGCCGGCACCGGTACCGACACCACGAGCAACGCGGCGATCAGCGAGAAGGACTGGTATCTGCGTTCGGTGCAGTACAAGGATTTTCCATGCGAGGGCGGTCAATGCCAGCCGCAATACCAGCCAGGCGTGCCCGTCTACGAAGCCTATGCGCAGGTTCTGCAGGAGCTCAACGATGTCGGTACCTTGCGCCAGCGCGTCGGCAACCGCTATTGGAGCGGCGCGGCCAATGCGAAAATCGCAGAGGGCGACAGCGAGGGAACGGTGGCGCCTTCAGCGGGGCCTGGCGGGGATATCAGCACCGACTCCTATGTCTGGGGCCGTATAGAGGGCGCGCATGGCCGCTTCGAGCCGCGCTACTCGACCAGCGCCACACGGTACAACATCAACACCTATGGTCTTGAAACCGGCATAGACGGCAAGCTTTACGAGACGGCAATGGGAAGCCTGATCGGCGGGATTACCGCGCATTACGGCTATGCCAAGGCCACCATGGGCTCGGTCCACGGCCAGGGCGGGGTCGATGC
>NZ_JBAKHD010000019.1:0-18963 GCF_049065735.1 Brucella sp. IR073
TCCGGAGCGGCGTCGATCTGGTCATACGCCTTGAACTCACCGAAATACTTCGTGATCGCTGCCGTCAGCGACGTCTTGCCGTGGTCGACGTGACCGATCGTGCCAATGTTCACATGCGGCTTCGTACGTTCAAACTTACTCTTCGCCATTTGAGCTACTCCGTAATTTTAGCCTGCTCGGGCATTTGTGGATCAAGCGGAACCGAACAGGTTACGCGAACTTCTTCTGGATTTCCTGTGCGACCGCGGTCGGAACCGGCTCATAATGGTCGAACTGCATGGTGTACTGGGCGCGTCCCTGGCTCATCGAACGCAGCGTGTTCACGTAGCCGAACATGTTGGCCAGCGGAACCATCGCGTTGACGACCGTGGCGATACCACGGGCTTCCGTGCCCGAGATCTGGCCGCGGCGGGAGTTCAGATCGCCGATCACGTCACCGACGTAATCTTCCGGCGTCACAACCTCGACCTTCATGATAGGCTCGAGGAGCTGGGCGCCAGCCTTCTGCGCACCTTCGCGGAACGCGGCGCGAGCCGCGATTTCGAAGGCCAGAACCGAGGAGTCGACATCGTGGTAAGCGCCGTCGATGAGCGTCGCCTTGACGCCAAGCATCGGGAAGCCCGCGAGCGGACCTGCGCCCATGACGCTCTCGATACCCTTCTGAACGCCCGGGATGTATTCCTTCGGAACCGATCCGCCGACGATCTTCGATTCGAAGATGAAATCGTCGCCTTCATGCGGCTCGAAGATGATCTTGACGCGGGCGAACTGGCCCGAACCGCCGGACTGCTTCTTGTGGGTGTAGTCGATTTCGGCAGCCTTGGTGATCGATTCGCGGTAGGCAACCTGCGGCTGACCAACATTCGCCTCGACCTTGAACTCGCGGCGCATACGGTCGACGATGATGTCGAGATGCAGCTCGCCCATGCCGGCGATGATGGTCTGGCCCGACTCTTCGTCCGACTTGACGCGGAAGGAAGGATCCTCGGCGGCCAGACGGTTGAGCGCGATGCCCATCTTTTCCTGGTCGGCCTTGGTCTTCGGCTCGATCGCGATCTCGATGACCGGCTCCGGGAATTCCATGCGCTCGAGGATGACAGGCTTCAGCGGATCGCAGAGCGTATCGCCGGTGGTGGTCTCCTTGAGGCCGGCCAGAGCGACGATGTCGCCAGCGAAGGCTTCTTCGATATCCTCACGGGAATTGGAGTGCATCTGCAGCATACGGCCGATGCGCTCGCGCTTGCCCTTGACGGTGTTCTCGAGCGACACGCCCTTGGTCATCTTGCCGGAATAGATGCGGCAGAAGGTCAGCGAGCCGACGAACGGGTCGTTCATGATCTTGAAGGCGAGCATGGACAGCGGCGCATCGTCGGAGGATTCACGCGTCGTCTCGGCTTCGGTCTTGGCGTCGATGCCCTTGATGGCGGGCACGTCGACCGGCGACGGCAGATAGTCCACCACACCGTCGAGCAGCGGCTGTACGCCCTTGTTCTTGAAGGCCGAGCCGCAGAAAACCGGATGGAATTCGACGTTGCAGGTGCCCTTGCGGATCAGCGCGCGCAGCTCGTCATTCGACGGCATGTTGCCTTCGAGATAAGCTTCCATCGCAGCTTCATCGACCTCGACAGCGGTCTCGATCAGCTTCTCGCGATATTCTTCGGCCTTTTCCTTCATGTCGGCGGGGATCTCGACGACGTCCCAGGCAGCGCCCAGCGTCTCGTCGCGCCAGATCAGCGCCTTCATCTCGATCAGGTCGATAACGCCCTTGAACTCATTCTCAGCACCGACAGGCAGCTGCATGCAGAGCGCCTTGGCGCCGAGACGGGTCTTGACCATCTCCACCGAGCGGTAGAAATCGGCGCCGATCTTGTCCATCTTGTTGACGAAGATCATGCGCGGGACATGATACTTCTCAGCCTGACGCCAGACGGTTTCCGTCTGCGGCTCGACGCCGGCATTGGCGTCCAGCAGCGCGATCGCGCCGTCGAGAACGCGGAGCGAACGCTCGACCTCGATGGTGAAGTCCACGTGGCCCGGGGTGTCGATGATGTTGAAGCGGCGCTTCTTGCCGTCACGGCCCTGCCAGAAGGTGGTCGTGGCAGCCGACGTGATGGTGATGCCGCGTTCCTGCTCCTGCTCCATCCAGTCCATCGTCGCGGCGCCGTCATGGACTTCGCCGATCTTGTGCGACTTGCCGGTGTAGTACAGGATGCGCTCGGTCGTCGTGGTCTTGCCAGCGTCGATATGCGCCATGATACCGAAATTACGGTAGTCTTCGATTTTATATTCGCGGGCCATGGTGGCTGCCTCTTTGAACAGGTTCGATGATTACCAGCGGTAATGCGAGAATGCGCGGTTGGCTTCCGCCATGCGATGCGTGTCTTCACGCTTCTTCACAGCCGAGCCGCGATTGTTGGCGGCATCCATGAGCTCGCCGGACAGACGGTCGACCATCGTGGTCTCGTTGCGGCCACGAGCGGCATTGATGAGCCAGCGGATGGCAAGAGCCTGACGGCGCTCCGGACGAACATCGACCGGCACCTGATAGGTGGCGCCACCGACGCGGCGGGAGCGGACTTCGACGTGCGGAGCGACATTGTCCAGCGCCTGATGGAACAGCGCGACCGGCTCCTGCTTCGTCTTGGCCTCGACGGACTCAAGCGCGCCATAGACGATCTTTTCGGCGATCGACTTCTTGCCGTGCAGCATGACGGCATTCATGAACTTGGTGATGACAAGATCGCCGAACTTCGGATCCGGGTTGATCTCACGCTTTTCTGCTCTGTGGCGACGGGACATAATTCAAGTCTTTCTAATTACATCGGGCTCAACTCGCCTTGCGGCGGCCGGTATCCCCGGAAAATTACTTCGGACGCTTCGCACCGTATTTCGAGCGGCGCTGCTTGCGGTTCTTGACACCCTGCGTATCGAGCACGCCGCGGATGATGTGGTAGCGCACGCCGGGCAGGTCCTTGACGCGGCCGCCGCGGATCATGACAACCGAGTGCTCCTGCAGGTTATGCCCCTCACCCGGGATATAGCCGATGACTTCGAAGCCATTGGTCAGACGCACCTTGGCGACTTTACGCAGCGCCGAGTTCGGCTTCTTCGGGGTCGTCGTGTAGACGCGGGTGCAAACACCACGCTTCTGCGGGTTCGCCTGGAGGGCGGGAACCTTATTGCGCTTCACCGGCGCAGTGCGCGGCTTGCGGATCAGCTGGTTTACGGTAGGCATTCAACCTTCCTCTTTTACAATCTCGTATCTCTGCCCCACAAGGGCCGTTCCACCGCCATGATCATGCACAAGATCGGGCTAAAACCGCCTTTTCAGCGGCTCGCCCGAACAAAAGCAGAGGAAGCTCATCGCTTCATGCGCACAGCAATGTTGCATGTCGGTCGTAAAACGAACCCTGTTTGAGACGAACTCCAGAGCGCGTCGCTCCGAAACAGCCAGCCTCACATCGGCTCAGATGGGCTGCTGATACGTCTTCCCCCGCTCCGCGTCAAGTCCGGAGGTTAAGAATTTAGCCGAAAAGGCCGGAAAACGTGCAGTTCAAACCCGCCGCGACAGAATATGGTCATGCGTGAGCCGGATTCAACCCATTATTTCGGTTGTAACTGCCAGTTCCTGTTTATTCTGTCATGGAAATCGGAATAGACTCACCCTCGCAACCGCCACAAAAGAAAGAATCGTCCATGGCGCCCAACGCGAATACACCGAAAGAGGTTTTCCTCATCATTGCCGATGTCTGGAAAGACAAGGACAGCGATCCCATCCTCGTGCATCTGCTCCTGACGGCCGGCGGCGAGGAAGACATCGTGACCACGGCGCTCAACATCCTCGCCGACCAGGATTACGAGGAAGCGGAAGTGACCGAGGTCGGAACCATAACCGAGGAGCCAGAGGAAGAGCCCTACAAGAGCGCCTGGAAGACGGCCCTCAGCGGAGAGGCGGCGCTGATCGAGTTCGAGGGAGACGAGTGATAGGGCGCGCAGCGCGTTGAAGATTTGACGCGTGATCGCCGGCGCACAGAGAAGAAGGCGCTGCCGATCACGCGGCGTGCAGCGTGGGAATATGCGAGACATCCACTTCCCGCTCCGCGTGCCAAGTGTCATGCGCAGCCTGCATACGCACCCAGGACTCCGCGCTTCCCCCAAACATCTTGCTGATACGAACCGCCATAGCGGGCGTGAGCGGGCGGCGCTCATCGAGGATGTCATAGAGCTGCTGCCGGGAAATTCCGAGCAACCGGGCGATCTCGGTCTTCGACTTTCCAACGGCGGGGATGATATCTTCACGAAGCAACTCACCCGGATGCGTCGGGCACCGGTTTGGATCACGAATGGCAGCGTACTCAGTCATTGAAGCCTCCTAGTGATATTGCTCGAAATCGATATGGCAGGCGTGGCCATCTTCGAACTCGAATGTAATGCACCATGGCCTATTTACATGGACGGTATAGCGAACCGGGTTGAAGCCTTTCAAAGCGTGGAACTCGAAACCAGGAACATTCATATCTTCCGGCTGTTGGGCTATATTCAGCGCATCAAGACGGCGAAGGATGCGGCGATGCATCTTGGCATCGATTTTCGCCGTCCGGCCTTTGCTCCAGAGTTCTTCGAGCGCCTTACTTCTGAAAGACCTGATTATTGACGTAAGGTAGCGCTTTACATGTAGCTGTCAAGCGTTGCTTTACATTCGACCCGAACCAACCAGCCGCAGCAAAGGCTGACACGGCCTTTCATCTCCTCCGTCCCTTATCAAGGCGCGAGTTTCTTCGCTAACCGCACGCCCGGTCCGCTGCCATTATCCGGGATGAACTGCCAGCGCCCTCTAAAACGCTGCGCAGATGATCAACAGTTGTCTGCTTCAGCTCCTCTCCACGCTCGAACCGGACAATCGTGTTGGTCGAGACTTCGGCCAGCTTTGCTAGCTCCAGCATTCCCAAGCGAAGCGCAGCGCGGGCCATTCGGCACTGCACAGGCAGCATCGCTTTTTCAATGCCCGTTAGAGCCGTCGGACGATTGTTCGAAGTTTAGTCCCAATTCCACCAAACGTCGTACTGCCTCCGATCTAGTAGGAAGATCGGATTGGCTGCGACGCCAGCCATCGATCCTTGCCAGCAGTTCAGCCGACAGGCGCAACTCAAAGCGTTCCGTTTTTAACTCGGGGGTATTTGATGGGTTTGATAATGGGCTATTCCGTAATGTACGGTATGTACGTAAACTAGATTTGTCGATTTGCGACCGAGCAGAGTGCGCCGACACTCCGCCCGGCCTGACCACAATCAAGCTGTTTAGGAGCTCAGATCATGGTTGATTCTGACAATAACACGACTTTGCCCTCCGTCACGCGTCGGATGTTGCTGACGGGCACGATGGCGACCGCGGCGATGTTGTCGGTTGAACATGGCGCGGACGCAACCGAGGCGCTGGCGGCTAATGCCGCTCCCGACCCAGCGATGGAACTCTGGCGCGCGTGAAAGACCGTCTGTCTCGACACCGCCGCTTTGTGCGAGAAGCAGCAGCGTCTCGAGACTCAACTGGTCCAAACCATCGGCTTTCCGCATGCGAAGGTCTATCTGCCGGATGAAGATGCGACCTTCTCAATCTGGTGGCAGGGCAATATCGGGGATTATTTCGGACCCGACCCCGCCTTCCGATATCCGCGTCGAGGCCGAGGCTGAACTTGCCGCCCATTGGGCTCGCTGGGACGCCGAGGATGAACGCATCGGCTATCCGCCGCCAGGCAAGCGGAGCGGATTGCCGCTACCCGAGAGCAGGGACTGCTGGACGCCCTGACGGCCACGCCCGCCACGACACTGCAGGCGTAGCGGGCAAGCTCGATGCTGCCTTGCGCGAGGGCGAATATTTCGAGGACTGCACGGACTTTCCCTGGCCGCTGATACGCTCGGCGCTGGGTGACATTCTCCGTATCGTGCGGAATGGGGTGGTGGCGGTTGCCACCTGATCAACGCCAATAAAAAAGCCGCCCGGAGGCGGCTTTTTTGGGTTTTTTACTCGGCTGCCTTGCCGGTCATGTCGGTCAGCATGGCGCTGGCCGTCTCGGCGCCGCTCGATTTGCGGCGCTCGTCGATGATCAGCTCGTCGCGCGCGGTGGCGATGCGACGGATCTGGGCGACCTGGCCGCCGGTGCCGGCGGGGATCAGGCGGCCGACGATAACGTTTTCCTTCAGGCCCTGCAGCGTATCGACCTTGCCGGCGACGGCCGCCTCGGTGAGGACACGGGTCGTCTCCTGGAACGACGCGGCGGAGATGAAGGACGGCGTCTGCAGCGAGGCCTTGGTGATGCCGAGCAGCACCGGGTTGCCCGAAGCAGGCTGCTTGCCTTCCTCGACCAGCTTCTCGTTGATCTCGTCGAGCTCGATGCGGTCGACATGATCGCCGACGATGTAGCCGGAGTCACCCGACTCGGTGATCTCGACCTTCTGCAGCATCTGGCGAACGATCACCTCGATGTGCTTGTCGTTGATCAACACGCCCTGCAAGCGATAGACTTCCTGGATCTCGTTGACGAGGTAGGAAGCCAGCGCCTCCACGCCCTTGATCGCCAGAATGTCATGCGGCGCCGGGTTGCCGTCGAGGATGTAGTCGCCCTTCTCGATGGCGTCGCCATCCTGCAGATGGAACGGCTTGCCCTTCGGGATCAGGTACTCCACCGGCTCGATCGTGTCGTCGTTCGGCTCGATGATGATGCGGCGCTTGTTCTTGTAGTCGCGGCCGAACCGCACCGTGCCGTCGATCTCGGCGATGATGGCGTGATCCTTCGGACGGCGTGCCTCGAACAGTTCCGCCACGCGCGGCAGACCGCCCGTGATGTCCTTGGTCTTGGCGCTTTCCATCGGCAGACGGGCGATGACGTCGCCGGCCTTCACATGCGCGCCCGGCTCGACGGAGAGAATGGTCTCCACGGAGAGCTGGAAGCGGGCATCGCCGCCCTTGGAAAGCTTCGCGACCTTGCCGTTCTTGTCCTTGATGACAAGGGCGGGCTTCAGGTCGGAGCCACGCGGGGTCGAACGCCAGTCGATAACGACGCGCTTGGTGATGCCGGTCGATTCATCGGTCGTTTCCTGCACGGACAGGCCGTCGACCATGTCCTCGAACTCGACGATACCCTCGACTTCCGTCATGATCGGACGGGTGTACGGATCCCACTCGGCGATGCGCTGGCCGCGCTTCACCGTGTCGCCCTCATCCACGAACAGGCGAGAACCGTAGGTCACGCGATGGACCGCACGCTCCTTGCCGGAGGCATCGATGATGAGGATCGCCATGTTGCGGCCCATGACGACGAGATTGCCGTCGGAGTTGCGCACCACATTGCGGTTGCGGATCTGCACCGTGCCCTCATAGCTCGCTTCGAGATAGGAGGAGTCCACCACCTGCGCCGTGCCACCAAGGTGGAAGGTACGCATGGTGAGCTG
This sequence comes from Brucella sp. IR073, assembly GCF_049065735.1. Lineage (NCBI taxonomy): Bacteria > Pseudomonadati > Pseudomonadota > Alphaproteobacteria > Hyphomicrobiales > Brucellaceae > Brucella > Brucella sp. IR073. The sequence continues at coordinate 7,446 of NZ_JBAKHD010000019.1, forward strand.
GGTGCCCGGCTCGCCGATCGACTGCGCCGCGATGACGCCCACGGCCTCGCCCTGGTTGACGGGGGTACCACGCGCCAGGTCACGGCCATAGCACTTGGCGCAGACGCCCGAGCGGGTTTCGCAGGTCAGCGCCGAGCGGATGCGGATCGTCTGGATACCAGCCTTCTCGATGATATCGACGTCACGCTCCTCGATCATGCGGCCCGCCTCAACGATGATCTCGCCCGTCGTCGGGTGCAGGATATCGTCAAGCGCGGTACGTCCGAGGACGCGCTGGCCGAGCGAAGCGACGATCTGGCCGGCATCGACGATCGGCTGGATGGTGAGGCCCTTCTCGGTGCCGCAATCCACTTCCGAGATGATGGCATCCTGCGCCACGTCGACGAGACGGCGGGTCAGGTAGCCGGAGTTCGCGGTCTTCAAGGCGGTGTCCGCCAGACCCTTACGGGCGCCGTGGGTCGAGTTGAAGTACTCGTTCACGGTCAGGCCTTCCTTGAAGTTCGAGATGATCGGCGTCTCGATGATCTCGCCCGACGGCTTGGCCATTAGGCCGCGCATACCGCCCAGCTGGCGCATCTGGTTCACCGAACCGCGGGCGCCGGAGTGCGACATCATGTAGATCGAGTTCATCTGCTTCTGGCGGCCCGTCTCGGGGTCGAATTCGACCGCCTTGATGCGCGCCATCATTTCCTCGGTCACCTTCTCGGTGGCCTTGCCCCAGGCGTCCACGACCTTGTTGTACTTCTCGCCCTGGGTGATCAGACCGTCATTGTACTGCTGCTCGTATTCCTTGGCGAGCGCCTCGGTTTCGGCAACGATGCGGGCCTTGGCATCCGGGATAACCATGTCGTCCTTGCCGAACGAAATGCCGGCGCGGCAGGCATGAGCGAAGCCCAACTGCATGATGCGGTCGCAGAAGATAACCGTCTCTTTCTGGCCGCAATGGCGGTAGACGAGGTCGATCATCTTGGAGATGTTTTTCTTCGTCATCTCCTGATTGCAGATGTCGAAGGGCACGTTCGGGTTGCGCGGCAGAAGCTCGCCGATGAGCATCCGGCCCGGCGTCGTGTCATAGATCTTCGACACCGGCTTGCCCTCGGCATCGACGGTCTTGAAGCGGCCCTTGATCTTGGTGTGCAGCGTCACCGCCTTGCTTTCGATGGCGTGCAGAAGCTCGCCCATATCGGCAAAGGCCATGCCCTGCCCCGGCTCGTTCTCCGCCATGATCGACAGATAATAAAGGCCGAGAACCATGTCCTGCGACGGCACGATGATCGGCAGGCCGTTGGCCGGGTGCAGGATGTTGTTGGTCGACATCATCAGCACACGGGCTTCGAGCTGCGCTTCCAGCGACAGCGGCACGTGAACGGCCATCTGGTCGCCGTCGAAGTCGGCATTGAAGGCCGTGCAGACGAGCGGATGCAGCTGGATCGCCTTGCCTTCGATCAGGATGGGCTCGAAAGCCTGGATGCCGAGGCGGTGCAGCGTCGGTGCGCGGTTGAGCAGCACCGGATGCTCGCGGATGACCTCGTCGAGGATATCCCAGACCTCAGGCTTCTCCTTCTCGACCAGCTTCTTCGCCTGCTTGACGGTCGAGGAGTAACCCTTGGCGTCGAGGCGGGCGTAGATGAAGGGCTTGAACAGCTCGAGCGCCATCTTCTTCGGCAGGCCGCACTGGTGCAGCTTCAGCTCGGGGCCGGTCACGATAACCGAACGGCCGGAATAGTCAACGCGCTTGCCGAGCAGGTTCTGGCGGAAGCGGCCCTGCTTGCCCTTGAGCATATCGGAGAGCGACTTCAGCGGACGCTTGTTGGCGCCGGTGATGACGCGGCCGCGGCGGCCATTGTCGAACAGCGCATCGACCGCTTCCTGAAGCATGCGCTTCTCGTTGCGGATGATGATGCCGGGCGCGCGCAGTTCGATGAGGCGCTTCAAGCGGTTGTTACGGTTGATGACGCGGCGATAGAGATCGTTCAGGTCCGACGTCGCGAAACGGCCGCCATCGAGCGGCACGAGCGGGCGCAGATCCGGCGGGATGACCGGAACGATCTTCATGATCATCCACTCCGGGCGGTTGCCGGATTCGAGGAAGTTCTCGACGATCTTGAGCCGCTTCATCAGCTTCTTCTGCTTGAGCTCGGACGTGGTGTCCGCAAGCTCCGCGCGCAGGTCGCCGGCGATCTTCTCAAGGTCCATCGAGGCCAGAAGCTCATAGATGGCTTCCGCGCCGATGAGCGCCGTGAACTGGTCCTCGCCGAACTCGTCGACGGCCATCAGATATTCCTCTTCCGAAAGGAGCTGATGCTCCTTCAGCGAGGTGAGGCCCGGCTCGGTGACGATATAGTTCTCGAAGTAGAGGACGCGCTCGATATCCTTCAGCGTCATGTCGAGCAGCGTGCCGATGCGGCTCGGCAGCGACTTCAGGAACCAGATATGGGCGACGGGGGCAGCGAGCTCGATATGGCCCATGCGCTCGCGGCGCACGCGCGACAGCGTGACTTCCACGCCGCACTTTTCGCAGATAATACCCTTATATTTCATGCGCTTGTACTTGCCGCACAAGCATTCATAGTCCTTGATCGGGCCGAAGATGCGCGCGCAGAAGAGACCGTCGCGTTCGGGCTTGAACGTGCGATAGTTGATCGTCTCCGGCTTCTTGATCTCACCGTAGGACCAGGAGAGAATCTTCTCTGGCGACGCGATCGAAATCCGGATGGAATCGAAGGTCTGCGCCGGAGCCTGCGGATTGAAAAGATTCATGACCTCTTGGTTCATGCCGTTCTCCTTATCGGGGTCCTTCGTAACCCCCGTTTGAATTCCGTGACGCCCTCGCTGCGCTCGGAAGGGGAGTAAGAGAATAGGGGAGTAAGGGAATATGTCCTCAAAAACATACTCCCATACTCCCTTACTCCCCTACTCCATCTCTCATAAGCCAAAGGGCCAAGCGAGGGGCAGCAACGCCCCTCACCTCTTCATCCTCATTCCGCCGCGTCGGGCAGCGCGTCCTGCTGCGGCGCGGGCAGTTCGCGGGTGTTGTCGAGCTCGACATTGAGGCCCAGCGAGCGCATTTCCTTGACGAGAACGTTGAAGCTCTCGGGGATGCCCGCCTCGAACGTGTCGTCGCCGCGCACGATGGCCTCGTAGACCTTGGTTCTGCCCGCCACGTCGTCCGACTTGATGGTGAGCATTTCCTGCAAGGTGTAGGCCGCGCCATAAGCCTCGAGCGCCCAGACCTCCATTTCGCCGAAGCGCTGACCGCCGAACTGCGCCTTGCCGCCCAGCGGCTGCTGGGTGACGAGCGAGTAAGGTCCGATCGAACGGGCGTGGATCTTGTCGTCGACCAGGTGGTGGAGCTTCAGCATATAGATGTAGCCCACGGTCACCTTGCGGTCGAACGGCTCGCCGGTACGCCCGTCATAGAGCGTGACCTGACCCGAAGTCGCCAGACCCGCATCTTCCAGCATCGCATTGATGTCGGATTCATGCGCGCCGTCGAAGACGGGGGTGGCAATCGACACGCCGCGCTTCATCTGGTCGGCCAGGCGCACGATGCTCTCATCGTCGTACTCACGAACCGGCTCGTTGCGGTCGTTGTCCGGGATGATGTGCTCGATCGTCTGGCGCAGCGGCTTCACGTCGCCGGAAGCGCGATAGGCCTCGAGCAGCTCGCCGATCTTCTTGCCCATGCCCGCACAGGCCCAGCCAAGATGCGTTTCGAGGATCTGACCGACATTCATGCGGCTCGGCACGCCGAGCGGGTTCAGCACGATATCGGCATGGGTTCCGTCCTCAAGGAACGGCATATCCTCGACCGGCACGATGCGCGACACGACACCCTTGTTGCCGTGACGGCCGGCCATCTTGTCGCCCGGCTGGATCTTGCGCTTCACGGCAACGAAGACCTTGACCATCTTCATGACGCCGGGAGGCATCTCGTCGCCGCGCTGCACCTTCTCGACCTTATCCATGAAGCGCTGCTCGAGCAGCTTCTTGGAGTCGTCATACTGGTTGCGCAGCGCTTCGATCTCGCTCTGCTGCTTCTCGTCCTCGACGGCGAACTGCCACCATTGCGAACGCGGATATTCGCTCAGGACCTCGCGGGTGACCGTCGTGCCCTTCTTGAAGCCCTTGGGGCCCGCAATGGCAGCCTTGCCGTCAAGCACGTCGGCCAGACGGGTGTAGGTGTTGCGGTCGAGGATCGCCTGCTCGTCGTCACGGTCCTTGGCGAGACGCTCGATCTCCTCGCGCTCGATGGCCATGGCGCGCTCATCCTTCTCCACGCCGTGGCGGTTGAAGACGCGCACTTCGACGACCGTGCCGTAGGTCCCGGGGGGCATACGCATGGAGGTGTCACGGACGTCAGACGCCTTCTCGCCGAAGATGGCGCGCAGAAGCTTCTCTTCCGGCGTCATCGGGCTTTCGCCCTTCGGCGTGATCTTGCCGACGAGAATGTCGCCCGGATGCACTTCGGCGCCGATATAGACGATGCCGGCTTCGTCGAGGTTCTTCAGCGCTTCTTCCGAAACGTTCGGAATATCGCGCGTGATTTCCTCAGGTCCAAGCTTGGTATCGCGGGCGGCGACTTCGAATTCCTCGATATGGATCGAGGTGAAGACGTCATCCGACACGATCTTCTCGGACAGAAGGATCGAGTCCTCGTAGTTGTAGCCATTCCACGGCATGAACGCGACGAGCACGTTGCGGCCGAGCGCCAGATCGCCCAGATCCGTCGAAGGACCATCGGCGATGATGTCGCCCTTCTGGATGCGGTCGCCGACGCGAACCAGCGGACGCTGGTTGATGCAGGTGTTCTGGTTCGAACGCTGGAACTTCTGCAGCCGGTAGATATCGACGCCGGACTTGGCCGGATCGAGATCTTCCGTCGCGCGGATGACGATACGGGTCGCATCGACCTGATCGACAATGCCCGTGCGGCGGGCGGCAATCGCAGCGCCGGAGTCGCGGGCCACGATCGGCTCCATGCCGGTACCGACGAACGGCGCCTCGGCGCGCACCAGCGGCACGGCCTGACGCTGCATGTTCGAGCCCATGAGCGCGCGGTTGGCGTCGTCGTTCTCGAGGAACGGGATGAGCGCCGCGGCGACGGACACGAGCTGCTTCGGCGACACGTCCATCAGGTCCACGTTTTCACGCGGCGCCATCATGACTTCGCCGGCATGGCGGCAAACGACGAACTCGTCGGTAAAGCTGCCATCGGGCCCGAGCACGGCGTTGGCCTGGGCAACATAGTGCTTGGCTTCTTCCATAGCCGAGAGATAGACAACCTCGGAGGTCACCTTGCCGTCAACGATCTTGCGGTACGGGCTTTCGATGAAGCCGTATTTGTTGACGCGCGCGAAGGTGGCGAGCGAGTTGATGAGACCGATGTTCGGGCCTTCCGGCGTCTCGATCGGGCAGATACGGCCATAATGCGTCGGGTGCACGTCGCGCACCTCGAAGCCGGCGCGCTCGCGGGTCAGACCGCCGGGTCCAAGAGCCGACAGGCGGCGCTTGTGAGTGATTTCCGACAGCGGGTTGGTCTGGTCCATGAACTGCGAGAGCTGCGAGGAGCCGAAGAACTCGCGCACGGCGGCAGCCGCCGGCTTGGCGTTGATCAAGTCCTGCGGCATGACGGTGTCGATCTCGATCGACGACATGCGCTCCTTGATCGCGCGCTCCATGCGCAGCAGGCCGACGCGGTACTGGTTTTCCATCAATTCGCCGACCGAACGCACACGGCGGTTGCCGAGATTGTCGATGTCGTCGATCTCGCCCTTGCCGTCACGCAGCTCGACGAGCGTCTTGACGACCGCGATGATGTCTTCCTTGCGCAGCACGCGGACGGTGTCCTCGGCGTCGAGGTCGAGACGCATGTTCATCTTGACGCGGCCGACCGCGGAGAGGTCGTAGCGCTCAGCATCGAAGAACAGCGAATGGAACATGGCTTCCGCCGTGTCCATCGTGGGCGGCTCGCCCGGACGCATGACGCGGTAAATGTCGAACAGCGCGTCCTGGCGGCTCTCGTTCTTGTCGGCGGCAAGCGTGTTGCGGATGTAAGCGCCGACATTGACATGGTCGATGTCGAGCACCTTGATCTCGTCCACGCCCGTGTCGAGCAGGATTTTCAGCGTCTTCTCGTCCAGTTCGTCACCGGCTTCGAGGAAGATTTCGCCCGTCTCGTAATTGACGATATCCTCGGCCAGATAGCTGCCGAAGAGGTCGTCCTCGGTCGCCTTGATCGCCTTCAGGCCCTTTTCGGCGAGCTGGCGGGCGGCGCGCGCCGTCAGCTTCTTGCCGGCCTCGAGCACAACCTCGCCCGTATCGGCATCGATGAGGTCGGTCAGGACCTTCATGCCCTTGAAACGGTCGACGGAGAACGGGATGCGCCAATTGTCGCCGTCGCGCGTGTAGACGACCTGGTTATAGAAGGTCGAGAGGATCTCCTCGCCATCCATGCCCAGCGCCATCAGGAGCGACGTCACAGGGATCTTGCGGCGGCGGTCGATACGCGCGTAGACGATGTCCTTGGCGTCGAACTCGATGTCCAGCCAGGAACCGCGATAGGGGATGACGCGGGCGGCGAACAGCAGCTTGCCCGAGGAGTGCGACTTGCCTTTGTCATGGTCGAAGAAGACGCCCGGCGAACGGTGCATCTGCGAGACGATGACGCGCTCGGTGCCGTTGACGATGAAGGTGCCGTTGTCGGTCATGAGCGGCATGTCGCCCATGTAGACATCCTGCTCCTTGATGTCCTTGATCGACTTGGCGCCCGTATCCTCGTCGATATCGAACACGATAAGGCGCAGCGTCACCTTCAGCGGCGCGGCATAGGTCAGGTCGCGCTGGCGGCACTCATCAACGTCGAATTTCGGCGCATCGAACTCATATTTGACGAATTCGAGCATGGAGGCGCCGGAAAAGTCTCCAATCGGAAAGACCGACTTGAAAACCGCCTGCAAGCCTTCGTCCGGACGCCCGCCTTCAGGCTCCTCGACCATGAGGAACTGGTCGTAGGACGCCTTCTGAACCTCGATCAGGTTCGGCATCTCCGCGACTTCGGGAATCTTGCCAAAAAACTTGCGTACGCGCTTACGACCGTTAAAAGAGTGGGTCTGAGCCATCGTCGCTCCTCGTTCTATCGCCTTGCGGCTGTTTCGTGCCTTGCGGCCTCTGGTCATCTAAACGGGACAAAACCCGTTTCCTGACAGCCCCCGAACTGTCAGGAAAAGGGTTCAGCACCACTTCTCTTCCCGCCTTTTGCCCAGTTTTAACCCCGGAAAGACCATATTTCCGGTGCCTAAACAGGCGGAAACCGGCGGATGGAAAGCCCATCCGCCGAATTTTTTCGCCGAACTTACTTGAGTTCGACCTTGGCGCCAGCGCCTTCGAGCTGGGCCTTGATCTTCTCGGCTTCGTCCTTCGACACGCCTTCCTTGACCGGCTTCGGAGCGCCTTCGACGAGGTCCTTGGCTTCCTTGAGGCCGAGGCCGGTGATGGCGCGGACTTCCTTGATCACGTTGATCTTCTGAGCGCCGCCATCGGCGAGGATGACGTCGAACTCGGTCTTCTCTTCAACCGGAGCAGCGGCAGCCCCACCGCCGGCAGCAGCGGCAACGGCAACCGGAGCAGCGGCCGAAACGCCCCACTTCTCTTCGAGAAGCTTGGACAGCTCAGCGGCTTCCAGGACGGTCAGGTTGGACAGGTCTTCAACGATCTTTGCGAGATCAGCCATTTTAGATTTCCTTTACGAGGTTTGAACTTAAAGAGCAGCGAGAAACGGCCTTACGCCGCCTCGTTCTTCCGGGCATAGGCACCGATAACGCGGGCGATCTGGCCCGCCGGCGCGCTGGTGAGCACTGCGAGACGCTGAGCCGGGGTCTGGATCATACCAACCAGCTTTGCGCGCAGTTCGTCGAGCGACGGCAGCGAGGCAAGCGACTTGACGCCATCGGCGTTCAGCGTCGTGGACCCCATTGCACCGCCGAGGATGACGAGCTTGTCGTTACCCTTGGCGAACTCGACGGCCACCTTCGGAGCCGTAATCGGATCGGTCGAATAGGCAACGAGCGTCTGTCCGGTGAACAGATCAGCCATGCCTTCCGATTCCGTGCCCTGAAGAGCGATCTTGGCAAGGCGGTTTTTCGCGACTTTAACGGTGCCACCGGCAGCGCGCATTTTGGAACGAAGATCGTTCATCTGCGCCACGGTGAGACCGGAATAGTGGGCCACGACGACCGAACCGGACTCCTTGAAGACCCCGTTCAGCCACGCGACGAATTCGCGCTTTTCCGCTTTTTCCACTGTCTCTCTCCAGTTGACGGGACCGCATCATGCGTCCCCGCCGGTTTGCCTTTGTCGAACGGGTTTTCCAAAAGGACCACCCGAACGACGCTCGAGGATCCTGCCCCCTTTCGCCTCCCACCGCGAACGGCGGGGCGGACCAAAGGCAACTACGGTTCAAACCTCATCCATCGGGGAGACCCCGGAGAATTCGGTCATTCCACGTCTCATGCAGGCTTTGAATATTAAGGCAAGCCGCCTGCAATCTCGGACAGGACAACCGGGGTTTCCCCCGGCGATCCGGGCCCTGATTGCTCAAGGCCCGGAATTCTTTCCGACTTTCAAGATCTTACACTTGAAAGCCAAATCTACTTATCAGGTGACCTTGACGGTCGACGGGTCGACCTTCACGCCGACACCCATGGTGGACGAAATCGCCACGCGCTTCAGGTACTCACCCTTCGCACCGGCAGGCTTCGCCTTGAGAACCGCATCGGCGAACGCCTTGATGTTCTCTTCCAGGGCCTTGGGGTCGAAAGAGGCCTTGCCGACGCCGGCATGGATGATACCGGCCTTCTCGACGCGGAACTCGACAGCGCCGCCCTTCGAAGCCTTGACCGCACCGGCGACATCGACGGTGACGGTGCCGACCTTCGGGTTCGGCATCATGCCGCGGGGGCCGAGCACCTTACCCAGACGGCCGACGAGCGGCATCATGTCCGGGGTGGCGATGCAGCGGTCGAAATCGATCGTGCCGCCATTGACGATCTCGACGAGATCCTCGGCGCCGACGATATCGGCTCCGGCCTTCTTGGCTTCCTCAGCCTTGTCGCCACGGGCGAACACGGCGACGCGCACATCGCGGCCCGTGCCGTTCGGCAGGTTAACGACGCCGCGAACCATCTGGTCCGCGTGGCGGGGATCGACGCCCAGATTCAGCGCGACTTCGATGGTTTCATCGAACTTGGCGGTGGCGCGCTCCTTGACGAGGCCGATGGCCGACGTCAGGTCATAGAGCTTGTTGCGGTCGACGCCTTCACGCAGCTTGGCAATACGCTTTGCAATCTTCGCCATCGTCTCAGCCCACCACTTCCAGGCCCATCGAACGGGCGGAACCTTCGACCATGCGCATGGCAGCTTCAACGTCAGCCGCGTTCAGGTCCTTCAACTTCTTCTCGGCGATCTCGCGCACCTTGTCGCGGCTGATCGTTCCGGCGGACACCTTGCCTGGCTCCTTCGAACCAGACTTGAGGTTCGCGGCCTTTTTCAGGAAATAAGACACAGGAGGCGTCTTCATCACAAAAGTGAAAGACTTGTCCTGATAATAGGTGATCACGACGGGAACGGGCGAGCCCTTTTCCATATCCTGCGAGGCGGCATTGAACGCCTTGCAGAACTCCATGATGTTAATGCCACGCTGACCGAGCGCGGGACCGATCGGGGGCGAAGGATTCGCCGCCCCAGCAGCCACCTGCAGCTTCAGCTGGCCTGCAACTTTCTTAGCCATGAGCTTCTGCCTTCATTTACAAGCCGGAAAACCGGCACTTCTCAATTTCGCCGGATTATCCGGCATTGTGAACGTCGCCGGAGACCGGCGGGCAGTTCGGTGGTTCGGTTCAATGGCCGGCTAAAGCCACCTCCCCTCCCACCTTCGGCATGGCTCCTTTAATCGGAACCCGCCTTCGCCGCTTGCGCGGCAACGATCCTGACGGACCGTATTCCTTCTGCATGACGTTACTCGAAAAGCCCTAGACTTTTCAGGATCATGCAATGGTCAGAGCTTCTCCACCTGACCGAATTCGAGATCGACAGGCGTCGCGCGCCCGAAGATCGAAACTTCCACCTTGAGGCGTGAACGCTCTTCGTCCACTTCCTGCACGATGCCGTTGAACGAAGCGAAGGGACCATCCGAGACACGCACCGACTCGCCGATTTCAAACGAAACGGAGGGCTTCGGACGATCGACGCCTTCCTGCACCTGCATCAGAATCTGCTCGGCCTCGCGGTCGGAAATGGGAACAGGCTTCGAATCCGAACCGAGGAAGCCCGTCACCTTCGGCGTATTCTTGATCAGATGATAGGCATCGTCAGTCAGATCGGCGCGGACAAGCACATAGCCCGGAAAAAACTTGCGCTCGGCATCGACCTTGCGACCGCGGCGCACCTCGACGACCTTCTCGGTCGGAACCAGGATTTTTTCGAAAAGATGAGAAAGACCCTTCTGGCGAGCCTTGTTCTCGATGTCCTCGGCCACCTTCTTTTCGAAATTCGAATAGGCGTGCACAATGTACCAGCGCGCAGTCATCCCGAGCTCTCCCGTATATTCGTTAGCGTCCGAGACCCAGCAACAGCTCTACGACATAGGCCATAAGCTGATCGGCGGCGAAGAAGAACGCCGCAGCCAGGAAGGCCATCACGATCACCATAATTGTGGAAATCACGGTTTCACGCCGCGTCGGCCAGGTCACCTTGGCCGTTTCGGCACGAACCTGCTGAAAGAAAGTGATCGGATTCGTTTTGGATGCCATCTGCCGCTCTAGCTATGTGTACGCATGAAGCCAGACAACCAAACATCAATCATTACCGGACTATAATTCCGCCATAATGACCGAATCGGTCAACCGCACTCATACGTATGCGGCGCGTGAGCTGCATAGACAGCTCCACGCACCGCGTGTCTGTTGACTTTACATAGAACTGATTCCAACAAAAAACAAGCCCTTCGGCTTGCCTGTTGATACAATCCCATACGAACGCTGATTTACCGCCATCCAATCGCGTGCAAACCAACTATATCAAGGCCCAGTCCGCTTCAAAAGCATGCGCTCTTTCCGGCCGAACCTGAGAAACTGGCAGGGGCAGCAGGGTTCGAACCCGCGACCTACGGTTTTGGAGACCGTCGCTCTACCAACTGAGCTATACCCCTACTTTCAACATGATCTTACCTGGAGGTCTGTACCTTTTGGGGATCATGCTCAGGGCTCATCCCAAGCCCGAGTGCCCATTAGCTCCAATCGAAAATTTCTTCAAGAGGATTTTGCGGGCAATGAGGGGCGGCAGCCTACTCAGGCCGCCGCCTTTCAAAGTCAATTATTCGACGATCTTCGACACGATGCCGGCGCCGACGGTGCGGCCGCCTTCACGGATAGCGAAGCGCAGCTTCTCTTCCATCGCGATCGGAACGATCAGGGACACGTTCATCGTCACGTTGTCGCCGGGCATCACCATCTCGGTGCCC
>NZ_JBAKHD010000020.1:0-15060 GCF_049065735.1 Brucella sp. IR073
ACGCCCGCCCGGTACAAAGTCCCGTAGCCGCTCCCACTGATCATCCCGAAGTATCTCGCCTTCCACACCAGCCTCCAAAAGCCAGTGTTGAATCTGATTTGCCATTCCTTGGGAATCGTAAAATCATTAAATTGTCACTACGCCCTAGATTGATTTCGAGTGTTCCGCCTGAAAGCAATTCACCTCAGCCCAACGCATTCCCTGATTGACTTCTGACATGTCAGTGTGCAAATCTCGAGATCACACTGGGAGGACAGTTGTTTCATGCGTTTTGGGCTTTCCGTCGCGCTTGCGACCCCTTTTGAGAAAAACGGCTATATTTCGCTCGACGTGATGATTGCTAAAGCCCGCCACAGCCTTGACGCCGGCTGTAGCAGCGTCACGCTGTTTGGAACCACAGGCGAAGGCGCATCCATTGGCCGGCGCGAGCGCGAGACGTTGCTGGGCGCGATGGTGTCGGACGGTGTTCCCGCGGATCGGATTGTTGCCGGGGTTCTCGTGAATTCAGCCGCAGACGCGGCCGAGCAAGCGGCGCATGCATTGTCGCTGGGCGCGCGCAACATCCTGCTTGCCCCGCCCTCCTATTTTAAGAATCTCGGTGACGAGGGACTGTTCGGCTGGTTTTCCGCTGTGTTCGGGCTGCTGGGCGACAAGGCGCGGGACGTTATCCTCTACCACATCCCATCGGTCACCATGGTCCCATTGAGCCATGCGCTGATAGGCCGCTTGCGTGAGGCGTTTCCTGAGATCGTCACCGGGGTGAAGGATTCCGGTGGTGATTGGGCCTATACCGAAAAGCTGGTGATGGAGCACGGCGATCTCATCATACTGATCGGTGATGAGCGTCATCTCGCCAAGGGTGTCCGCCTTGGCGCGCAAGGAGCCATCTCCGGCATCGCCAATTTTCTGCCAAGTGAAGTCCGCCGTATGGCGGTACGGGGCGAGGATGACCAACACGTCATAGATCTGGTGGCCGAGCTTTTGAAATATCCGGTTACGCCAGGTGTAAAGGCGCTCATGGCCCATGCATTCGGCGAGCCCCACTGGCTGGCGGTCCGGCCGCCGCTGCTTCCCCTTTCCAATGAGAGCGAGCGTCAATTGGTCTCCACCTTCGATACGCTGTTTCGTTCCAAGGCGGCATGATGGAGCAGGAGCGCCCCATGGAAAGCCAGGCCGAGGAGCCCTCCCCGCTGCGGGAGCGGGCCTATGAAAGCTTCACCCGGCATCTTCTGGCGCGCGATGTGCGTCCGGGACAATTCGTCTCGCAGCGCCGTCTGGTGGAGCTGACCGGCTTTCCGCTGAGCGCCATCCGTGAGCTTATACCGAGGCTGGAGGCCGAGGGGCTGATCAAGACCGTGCCGCAGCGGGGTTTGCAGATCGCCCATATCGATTTGAACCTGATCCGCGAAGCGTTTCAGCTTCGCCTTTTCCTTGAAAAGGAGGCGGTGGCGCTGTTCACCCGCACGGCATCGGACGAGATCATCGCGAAGATGCTGAGAGAGCATCGCGACATAGCGGCGGCGATCGAAAGCGGCAATGACAGCCATGAGCTGGAAGCCCATGCGCAAGCCGTGGACTGGGGCATGCACGACGCCTTCATCGACGCGCTCGGCAATACGATCATCTCGAATGTCTACCGCGTCAACTCGATCAAGATGCGGCTGATCAGCCAGGAGCGCGTCCGTATCGACGGGCGCGTCGGGCCGGTCATGAGCGAGCACATGAAAGTGCTCGAAGCGATCGAGCGGCGGTCCGTCGAGGAGGCGGTGGAAGCGCTCGTCGCCCACATAAACCATGCAAGGGACCGCGCCATTAGAATATAGAGCATGATCACCTGCCGAAGAGAGGAGCTTCGGCATCATCCAAAGGGAGGGAATAGCATGTCATCATTCTGGAAGCCTACCCGGCGCGGCTTTCTGGCCGGTACGGCGGCGCTCGGCGCGGCGGGGCTCGTCGGCGCGCGTCCGGCCTTCTCCGCAAGCTCGGTCGATTGGAAGAAGTTCGCGGGGACAACGCTTGAGGTCAATCTGGTCAAAAGCCCGCGCGGCGATACCATCATCAAATATCTACCCGAATTCGAGGCGCTGACCGGCATCAAGGTGAATGCCGAGGCAACCCCGGAACAGCAGCAGCGGCAGAAAGCCGTGATCGAGCTTTCGTCGGGCAGGCCGAGCTTCGACGTCATCCATCTGAGCTATCACGTGCAGAAGCGCCAGTTCGAAAAGGGCGGCTGGCTGGCCGATATCAGCGGCTTCCTGAAAGACCCTTCGCTGACCGACCCGTCGCTGACGGAGAGCGATTTCGCCGCCGCCGGATTGACCTTCGCCCAGGACAATGACGGCAAGCTGCGCTCGCTGCCCTTCTCGGTCGATTATTGGATCGTCTACTGGAACAAGGAACTGTTCGACAAGAAGGGCTTCGCCTACCCCGCCACCTTCGAGGACATGGCCGCCGCCGCCGAAGCGCTGACCGATAAGAGCACCAACACCTATGGCTTCGTCGCGCGCGGGTTGAAGAACGCCAATGTCCCGGTCTGGACGGCCCTCATGCTGGGCTATGGCTCCTCGCCCCTTGGCCCCGACGGCAAGCTGCGCACCACCTCCGAGGAGGCGGTCGAGGCGGCGAAATTCTATCAGCGCCTGATGATCAAATCCGCCCCGACAGGCGTTTCCGGCTTCAACTGGGCCGAAGCGCAATCCGCCTTTCTGCAAGGCAAGGTCGGCATGTGGTTCGATGGCGTCGGCTTCGCGCCGCCGCTGGAGGACCCGCAGAAATCGCGCGTCGTCGGCAAGGTCGGCTATGGCGTCATGCCGAAGGGGCCGAAAGCGCAGGCCGCCGCGACGACAGGCGACGGTATCGGTGTCGTCGAGGCCAGCGAAAAGAAGGAAGCGGCCTATCTGTTCTGCCAATGGGTCATCTCGCACGATATGGGCGCGCGGCTCCTGCAGGCCGGGGCGGGCGTGCCGTTCCGCCAGTCCATCCTGGAGGACCCCGAGGTGCGCAAGGGCGTCAAGATGCCCGCCGCCTGGGTCGACGCTGTGGCAGAGTCCGCGAAAATATCGCAGCTGGCGCTGCCTGTCATCGTGCCGGTCACGGAATTCCGCGACATCTATGGCGTCGGCCTCACCAATATGATCGGCGGCGCGGACCCGGCAGCCGAACTCCAGACCGCCACGGCGCAGTTCGAGCCGGTGCTGGCCAAGAGCGAGGGATAATGGCGTCCGTGAGCATCGATGAAGCGGCCCCGGCGGATGACGGCGTGAAAGGGATGAGGCCGGGCGGGCTTGCGCCCAATTACTGGCCCTTCGTGATCCCGGCCATGGTAATCATCGCGGCGGTCATCGTTTTTCCATGGGTGTTCACCCTCTGGATGAGCGTGCATAGCTGGACGCTGGGGCAGGAGCAGCAATTCGCCGGGCTCGACAATTATATCAGGCTCGCCACCGATTTCCGCTTCTGGGAATCGCTCTGGCACACGCTGGTCTTCACGGTGCTGGCCGTCGTCGCGCCTCTGGTCCTCGGCACGCTCGCAGCGCTCATCTTCGATGCCCAGGTTCCGCTCAAAGGCTTCCTGCGCGGTGTTTTCGTCATGCCGATGATGGCGACGCCCGTCGCCATCGCGCTGGTCTGGACCATGATGTTCCACCCGCAATTGGGCGTGCTCAATTATCTCCTGTCGCTCACCGGCATCGGCCCGCAGGAATGGATCTACAACCAGTCGACGGTCATCCCCTCGCTCGTCCTCGTCGAGACATGGCAATGGACGCCGCTCATCATGCTGATCGTGCTAGGCGGCCTTGCCGCCGTCCCGCGCGAGCCCTATGAAAGCGCCGAGATCGACGGCGCCAATGCCTGGCAGAAATTCCGCTATCTGACCCTGCCGATGATCGCGCCCTTCCTGATGATCGGCGTCATCATCCGCTCCATCGATGCCATCAAGAGCTTCGATATCATCTATGCGATGACGCAAGGCGGCCCCGGCACGGCATCCGAGACGATCAATATCTACCTCTACAACACCGCCTTCGCCTATTACGATATAGGCTACGCCTCGGCGATGGCCGTGGTGTTCTTCATCCTCATCATTGCCCTTTCCCTGGTGCTGATGATGGTCCGCGCCCGCACCAACTGGTCGGACAAGGAGGCCAGCCGATGAAACGCAGAATGCTCAACCGCATCGGCCTTCTGTTCGCGGCCATGGTCATGGTCTCGCCGGTCCTCCTGTTCTTCCTCTGGATGATTTCGCTTTCGCTAAAGTACGAGATCGACAATGGCGCCTATCCGCCGATTTTGATTCCGGAAAATTTCGCCTGGTCGAACTATGCGCAGGTGTTCCGCGAGAACAATTTCTTCCTCTATTTCTGGAATTCGGTGCTGGTGACCGGCGCGGCGACGCTGCTGGCGCTTCTCGTCGGCGTGCCCGCCGGCTACGGCATCGCCCGGCTCAAGGCGGAGCGCGCGGCCATTCTCATCATGATCGCCCGCATGACGCCCGGCCTCTCCTTCCTCATCCCGCTGTTTTTGCTCTTCCAATGGCTGAACCTCCTCGGCACGCTCTGGCCGCAGATCATCATCCATCTCGTCGTTACCGTGCCCATCGTGGTCTGGATCATGATCGGCTATTTCGAGACGACGCCGATGGAACTGGAGGAAGCCGCCAGCATCGACGGCGCGACGCCCTGGCAGGTGTTCCGGCTGGTGGCGCTGCCCATCGCCAAGCCCGGCATCGTCGTTGCCTTCATCCTGGCGCTGATCTTCTCCTGGAACAATTTCGTCTTCGGCATCGTGCTGGCCAGCCGCACGACGCGCACGCTGCCGGTCGCGGTTTATAACATGCTCTCCTTCGAGCAGGTCAGCTGGGGTCCCCTGGCGGCAGCGGCGCTGATCGTCACCCTCCCCGTGCTGGTCCTCACCCTGTTCGCCCAGAAGCAGATCGTCGCCGGGTTGACGGCAGGCGCGGTGAAGGGCGGCTGAAACATACGCTTGGAGCGAAACCCTGAATCAATTCCATCGCACTTCGCTCCAAGCCTTTGTCCGGACTCGAATTTCCATTGCGCGCGCGCCCGCGCGGGAATAAGCAATCGGCGAACGCTGATAACTGCCCCGGCGAGACGCGATGGGAAGAAAAATGTTGGAACGAGTTTTCAAGCTGAGCGAACACGGAACGTCCGTCCGCACCGAGCTGGTTGCCGGCGTCACGACGTTCTTGACGATGTCGTACATCATCTTCGTCAATCCCGAGATTCTCTCGTCCACGGGAATGGATCGCGGCGCGGTGTTCGTGGCGACCTGCCTTGCGGCGGCGCTCGGCACGCTGATCATGGCCTTTTACGCCAACTGGCCCATCGGCATGGCGCCGGGCATGGGGCTCAACGCCTTCTTCGCCTTCACGGTCGTCGCGGCCATGGGCTTCACCTGGCAGCAGGCGCTGGGGGCCGTGTTCATCTCCGGCGCGATCTTCGTTTTCCTGTCCGTAACAGGCCTCAGACGATGGGTGATTGACGGTATTCCTCCCTCTTTACGCAGTGCAATTGCGGCGGGAATTGGTCTTTTCCTTGGCCTTATTGCGCTGGAGAACGCCCATATCGTCGTTAAGAACCCCGCGACGCTGGTGACGCTGGGCGACCTCAGGCAGACCGGCCCGCTCCTCGCCATCCTTGGTTTCTTCGTCATCGCGGTGCTGGATGCGCTGCGCGTGAAAGGTGCGATCCTCATCGGCATTCTCGCCGTGACGGTACTTTCCTGGATCGTAGGGGCCAACCAGTTTCAGGGCCTCGTCTCGGCCCCGCCCTCGATCGCGCCCACCTTCATGCAGCTCGATATCCTCGGCGCCCTGCATGGCGGGCTGCTGCATGTCATCCTCGTCTTCGTTCTCGTCGAAGTCTTCGACGCGACGGGCACCCTGGTGGGCGTCGCAAAACGCGCCAATCTGATGCCGGAGGGCAAGCCGAACCGCCTCGGGCGCGCGCTGATGGCCGACAGCTCCGCCATCGTCGCCGGCGCCATGCTGGGCACGAGCAGCACCACCGCCTATGTGGAAAGCGCCTCCGGCGTGGCGGCGGGCGGCAGGACGGGATTGACCGCGCTGGTGGTCGCAATTCTGTTCCTCGCCGCGCTCTTCATCTCCCCGCTTGCGGGCTCCGTTCCGGCCTATGCCACCGCCCCTGCCCTTCTCTACGTCGCCGCGCTCATGATGCGCGAGCTGCGGGAAGTCGAATGGGACAATCTGACCGAGGCGATCCCCGCCGCCGTGACGGCGCTCGCCATGCCGATGACCTATTCCATCGCCAACGGCCTCGCCTTCGGCTTCATCAGCTATGCCGTCTTGAAGCTCTTCACCGGCCGCTGGAAGGAGCTCCATCCCGCAACGATCATCGTCGCGGCGCTGTTCATCATCCGCTTCGCTTTCTTCCCGGGATAAGCCTGACCGGAAAGTCAGCAACTTTTTGAGAGCATGCCCTATTATACTACGCTCGTCTTGACCCTGTCCTGCCCGAGGAGCATTCTATACATGCCGCACTCCGCGGCATCGCTTCTCGGGAGGAAGTCATGAACAAGGTAGAATTTTCACGCACCGCGAAAGTGCCGTTCGCCAAGCGTTATGACAATTTTATTGGAGGTGAGTGGGTCGCGCCGAAATCGGGCCGTTATTTCGAGAACATCTCTCCGGTGACCGGACGCCCGCTCGGCGAAGTCGCCCGCTCCGATGCCGCCGATATCGAAGCCGCGCTCGACGCCGCCCACAAGGCCAAGGACGCCTGGGGCCGCACCAGCCCGGCCGAGCGCGCCCTGATCCTCAACCGCATCGCCGACCGGATGGAGGAAAATCTCGATCTTCTGGCGCTCGCCGAAACCTGGGACAATGGCAAGCCGATCCGCGAGACCACAGCTGCCGACCTGCCGCTCGCCATCGACCATTTCCGCTATTTTGCCGGGGCGATCCGCGCGCAAGAGGGCTCACTCTCCGAAATCGACCATGACACGGTCGCCTATCATTTCCACGAGCCGCTGGGCGTCGTCGGCCAGATCATCCCCTGGAACTTCCCGCTCTTGATGGCCTGCTGGAAGCTCGCCCCGGCCCTCGCCGCAGGCAATTGCGTCGTCATCAAGCCCGCCGAGCAGACCCCGGCGACGATCATGCTCTGGGCCGACCTCATCGGCGATCTCTTACCACCCGGCGTGCTCAACATCGTCAACGGCTTCGGCCTCGAAGCAGGCAAGCCGCTCGCCTCCTCGCCGCGCATCGCCAAGATCGCCTTTACCGGCGAGACGACGACCGGACGGCTCATCATGCAATATGCCAGCCAGAACCTGATCCCCGTCACGCTGGAGCTCGGCGGCAAATCGCCCAACATCTTCTTTAAGGACGTGACGCAGGAAGATGATGATTTCTTCGACAAGGCCATCGAGGGCTTCGTCATGTTCGCGCTCAACCAGGGCGAGGTCTGCACCTGTCCCAGCCGTGCGCTCATTCAGGAAGACATCTACGATGAGTTCATGGAGCGGGCGCTGAAACGGGTGGAAGCCATCGTGCAGGGCGACCCGCTCGACCCCGCCACCATGATCGGCGCCCAGGCGTCTTCGGAGCAGCTTGAGAAAATCCTCTCCTATTTCGACATCGGCCGTCAGGAGGGCGCCGAGGTGCTGACTGGCGGCGAGCGTAACGAACTGCCAGGTGATCTTGCCGGGGGCTATTACATCAAGCCCACCGTCTTCAAGGGCCACAACAAGATGCGCATCTTCCAGGAGGAGATTTTCGGCCCCGTCGTGTCGGTGACGACCTTCAAGGACGACGAGGAGGCGCTGTCCATCGCCAACGACACGCTCTACGGCCTCGGCGCGGGCATCTGGAGCCGCGACGTCAACCGCTGCTACCGCTTCGGCCGCGCCATCCAGGCCGGCCGCGTCTGGACCAATTGCTACCACGCCTACCCCGCCCACGCGGCCTTCGGCGGCTACAAGCAATCCGGTATCGGACGCGAGACGCATAAGATGATGCTCGACCATTATCAGAATACGAAGAACATGCTGGTGAGCTACAGCCCTAAGAAGCTGGGGTTCTTTTGAGTTGATTATGTTTTGAGGGAACCGCTAGGCACCCCCCTCTGGCCTGCCAACTCATCTCCCCCTCAAGGGGGGAGATGAGTTGGCATTAGCCACACCGCCAATCAGCGACATCTGCGATTGGCAGAAACGTTTATGAAGGCCCAATCTCCCCCCTTGAGGGGGAGATGGCCGGCAGGCCAGAGGGGGGTTACTGTCCCGCCGGCGTTTTCACCTTAATAACGAGGAGGATCCCACCATGGCCCAGGTCTCCGCCACCCCCGCCGCGCTGGAACTCATCGAGGAAATCATCGCGGATCACGGCCCGGTGCTGTTCCACCAGTCCGGCGGCTGCTGCGACGGTTCCTCGCCGATGTGCTACCCGCAAGGGGATTTCATCGTCGGCGACAATGACGTGCTGCTCGGCCACATAGGCGGCGCGCCGTTCTACATCAGCGCCTCGCAGTTCGAGGCGTGGAAGCATACCGATCTCATCATCGACGTGGTGCCGGGACGCGGCGGCATGTTCTCGCTCGACAATGGACGCGAAAGACGTTTCCTGACGCGCTCGAAAGTTTGTGCCATCAGATAACGCACCGGGCCTGCAGCATCACCCGCCGTCACGACGCCAGAGCCAGCTGCAACGTCCCGCCCCCTTCCCGCAACAGCCGCAGCCGCGAGTAATCCGCCAGTTTCCGGTGCGGCGTTTCCATTTCGTGCCGGTGCGTCGTCGTCATAACCGCAACCTGGCATCCCGCCGCCTCCGCTGCGGCGATGCCCGCCGCCGCGTCCTCGAAGACCAGACAGCGCTCCGGCGCGACGCCCAGGCGCTGCGCCGCCAGCAGGAAGCAATCGGGAGCGGGCTTGCCAAAGGTGACGTCGTCGGCTGCGATCATCGTCGCGGGCACGGGAAGCCCTGCCGCCTCGATCCGGCGCAGCGCGAGCCGCCGCGGGGCGGACGTCACGATAGCCCAGCGGTCCGCGGGCAGCGCGGCCAGAAAATCCGCCGCGCCGGCAATCGCCTCGATCCCCTCGACATCGGCGATCTCCGCTTCGGTCAGGGCTTCCGCCTCGGCCACGGGATCCAGCCCTGGCAGATTGAGCTTGCCGATCGTCTCGACCGCCCGGACACCGTGGATTGTCGGCAGAAACGTCTCGACATCCAATCCATGGGCCACCGCCCAGCTCGTCCATACCCGCTCGGCTGCCTTGATGGAAGTCAGGATGGTGCCGTCCATGTCGAAAAGGAAGGCATCGAAGGAATCCGGGAAGAAGCTGTCTGACACGCTGGCGAACCTCGCTGTTTCTATTGCCGCTTGGCCATATAGCAGGAGGAAGCCGCGCCGGTCATGTGGAGAATTGGCGCTAGAGTTAGGGATAATCGGAAGCGGTTTTCCCTAGCCGTCATTCTCGGGCTTGTCCCAAGAATCTGCGACGGTACGGTCTTCAGGACGGTCATCGCTATTCTTCGCTCTTATGGCAGATATCAGGGACAAGCCCGAGGATGACGGCAGAGGCTTGTCTGCCTTGCGATTCATCCGGTGGCTGACAGACTCTAGGTGGTCAGGCAGCGCAGGCAAGCGCCACCGCGTCCGCGCCCGCCGGAAAACGCAGCGTGCCGCTCTCGTCATGGACCGCCCTATACACCGCCTCGGCCACATCGCTTTCCCTGGTTATGAGAGGCGGCTGCGCGTAGCCTGCAAAGATCGGCGCGGCGAAATCGGCATAGCTTTTCGGAATGATTTCTTCGGGACGCACGGAAACATTCTGGCTGAAGCGCGTGGTCGGGGCATAGCCGGGCTCGACCAGCTTGGCGCGAATGTTGAAATAGGCCAGTTCATGCGCCAGCGAGCCGGTAAAGCCCTCAATGGCCTGCTTGCTCGCGGTATAGGCCGCCGCCAGCGGCATGGGTACAAGCGTTACGGTGGAGGTGACGTTGACGATGACGCCGGACCGGCGCTCGCGCATCTGCGGAATAACGGCTTGCGTCATAGCCATGGTGCCGAATGTATTGGTCTCGAAGATTTTCCGGACGTAGGACATGGGCGTCGCCTCGAAGGCGCCGACAATGCCGATGCCCGCATTGTTGACCAGCACATCGATCGTCCCCGCGGCTTCGATAGCCTCGACGATGCTGCCCTCATCGGTAACATCCAGCTTCAGGACGCGCAAATTGGCAGCGCGCGGCAGGATGTCCTCGCGCGGGGTGCGCATGGTCGCAATGACGTTCCATTCTCTGGCGAGGAAATGGCGCGCCGTCTCCAGCCCATATCCCGATGAGCAGCCGGTGATCAGTATCGTCTTCATCGCAAAGTCTCCATTTATCGATGAAGTCATAGTAGGTCGCCAAGAACGGACGATCTACGATTGATGGTCCGGAATTCGTTTGTTATCGTCCGGATATGATTGATCCTCTCTCAGACGTCATAAAGCTGCTCCGCCCCCATGCGATATTCACGAAGGGAATTAGCGGCGCGGGGCGCTGGGGCGTCCGCTACACCAGGTTCGGCCATCCCAGCTTCGCAATCGTCATTGAAGGCTCGTGCCGTCTGGCCGTAGACGGGCAGGAGGAGCTGACACTCGAGGCGGGCGACTTCATCCTGCTTCCGGCAACGCCCGGCTTCACCATGTTGGGGTTCGAGCCGGTCATTCCGGAGCTTCTCGATCCCCATGCGGCGGCGGCAGCGGCGGTGTCAGAGGTCCGCCACGGCAGCCGGGATGGACCGCCAAGCGTCCGCATCCTCGGCGGCTATTTCGTCTTCGGCAGCGAGGATGCAGGTCTCCTCGTATCGCTGCTGCCGGGGCAGGTTCATGTCCGGGGCGTTGAGCGGCTGTCCACCTTGGTCAAGCTTCTTATCGAGGAATCTGCCGCGGAACAGCGCCCCGGACGCGAACTGGTGCTTACCCGGCTCGTGGAAATTCTGCTGGTCGAGGCATTGCGGGTCACCCAGACAGCCGAAGCCCGCGCCGGATTGCTGCGCGGCCTGGCGGATGCACGACTGGCCGAGGCCATCAGGCAGATCCATGGCAATCCCGCGCGCGCCTGGACCATGGGCGAGCTTGCCAAGGCGGCGGCGCTCTCCCGCTCCGCCTTTTTCGACCGCTTCACGCGCCATGTCGGCGTGCCGCCGATGGAATATCTGCTGGCATGGCGCATGGCGCTGGCAAAGGACCTGCTGCGCCGTGAGAAAATCGATATCGCCGAGGTCGCCGAACGGGTCGGCTACCGCTCCGCAAGCACATTCAGCACCGCCTTCAGCCGCCATGTCGGGCAACCTCCGGGCCGCTACGCCAAAGGCGCGGATAACAGGTAAACGCCGCCCTGCTCTGCCTTTTTCCATCCAAGCATGAACCGTCCCGCCACTTGCCCTCGAAAGACGGCCCATTTTTCCCTGATGTCTGCTATCAACGAGATTGCTCACATTCTAAAGCCAAGTGATTCCTTGTCGACCGATCCGCTGCACATTCTCAAGACCGTCTATGGCTACGATGCCTTCCGTGGCCGGCAGGCGGAGATCGTCTCGCATGTGATGGCGGGCAACAATGCGTTTGTCCTGATGCCGACGGGCGGCGGGAAATCGCTTTGCTATCAGATTCCGGCGCTGGCCCGGCCCGGCCTGGGGATCGTCATATCGCCGCTTCTGGCGCTGATGGCCGATCAGGTCTCGGCGCTGCGGCAGGCAGGCGTGAAAGCGGCGGCGCTCAACTCCGATCTGGCCGGCGACGACAGGCGCAATCTGTGGCGCGACATTTCGACAAGGTCGCTCGACCTGCTCTATGTCGCCCCCGAGACCCTGCTGAAACCCGATGTCCTGAAACTCCTGACCGGTGTGCCGCTCTCGCTGATCGCCGTGGACGAAGCGCACTGCCTGTCGCAATGGGGGCATGATTTCCGTCCGTCCTATCGCCAGCTCGACGCCTTGGCGGTGCATTTTCCCGATATTCCGCGCATGGCGCTGACCGCAACCGCCGATGAGCCCACCCGGGCAGAAATCCTCTCGCACCTTCAGATCGACGCGCACGATGCCTTCATCGCCGGTTTCGACCGTCCCAACATCCGCTATGCGATCATGGAGAAGGACAATCCCCGCGCGCAACTGAAGCGCTTCCTTGCGGAACACGTGGGGGAAAGCGGCATTGTCTACTGCCTTTCCAAACGCAGGACGGAAGAAACCGCCGAATGGCTGTGCGGGCTCGGCTATGATGCCCTCCCCTATCATGGCGGCATGGACAAGGCGGCGCGGGAGGCGAACCAGGCCCGCTTCCAGCATGAGGAAGCCGTCATCATGGTGGCGACCATCGCCTTCGGCATGGGCATCGACAAGCCGGATGTGCGCTTCGTCGCCCATATCGACCTGCCTGGCAGCATCGAGGCCTATTATCAGGAGACCGGGCGCGCGGGACGCGACGGTCTGCCCGCCGAGGCAATGATGCTTTACGGCTATGAGGATATCGTTCTGCGCAGCCGTTTCATCGAGGAATCCGAAGCGCCCGATCAGCGCAAGCGCATGGAACGGCTGAAGCTCGACACGCTTCTGGGCCTTGCCGAAACCGCCAGCTGCCGCCGGCAGGTACTCTTGTCCTATTTCGGCGACACCTGCGAGCCATGCGGCAATTGCGACACCTGCGCGGAGCCGCCAAGCCTGTTCGACGGAACAATCGCCGCCCAGAAGATTCTGTCGTGCATCCACAGGACCGGCGAGCGCTTCGGCCAGGCACATATCGTAGACGTGCTGCTGGGGGTGGAGAACGAGCGGATCAGCCGTTTCGGCCATGACAAGGTTTCGACCTACGGCATCGGGCGCGAGCATGATAACCGCACCTGGCGCGCCATCATCCGCCAATTGATCGCACACCGGCTGGTCGATGTCGATTTCGCCGGGCATGGCGGCTTGTCGATCTCGGAGAAGGGCCGGCTGTTTCTGCGCGAGAAGCAGACGCTGATGCTGCGCGTGCCGCCGAAATCGAAACCGTCCCGCGACAAGAGCTTGCGCAGGCAGGCCGCGACCCAATCCCTGTCCGAGCGGGACCAGGCCTTGTTCCAGGCGCTGCGCGAAAAGCGTCTGCAGATCGCCCGCACGCAGAACGTCCCACCCTATGTGATCTTCCACGACCGCACGCTGATGGAACTGGCCGCCGCCCGCCCCGTCTCACGCGCTGAAATGGCCAATGTGCCCGGCATCGGCGAAACCAAGCTCGACCGCTATGGCCCGGCTTTTCTCGCCGTCATAGCGGAGCATGGGTGAAGCCTGCATTTGAACGGACGACTTGCCGGAACGCTGGACCCGCGCGCCCGGTAACCTATCGTCAATGCAATGAAGCGCTGGCGGCCTGCCGCTCTTCCTTATCGTGCAGCGCGAATCTGTCGACCATATCCGCGCTCGCCTTGTTGAAGCCGAGCATCCGAACATCCACGCCCGCCCGCCGGAACTTGGTCACCACCTTGTCGAGCGCGCCGACAGCCGTGATATCCCAGAGATGGGCGCCGCTGACGTCGATAACCACCTGCCTCACATGATCCGAGAAATCGAATGCGGCGATGAAGCTCTCCGCCGAAGCGAAAAAGATCTGGCTTTCCATGATGTGAGTCACGGTACGCGCATCCGTCTCGACCCGCTTCGTGACCCTGAAGAGCCGTGCCACCTGCCCGCGAAGAAGATCCCCGACAGCAGGACGCCGGCGAGGACGCCCTTGGCAAGATCATGCGTCGCGACGACGGTGACGACAGTCGCCAGCATGACCACCGAGGAGGACAGCGGGTTGTCCGCCCGTGAATGCAGCGACACAGGCATAGGCAAAGGAGGCATAGACGCGACCTTCGGATCGACCCGCGATTACGGAAAAGCCCATGGCCTCAGGGATGAGGGCGAGCGCGACGACAATGCCCGAGAGCACATCGCCACGGATATTGGAGAACCACTCCCGGCGGTAGTTGGAAAGAGATAGCATATGGAGAGTTTTCACAGTTGAATGCAACGGGCCGGACGGAACCCGGTCCTGAAAAGAGAGTTGCGTTGCTGTGTTTTCTGGCGGATCGGCGGCCAGAAGAGCCACCCGGAGTTTCACCGGGTCCTTGCGGATGCCCCTGCCTAGCCGAGAGTGGCGGATAATGCAATATCGGTTAGCCCAAGCAGACTTGTCGGCTCAAGCTCCTCTTGTTCGTGTACAAGACCCGTCAGCTCAATGGCCGAAGCAAGCCCGGCGATTGCGCTCTTCGCCATATCGCCGCCGATGCGAATTGTGCCTTGCGCTTTCGAGCCGGCCGGTTTGCTACCACTTCACCTTCATCCCCAGGTTTCCGCTCAACCTGTAGCTGTCGGTGAAGTGCTCGAGGCTGGTGTCGACGGTGACTTCGCCATAGAGCGCATATTTGCCGTCGGCCCAGCTATAGGTGCCGCCGCCGCCGAGGCCGCCCCAGTAGCGGTCGTTCTGGGTGGCGAAGGGAACGCCCGCCACTTCGATCTTGCTCGCTTTGCCGAACTCATAGGAGAGGTTGGCGATGGCGTAGAGCTGGGCCTGGGTCAGCCTCCCCTGCTCATCGCGCCAGGCATTGCCATAATCGGCGGAGATGCCGAGACGGCCCTTCAGGCTATCGGTCTGATCGTGGCTCACATGGGCATCGAACGTATCACGGAAGCCGTCGAAATCGACCGATGACCAGGTGAGCTGCGCCTGCGGCGTCACCGTCCAGTTCGGGTTGATGGCCACCCGCTTGCCCGCTTCGAAGCTCAGCGCATAGCCGAAGCCGTCTATATCGTCGGCCAGGGAACGCCGCGCCGTGTCCGAGGTCAGGTCGTTGGTATAGAAGGTCGTCTGCGCCACAGTATCGACATAGACGCCATCATCGCCATACCAGGTCAGCGTGCCGCCGAAGCCATATCCGTTGGCATCGACCCCGCCCTGGCCGTGGACCGAGCCCATGGTGGCCTTGGCATAGCCGTAATGCGCGGTAATCCCGCCGATCAGGCTTCCCATTGCCGTCTCGTAAAGCTTGCCGTCTATGCCGGTTTCAAGACC
>NZ_JBAKHD010000021.1:0-4920 GCF_049065735.1 Brucella sp. IR073
GCAACCAACGGCACCACATGGACCTACACCCTGCCGCAATGGGCCGCCGCCGGCTATTCCAACGCCAGCAGCAATGCCAAGCTGCAGATCGACTACATGGCCGTGAAGAACGGCGTCACCACATGGTCGAACCTCGCGACCTATACGCTTAATTCGACAATTTGAGAACGCAGTCCCGGGCCACCTCGCAAGGGTGGCCCGGGGGCTGCCGATTTCAGGAAGCTTAATTTCAGAATCGATGAATAATAAAGGAATATTCTTATGAGTGATCTTTCAAGCGAACCTTCCGTTGTGGCTCCGGCTCTTACCATCATCTATCCGCCGACGAGCGTAGGCTTGCCCATAGAGTCACCCGTGCAGGTGTGGGTCTTTTACGGCGACAGCGGTGGCCAGGGCCTCGGCAACCAGCCTATCCAGTTCACGCCCGGCCAATACACGATCGTTCTCTCCGCCGACGCTGCCACCGATGCCGACGGCTATGCCCATGCCGTCATAAAATTGAGCAGGCCAGGCGCACTGGGCACAAACTCGGTCTTCGTGGGATCGGTGACGGCAGCGATCACGAACGGTCCAAGCATCAGCACGTCGCTGTATGCATTCGCTGCCGCCGGCGGTCCCGGCAAGATCGAGATCGAAAACAGAAGATTCACCGAGCCACCCTATGATGGGCTCGCGATACTCCCAGAGCACAATCTGATGAGGTTGAGATATACACTCGCTGACGGGAAGGGAGCAATCTGCCCAAAATTGATCTGCACGCCTACGGACCCTTCGTTGCAAGCCTATTTCCAATACGATGTCGCCTTTGGCGACGTCTATGGGACCGCCTGGAATCCAGCATCGGTCAAGCAGAGAAACTCGGATTGGGGAACTCCGTTTGACGCACATTTCAAGGCGCAAGCGCCAAATGTGATCGCTCAGAACAGCGATACAGGCACTTATCCGCCGAGCCAATTGTGGCATATAGGGATAATTGGGGGGGCTCCCCAAATCCTGAAAATCGGTCCCGCGGACGACATGGCGAAACGGCTCCTCCCCAACGGAGAGCCCGTGCTTTTCAAAGCCGTTTTTCTGAGCCCGGATGGGGTTCCCCTCCAGGGCAAGGAGGTTCAAATTGCCGTACGTTGCGAAGGAAACTATACGTTATCCCCTCCATCGGTTACCGATGAAAATGGAGAAACTGGCTTTTTTATTACGGTCCCTGACAACGGCCGCGCTGTGTTGATTCGTGCGTCTTCCATGCTTCGGGAAGAACATTACGGATATTATGGAGATAGACTCTGGGTTGGATACACCGAAGGCTGCTGGGCCGGGCTGTTTTACGATGAAACCAACCCGCCCTTCGTGAACGAAAGCGTAAGGATCACGCCGCCCGGCACGCGGCAGACGATCGGGGTGGGCGCGGAATATAAGGTCATGATCCGGGGAAACCAGCCGGTGAACAATCAGACAGTCTATTGGGAAGCCAGTCCGCCGGACCGCATTATCTTCTCGCCCCTGACCGGACCGCTCAACACGGTTCCGGGAACACGCTTTCCAACGGTGACCGACAGTCAGGGCAATAGTTCCATCCGTGTCTCGGCGATCGGATCGACGGCCTTTTTCGGAACCATTCGAGCCAAGGTGCCCAACCGCGAAACCGGAACATATTTCAGCAACGAGGTGGCCGTCGGCTTCCGTCCGCCCGCTTGAACGGGGAGTAAAAAGCGACCAGGTTGGCGGTCCTGATACGGCCGCCAAGATCGAGACAATAGTTGGATTTCACGCAGCATAATTCAAACCGCATAATAAATAAAGGAACACTCTTATGACTAATTTTTCAAGCAAAGCTTCTGATGGCAATCCGGCTCTTACTTTTATCTATCCGCCGGCGCGCGTGGCCTTGCCTGTCGAATCGCCTGTGCAGGTCTGGGTCTTCTATAGCGATAGCGATGGCACCGGGGTGGGAAACCAGCCCATCCAGTTCTCGCCCGGCACATATACGACCATTGTCTCAGCCGACACCGTCACCGATGCCGACGGCTTCGCCCATGCGGTCGTCAAGCTCGCGAAAGATGGCACCCTAGGCACCAAAGCGACGTTCGTCGGCTCTTTGACAGCTGCGATTACAGGCGACCCTTACGTTACCCTCCCGCTCCATGCAGATACATCCGCTGGCGGTCCAACCAGGACCCAGATGCAAACCGACTTCGATGCTTCAGGTTTTTCCGCCCTGACACAGCCACCGGCGGTAAATAATATTCAATTCACTCATATCCTAGCGGACGGAACACCCGCCAACTGCAGTTTGCTATCCTGCATGCCGATCGATCCCACTGAGGTGACGTATTACCGTCATTCCCTCGCGATCGGAGATACCCTAGGGATCGCGTATAATATCGCTTTAACCAAACCCGACTACATCTACGACGTTCCGCCACCTTACGACAATACACCGGCGCCCGCCGATCTTCACGTCTACACCCCCAATGTAATTACCCAACAGCAAGACGCATCCGCTATTTTAGAAGCAATCCCATATTACTTCCCATCGGCTACCAAGCCGTACGGAACACTTCATATCGGGCCCGCGGATGACATGAGCCAGCGACGTCTCCCCAGCGGGCAGCAAATATCGTTCAAGGCTGTTTATCAGGATGACACCGGCAATCCCTTGCAAGGATATCAACTGGTAGCTGATTGGTACGGCCCCCTCCAAATAACCTCATCCTCGGTCACGAATCCAACCCCAGCCTCTCTTGATGTGGCCCCCTCCCCGCGGAGTCCGGGCGTATTAGCAGAAAAGGATAACCCACCAACGGGAACCTTCTATCTGCCGCTGACGAATGGCGACGGGGAAACTTTCTTTAATGCCTCGGTATCCGAGAACGGCCGCGCCGTCTCAATTATAGTACGTCCATACAGAGTTATGCCTTATTATATCCAGGCCGGTTGGGCCGGCCTGTTTTATGACTTCGATAACCCGCCCTTCGTGAACGAAAGCGTAAGGATCACGCCGCCGGGCACACGGCAAACGATCGGGGTCGGCGCTGTATATCAGGTCACGGTCCTGCAAGGCTATGATCCGGCGACAGGCCGGCCTTATCTGCCGGTCGCCAATCAGACGGTCTATTGGGAAGCCAGCCCGGAAGACCAGATTATTTTCTCGCCCCTGACCGGGCCGCTTGGCACGGTGCCGGGCGAGCGTTTCCCAACGGTGACGGACAGCCAGGGCAAAAGCGCTATCCGCATCT
Organism: Brucella sp. IR073; assembly: GCF_049065735.1. NCBI lineage: Bacteria > Pseudomonadati > Pseudomonadota > Alphaproteobacteria > Hyphomicrobiales > Brucellaceae > Brucella > Brucella sp. IR073. The sequence goes on from NZ_JBAKHD010000021.1 coordinate 3,234, forward strand.
CGGCGATCGGATCGACGGCCTTTTTCGGAACCATTCGAGCCAAGGTAGCGAACCCCGAGACCGGAACATTTTTCAGCAACGAGGTGGTCGTCGGCTTCCGTCCGCCCGCTTGAACGGCTGTCGGAGACAGCCCAGCGGATTTTGGGAATTTAGAGCAATGTCACCACTTGGTCGAATCTCGCAACCTATACGCTTAATTCGACAAGTTGAACGACCTGAAACAGGGCTGCCGCTCCATCGGAGGAGCAGCCCGAGCCCGCTAAGCCGGCACGCCTACGAATGAATTTTGACAATGGATGTTTCACAGGACGACGCTGCTGCGTCGGCCCAGATTCAGGAAAAAAGACATGACAAAAGATGCAGAGAAGAAAATTGCGATACGCGGCACCCGTACGAGCGATGGTGGCCTCCACCTCCAGCCGACTTCGGAGCCCCTTTACCTCTACATGACATGCACCTTCGAGGTGACGGTCGACAACCCGAATATCACCGTCGTTTATTGGGATGCACCCATGCCGGATGGATATACGATCATGTTCGACCCAAGCCATTCTGACTCTTTACCAGAAACGATAAATATAACCGTCTATGGGCCGAACACGGACGTCACGATCACCGTTTATGCTTGGGCTTCTCACGACATGGCCGGACAAGGCGATTTCCTCGGTAGTGCTCAGATTACGTTCAAAGCCTCCCCGAACCCGCCGAAAGGCTCGGTCGGGCTCATGGGGATCGAAGGCAATCCCCTTGCGTTGTTCGAGCAATCACACTTCCCCCATCTTTTCAGGGCCATCTGCATGGATATCCATGGCCAGCCTCTCACCGGGACGGTCAAATGGCAGGTGGTGCCTGATCAAGCAACGGATTACTTTCTCCTCTTTGCCGACGAGACACCAATTCCGGCTGACGGCGTTGCGGTCAATGGGGTTAGTGTAATCAGCGGTCATGACTGGGGATTTACGGTCCAAGCTTCTGTGACTGGCAATCTGTCAGGCTCCGTGCACGTGAACGAGGACACTTTCCCCCAAGTCGCCATAGACCTCACACCCGTTGGGTTCGGGAATCTCGTGGTGGCTTATCGAGGCAACTTAGAAATGCTATGGACGGTCTATCCGGCGGACCGGGTGACCCTGGAAAACCAGACGACGGAGGTAGGGTCAGACGGTCTCTACCGCAATACCATCACCGGTGTGACCGGCGAGGCGCCGTTCACCGCCTATTTGGCGGCCAGCACCTTCAACCCGCAAATAGGCACCCGCGACTTTTCCTATCCCCTCCCGCGCAGGTTCATCCCTCCGAGCATCGTCATCGACAAGGCCTATGCGCAGCTGCCACCCAACGGCAGCAGCGTTTCGACCAAATATCCCGACGCCGTCGTCAAATGCCAGATACAGAATAACTGGGCGACCGGAACCGAGACCCTGTATCTTCTCACCGACCAGCCCGTGAGCACCATCACCGTGCTCAAAGCGGATGGCACTCCGATCACCCGCGGCCAGAACGGCTATCCCATCACCACCAACGGCACCGACCCGACAACCTTCTATGTCGGTTCGGGCACCCAGACCCGTCTCGATCTCTACATGCAGTGGAATGGCAAAAACCTGCCCCGCGCCTCCCTCGCCTTCGCCGACAATGATCCCTCGGCCAACGCATCCCTGACGGCCCCCACCATCAAGGAACTGAC
>NZ_JBAKHD010000022.1:0-4327 GCF_049065735.1 Brucella sp. IR073
TGGGGTATCGAAGGCTTCTTCGCCAAACTCAAGCAGTGGCGGCGCATTGCCACTCGTTACGACAAACTCGCCGCCAACTTCCTCGGCTTCATCAAGCTCGCCAGTATTATGCTCTGGATCAAATAGTTAAATTGTCACTACGGCCTAGGCGGGCGACGTTTCTCCACAATTAACTCATAACAAAATTTGAATTTACCATCAGCGCGACTGCTCCTTCAATGGCTTTAAGCCCACAGGAATGAAAGGTCGTTGGGGCAAATCCAAACTGCCTTATTAAATCACAGGGAGCATGGTGGTATGAAGGTAGATCACAGAGATGGTACGAAGCTGAACCTGGCGGTTTTAGATACGCACAGACGAAAAATTGACGATCATAACGCATTTATATTTATGGAAAAGAAGCCTCGCCGCGTTCGATACAGGAAGTCTCGGCCGATTGATCCCCCTCGCCGGCCGCGAGCTGCGCTAGGGATTATTGGTTTGGTAGTTGCAGAGCTGTTCTCCCAGGCAGCGCTAACGCCTCCGCCTCCGAAATTGAATAAAACCCGAAAGGCGCCGAGCAATCCACCCTCGACAGTTGGCCGTAAAGCGGGAGACGTGTCCACCTCAAAATCCGTATGGGACGTATTGTCTCCGCTGAAATTCGCCGCTGCGACGGAGAGTTCGGCTGCAGCTCTCCCTCCGATGAAGGGTAACTCAACTCTTCCTCTGACAGAGGGTAACTCAACTCTCCCTCTGACAGAGGGTAACTCAACTCTCCCTCTGAAGGAGGGTAACTCAAGCGATAGCCATACTCAGCAGATTTCTCCGTTTGCGGAAGCTCGCCAATGGCTACGGCTAGACACGCGCGACAAGCGCTCAATAAGCGAATCTGCTTCAACTGCAGGGATAAAAATTACTGAAATAGCGCCCAACTCCCTGTGGGGCGCCCGCGTGGCGGCTGCACGGATTTTCTTGGGAGAAGACGCGGAGGGACTTGATGATGCAACTCTGCTAAGTGTAGCAAACGAGTTTTATCTAAAGGCACAGAACAATACGAACGATGCCGACGCTGTTAAAGGGTCTACTGCCTTATCTTTATTGGAAGCGAAACAATATTATAAACGAAATGGGGCAAATATTACAGGTATTAATCCGAAAGATTTAATCAGGCTCTATAATGAAACTTTGTGGTGGGTGGGTGAGCTGGCAAACATCCAGCCACTTAAGACGAGAGAGGAGTTTAGAAAAGAACTCCGTAAAACTGAAAAAGAACTCGATGAAAGTCGGCGCCCATGGCAAAGGGTCGAGTTTGGGTATCAGGGACAAGAAGTTATGGCGCAGAGTCCCATAAAGATACATAGTGAGAGTAAAAAGCTATATTACGAGCAATTTCACAATATGCTTGTTGAAAACATGAAGCCAATCTCCTATGCAAAGCTCACATTGAATGCGCGTGAGGCTGGGCTGAGTGAGCTGGCACTAGAGGAGAAACCTCGAGAATGTTGGAAGGCCACTATTAGTCATTTCGGGAACAAGGCTTTTCCTAGGGGACGACATTATCCGGTAAAAGATCTTACAGTCGCTTGCCCCCTGGCCAGTGGCAAAATAGGTTTTATTGACCGTGAGGGCAATTTGAAACTTATTGATGAGGGTCTCTTAAACCACAAAAACATAATCGAGTTACTGGGGCTGCCGCGGAACTTTTCGGAAAATGACCATTATGGCATCCTTGGTGAACCTCCGTCATACGAAACAGAAATTCACTATGACGTTCAAGTCCGGCTTGAGAAGAACGAGCACTCTCTAAAAGAAATTATGCTCCCTAGAGTAGAGCAGGATATTACTAAGAAGGCAAATGAATTTAAAAAGGCGAATTATAATCCAGTTATGGCAGAGAGACTTGTTGGTTTTATCCCATTGGTTAATTCACTTGATAAATTGATAAATGATCCTTTATATAAATTAATCTCATGGGAATTTTTAGAGGATAATATATATGATGCTGCATTCCTTGCGGCTTCCCTTTACTTCGGCGCCGGAGCAGCTGCGGCGAAAGCGTTCGGAGTCGCGTTTAAAGCCGCACAGACCGCAGGCGCCGCGCAACGAGTGATTGCTGGAACGCGAGCGGTGCTGACGACTGGTAAAGTCTGGTCAGGGGTAGGAACAGCCCTTGTTAATTACGTCAGTCCATTCCATACCACCGCAGGCCTTATTAAGGCTGGGTATGCAGCGGGAAAATCGGGTATGAACGCGGCGTTGCGGCACTCAAGTGCGTTTCGGAAGCTAGCGGGCAAAACAGGGCGCGAGCACGAGTGGGTTAGAAACGTTCCTCCAATAACGGGAAGGCTACGCGCTCCAGCCAAGGTAAAAGAGACCCTTGAGAAACTCGAAACGCTTAAAAGCAATCCAATCCTGCAAAACTGCATCGGTAAATCAGAAGGATGTGAAGCCGCGCTACGTCCAACGATTCGCGCATTGCGGGAGGCTGGGTTTGAATATCGGGTACGCGGAGTGTATATCTGGAAGGATATCAACGACAAAGCTCCCATGAATCATTATGCTGTCATCGCGATAAAGGACAATAAAGAGTATGTGGTTGATCTGACCAAGGGCCAGTTTAAGATGTACGGAATATCAGATAGAATTATACAACCAGAACCGGAATGGGCAGGGGAATTTAGCCGACATTTTCGAGAAGAAAACTATCTTGTAAAGTATAAGGATTTCAAGCACCCGGATGATGCTAGATTAGCATTTACTACTCAAGTTCCAAGGACTCCAACTGAAGTAATACCAGATGCAAAAGACGCAGTTATTCTTTCAAATACACCTTGGTATCCCGGGGATAAGGAATTTTTAACAAATAAAAATCTTTACTGGTCGCTCAAGGAAGTAAAGCGTGCAGGAAAGGTCTGGAAACAATCGGTATACTCTGGAGATCCGGACGGACAATTGGGAAATCCAAATGTTGGTGTAGGTTATATAAGCAATATTACAGTATCCGCAATCGCTAATGCATTAGGCGTGGCGATCGGGATACACGACCGCACCCATGACCAAGAGAAGATCACAGTTTTTCAGCCGCGTGAGCCGAAGGGAGTGATGTGTCCGGGTCCGGGATGTAAACCCTTGCAAGTAAACGTGACTCGCACGGGGGACCACTTTGATGCGCTTATCGATGGGCAGCAGGTTCCGATAGAGCCCGGCAGGGATTCCTTCTTCCGCGCAGTTCAAAAAGGCGTCAATGGAGACACCTCGGAGGAGGCAGCCCGCGAACTGCAGTTGGATGCCATACAAGATGTCAATTATAATGCCCATGATTACGTCCGCTTTCTTCCGGAGGAAGACACCTCTGACGAAAGTTAACTCATAGGATTCCCGATCCTGTTCGGATCGCGAAAGGTGCTCTATGGGCGATGCGACCTTCGACATAATCGACGCCCGCAATCCTACGTGACCCGGTCAACCCGCATTGTCCTAAACCGAAGCGCTGCATGCGGCTTGAACTTCGGATCGCACTATTTCGATTGCGTCCGCGAGCATCGACAAAAAAGCGGAGAGCAGCGTAGGGCGAGGCACCCCTAACGGGAAAAGGCTGTTGACGGTAAATGGCACTTCCGCACGGAACGGCGCCAAAGCGATACCGCCCTTTTTCCATCCATCGAGTGCCGAAAACGGATCGAGCACGGAAATACCAATGCCGGCCGCCACGAGGGAGCACACCGCGGCGGAATAGCCCGTTTCGGTGACAATTTGGCGAGCAACGCCGGCATCTTCGAAAACACGATCCAGAAGCTGGCGAAACGCCGCATCCCGGCCGAGCGAAATGAAACGCTCATTGGCAAAATCTGTCGCGTCAATGACTGGCCGCCCCGCGAGTTTATGACCCTTGGGCAGCACGCATACGCCCTGCAGCGTAGCCAGTGGTTCGATGATTGTGCCTGCGCCGATGGTGGTGGGGTGACGAATCCGGCGTCAGCCTGACGGTTCGCCACCCATTCCTGGACGTAAGTGGACGCCCGTATATTGAATTCGACCGTCACATCGGGACGTTCTGCAAGGAAGCGCCCGATTACGTTTGGCACAAGCTCTAGGGCGTAGTGACAATTTAACGATTTTACGATTCCCAAGGAATGGCAAATCAGATTCAACACTGGCTTTTGGAGGCTGGTGTGGAAGGCGAGATACTTCGRGAYGATCAGTGGGAGCGGCTACGGGACTTTGTACCGGGCGGGCGTAAGGGCAAGCGTGGGCCGCGCAGCGACGGCCGGCGGTTTCTGAACGCGCTGCTATGGCTGGCGCGCTCGGGTGGACGCTGGCGTGACCTGCCGGAGCGGTTTGGTCC
>NZ_JBAKHD010000023.1:0-4117 GCF_049065735.1 Brucella sp. IR073
TACAACATCGTGCCGTTCACGGCGCCCACCGCAACCAACGGCACCACATGGACCTACACCCTGCCGCAATGGGCCGCCGCCGGCTATTCCAACGCCAGCAGCAATGCCAAGCTGCAGATCGACTACATGGCCGTGAAGAACGGCGTCACAACTTGGTCGAACCTCGCGACCTATACGCTTAATTCGACAATTTAACGACATGCCCCAGGCCGCCCAATGGGTGGCCTGGGGCAACTGATTTCCACTTAGCTTCATTTCAAAATCGATGAATAATAAAAGGAATACTCTTATGAGCGATCTTTCAGGCAAAGTTTCTGATACACTTCCCGCTATCAGTGTCATCTATCCGCCGGCGGACCTTCCCCTCCCTGTTGAATCGCCTGTGCAGGTTTGGGTCTTCTTCGGCTATAGCGACGGTACAAGCGGCGGTGTCCAACCCGTCAGCTTTTTCAAAACGACCGGCAATGATTATACGACCGTCGTTTCTTCGGACTCCTTTACGGATGCCGATGGGTATGCTCGTGCGATCGTAAGGCTCAGCAAACCGGGCACATTGGGCAAAAAAGAAACCTTCGAAGGCTCAGTGACCGCCAGGATAATGAGCCTGTCCGCATTCGACCCGAACGGGACCGCTATAGCCGCTCTTCATGCCGATACCTCCGCCGGCGGTCCTGACAAAGTCGAGTGGGAAAATAAGCCAGCTGCCTACCCCCCGGTCATAGATCATTTGATTATACTTCCAACCTATAACATCTTCCGATTGAAGCATACTTTGGCGGATGGGAGAGACAGCACCTGCGTGGACCTCACATGTTCTCCGAGCGATCCGACAAAGGACGCTTTTTTCGTTAATGATATTGCACTTGGAGATGCCTTCGGAACTGCCTGGAATCCTGCAGCAGTTCAGCGATGGGTTTATGGTCAGCCGCGTCCTCCTGGCTGGGTGTTCGATAGCGGTCTTACGGCGCGTGCGCCCAATGTCATTGTCCAGCAGGATAACGTAACTGCCTGGCCTCCAGGTGTGGTGTCAAGCCTTGGAGGACTCGTCTCGCCGCCCAATAACAATCTGAAAATCGGTCCGGCAGAGGATATGACGAAACGATCCCTTCCATCGGGAACCTCCGTGCTTTTCAAGGCGATTCTTACGGATGAACTGGGCTCGCCAATACAGGGAAAGCATATTGATGTCTGGGGGCGTTGCGACGGGGAATATACGATAGTCCAGCCGGCAACCAACACGGATGCGTATGGCGAAACGTCCTTTTCCGTTACGGTGCCCGATAATGGCCGCGCCATGGCGGTTCTGGCAAGCTACACTCCGGAGAACCCTGGCGGGGGAGTGGTGCATGGCTACACCCAAGGCAACTGGTGTGGCCTCTTCTACGACCCGAACAACCCGCCCTTTGTGAACGAGAGCGTAAGGATCACGCCGCCCGGCACCAGGCAGACAATCGGGGTCGGAGCCGAATACAAGGTCACGGTTCTGCAAGGCTATGACCCCACGACCGGAAAGCCCTACCTGCCTGTTGCCAATCAGACGGTCTATTGGGAAGCCAGTCCGCGTGACCGCATCATTTTCTCACCCCTGACCGGACCGCTCAACACCGTTCCCGGCACGCGCTTCCCGACGGTGACGGACAGCCAGGGCAAAAGTGCCATCCGCGTCTCGGCGATCGGATCGACGGCCTTCTTCGGAACCATCATCGCCAGGGTGGCGAACCCAGAGACCGGAACATTTTTCCGCAACGAGGTGGCCGTCGGCTTCCAGCCGCCCAGCTGAAAGGAGCCCTACGAGTGATTGCCCAAGGCTGATCGGGCATCACTCGTCAGCTACCGATTGAACCATTTTTAGCAACCGGCCCCATGCCGGCATCATACTCAAGAAAGGAATATAGACATGACAAACAATACAGACAAAACGCTCCATACGGGCGAGGGCGATAACGGATCGATCACCATATCCTCCTCTTTAGGAAGCGGGGGCGGGATCGCCGTACAGGGTTACCAGACGATCACACTGACGGCGACCTACAGTGGCTCCGACCCGACCGTAAACGCTATCTACTGGGGATATGCAAACTGGAATTTCTCTCTTGATAGCCCAGCCACGGATGCACCGCTTTTCACCTGCGCATTCGACCCGCCGCGTTCCGAGATAGACCCGGACAGCGGGCAGGCAACGACCCAAATGACAATCCTTGGGCTTACGGACATAGTGGCAAACATCTCTCCCGATGCGCCTTTGGAGGACGTCCTTGTCAACGCACATGTGGAACAGATAGCGGCGAAGGTTCCCGACGGCAGTCAATACTACAAAGTTACAGCCAACTCCGACTTTCCCGATGAAAAAAGGCTTCTATTGATCGACACCCTCGCGGGCGATCCGCTGGCCACGGGTGATACTTATTGGCCATTCATGGCGTCCTACGTCACCTATGAAGCAATTCCTCCGGCGGTGGGTGATCATGGTTGGGACGGAACGATCACCTGGTCTGCCGAGCTTGTCGCACCATTTCCTTCGGGCGCCACCGTGAAGCTCCTGAATCCAAATCCGACACCGGTCGCCATCGGCACCCCCATGGGCTTCGCCTTGAACGGCATACAGGTGACCAGTTCCGGGCCGGTTTTCGTCAAGGTAACGGCAACAGCGACGGGTACGTCCTATACCAATTCCATGACGGTCCTCGCTCAAGAGAACGGATATGCGAGTACATACCCGAACAATATAACAATAACGTCTCTCGACGGTCCAAACCTTTCCATGGGAGAACAACACAATTTCAAGGCCCAATTCAGTTTTGCCCTGCCCACATACGAATGGATAGAATGGTACTTCTATCCGACGGATCGCTGGGTAGCCAGTTGGAGCAACTGGACGAGTACTGACAGCAACGATCCCAGCGTTTCAATATTTCCGCTCCAGGTCACCGATGCCGATCCTATTCCCACGGCAATCGTCGCCGCGATATATAGAAGGGCTGTGGTCTCGCCAGCCGACGCATCCCTCTGCTTTGGCATGACGACGGTTTCGTTCGGAGCAAGCCAAACCTGCTCGATCGACGTCAAGCTTGGCGATAGCAAGACGTCGATTCCGCTGGGCACGCCGACCCCAGTGACGGCGACGGTCAATGGAGAGGATTGCGGGGTTTCGCGTATCTACTGGTCCGCCGAGCCGATCCCCGGCTATGTCATCACCTTCAATCCGGACTTCAACGACCTCTCCGGCAGCACATCCGCCAGTACCAACATCACCGTCACCGGGCCGAACACCCCACCGCTGCCCTCCGTCACCATCTATGCCCGCCCGGACAACACGGTGCCCATCGGGAGCAACACCTTCCCGCTCAGCGCGGGCAGTGTCTCAACGAACACGCTCGTCATCGTCTCGCTGGATGGCAATCCGCTCAAGGCCAACGAGCCGCATCTGCTCCAGGCAACCTATCTGGATGCCAATGGCAAGCCGCTTCAGAAGAAGTCCATCGCCTGGAGCATCGACCCGCCGGTCACCGGTGTCACCATCGCGACACCGACCACGACACTCTCTGACGGCACGAGCGTCACCACCATCACCTATACCGGCACCGGCACGCCCTCCGCCATCGTGAACGCCTCTTCCGGCAGTGATAATGCCGAGCCGCTCAATCTCAATTTCGCGCAAGACGTCAGCCTGCCCGGCGCCGGCACGATGGACCTCAGCTCCCAGCCTGACGGCGACCTGACCTACCAGCTCACATGCACCTATAAGGACGGCAGCGGGAAACTGGTTCCGCCAAACACCAAGGTCACCTGGCACGGCTCGCCTTCCGACCGCCTCATCTTCAGCAAGGGCAGCGGTGCCCAGACGGGCGACCCCTCCAACATCTCCTACACCATCGGCAATACCGGTGTGGCAACCATCGAGGTCACCGTGTCCAGCGGCGCCGCCATCGACAATGCCGTGGTCGGCACCACCGGCCTCTTCAACACCACGACCGGCATGCTGGACCATTCCGACCCGGACCTCACCCTGTCCTTCGAGGCCGCAGCCACCGTCAAGGGCATTGTCATCGACAAGGCCTATGCCCAACTTCCGCCCGCCAGCAACCCGCCCAGGAAGAGATTCCCCTTCRCCCTCATC
>NZ_JBAKHD010000024.1:0-2500 GCF_049065735.1 Brucella sp. IR073
TTTTCCACATAGATCAGGAAGCGTTCGCCATTGATCGGGCCATCGATGATCCATGGCGCGCTGACGCGATCGGCGCGCAGGGCGGCAACGAATGTCATGGTGTTCCAATGGCCGAAGGGCGCCTGACCGAACAACCGTTCGCCGCGCGGTGCCCAGCCCCTGAGCGGCGCCATATTCGTCTTGGTCCAGGTTTCATCGATGAAGACAAGGCGGGCTGGATCGACGTGGTGACGATGCTTCAGCCAGCGGTCCCGTCGGGCGGCGACGTCGGGCCGCTCGCGCTCGTCGGCGACCAACGTCTTTTTTTTAACTCAACCCTTCCTCATGCACGAAGGTCCAGACGGAGCGGTAATCGACATTCAGGCCACGCTCGCCCAATTCTGCCACCAGCCCGCGCAGGGTAAAGGCCCGTGTCCGGCAGCGCTCGAGCAGCCATTCCCGATGCGTACCGCAAATCTTCCGTGGCTTATGCCCACCCATCTGCCCAGGCGCAGCGCTACCCGTCTGACGAAAGCGCCGCACCCAATTGATCGCGGTGCTGATGCTAACCCCGAACCGCTTCGCCGCTGCTCGGCTCGACATACCCTCCTGCATCACCGCGCCGACAACACGATCCCGCAAATCATCGGAAAAAGGTCTCGCCATAAAGACCGGCCTCCTTCACCGGCCTAAATGGTGAATCTGATTTGCCCAAAAAAGGGAATCCCCCTTTTCGATTCTAACTAAAATCATCACGCTTTAATCTCCCCCTTGAGGGGGAGATGCCCGGCCGGGCAGAGGGGGTGTCTCACCGACGTGAAGCTCACACTGAAGGGCGCGCTGCCAGCCTACCCGCTCGACGACCCCGTCGCGGCAAGCTTCGTGCCATTCTCATCTTGGTCGTTCAGCAACTGGTCGATGCGCTGGCGTTCGCGCTTGAAGGCTTCCAGTTCCTTGCCCTTCAGGGATTTGTTGTCCGGCAGGCGGATGCGCATCGGGTCCACGCGGGTGCCGTTGACCAACACTTCGTAATGCAGATGCGGTCCGGTGGAGAGGCCGGTCGAGCCGACATAGCCGATGATCTGGCCCTGGCGCACGCGCGCGCCGGGCGTTACCCCAGGCGCGATGGCATTCTGGTGCGAATAGCTCGATTCATAGCCATTGGCGTGGCGGATGACCGTTTGTTTGCCGTAGCCGTTCGTCCAGCCCGCGCGCTCCACCACGCCATTGCCGGCGGCGATGATCGGCGTGCCGCGCGGGGCGGCCCAGTCCACGCCCGTGTGCATGCGCGAGTAGCCAAGGATTGGATGGCGGCGCATGCCGAAAGGCGAGCGGAAGATACCGTTTGGCACCGGGTTGCGCAGCAGGAACTGCTTGGCGCTCTTGCCGTTCTGGTCGTAATAGTCGGTCGTGCCGTCAGGCGCGCGGTAGCGGTAGAATTTGCGGGTCGTCCCGCCAAAGGTGGCGGCGACATAGAGAATTTCCGACTCTTCGCCCGCCGTCTCGGAATCTTCAGGCAGAGAGAAGAACGCCTCGATCTGGTCCGATGGAGTGATGGTCGCCTGCAGGTCCACATCGGAGGCCAGCATCTTGACGAGCTGGCTGGTCATGGTTTCGGTCATGCCATAGGCGAGCGCCGCGCGGTAGATGCCGTCATAGACAGTGGGAAGGTCGCCGCGTATCCGGGGCAATGGGGCGCTGCCGTCGAAGGCGGTGCGCAGAAGCGGCGTCATCTCCGGCTCGCTCGATGGCACATACTGGTCGCGGTCATCGAGCGCGACGGTCAGCAGATGCTCGGTGCCGTCATAAATGCTGGCGCGGACGATCCGGTCCTCGTCATTGCGCGATTCAACACCGATGCGCAGAACGCTGCCGGCCTTGAGCTCGGTCGAGTTCATCAGCTTGCCGAGCGCCTCGGCCATTTGCGCTGCGTGGGGGCCGTCATAGCCGGCCTTGGCCAGCGCGTCGGACATTTCCTCATCCTCGCGGAAGGGAATCACCTCCTCCGAAAAGCCGGCGCTGACGGCATCGGACGCGACGCGCGGACTGACGCTGACATTTTCCTGGATGATGCGCACATCGAGCGGCGGCGTCAGCGCATAGGGCGATTCGCTGTTGCCGAAACGCAAGGGGTCGACATAGTGGAGCGAGGCAACCTGCACGTCGCCGTCGGTCAGCAAAAGCCCGGTGCTGCGCACCACATTTTCCACTTCGTCGGCGGTCAGGTCGGATGAGGTGTCGAATTCCGCTGTTGCGAGCGGGAAATCGGATGTCTTGAGGCTGACCTCGCTTTCCACCTTGGCGCCATAGATCTGGCCCGTGCTCGCATTCTGCGGCGGGGGCGGGCCTTCCGAGAAAATGGCCATGGCGTTGAAGGCCGGATATTTCTTGCTGCCGGGGTGGTCGGCTGCCAGGGCCATGCGCACATATTCGAAGGGGCGGGTGCGAATCACCTCGCGTTCGCCCACCTTCTGCATGGTCGATACATCGAAGCGGCGGCGGTCGCGATTCTTCTGCACGG
>NZ_JBAKHD010000025.1:0-2980 GCF_049065735.1 Brucella sp. IR073
GTTAGAAGCGAACCTGGGGAACTGAAACATCTAAGTACCCAGAGGAAAGGACATCAAACGAGACTCCGCTAGTAGTGGCGAGCGAACGCGGACCAGGCCAGTGGCAATGAGGAATAAAGTGGAACGATCTGGAAAGTTCGGCCATAGCGGGTGAYAGCCCCGTACACGTAGAACACTCATTGTCCTTGAGTAGGGCGGGACACGTGAAATCCTGTCTGAACATGGGGCGACCACGCTCCAAGCCTAAGTACTCGTGCATGACCGATAGCGAACCAGTACCGTGAGGGAAAGGTGAAAAGCACCCCGACAAGGGGAGTGAAAGAGAACCTGAAACCGAATGCCTACAAACAGTTGGAGCCCAAGATTCGTTCTGGGTGACAGCGTACCTTTTGTATAATGGGTCAGCGACTTAGTCTGACGAGCAAGCTTAAGCCGGTAGGTGTAGGCGCAGCGAAAGCGAGTCTGAACAGGGCGTTCAGTTCGTCGGATTAGACCCGAAACCGAGTGATCTAGCCATGAGCAGGTTGAAGGTAAGGTAACACTTACTGGAGGACCGAACCCGCATCTGTTGCAATAGATTGGGATGACTTGTGGCTAGGGGTGAAAGGCCAATCAAACTCGGAGATAGCTGGTTCTCCGCGAAATCTATTTAGGTAGAGCGTCGATTGAATACCCTGGGGGGTAGAGCACTGGATGGGCTAGGGGTCCTCACCGGATTACCAAACCTAACCAAACTCCGAATACCCAGGAGTACTGATCGGCAGACACACGGCGGGTGCTAACGTCCGTCGTGGAGAGGGCAACAACCCTGACCACCATCTAAGGTCCCCAAGTTATGGCTAAGTGGGAAAGGATGTGAGGATCCCAAAACAACCAGGATGTTGGCTTAGAAGCAGCCATCATTTAAAGAAAGCGTAACAGCTCACTGGTCTAAATAAGGGTCTTTGCGCCGAAAATGTACCGGGGCTAAAGCCATACACCGAAGCTGTGGATGTCCGTAAGGACGTGGTAGCGGAGCGTTCCCTAAGCCGTCGAAGCCGGACCCGTGAGGGCCGGTGGAGGTATGGGAAGTGAGAATGCTGACATGAGTAACGATAAAGGGAGTGAGAGACTCCCTCGCCGAAAGTCCAAGGGTTCCTGCTTAAAGTTAATCTGAGCAGGGTTAGCCGGCCCCTAAGCTGAGGCCGAAAGGCGTAAGTGATGGGAACCACGTTAATATTCGTGGGCCTGCGGGTAGTGACGGATCGCGTGTGTTGTGAGGTCTTAATGGATTGATCTTGCAGCGAAGCGGTTCCAGGAAATAGCTCCCGCGTATAGACCGTACCCTAAACCGACACTGGTGGACTGGTAGAGAATACCAAGGCGCTTGAGAGAACTGCGTTGAAGGAACTCGGCAAATTGCACGCGTAACTTCGGAAGAAGCGTGACCCTTCTTCGGGCAACCGAAGGGGGGTGGCACAGACCAGGGGGTAGCGACTGTTTACCAAAAACACAGGGCTCTGCGAAGTCGCAAGACGACGTATAGGGTCTGACGCCTGCCCGGTGCTGGAAGGTTAAGAGGAGGGGTGCAAGCTCTGAATCGAAGCCCCAGTAAACGGCGGCCGTAACTATAACGGTCCTAAGGTAGCGAAATTCCTTGTCGGGTAAGTTCCGACCTGCACGAATGGCGTAACGACTTCCCCGCTGTCTCCAACGCAGACTCAGTGAAATTGAATTCCCCGTGAAGATGCGGGGTTCCTGCGGTTAGACGGAAAGACCCCGTGCACCTTTACTATAGCTTTACACTGGCATTCGTGACGGCATGTGTAGGATAGGTGGTAGGCTTTGAAGCCAGGGCGCCAGCCTTGGTGGAGCCACCCTTGAAATACCACCCTTATCGTCATGGATGTCTAACCGCGGCCCGTYATCCGGGTCCGGGACAGTGTATGGTGGGTAGTTTGACTGGGGCGGTCGCCTCCTAAAGAGTAACGGAGGCGCGCGATGGTGGGCTCAGACCGGTCGGAAATCGGTCGTCGAGTGCAATGGCATAAGCCCGCCTGACTGCGAGACWGACAMGTCGAGCAGAGWCGAAAGWCGGTCATAGTGATCCGGTGGTCCCGYGTGGAAGGGCCATCGCTCAACGGATAAAAGGTACGCCGGGGATAACAGGCTGATGACCCCCAAGAGTCCATATCGACGGGGTTGTTTGGCACCTCGATGTCGACTCATCGCATCCTGGGGCTGGAGCAGGTCCCAAGGGTATGGCTGTTCGCCATTTAAAGCGGTACGTGAGTTGGGTTCAGAACGTCGTGAGACAGTTCGGTCCCTATCTGCCGTGGGTGTAGGAATATTGACAGGATCTGTCCCTAGTACGAGAGGACCGGGATGGACGTATCTCTGGTGGACCTGTTGTGGCGCCAGCCGCATAGCAGGGTAGCTATATACGGACGGGATAACCGCTGAAGGCATCTAAGCGGGAAACCCACCTGAAAACGAGTGTTCCCTATCAGAGCCGTGGAAGACGACCACGTTGATAGGCCGGGTGTGGAAGTGCGGCAACGCATGCAGCTTACCGGTACTAATAGCTCGATCGACTTGATCGTTCTCATTATCAATGCTCATCGCSAAGCGATGAGCATCAATTAGTCTTGTCCTCACGCCGTACGCCKCTTCCGGGGCTGGCTCCGGACGGGGCGTCGGRCSACCGAMGGCGCGCAGTCGCGCGCTCGGGCTTCGCCCKGAAGGCGGTAGTCCTGAAATGATGTAAAGGCAGAAAGAAATGTCGGGTAAGTAAACAGGGAAGGGCAGAAAAATATACTCCCTTATTCCCCTATTCCCTTATTCCCCTAACCCAGCTTCTCACCGACTTTGCGCTTTGCCGACCTGGTGGTTATGGCGGAGCGGCTGCACCCGATCCCATCCCGAACTCGGCCGTGAAACGCTCCAGCGCCAATGGTACTTCGTCTCAAGACGCGGGAGAGTAGGTCGCTGCCAGGTCTGC
>NZ_JBAKHD010000026.1:0-2978 GCF_049065735.1 Brucella sp. IR073
TACGCCCGCCCGGTACAAAGTCCCGTAGCCGCTCCCACTGATCATCCCGAAGTATCTCGCCTTCCACACCAGCCTCCAAAAGCCAGTGTTGAATCTGATTTGCCATTCCTTGGGAATCGTAAAATCATTAAATTGTCACTACGCCCTAAAATCATCACGCTCTAGAGGCCCAAGGCGGTTTTCACAGCCGGCAGCGCGGGCTTGCCGTCGAAGGTCGTCACGCCGTTGAGCCAAGCGTCGAGCTGGGCTGGATTGTCCTTGATCCATTTGGTCACGGCGGCCTTGGCGTCCATGCCGTCATTGAGGATCATGTTCATCATGGCGCTTTCCATTTCGGTGGTGAATTTCAGGTTGGAGAGAAAGCGCGACAGGTTGGCGCACTCCGCCGCATAGCCCTTGCGGGTAAGCGTCTCCACCGTGGCGGCGCCATCGTCGGGACCGAAGAGATTATCGCCATTCTCCAGATAGGTCAGCTTGTAGCGGATATTCATCGGATGCGGTGTCCAGGCGAAGAAGACCACCGGCTCATCTTTCCGAACGGCGTTCTGCACCTGCGAAAGCATGGCCTGCTCGCTCGATTCCGCAAGCTCGAAATCCTTGAGGCCGAACTTGTCGTTTTCGATCATCGACTGGATCGTCGCATTGGCGCTGCTGCCCGCCTCGATCCCGTAAATCTTGCCGCCGAGAGCGTCCTTATGCTTGGCGATATCGGCATAAGCCTTGATGCCGATATCCTTGCCGGTCGCGGCGAGGCCGATCTTCGCGCCTTTCAGATTGACGCCGGCCTTCTCGATCTTTCCGCCCTCCAGATAGGGTTTGCGCACCTCCTCCTGAAGCGGCATCCAATTGCCGAGGAAAATATCGATCTGGCCGTTTTCCAGCGACTGGAAGGTCACGGGAACGGAAAGGATGTTCGTTTGCGGTGCGTAACCGGCATTTTCAAGCAACAGCGACGCAAGCGCCGTCGTCGCCGTAATATCCGTCCAGCCGACATCGGAAAATTTCGGCTGTTTGCATGTTTCCTTCTCCGCGGACAGAGCAGTCGTGGCATGGATGCAGGCAAAACAAGCCAGAACAAGACCAAGATGTTTCATTACCGTTTCCCCATTTGTTTTTATCGATGAGATAAATAATAAGGGGGAATTTTCCGGTTACTTGGCATTATCCGCGAGGATGTTGACTGTTTACGAATCTTGTCCGCCAACCCGCACATCAACGCGCATGAGCCCCGCAGCCACCCTGCGTTCCTGATCAAAAGTCCGGTGGCCTTCCGATATCTTTCGATTATTCCGGATACGAGGAGACGATGCTTTCGCACCGGCGGAACGACAGCGATCCGGGCCATGGCTGGATGCGGCGCACGCTATTGGAGGTAAATGAGACACTCACGCTTCACGGCGTGTGAAACGCTTCGAGGCCGCGTGGGACGAGCTTCATCAGGGGGAGCTACCTCTGATATAGAGTCAGTCCAGGAACAGCATTTCTCCAATAAAGAGGCTGCCGAGGCCGCTCATGGCACCGGCAAGCTCGAAGCCGGTGAGACCCAGGCCCGTGCTTATGCCGTGAAGTTCGGTTTCACGCCGGATTCGATGCAGGATGGCAGTTTCGTCGAGGCCGAGCGCGCGGGCGAGCCAGTGATCCCCGATCATGCCGTGGCAAAGGCATAGGGAAGGCTGCCTTTCTCCGAGCCGGGCTGTGACGATGCGCATGTCGGCGTCGTAAACATCGGCGGGAATATATGGCCGGCAATGCAGCCGTGAAAAGCCCATCCCCACCGTCCCGTGACACCACGAGGTGTTGCAGCCGCCGTCTTTATCGAGCCGTGGCCAGCCGGCATCCGTCCGGTGGCGGGTTTCATGCGCGATGTGACGCATGATCGTTTCGATCGCTTCCGCATCGCGCCGGCCGAAATAGGTCATATATTGCGCGAGGGCAGAGGATACACCGGCGGTTCCGTGGGCAAAACCGAGTAGGGTCTCTTCGGTAAGAAGCACTGCGGACTTTTCCTTCAAAAGCTCAAAGGTAAAAGCGGCGAGCTTCTCCATGCCATCAGCGACAGGATAATGGCGGTAAAGGCGGTGCAGCCTTAAGAGCATCTCAAGTATACCCGCCGCGCCGCTGATGATATCGAGGGTCTTATAGTCGCTCCAGTCACTCGTCAGAAGATAGCGGGAGAGCCGGGCAAGTTCCCTTTCGAGCATCGGCAAAAGCCAGGGAAGCCGGTCCGTCTCGATCATGCTGACCGCCCAGAGAATCCCCGTCGTGCCCGTATAGGCACCGAGCGCAGTTGGCGCCCCATCCTTCACATTCTCCAATCCGCGGATTGTCTGTGTGGCGAGCACACGGGCGAAATCGAGGAACCGGTCATATGAGAGCCAGCGGCCGACGGCATGAAAGGCCAACGCGAGACCGGCGGTGCCATCATAGAGATCGATTCCGCTTAAGCCCATGCGGATCGTGTGCTCATCAAGCATATTGACGCTGCGCCAACAATAATTGCCGTCCAGCACGGTGGCTCGCTCTAATAGCCCTTCAAGGACGTTCCGTCCGAGTTCGGCGAGCCATCGATCGTCGGGAATATCGGCGAGACCCGCATAGTTGGGCCCGTGCGGCGTGCTACCCGGTTGCTTGTAGGCGCGGTAGGTCAGGTAGGAGTAGCGGATGTCTTCTTCTACCTGATCGATAAATGCGGGCGTGAGGCGGGCGAACTCATATTCGACGTTCCGGCTTGGCGAGTGCGAAATCGGCGTCGCCAGCTTTCTGCCCTGCCCATCGAAGAGCACAGCCTCGTTGAAGGCAATTTCGAAATAGGGAACGTCACCCTGGCTAAGTTCGGCAAACTCCGCCGCCAGAATATCACTATCCCGCATTCCGCAGGCAATCGCCCGAATGTCCCTCTCCGCTTCCCCATTGGCCAGCGAGACCGGATGATAGATATTGTGGAGAACCTTCATATATTCCGCTGTCGCCCGGCGGAC
>NZ_JBAKHD010000027.1:0-3281 GCF_049065735.1 Brucella sp. IR073
GTCAGTTCCTTGATGGTGGGGGCCGTCAGGGATGCGTTGGCCGAGGGATCATTGTCGGCGAAGGCGAGGGAGGCGCGGGGCAGGTTTTTGCCATTCCACTGCATGTAGAGATCGAGACGGGTCTGGGTGCCCGAACCGACATAGAAGGTCGTCGGGTCGGTGCCGTTGGTGGTGATGGGATAGCCGTTCCGGCCGCTGCTGATCGGGTTGCCATCCGCGTTGAGCACGGTGATGGTGCTCACGGGCTGGTCGGTGAGAAGATACAGGGTTTCGGTTCCGGTCGCCCAGTTATTCTGTATCTAGCATTTGACGACGGCGTCGGGAAATCTGGTCGAAACGCCGCTGCCATTGGGCGGCAGCTGCGCATAGGGCTTGTCGATGACGATGCTCGGCGGCTTCAGCCTGACCCTGAAGGAACCGGAGAATTCTCGGTTGCCTATCAGCGGGTTGAAGGCGCTTACTGCGAAATAGGCGGTGAACCGCGCCTCGCCTGTGACACTAGTGACGGTATTCTGCCAGCTCCCGTCCGGCTCTGTTGATGTCGTTTGGTTTTCAAGGATTACCTGGTCCGCCGGATAGACCGTCCAAAGGATTTCCGGAATATGAGACGTGCCGATATAGACCGCCGAAATCTGCCGCACAAACGTATCGAACCGTATCGTCATGTTGCTTACGCGGAAAGTTTCCACCCACACCGGCAAATTGCTTGGGAGGTTATTTGGCACAACGGCCTGTACGTTAAAGCTATAATTCTGGCCGCCACTCCCGCTCATCCCGTTGACAGCAACGCCGTCAGGCGGAATGGGTGTCTCGTCGGCAAGGAGCATGTAGTTCGTTTCCGGCTGCTGCGACAACTGCCATTTGACCGTCCCGGTAAGAGGATTGCCGTGAATATCCAGGCAGACGGCTCTGAAAAGATGGGGGCTGTCTAGTTGGTCAGAGGAGATGGGCTGGCCGTCGACTATCATAAGGCCGACCGAGCCGTTCGGGGGAGTGGGCGATGCTTTGAACGTGATCTGAGCACTGCCGACGAAATTGGTGCCGCTCATTTCCTGGTTGGACCAAGCATAAACGGTAAGTGTGACGTCTTTGTTCGGCCCATAGACGGTTATATAGATGGAGCCTGGATGTTGGCGCATCCCAATAGATGAGGTTGGCGTCATTGTCGAGGGTCACACCGAAGGCATGGGTAGCGTAGAGGTAAAGGGGCTCCGGAGGTGGCTGAAGGTGTAGGCCTCCATCGCCTATGGCGGTGCCGCGTGTATCAATTTTCTTCTCAACATCTTTCATCATATCTTTTCTCCTTAAAAGTTTGGACGCCCGCGCTGGAGCGTCTCGTCGTGTAAAACATTGATTATCAAAGCTCGGGCTGCTCCTCCGGCGAGAGGAGCAGCCCTGTTTGCTGCTATTCAGATCGTTGAGTTAAGCGTATAGCTTGCGATCTTCGACCATGTCGTCTTACCGTTCGACACCACCATGTAATCGACCTGGAGGGTGCCTGCGCCGGTCGGACCGGTGTCGGTGGTTGCGCTGGCATAGCCGGCGACGGCCCATTGCGGCAGGGTGTAGATGCGGGCGGGGGTCCATCGGTTATCGTTTGGGGGTTGGAAGAATATTTCGACAGTGTACGCCGTTACCGGCACGACGTTATGTATTGTGACAGTCCCCTTCCCCATCTGCGCGGAGAGGACGTCGTTGCCCTGCAGATAGAAGAACACCGTCACCTGATCATCGTCCTTGAGGGTGCTTCCGTCGATATAGACTTCGAAGACAGGAGCAACCTTGTCCGGCGTAACCGAGTCAAAGGGCGGGAGTATTGCAATCTCCGGTGCCGGCAGGGGCCGGTCGGAGATGTTGCACGGTCCGGTCTGCGGTGTGCCCTGAGCCGTAAAGGAAAGGGGCTTCGACTGCTTCCA
Organism: Brucella sp. IR073; assembly: GCF_049065735.1. Taxonomy (NCBI): domain Bacteria; kingdom Pseudomonadati; phylum Pseudomonadota; class Alphaproteobacteria; order Hyphomicrobiales; family Brucellaceae; genus Brucella; species Brucella sp. IR073. The sequence goes on from NZ_JBAKHD010000027.1 coordinate 1,917, forward strand.
GGCGCCGTTATAGGCGACATAGATCAGCTTGTTGGTGCCGCCCGAGACGTCGAGCGTGGCATAGGCGACATCGATGCCATCGGCGTTGGGCAGCGCTTGCTCGGCCCGTCCATTATAGACGATCCGGTCGTTGAGAATGAACGCTACCTTGTCGTTGGGACGCAGGGTCGTGTCCGTTGGAAGGTTGACCTTGAAGGGCATGACCGGGCAGCCGGTTGGGATGTTCAGGACCGTACCCGTCAGTTCCTTGATGGTGGGGGCCGTCAGGGATGCGTTGGCCGAGGGATCATTGTCGGCGAAGGCGAGGGAGGCGCGGGGCAGGTTTTTGCCATTCCACTGCATGTAAAGATCGAGGCGGGTCTGGGTGCCCGAACCGACATAGAAGGTCGTCGGGTCGGTGCCGTTGGTGGTGATGGGATAGCCGTTCCGGCCGCTGCTGATCGGGTGGCCATCCGCGTTGAGCACGGTGATGGTGCTCACGGGCTGGTCGGTGAGAAGATACAGGGTTTCGGTTCCGGTCGCCCAGTTATTCTGTATCTGGCATTTGACGACGGCGTCGGGAAATCTGGTCGAAACGCCGCTGCCATTGGGTGGCAGCTGCGCATAGGGCTTGTCGATGACGATGCTCGGAGGGATGAACCTGCGCGGGAGGGTATAGGAATAGTCGCGGGTGCCTAGTTGCGGGTTGAAGGTGCTGGCCGCCAAATAGGCGGTGAACGGCGCCTCGCCGGTCACACCGGTGATGGTATTGCGGTAGAGACCGTCTGACCCTACCTCCGTCGTCTGGTTTTCCAGGGTGACTTGGTCCGCCGGATAGACCGTCCACAGCATTTCTACGTTGTCATGCGTGCCTGGATAAGCCGACACCAGATTCCTGAGCCCGTTGGTTCCGAGCGTTATGGCGACTTTGGGGAAAGTGTCCATCGACACCGGCAAATTGCCTGCGAGGTTGTTTGGCACAACGGCCTGTACGTTATAGTCATAATTCTGGCCGCCACTCCCGCTCATCCCGTTGACAGCAATGCCATCAGGCGGAATGGGTGTCTCGTCGGCAAGGAGCATGTAGTTCGTTTCCGACTGCTGCGACAACTGCCATTTGACCGTCCCGGTAAGAGGATTGCCATGAATATCCAGGCAGACGGCTCTGAAAAGATGGGGATTGACAAGTGGGTCAGAGGAGATGGGCTGGCCTTCGATCCCCATAAGGCCGACCGAACCGTTCGGGGGAGTGGGCGATGCTTTGAACGTGATCTGAGCACTGCCGACGAAATTGGTGCCGCTCATTTCCTGGTTGGACCAAGCATAAACGGTAAGTGTGACGTCTTTGTTCGGCCCATAGACGGTTATATAGATGGAGCCTGGATG
>NZ_JBAKHD010000028.1:0-1294 GCF_049065735.1 Brucella sp. IR073
GGTTCCGTTCTCGACCTGCAGCTGGCACTCGATGAGGGCGAAGGGGAATCTCTTCCTGGGCGGGTTGCTGGCGGGCGGAAGTTGGGCATAGGCCTTGTCGATGACGATGCCCTTGACGGTCGGAACCGGAACGAAGGAGAGTTCCAGATTTGGTTCGGAATGATCGTAGGTGCCCATATATGCGTTCCAACTGCCCAACGCACCGATTACCGCATTGTCGATGGCGGCGCCCCCGGAAGCGGTGACATCGATGGTAGCGACGCCCGCCGCGTCGGTGTAGGAAACATTGCCCGCCGCCGGCTGGCCCCATGCCGACTCGCCGCTGCCGCCGCTGAAGGTAAGCCGGTCATCCGAGGCATACCAGTACACCCCTATTGTGCGCCCCACAGACTGACCGTAGAAGCCGGTATAAGTACATTTGAGCTTGTGCGGCGTGTTCGTCGGCAAGCCGTGCATGCCATCAAGGGATTCAAGCGCCAGCTTGTTGGTGTAACCGGGCAGATATGGGGCGGTTTGCGCGAAATCGACTATGAAGGTGGCAACATCCGTGCCGCCTGCGGTAGCCTTCACGGTGGCGGAGGCAGTGCCGGAACCGGTGTATTGAATGGAAGTTCTCGTCGTGCCATCCGTCTGGGTCGTCGTCTGCTGTGGGTTGACGGAGACGCCGGCGACTGGAGGAACGATCGCCCAGTTGACCGTTTGTCCGGCGAGCGGTGCTGCCGTCGCCGTCACCTGATAGGTGGCCCGCAGCAGATGCGGTTCGTTGGCCTTGAGGGGATTGCCGTTCAGCGAGACGATGGAAAGTGTGTTGCCGGCAGGCGGATCGTCCACCTCTGTCACCCAGAAGAATCTCTCACCGCTGGGCACGTTCGGATTGTCGGCGCGGGCATAGATGATAGGGGTGTAGGTGAGGATATTCCGGCCGGATACGGTAACCTTTGTGCTGGCCTGATTGTCGGACACCTCCGAAACGTTGGGGTCGAAAGTGATAATTTGCTCAGGACCGCTGCTGGCTGGGTAGTACGTCCAGTAGATCCTGTTCACCGCAGAATCGGCGTTGGGGTTCGTTGCCGTCAGTGGTTCCGGTGTATAATGAGGAAACATACGCCGCCCCGTGATCTCTATCGGCTGGGGATCGCTGACGGCCGTGGACGGCTCCTTGCCGGACTCTTCCAAAGAGGGTTTGTCGGTATCGTTTGTCATATCAATATCCTTTTTGAGAATGGCGCCGGGGGCGAGCCGACAGGTCTAAATGGATCAATCAGTCGTCGTCGAATGCTGCGTGGGTTTCCTT
>NZ_JBAKHD010000029.1:0-1288 GCF_049065735.1 Brucella sp. IR073
CGCTATGGCCGAACTTTCCAGATCGTTCCACTTTATTCCTCATTGCCACTGGCCTGGTCCGCGTTCGCTCGCCACTACTAGCGGAGTCTCGTTTGATGTCCTTTCCTCTGGGTACTTAGATGTTTCAGTTCCCCAGGTTCGCTTCTAACACTCTATGTATTCAAGTGTAGATACCTTATTATTGATAGCTAGAAACCGATATAGTTCTCGCTCGCGCGCCGTACCGCCCCTTCGGGGCTGGCGCTCCGCGGGGGCGGCCATCCGGCCGACGACCTAGCGGTCTGTAGGGGTCTAAATCCTACAGCGTTCGCTCCAACTATATTGATTTTCTAGCTATCTAAGGTGGGTTGCCCCATTCGGAAATCCACGGATCAAAGGGTATTCGCACCTCCCCGTGGCTTATCGCAGCGTATCACGTCCTTCATCGCCTGTGCATGCCAAGGCATCCACCAAATGCCCTTAAGACACTTGATCGTTCTCATTGCCAATGCTCATCAGTGCGATCCCGAAGGGATCGTCACGTCGCAAATCCGAAGGATTTGTCGCGCACCACGGCGCAATCTCGAAGAGATTGTCGCCACAGACGCCCTACGGCTTACTCGATGATCATCAGCAGAAAGACCAGCTTCTCGAGATACAATCGGTGGCAGCGGTTAGGCTTGCCAATCATCTGCAAGGGTTAATGAGCGTCCCTTGCGACACCGGATATTCATCCGGTCCGATTACATCTTCTCTTCACGATTTTCATACAGAACAGGCAGATCATTCAGCGAACGATCCGCAAACTTGGTTTTCCCATGGATATCGGCAAATCCGCTCAACACCAAAAGTCCTGGTGGAGCCGGACGGGATCGAACCGACGACCCCCTGCTTGCAAAGCAGGTGCTCTCCCAGCTGAGCTACGGCCCCTCAAGATTAAATGGTGGGCCTGGGAGGACTTGAACCTCCGACCTCACGCTTATCAAGCGCGCGCTCTAACCAACTGAGCTACAAGCCCTAGCTAAGAGCACACGCTTAAACGGTCTAGCGCCCTCGAAGCGAAGCTTCGCAAGGCCGACCGGCCGTCGCGGCTCGTGCCGCGCCCCCGCGGAGCGCCAGACTTCCGAAGGAAGACGGTACGGCGCGTGAGCGATATCCATGAAGAAAGAGAAACGAAGGCGGCAGGTCCGCGTGTCGACCATTGAATGACTTTCAATGATCTATTGTTCTAATAAGAGGTTTTTGCCTGCCTTGCGACAAGGCTAAAAACGTCTTCCTTAGAAAGGAGGTGATCCAGCCGCAGGTTCCC
>NZ_JBAKHD010000030.1:0-1279 GCF_049065735.1 Brucella sp. IR073
GGTTCCGTTCTCGACCTGCAGCTGGCACTCGATGAGGGCGAAGGGGAATCTCTTCCTGGGCGGGTTGCTGGCGGGCGGAAGTTGGGCATAGGCCTTGTCGATGACGATGCCCTTGACGGTCGGAACCGGAACGAAGGAGAGTTCCAGATCTGGTTCGGAATGATCGTAGGTGCCGATATATGCGTTCCAACCGCCCAACGTACCGATTACCACATTGTCGATGGCGCCGCCGCCGGAAGCGGTGACATCGATGGTCGCGACGCCCGCCGCGTCGGTGAAGGAGACATTGCCCGCCGCCGACTGGCCGCTGCCGCCGCTGAAGGTAAGCCGGTCATCCGAGGCATACCAATGTACCTCCTTGTTGGGCCCGACAGACCCACCGTTGTTGACGGTATAAGTACATTTCAGCTTGTGCGGCGTGTTCGTCGGTAAGCCGTGCATGCCATCAAGGGATTCAAGCGCCAGCTTGTTGGTGTGACCGGGCATATATGGGGCGGTTTGCGCGAAATCGACTATGAAGGTGGCAACATCCGTACCGCCTGCGGTGGCTTTCACGGTGACGGAGGCTGTGCCGGAACCGGTGTATTGGATGGAAGTTACAGTCGTGCCATCCGTCTGGGTCGTCGTCTGCTGAGGGTTTACGGAGACGCCGGCGACTGGAGGAACGATCGCCCAGTTGACCGTTTGTCCGGCGAGCGGTGCTCCCGTCGCCGTCACCTGATAGGCGGCCCGCAGCAGATGCGGTTCATTGGCCTTGAGGGGATTGCTGTTCAGCGAGACGATGGAAAGTGTGTTGCCGGCAGGCGGATCGGTCACTTCAGTTACATAGAAGTATATCTGACCGGTGGGCACGTTCGGGTTGTCGGCGCGGGCATAGATGTTAGGGAAGGCGATGACATTCTGACCAGAGACGGTAACCTTCGTGCTGGCCTGATTGTCGGAAACGTCCGAAACGTTGGGATCGAAAGTGACGATTTGCTCCGGACCCCCGCCGCTGACTGGGTAGCGCGTCCAGTAGATCCTGTTCACCACAGAATCGGCGTTGGGGTTCGTTGCCGTCAGCGGTTCCGGTGTATAATGAGGAATTGCGTGCTGCCCCGTGATCTTTATCGGCTGGGGATCGCTGACGACCGTGGACGGCTCCTTGCCGGACTCTTCCAAAGAGGGTTTGTCGGTATCGTTTGTCATATCAATATCCTTTTTGAGAATGGCGCCGGGGGCGAGCCGACAGGTCTAAATGGATCAATCAGTCGTCGTCGAATGCTGCGTGGGTTTCCTT
>NZ_JBAKHD010000031.1:0-1177 GCF_049065735.1 Brucella sp. IR073
ATTATTCGACGATCTTCGACACGATGCCGGCGCCGACGGTGCGGCCGCCTTCACGGATAGCGAAGCGCAGCTTCTCTTCCATCGCGATCGGAACGATCAGGGACACGTTCATCGTCACGTTGTCGCCGGGCATCACCATCTCGGTGCCCTCAGGCAGCGTCACGATACCGGTCACGTCGGTCGTGCGGAAGTAGAACTGCGGGCGGTAGTTGGTGAAGAACGGCGTATGACGGCCACCTTCGTCCTTGGTCAGGATGTATGCTTCGGCAACGAACTTCGTGTGCGGCTTCACCGAACCCGGCTTGCACAGCACCTGGCCGCGCTCGACGCCTTCACGGTCGATACCGCGCAGCAGCGCGCCGATGTTGTCGCCAGCCTGACCCTGGTCGAGCAGCTTGCGGAACATTTCAACGCCGGTCACGGTCGTCTTGGCGTTCGGACGGATGCCGACGATCTCGACTTCCTCACCGACCTTGACGATACCGCGCTCGACGCGGCCCGTGACGACCGTGCCGCGGCCCGAGATCGAGAACACGTCTTCGATCGGCATCAGGAACGGCTGGTCAACCGGACGCTCCGGCGTCGGGATGTAGGCGTCGACGGCCTTCATCAGCTCGCGAACCGCATTCTCGCCGATCTCCTTGTTGGAGTCTTCGAGGGCAGCCAGAGCCGAACCCTTGACGATGGGGATCTCGTCGCCGGGGAAGTCGTACTTCGACAGAAGCTCGCGGACTTCGAGCTCAACCAGCTCAAGCAGCTCCGGATCGTCGACCTGGTCGACCTTGTTCAGGAACACGACGATGGCGGGAACGCCGACCTGACGGGCGAGCAGGATGTGCTCGCGGGTCTGCGGCATCGGGCCGTCGGCAGCCGAGCAAACCAGGATCGCGCCGTCCATCTGCGCAGCGCCGGTGATCATGTTCTTCACATAGTCGGCGTGGCCGGGGCAATCGACGTGGGCGTAGTGACGGTTCTCCGTCTCGTACTCGACGTGCGCGGTCGAGATGGTGATGCCGCGCGCCTTCTCTTCCGGAGCGGCGTCGATCTGGTCATACGCCTTGAACTCACCGAAATACTTCGTGATCGCTGCCGTCAGCGACGTCTTGCCGTGGTCGACGTGACCGATCGTGCCAATGTTCACATGCGGCTTCGTACGTTCAAACTTACTCTTCGCCAT
>NZ_JBAKHD010000032.1:0-1148 GCF_049065735.1 Brucella sp. IR073
CGCTATGGCCGAACTTTCCAGATCGTTCCACTTTATTCCTCATTGCCACTGGCCTGGTCCGCGTTCGCTCGCCACTACTAGCGGAGTCTCGTTTGATGTCCTTTCCTCTGGGTACTTAGATGTTTCAGTTCCCCAGGTTCGCTTCTAACCCCTATGTATTCGAAAGTTAGATACCTTATTGTTGATAGCTAGAAAGATGAACTGTTGTCATAAACAACAGCTCACATTTTCTAGCTATCTAAGGTGGGTTTCCCCATTCGGAAATCGTCGGATCAAAGGGTATTCGCACCTCCCCGACGCTTATCGCAGCGTATCACGTCCTTCATCGCCTGTGCATGCCAAGGCATCCACCAAATGCCCTTAAGACACTTGATCGTTCTCATTGCCAATGCTCACCGCGCAAATCCGAAGGATTTGCAACGACAGCATGGCAGAAAGACCAGCTTCTCGAGATACAATCGGTGGCGGCGGTTAAACACGCCAATCATCTGCAAGGGTTAATGAGCGTCCCTTGCGACACCGGATATTCATCCGGTCCGATTACATCTTCTCTTCACGATTTTCATACAGAACAGGCAGATCACCCTCGGGCAATCCGCAAACATTTTTCTCTTTGGATATTCAGCACAACAGCCATCCGTCCTCTCGACACCAAAAGTCTTGGTGGAGCCGGACGGGATCGAACCGACGACCCCCTGCTTGCAAAGCAGGTGCTCTCCCAGCTGAGCTACGGCCCCTTCTAGACAAATGGTGGGCCTGGGAGGACTTGAACCTCCGACCTCACGCTTATCAAGCGCGCGCTCTAACCAACTGAGCTACAAGCCCTGAGCAGCATGATCCGAAGATCACGCAGCTAGCTAAGAGCACACGCCTAAACAGTCTGGCGCCCTCGAAGCCGAAGGCTTCGCAAGGCCGACCGGCCGTCGCGGCTCGTGCCGCGCCCCCGCGGAGCGCCAGCCTTCCGAAGGAAGGCGGTACGGCGCGCGAGCGCTATCCAAAGAAGAAAGAGAAACGAAGGCGGCAGGTCCGCGTGTCGACCATTGAATGACTTTCAATGATCTATTGTTCTAATAAGAGGTTTTTGCCTGCCTTGCGACAAGGCTAAAAACGTCTTCCTTAGAAAGGAGGTGATCCAGCCGCAGGTTCCC
>NZ_JBAKHD010000033.1:0-1148 GCF_049065735.1 Brucella sp. IR073
GCATCGACCCCGCCCTGGCCGTGGACCGAGCCCATGGTGGCCTTGGCATAGCCGTAATGCGCGGTAATCCCGCCGATCAGGCTTCCCATTGCCGTCTCGTAAAGCTTGCCGTCTATGCCGGTTTCAAGACCATAGGTGTTGATGTTGTAGCGGGTGGCGCTGGTCGAGTAGCGCGGCTCGAAGCGGCCATGCGCGCCCTCGACCCGACCCCAGACATAGGTTGAGGTGTTGATATCGCCGCCTGCTTCAGCGGAAGCCGCAGCTGTCTCCTCTCCATCGCCTTGCGCGACGACAGGATTGGCCGCGCCGCTCCAGTAGCGGTTGCCGACGCGCTGGCGCAAGGTACCGACGGCGTTCAACTCCTGGAGGACCGAGGAATACGCCTCATAGACCGGAACGCCGGCCTGGTACAGCGGCGGCGGGGTCGGGCAACCTGGCCCCACGCAAGGTGGCGGGCAATCGGATCCCTGACATGTATCGGATAGCACGGACCGCAGATACCAGTCACCCTCGCTGATTGCCGCATTTCCGGCGCCGCCTACGCCCGCGCTGCCCTTGAAGAGCCTGTAGGAATAAGCGCCGGCCGCCACCGCCGGTTGGTCATCATATTCATAATCACCCCAAAGCGCGAAGGTACCCTTCGACGCGCCGCCGACTTCCACGACCTTGATACCCTCGACGGTTTGCGCACCGTTACCGCCGACATTCTTCACAACCAGTGTCGAGTTGCCCGAGGTGTCGCCATTGATGACAAGCCGGTCGGTCTGGGAATCGTCGCCTTCAAGTTTGGTCTTCAGATAGACCGCACCGCCTTGCCCGATGTAATTGCGGGTGACTGTCAACGTCGTGCCGAAGGTGGTGCTGGCATCGTCGCCGGAAATCCTCACCCTTCCGTCATTGGAAAGCGAGCCGATGGTTTCGGAGAAATGGTTTGCATCGAGCGTTCCGTTCGGTCCAACGCTAAAGTCGGAGCCGAAACTGAAGGCGCCAGCAACGCCTGTGACCTGAGACCCTGAACTTCCTCCAGATTTTGGTAGAGTCCGTCACAACGAGGAGACGGACGAATGAAGCGTTCACGGTTCACGGAAGAACAGATCATCGGGATATTGAAGGAGCAGGAGGCGGGCGCGAAGACGGTTGATGTCTGC
>NZ_JBAKHD010000034.1:0-1086 GCF_049065735.1 Brucella sp. IR073
TGACCTGAGACCCTGAACTTCCTCCAGATTTTGGTAGAGTCCGTCACAACGAGGAGACGGACGAATGAAGCGTTCACGGTTCACGGAAGAACAGATCATCGGGATATTGAAGGAGCAGGAGGCGGGCGCGAAGACGGTTGATGTCTGCCGCAAGCACGGCATCTCGGATGCGACTTTCTACAAATACAAGGCGAAGTATGGCGGCATGGACGTGTCGGATGCCCGCAAGCTGAAGGCGCTTGAGGACGAGAATGCCAAACTGAAGAAGCTTCTCGCCGAGGCCATGCTGGACAATGCGATACTGAAGGATGTCGCTGCAAAAAAATGGTGACGCCCGATGTGAAGCGGAATGCGGTGGCTCACGTCTGTGCGCAGCATGGAGTGAGCCAGCGTCGGGCGTGTGAGGTTCTATCGTTTGATCGGTCGAGCATGCGATACCGCAGCGTGCGGCCTGACGATGCGACCATTCGGGAGGCGATGAAGAAGGTGGCGTCGGAGCGCCGACGCTTCGGTTATCGCCGCATCCACGTGATGCTCGACCGTCAGGGGATCGTCATGAACCTGAAGAAGCTTCGACGTCTTTATCGGGAGGAGAAGCTGACGGTGCGCAAGCGCGGCGGCCGAAAGCGGGCYTTGGGGACGAGACGTCCCCTGGCTCTGCCGTCACGCCCCAACGAGCGCTGGAGTTTGGACTTCGTCAGCGATGCCTTCACCGACGGTCGCCGCTTCCGGGTGCTGGCGGTTGTCGACGACTTCACCCGCGAATGCCTGTGCCTGGTCGCCGACACATCCCTGTCGGGCGCTCGGCTTGCCCGCGAGTTGGACACCCTTATCGTCAGACGGGGGAAGCCGAAGACGATCGTCTCGGACAACGGCACGGAGATGACCAGCATGGCCATCCTCAAATGGTGCCAGGAGACAAAGGTCGAATGGCACTACATCGCCCCCGGCAAGCCGATGCAAAACGGCTTCGTCGAAAGCTTCAACGGCAGCTTCCGCGACGAGTGCCTCAACGAGACCCTGTTCTCGTCACTCACCCAGGCCCGCGCCGCCATCACCGCATGGAAGGAGGATTACAACAGGAAC